>NZ_JBIVFF010000002.1:0-322501 GCF_044748025.1 Streptomyces sp. NPDC090032 | reverse complement strand
TCTCCCCCGGGGGGGGGGGGGGGGGGGGGGGGGGGGGGGGGGTCTCGGGGCGGGCCCCCCCCCCCCCCGCCCCCCCGGCGGCCCCCCGGCACGGGCCCCCCACGACCTAGAATCGTAGGGTTTGCCCCTGCGTGACACCTCATCCGAGCCACCCTACGGAGCCCGCACCATGCACGAGCCCGACCACGATCCGTTCGTCCGTGTGCGGGGTGCCCGTGAGCACAATCTGCGGGGCGTCGACGTGGACATCCCGCGCGACGTGCTCGCCGTCTTCACGGGGGTCTCCGGCTCGGGGAAGTCCTCTCTCGCGTTCGGCACGATCTACGCCGAGGCGCAGCGCCGCTACTTCGAGTCCGTGGCCCCGTACGCGCGCCGCCTCATTCACCAGGTGGGCGCCCCCAAGGTCGGCGAGATCACCGGCCTTCCGCCGGCGGTCTCACTCCAGCAGCGCCGCTCCTCCCCCACGTCCCGCTCGTCCGTCGGCACGGTGACAACGCTGTCGAACTCGCTGCGCATGCTGTTCTCGCGTGCGGGCGACTATCCGCCGGGCGCGGAACAGCTGGACTCCGACGCCTTCTCGCCGAACACGGCGGCCGGGGCGTGCCCCGACTGTCACGGGCTCGGCGTGGTGCACCGCACGACGGAGGCGCTCCTCGTGCCCGACCCGTCCCTGTCCGTCCGCGAGGGCGCGATCGCCGCGTGGCCGGGTGCCTGGCAGGGCAAGAACCTGCGCGACGTCCTGGACACGCTCGGACACGACATCGACCGGCCTTGGCGTGAACTGCCGCAGGACGAACGGGACTGGATCCTCTTCACGGACGACCAGCCCGTCGTCACCGTGCACCCCGTCCGCGACGCGGGCCGGATCCAACGCCCCTACCAGGGCACGTACATGAGCGCGAACCGCTACGTCCTCAAGACGTTCGCGGACTCCAAGAGCCAGACGCTGCGCACGAAAGCGGAGCGGTTCCTCGACAGCGCGCCCTGCCCGACGTGCGGCGGGGCGCGGCTGCGGGCCGAGTCGCTCGCGGTGACCTTCGGCGGCCGTTCCATCGCGGATCTCGCGCGTCTGCCGCTCGCGGACCTGGCGAAGATCCTCGACGTCCCGGGCGACGCCTCCGAGACCGCGCGGGTCCTCACCGGCGACCTCCTGGCCCGGATCGCCACCGTCACCGAGCTCGGCCTCGGCTACCTCAGCCTGGACCGCGCCACGCCCACGCTGTCCGCCGGCGAGCTCCAACGCCTGCGCCTGGCAACGCAGTTGCGCTCCGGCCTGTTCGGTGTGGTCTACGTGCTCGACGAGCCGTCGGCGGGCCTGCACCCGGCCGACACGGAGTCGCTCCTCACGGTCCTCGACCGGCTCAAGGCGGCCGGCAACTCGGTGTTCGTCGTCGAGCACCACATGGATGTCGTCCGCAAGGCC
Source organism: Streptomyces sp. NPDC090032 (assembly GCF_044748025.1). Classification (NCBI taxonomy): domain Bacteria; kingdom Bacillati; phylum Actinomycetota; class Actinomycetes; order Kitasatosporales; family Streptomycetaceae; genus Streptomyces; species Streptomyces sp. NPDC090032. The sequence goes on along the minus strand of NZ_JBIVFF010000002.1, from coordinate 321,078 downwards.
GACTGGCTCGTCGACGTCGGCCCGCTGGCGGGCGAGCACGGCGGCCGCGTCCTGCACAGCGGTCCCGTGGCGGACCTGGCGTCCGTCGCGGACTCGGCGACGGCGCGCTTCCTCTTCGGCCGCGAGCCGATGCCCGCGCGCACGGTGCGGGAGCCGCGCGGCAGGCTGAGGGTCGGCCCGGTGACCCGGCACAATCTGCGCGACGTGTCGGTGGACGTACCGCTGTCGACGTTCACGGCCGTCACCGGTGTCTCCGGCTCCGGGAAGTCCACGCTCATCGGCTCGATCACCGAGGAACTGGAGGGCGTGGGCCGCCTCGTCGTGGTCGACCAGAAGCCGATCGGGCGCACGCCGCGCTCCAACCTGGCCACGTACACGGGCCTGTTCGACGTCGTACGGAAGGTGTTCGCGGCCACCGACGAGGCGAAGGCCCGCAAGTACGGCGTGGGACGGTTCTCCTTCAATGTGGCCGGAGGCCGCTGCGAGACCTGCCAGGGCGAGGGCTTCGTCAGCGTCGAGCTCCTCTTCCTGCCGAGCACGTACGCGCCCTGCCCGGACTGCGGCGGCGCGCGCTACAACTCCGCGACCCTCCAAGTCCGCTACCGGGGAAGGAACATCGCGGAGGTTCTCGACATGACGGTGGAGGGCGCCGCCGCGTTCTTCGAGGAGGCGGGCGACGACGCCCCGGCCGTCGTCCGCAGTCTGCGTACTCTCCTGGACGTGGGCCTCGGCTATCTGCGGCTCGGCCAGCCCGCCACCGAGCTGTCCGGCGGCGAGGCCCAACGCATCAAGCTGGCGGGCGAGTTGCAGCGGGTGCGGCGCGGCCACACCCTCTATCTCTTCGACGAGCCCACGGCGGGTCTGCACCCCGCCGACACCGAGGTCCTGATGCGGCAGCTGCACGGTCTCGTCGACACGGGCAGCTCGGTGGTCGTCGTCGAGCACGACATGACGGTCGTGGCCGGCGCCGACTGGGTCATCGACATGGGACCGGGCGGCGGCGACGAGGGCGGACACATCGTCGCCCAGGGCCCGCCCGCGGAGGTGGCGCGGGCCAGGGGCAGCCGTACGGCTCCCTATCTGGCCCGCGCGCTGGCCCGGTGACCTGTCACGGTGACCTGTCGCGGCCGGGGTCACCTCTCAAGCGGCCCGCACGGGGGCCCGGTCACCGCCGGGTGTCGGATGCGGGATGCGCGGCCCGCCGCCGAATCCGCCCCCGCGGACGATGACCGTCTCCGCCTCCTCCGTGAGGCTCTTGCGGTCGGGATGGCCGCCCGGGACGATCACGGGCAGCACCTCCATCTCGGCGACTGTTCCGCGCGTCACGGCGATCCGCCACAGGGACGCGAGGAGCGGGTCGTCGCCGACGAACGCGGGCGCGGTGCTGAGGGCTCCCCCGGCGGTCCGGTAGGAGATCCGCACCGGCTGCACCGGCACACCGGCGTCCAGGGCGGCCTGGAACACGGCACGCCGGAAGGGTCCCTGCGCGCGGCCGCACCACGTACTGCCCTCGGGGAACGCGGCCACCGCGGCACCGGCGCGCAGGGCGTCGGCGATCCGCGCGACGGTGTCGGGCAGGGCCCGCAGCCGGTCCCGCTCGATGAAGAGCGTGCCGCCCCGCGCGGCGATCGGCCCGGCCACGGGCCAGGAGGCCACCTCCCGCTTGGCGAGCATGCGGGCCGGGCGGGCCACAGCGGTCAGCGGTATGTCGAGCCACGAGATGTGATTGGCCACGACGAGCACTCCCCCGGCCGGCACGACGGCCCCCGTGATCCGCACGCGCACCCCCACCGCCCGCACCAGACCCCGGCACCAGCGTCTGACCAGGGCGTCGCGCACCCGGGACGGGCAGCGTCCCACCACGGGTGTCAGGGCGACGCCGAGGGCCGTGACGAACACGAGTACCAGGAGCCGGAGCACGGCGCGCGGCGCGCCCGCCACGGCTCCGTCCGCCTGGGCGCAGCTCTGCGGGGTGCAGGGCGCGCTGGGCAGCCAGGCGCTCACCAGGCCGGGGCGAGCGAGAGGAAGTGCCGCATGTAGCGCGGGTTGACGCTGCGCATCGACAGCAGTACGTACAGGTCGGCGACGCCGAAGTCCGGGTCGTGGGCCGGCTCTCCGCACACCCAGGCGCCGAGCCGAAGATAGCCGCGCAGGAGCGGCGGCAGCTCGGTGCGTCCCTGGCGCTCGACGCCCTCGGAGGACCAGGGCAGCCGGGGACGTACGCGGAACTCCTCGGGCGCGAGGTACTTGTCCCGCACCCGGTCCCAGGTGCCCGCGGCGAGCTGTCCGCCGTCGGCGAGCGGCAGGGAGCAGCAGCCGGCCAGCCACTCGTGACCACCGCGCTCCATGTAGCGCGCGATGCCCGCCCAGATCAGGCCTATGACGGCGCCGTCGCGGTGGTCGGGGTGGACGCAGGAGCGGCCGACCTCGACAAGGCCGGGGCGGATCGCGGCGAGCGGGCCGAGGTCGAACTCGCCCTCCGAGTAGAGCCGCCCCGCGACCGCGGCGCGCTCGGGCGGCAGCAGCCGGTAGGTGCCGACGACCTGTCCGGTGGTGGTGTCACGGACCAGAAGGTGGTCGCAGTACGCGTCGAAGGCGTCGATGTCGAGGCCGGGTTCGGGCGTGGCGAGCACGGCGCCCATCTCCAGGGCGAAGACGTCGTGGCGCAGCCGCTGCGCGGCCCTGACATCGGCCTCGTCGCGGGCCAGGGTGACGGTGTAGTGGGTGGTCCCTGCGGCGGGCGGCGCGGCGGGGGCGAGGGTGGGGACGGTCATGGCTCTCTCCGGGACAGGGGCCTCAGCGGCACGTGGGCGGACAGGGCCGCTGGGGAGCGCGGCCTGTCCGGTTACGTTCTTCCGCCGTGCGCTGGCGTGCGCGTGGCCGCCAGCGGGATCCCGGATGTGCGGATGTTGAATGGCAGAAGCCCACAGGGGCGCCCGGGCACAAACCCGGACACGATGCGGGGCCGGAAATCCTGACGGGACCGGGGGTTGAGCACCACTCCCGGTCCCGCCCGCCCGCGCTGTGCCGCGGGACGTCTTGCGTGCGTCGGCCGTACGGCCTCAGCCCCTGCTGACCTTGCGGGTCGCCCGCAGCCACTCCTTGTTCATCGCGGCGATCGACGGCAGCGGGATCCCCTTCGGGCACGCCGTCGCGCACTCGCCCGTCAGTGTGCAGCCGCCGAAGCCCTCGGCATCCATCTGCCCGACCATGTCGAGGACACGGGTCTCGCGCTCGGGCGCGCCCTGCGGCAGGACGTTGAGGTGGTTGACCTTCGCCGAGGTGAACAGCATCGCCGAGCCGTTCGGGCAGGCAGCCACGCACGCGCCGCAGCCGATGCACTCGGCGTGCTCGAACGCGAAGTCCGCGTCGGGCTTGGGCACGGGTGTCGCGTGCGCCTCGGGCGCTGCCCCGGTCGGCGCGCTGATGTAGCCGCCGGCCTGGATGATCCGGTCGAAGGCGGTCCGGTCGACGACGAGGTCCTTCACCACGGGGAAGGCGGAGGCACGCCACGGCTCGATGTCGATGGTGTCGCCGTCCTTGAAGGACCGCATGTGGAGCTGGCAGGTCGTGGTCCGCTCGGGGCCGTGCGCGTCGCCGTTGATGACGAGCGAGCAGGCGCCGCAGATGCCCTCACGGCAGTCGTGGTCGAACGCGACGGGGTCGTCGCCCTTGAGGATGAGCTCCTCGTTGAGCGTGTCGAGCATCTCCAGGAACGACATGTCCTGCGAGATGCCGTCCACGTCGTACGTGGACATGGCGCCTTCGGCGTCGGCGTTCTTCTGGCGCCAGACGCGCAGGGTGAGCTTCATGCGTAGCTCCGCTGAGTGGGGTGGACGTACTCGAAGACGAGGTCTTCCTTGTGCAGGACGGGGGCGTCACCGGTGCCGGTGAACTCCCAGGCGGCCGCGTAGGAGAACTCCTCGTCGCGGCGGGCGGCCTCGCCGTCCGGGGTCTGGGACTCCTCGCGGAAGTGGCCGCCGCAGGACTCGGCGCGGTGCAGGGCGTCGAGACACATGAGCTCGGCGAGCTCCAGGTAGTCGACGATGCGGTTGGCCTTCTCCAGCGACTGGTTGAACTCCTCGCCGGTGCCCGGCACCTTGATGCGGCGCCAGAACTCCTCGCGGATCTGCGGGATCCGGTCGAGGGCCTTGCGCAGGCCTTCGTCCGTACGGGCCATGCCGCAGAACTCCCACATGAGTTCGCCGAGTTCACGGTGGAAGGAGTCGGGGGTGCGGTCGCCGTCGACGGCGAGGAGGAGGTGGAGGCGGTCCTCGGTCTCGGCCAACACTTCCTGGACGACGGGGTGTTCGCTGCTCACCTCTTCGTGGTGCGGGTTGCGCGCGAGATAGTCGTTGATGGTCGACGGCAGCACGAAGTAGCCGTCGGCCAGACCCTGCATGAGCGCGCTCGCGCCGAGGCGGTTCGCGCCGTGGTCGGAGAAGTTGGCCTCACCGACCGCGAAGAGGCCCGGGATCGTCGTCTGCAGGTCGTAGTCGACCCACAGGCCGCCCATCGTGTAGTGCACGGCGGGGTAGATCCGCATCGGCACCTCGTAGGGGTTCTCCGCGGTGATCCGCGCGTACATGTCGAAGAGGTTGCCGTACTTCTCCTCGACGGCCTTCTTGCCCATGCGGCTGATCGCGTCGGCGAAGTCGAGGTACACGCCCTGGCCGCCGGGGCCCACTCCCCTGCCCTCGTCGCACACGTTCTTCGCGGCGCGCGAGGCGATGTCGCGGGGCACGAGGTTGCCGAAGGACGGGTAGATGCGCTCCAGGTAGTAGTCGCGCTCGTCCTCGGGGATCTTGTTCGGCGGGCGGTCGTCGCCCTTGGCCTTGGGGACCCAGATCCGGCCGTCGTTGCGCAGCGACTCACTCATCAGCGTCAGCTTCGACTGGTGGTCGCCGGTGCGCGGGATGCACGTGGGGTGGATCTGGGTGAAGCAGGGGTTCGCGAAGTAGGCGCCGCGGCGATGGGCCCGCCACACCGCCGTCGCATTGGAGTTCATGGCGTTCGTCGATAGGTAGAAGACGTTGCCGTAGCCGCCGGACGCGAGGACGACGGCGTCGGCGAAGTACGTGTCGATCTTCCCGGTGACCAGGTCGCGGGCGACGATGCCGCGCGCCTTGCCGTCGACGACGATCACGTCGAGCATCTCGGTGCGCGCGTGCATCTCGATGTTCCCGGCGGCGATCTGCCGGGACAGCGCCTGGTACGCGCCGAGGAGGAGCTGCTGGCCCGTCTGGCCGCGGGCGTAGAACGTACGGGAGACCTGGACGCCGCCGAAGGAGCGGGTGTCGAGCAGGCCGCCGTACTCGCGGGCGAACGGGACGCCCTGCGCGACACACTGGTCGATGATCTCCACGGAGATCTGCGCAAGGCGGTGGACGTTCGACTCACGGGCGCGGAAGTCGCCGCCCTTGACCGTGTCGTAGAAGAGACGGTGCACGGAGTCGCCGTCGTTGCGGTAGTTCTTCGCGGCGTTGATGCCGCCCTGCGCGGCGATCGAATGGGCGCGTCGCGGGGAGTCCTGGTAGCAGAACTGGACGACGTGGTAGCCCTGTTCGGCGAGCGTGGCGCCCGCGGAGCCGCCGGCCAGGCCGGTGCCGACGACGATCACGGTGTGCTTGCGGCGGTTGGCCGGGTTGACCAGCTTCGCCTCGAAGCGGCGGGTGTCCCAGCGCTCGTTGACGGGGCCCTCGGGGGCCTTGGTGTCGACGACCGGCTCTCCGGTCGCGTACTCCGCGTAGGAATTCATGGGTCAGCTCACCACTCCGGTCATGACGCCCACGGGTACGGCGACGAAGCCGGCCGTGAGCAGCAGCGCGAGAACATTGGCGATGGTCTTCAGGACCCGGTCGCGGGTCGCGCTGCCCACGCCGAGGGTCTGCGCCGCGCTCCAGAAGCCGTGCTGGACGTGCAGGCCGAGCGCGAGCACCGCGGCGATGTAGACGACGTCGCCGTACCAGGTGGAGAAGGTGTCGATCACGTTCTGGTACGGGTGGCCCGGCTGGAAGCCGCCCGGGTGCGCGGTGCCGGTTGTCAGGTCGAGGATGTGCCACACGATGAACAGCGCGAGGATGATGCCGCCCCAGCGCATCGTGCGCGTGGCGTAGCTCGAACGCGCCTTCTTGTGCACGTACTTGGCCGGGCGGGCCCTGATGTCGCGTCGGCTCAGCTGGTACGCGGACGTGGCGTGTGCGACGACGGCGACCACGAGCACGACGCGGACGAGCCACAGCGTCCACTCGTAGTGCATGAACGGCTCACCGACCGTGCGCAGCCAGTGGGCGTAGTGGTTGAACTCGCCCGGCCCGAAGAAGATCTTCAGGTTGCCGATCATGTGGACGACCAAGTAGAGCAGCATGATCAGGCCGCTCACGGCCATCACTGTCTTCTTGCCGACGGACGAGTCCCAGAGCGTACGCGTCATGGACGGCCGTCGGTCCGTCCGTGTTGCCAGAGCCATGCCACGCACGCTAGAGCCGATGAGCCCGATCGGTCCAAGACATGGTCCGGCTCATTTCCATAGGCACAGGCTATCGAGCGATTACTGTGGGGGTCATGCAGTTCCAGCAGCTCCAGTACTTCGTCGCGGTCGCCGAGACCCGGCACTTCACCCGGGCCGCCGAGGCCGTCCATGTCGCCCAGCCGTCGCTGTCCCAGCAGATCCGGTCCCTGGAGCGGGAGCTGGGCGCGGATCTCTTCCTGCGCGCCCGCGGGAACATCACGCTCACCGACGCGGGCGAGGCGCTCCTGCCACTGGCCCGCCGCATCCTCGCCGACGCGGACACGGCGCGACAGGAGGTGCAGGAGCTGGCGCAGCTCAAGAGCGGCCGGGTGCGGCTCGGTGCCACGCCCTCGCTGTGCACGGGTCTGCTGCCCGACGTGCTCCGCACCTTTCACGACCGGTATCCCGGCATCCGGCTGATGATCGAGGAGGGCGGCTCCCTCGACCTCGTACGCGAACTCGCGCGCGGCGCGCTGGATCTGGCGCTCGTGGTGCTGCCGCTGCCCGCGCCGGCGCCCGCGCTGACGACCGTGGAGCTGCTGCGGGAGGACCTGGTGGTCGTCTCGTCACCGGACGCGCCGCGGCCCGGGCGGGGGCGGTCCGTGCACATCGCCGATCTTGAGGGCGAGCGGCTTGTGATGTTCCGGCACGGCTATGACCTGCGGGAACTGACCGTTGCCGCGTGCCGGGCGGAGGGGTTCGAGCCGGATTTCGCGGTGGAGGGCGGGGAGATGGACGCGGTGCTGGGATTTGTGCGGGCGGGGCTGGGGGTGGCCGTCGTGCCGCACATGGTCGCCACGCGGGCGGGGGCCGATCTGCGGGTGACCCCGCTGGCCCGTCCCGGGCTGCACCGGACGATTGCGCTGGCCCATCGCAGCGACGTGGCTCCGCCTCGGGCTGCGCGGGAGCTTCAGCGGATGCTGCTTGAGCGGTGACGCATTCTTTTGGCGGGGGATGTGTGCGGGTCGTCTTTGGGGGGGTTGCGCAGTTCCCCGCGCCCCTGATCGTGGGGGCGGGGTGCTTTGTCTGGTGCCGGTGGTGGGTGGGATTTGCGCGGTTCCCCGCGCCCCCGATCGTGGGGGTCGGAGTGTTTTGTCGGGTGCCGGTCGTTCGTGGGATTTGCGCAGTTCCCCGCGCCCCTGAGGGGGTTCGTGGGATTTGCGTAGGCCTGAGCGTCGGGGGCCCGTTGGTTACTCGGGAGGTCTGGACGTCAGGCAGTAGGTCGTTTCCGTGGGGTCCTGTAGGACCAGCCAGTGACTGTGCCTTGCCAGGAGTGTCGCGCCCAGGGATTCGTGCCAGGTGCGCGTTGCTTCGATGTCTGTGCAGGCCAGGTCCAGGTGGGCGCCGGTGGGGCGGGCCGTCGTGAGGCGTTGCAGCAGGATTCGTACCGGGAGTTCCGCCGGGGGGCGGATCGCGTGGAACTCCGGGAGCCTGTCCGGCGTCGAGGTCCAGCCCGTGAACTCGGTCCAGAAGTCGATCTCCGCCTCGTACACCGACGGAGCCAGGTCCACGCAGACCTGGTCCAGGTGGCTCCTCGTCCCGTCGGGGGCCGTGACGGGGTCGGGGCGCCGGTGCTCGCCGGACCACGGGACCAGGCAGAACAGCTGGCCGCCGGGTGAGCTCAGGACCTCCAGGCCGTCCTCCGCGTGGACGGGTGTCGCGCCGAGGCGGCGCGCCAGGCGCGTCGTCCGAGCAAGGTCGTCCACCGCGAAGTCCAGGTGTGCGCCGCCGGGGCCGTTGACCGCCTGCGCCTTCAGGTACGGATCGGCGGAGCCGTCCGGCAGCAGCGTCGCGAACTCGTCGTGGTCGCCGCGAGGAGCGGACAGCGTCGTCCCCGTGACCCGCGTCCAGAAGTCGCAGGCCACCCCGAACCGCTCCGCGGGCCGGTCGACGAAGGCGTACACCCAGCGGATCACCGGGCCCTCACCCCGTCGCGTCGCACAGGGCGAGCTCGTGCAGGCGGTCCGGCGGGCCGGGGCGCGCGTAGTACCAGCCCTGCGCGGTGTCGCAGCCCAGGTCGCGCAGCTGCTCGGCCTGCGCGCCCGTCTCCACGCCCTCCACGGTGACCGAGAGGTCGAGGCTGTGCGCGAGCCCGACGATGCCCTCGACGATCTTCAGGTCGACACGGTCGGCAGGGAACCGCTGCATTCCCTGTGTGAAGGAGCGGTCCAGCTTGAGGACGCTCACCGGGAGCCGGCGCAGGTTCGCGAGGTTCGAGTAGCCCGTACCGAAGTCGTCGAGCGCGATGTCCACACCCATCTCGGCGAGCCGGCGCAGCGGCTTGAGGAGATCGTCGTCCGCGCCGATCAGGGCGGACTCGGTGACCTCAAGGCAGAGCGCGCCGGGTGCGAGCCCGAAGCGCTCCAGGATGTCGACCGTGTCGGAGACGAGGCCCGGGTGGGTGAGCTGCATCGGGGACAGATTCACGTTGATGCGCAGAGGCCCGGCGTCCTCGTAACGCTCCTGCCAGACCCGGGCCTGACGTACGGACTCCTCCAGGACCCAGCGCCCGAGGGGCACGATGAGGCCCGTGTCCTCGGCGAGGGGGATGAACTGGTCGGGCCCGAGCACCCCGTGCTGCGGATGCAGCCACCGCACCAGCGCCTCGGCGCCCCGCACGCTGCCGTCGTCGAGGCGCACGAGCGGCTGGTACTCGATGAAGAACTCGCCCCGCTCCAAGGCCGCGGGCAGCGCGGTGGTGAGGCCGTGCCGGGTGATGGCGCGCGCGTCGGCCTCGGGGTCGGCGAGCTCGTAGCGGTTGCCGCCCGCCGACTTGGCCCGGTACATGGTGATGTCGGCGCTGCGCAACACCTCCGCAGGGCTGCGCTCCCCCGCCGCGGGCCCCTCCACGATGCCGATGGACCCGCGTACGGTCAGCTCGCGGCCGTCGATACGGATGGGGGCGGCCAGCGCGTGCATGATGCGCCCGGCCAGGTCGTCGACCTCGGACACTGTCTCCCGGCCGGTGGTCAGTGCGACGAACTCGTCGCCGCCGAGCCTCGCCACCATCTCTCCGGGCGCGGTCGCGCAGGCCTGGAGGCGGTCGGCGACCTCGACGAGGAGTCGGTCGCCCGCCGCATGGCCGAGGCTGTCGTTGATGGTCTTGAAGCCGTCGAGGTCGAGGTAGCACAGGCCGAAGCGCATGCCGTCGCCGGCCGCGAGCGCCTTCTCCAGGCGCTCGAAGAACAGGGTCCTGTTGGGGAGCCCGGTGAGCGCGTCGTGGGTGGCCTCGTAGCGCAGCCGCAGGTTCAGGAGGCGACGCTCGGTGGTGTCCTCCATCAGCGCCAGCTGGTACTGCGGCACGCCGTCGGCGTCCCGCAGGAGGGAGACGGTCAGGTTCGTCCACAGGGAGGTGCCGTCGGGGCGGTGGAACGCCTTCTCCACGCGGTAGTGCTCGCGCTCGCCGCGCACCAGTTCCGCGTACAGGCGCCACACGTGCGGCGCGTCGTCGGGGTGGGTCCACTCGACGACGTTGCGACCGCGCACCAGGTTCTCGGCGCCGCCGAACATGCGCACCAGCGCGTCGTTGGCCTCCAGGACCGTGCCTTCGAGGTCTGCTATGCCGATGCCGATGGCCGCGCCGTGGAACACCGCGCGGAAGCGCGCCTCGCTCGCGTGCAGGGCCTCGGCCACCGCGCTGCGCGCGCTCAACGCGGCCCGTGAGATGGCTTCCTGCTCGGTGAGGGTCCGCTCGCGCAGGGCCTGGGCGAAGCCGGCCGCGACGGAGTGCTGGAGTCGTGCGCAGCGCGCCCGCAGCTCTTCCTCGCGCCGGTCGTCGTCGGTACGGCAGTACAGGACGAGGTACGCGTCGACGACGTCGAGGGTGCGGGTGAGCGCCTCGGGGTCGGTGCAGTGCACGCCGATCAGGGAGGCGCCGACGGCCTGGGCCGCGGGCGCGTCGAGGGTCCGCTCGCCGAGCGCGTCCCGCAACCGCCGTGCGAGCGGCATGAGTTCCTTCTCGAACTCGATCCGGGTCAGGGAGGTCGCCGTCACCGGGAAGATCGCCCGGCTCCAGATGGTGGCGAACCTGCGCAGTCTGTCCTCGGGTCCGTCCGGTTCGCCGCTCACGCCTTGCGCCCCACGCCGGCGTACCCCGAGAAGGCATAGGGGTCCTCGTCCGCGGGCGCGTTCTCCGGCCGCCATTCGGGCATCTGCACGAGTCCGGGTTCCACCATCTCGTATCCCTCGAAGAACCGCGCGATCTCGTCGCGCGAGCGCATGATCAGCGGGTTGCGGATGTTCTTGTACACGTCGACCGTGCCTGCGGCGCGCGCGGCGGGCACGGGGATGCCCTCGTACGCGGCGTGCGTGACGATTAGGAGGCTGCCGGGCGCGAGGGCGTCCCGCAGCTCGGCGACGGCGGCCTGCGGGTCGTCCGCGTCCTCGACGAAGTGCAGGACGGCGACGAGGAGCAGGGCGACCGGCTTGTCCAGGTCGAGGAGTTCACCGACCTCGGGGGCCGCGAGGATCTCCCGGGGCTTGCGCAGGTCGGCTGCCACGACGGCCGCGCGCTCGTTGCCGTCGAGGACGGCCCGGCTGTGCGCGACGGCGACCGGGTCGTGGTCGACGTACACGACGCGCGCTTCGGGGTCGGCCGCCTGGGCCACCTCATGGGCGTTGCCGAACGTGGGGATTCCGGATCCGATGTCCAGGAACTGGGTGACGCCCGCCTGGACCGCGTAACGCACCGCCCGACGCATGAAGGCACGATTCGCCTGCATGATCTTCGGGAGCCCCGGCAGGAACTCCATCGCCTTGCGGGCCGCTTCCCGGTCCACCTCGAAGTTGTGCGAACCGCCCAGGTAGTAGTCGTAGATCCGGGACACACTGGGCACCGAGATGTCGATGCCCTGAGGGGCCCAGGCGGGACGCTCCATCAATGTCTCCAAGGCGTAGGCGAGCCGGTGTTCGAGCTGAGGCTACTGATCGCCCGCCAATGGAGCGAGTCAAAACGGAAATTGACCGTCCGTTCTCGGTCACTGCCTCCGGCAAGTGCCGAATGGCAATGATCCGAAATCACCCCGAAACCCTCTCTGTTGCAACGGAAAAGAACCGGCCTGCTCCCTCCGCGTCACCACGGGGAGAACAGACCGGCGATTCGCCAAATCCGTCGCAGACTCTACGCGGTGCCCCTACTTGGGCGCTCCCACGGGCTTTCCCTCGGGCGAAGCGGCGTACCAAGTGCCGCCCACGCCCTGCCCATTGGTGTCGCCGGGCTTCTTGTCACCGGAGTAGGTGTAGATCGGCCAGCAGTTGATCGTCTGCTGCTTGCCGCCGTCAGGACGGTCGTACGTCATGAAGCCCTTCTTGAGGATGCCCTTCGTGTCGTTCTTCGCCACGGGCGCGACGGCCGGCCAGTTCTCCGCGCAGGTGTCGACACAGTTCGACTTGATGGGCCACGCCGAGTCCTTGAGGAACCGGTAGACGGTCATTCCGTTCTTGTCGACGACGATCTCGCCGAGCTTCGGGTCCTTGCGCGTGGAAAGGCCGGCCAGGTCGGCGGGCTGCGCGGCGGCGGGGCTCGCCTTCTTGCCGTCGGGACCGGCGGCGTACCACACGCCCCCTACGCCCTGCCCCTTCGCGTCGCCGGGCTTGGTGTCCATCGCGTACCGGTACATGGGCCAGCCGTCGATCGTCAGCTGCTTGGTGCCGTCGGCCGCGGTGACCTCGCCGAGCAGCGACTGGTCGACGCCGGGCGCGGCCTCGGCGCCGTCCGCGGGGACCACGGGCCACGCCTTGAGGCAGGCGTCGTCACAGTTCGACTTGGGCGGCTGCGCGGTGTCCTTGTCGAAGCGGTACATCGTGAAGCCCGCACTGTCCGTGAGGACCTGGCCGAGCTTCTTGCTGTCCCAGGTCGCGAGCTGCCCGGCCGGCTTGGCCTTGGCCGCCCCCGCGTCCTTCGCGTCCCCGGATCCGTAGCCGTCCGAGCCGCCGTACGCGTCCCCGTTGCCGTAACCGCCTTGCGCCGGGGCGGCGTTGCCCACGGACTGGCCGTTGGGCGACTGGTCGCCCTGGTCCTGACCGCACGCCGTCGTCAGCGCCAGCAGGGCCGCAGCTGTCGCTACGAGTGAGGCGCTCCGCCAGGTGTTCATTGCCAACTCCCGCTGTTTGCTTGGGTGTTGTGCGATCCCGGAAGGGGCCGCACATGGCCCTAGGTACGCGCGGCGACTGCGGGTGCGTTCAACGGGGCGGAAATTTTCTTTTCGGCGAGGGGGCGCGGGACGCATTCGGGCGGGACCGGCGTGCGCTCCGGTGGCCGCGGGCAAACCTGGCGCCCCCCATCTCCCCACCTTCGGACCAATCCGCGGCGGCCGGGGCGTGGCAGCGGCTCGCGCCGCCCATGATCTCCGTCGTGTACGGATCCAGAGGGGCCAGGTCGACCCTGGTCACACGGGTGGTGGCGGTGCTCGCGCTGGTCTGGCTGATGGGCTCGCCCGCGGCCGGTGCCACGGTGGCCGCGCTGACCCCGGCCGACGACTGCGCGTACGCCTCGATCGGCGAAGGCGGCGATGCGATAGCCCGCGCCGGTGACGGCGTCGTCTGCCGGGCGGGCCCGGTCAAGCCACCGCCACGGAAGCCCCCGCCGCCCCCGGCCCCCAAACCACCGCCACCACCACCGCCTCCTCCACCACCACCCCCACCGCCGCCGCCACCACCTCCTCCACCACCTCCTCCTCCGCCACCCGTGAAGGCCCCGCCGCCGCCCGCCCCGAAGCCGACGGTGCGTCCCAAGCCTTCGCCGACGCCGGTCAGTTACCCCGAATACCGCCCCGCGCCCCGTAAGGCGCCGCCGAGCGGCGGGCCTTCCCTGGTCTCGCTCACCCTGCTCATCACCGCGCCCGCGGTGCTCGCCGTCGCCGCGCTGCGCCCGCGCTGACCACCGGAGGTCCCGTTGTCGGAATGGCTTGTTCTCACCCTCGCGATGGTGGCCGCGTGCGCGGTCGTCCTCGTCGTGACCGTCCTTCAGCAGCGCCGGATCGGTGACGACGACGACCCGAGCGAGACCCCGGACGTCATCGAGTACATGACGATGATGATCGGCGTGGTGTACGCGATCGTCCTGGGCCTCGCCATCGCGGGCGTCTGGGAGGGCCGCAGCGCCGCCCAGGACCACGTACGCAACGAGGCGCAGGCGCTGCACGAGATCCATGAACGCGTCCGCGTCTATCCCACGGAGGTCAGAACCCGTATCCGCTCGGATGTCGACACCTATGTCAGCCATGTCGTCACCACCGAGTGGCGCACGATGAAGAACAAGGGCCATCTCACCGCCGAGGGGACCCGGCTCCTCGACAAAGTGCGCCACGACGTCACCGACTACCAGCCGAAGACGGACTTCGAGGCGCAGGCCTATCAGCCGCTGCTCGACCAGATCACCGCCGCGGACGACGCCCGCAACGCGCGCGCGGACTCCACCGGCGCCACGATGCCGGGCGTGGTCTGGTTCGGCCTGATCGCGGGAGGGCTCGTCACCATCGGCATGGTCTTCGCACTCCAGATCCGCAGAACGGCACGCGAACTGGTCCTCGCCGGGCTCTTCTCGGCGCTGATCGCCTTCCTGCTCTTCCTGGTCTGGGACCTCGACGCGCCTTACAGCCGCGGGGTCGCAGCCACCGTGGAACCGTTCCTCATGCTGTTCCCGCACGCCGGAGGATGAGGCCGGCGGGCCGCGCTCACCTCCCGGTCAGCGCGGCCCGCCCAGCGCGAGGCCCTGTTCGGCCAACGCCTCGCCGAGGACCCGCAGCGCCTTGGGACCCATCCCGTGCAGGGCCTTCAGCTCGTTCACGGGCACGCCCGCGAGCTGGGCGAGTTCCGTGTATCCGGCCGCGTTGAGCGCGCGCAGCGCCGGAGCGCCGATGCCGCGCGGAAAACCGGTGGGTGCGGTGCTGTCCGTCATCACTGCCTGCCTCTCCAGTGGGGCGCGGGCTGCGCCCTGCGCCCCGGCGACGCACTCTGGTGCCATGACTGCCTGGCACACCCCTATCGTCGTACACCCTCCCGCGCCCGAGGGCGGGCGGCATGTCACCGTGCGGGGGCGGGCCGTCGGGCTCGCGCACAGTGATCAGGACCTGGTCCGGCTGCTGCGCGAGGCCGGGCTCGGCGAGTCCGACATGACTCTCGACGATCCCCATCTGGTCGAGTGGCGCGGCGCGGGCCCGCACATTTGGCACACGACGGGTTCCGACGAGCCGTCACCGCACCGCCCCGTCGCCTGACCGGCGGAAGCGTTGCCCCGTTCGCACCTGCTCTGTGGCCCGCCGCGTGCGCCGCGCTTAGTTTTTTCGTAAGCGCAAGTGACGCGGTCTCGCCGCCGCGTTGAGAGGGGTGAACGAATGTCTTCGTCCCAGCCGGCCGACGAGGAGGGTAAGCAGAAGAAGCGCGCGCCGTGGGGCGTGATCGCGCTGGTTCTGCTCACCGGACTCGCGCTGATTCGCAATGGAACGGGGGAATTCGACATCGGTCCCCCGCAGCCCGCATCCGCGGCGGCGGCGGATCTCCGCTCCCCGTCCACGTCCGGCGCGAAGGCGCCGAAGCCGCTGCCGTTCTCCGCGGCGAACCGGGTGAAGATCCCGGCGCTCCAGGTGGACGCCCCGGTCACGCCCGTAGGGGTCGACCCGGACGGCTGGGTGGAAGCCCCGCCGCCCGAGGACCCGAATCTCGCGGGCTGGTTCACCGGTGGCGTGTCTCCGGGCGAGAAGGGCACCGCGGTCGTCGTCGGCCATGTCGACAACGACCAGGGGCCCGCGGTCTTCTACGGCCTCGGCTCGCTCAAAAAGGGAAACCACGTCGAGGTTCTGCGCCAGGACCAGAAGACCGCCGTGTTCGAGATCTACGGCATCCAGGTCTTCGAGAAGGCGAATTTCCCCGGGAACCGTGTCTACGGCAGCACCGGTGCGTCCGAACTGAGGGTGATCACGTGCGGCGGCGGATTCTCCAAGGAGAACGGCTACGACGGAAACGTCGTCGTCTTCGCCCGCCTGGTCGAGGTGCGCTGACCCGGCGGGCGAAAACCCGGCTCAGACTCCCCGACGCCTGGGCACCATGATGCGATAGCCCGATTCGAGGAGTTCCGGCAGATAGGTGCGCAGGGCGGCAACACTGTGGGAGCGGTTACCGCCCGCGTCATGGCTGAGGACCACCACGCCGGGGGCCGCCTCGGCCCGGACCGTCCGGACGATGGCGCGGGTGCCCGGCACCGGCTCCGTCCAGTCGTTGGTGTCGAGGGTCCAGGCGAGGGGTTCCATGCCGAGTCCGGCGCCGATCCGGAAGACGTTGCGGTTCCAGGCTCCGTACGGCGCGCGGAACCAGGCGGGCGGCTCGCCGATCGTGTCGTCGATGATCTCGCAGGTCCGCTCGATCTCGGAGCGCACCGCCGAGCGCGACATCGTGGTCAGAAGGGGATGGGTCCAGGTGTGGTTGCCCACCACGTGGCCGTCGTCGGCCATCTCGCGCAGCAGGTCCCGGTTCCACTCGACCTGTTCCCCGCAGACGAAGAACATGGCTCGCACCTCGTGTTCACGCAGCGTCCGCAGGATCTGCGGGGTGTAGCGGGGGTCGGGCCCGTCGTCGAAGGTGAGGACCATGCTCCTGTCGTGGGCGTCCATCTGGAGGATCGGCTCGCGCCGTACTTTCAGGTGCTCGGGCGCCGCGTGCGGCGGACCGTATCCGGCCAAGGGCTGGAGGCGGTACAGGGAGGGCCGCATCGCCTTGGCCGCCTGCGGTCCTCCCGCGGCGGGGGCGGCCGAGTGGGGAGCGCCGGCGCCTCCGGTGCCGGTACAGCCGGCGACGGCGGCGAGGCCGAGGAGCGCGGCGCCGCGGAACAAGGCCCGCCGCCCTGGATCGTTCTGATCTGATTTCATGACCAATGCGTCGCACGGTGACCCCAGCGGGCCTGATTCCAACGCCGCGCCGCCGCCCGAAAGCACCCGATGGGACCAGCAGTGCCCGCGATGGGCCCGTACAGGAAGTGGCGCCCCCAACACCTGTGGGACCTGGGGTTTCCGCTAGCCTCACCGCTGTGAACGCAGAGCAGCCACACCAGTTCGAACGCGGTACGGACGGCCCCAAGGTGATCGTGGTCGGAGTGGACGGCTCCGACTCGTCGCTGCGCGCCGCGTCCTACGCCGGCGGCCTCGCGCGCCGCCAGCGCGCTCTCCTCGCCGTCGTCTACGTCCAGCCCGTCATGGCCACCGGCGCCGCGCTCGGCGTCCCCGTGGCCGACACCACGGACGAGATCGCCGAGGGTCTGATCGCCGAGATCAGGGAGGCGGCGGAGCGGGTGAAGGGCATATACGAGGTGCGCTGGGAGTTCCACACCTTCCGCGGCGACCCGTACAACGGCCTGGTCACCGCCGCGGACGAGCTGAAGGCGGACGCCGTGGTCGTCGGCGCGTCCGAACAGGCCGGGCACCGCATCGTCGGGTCGGTCGCGATCCGGCTGGTGAAGGCCGGGCGCTGGCCCGTCACCGTGGTGCCCTGACCACCAGAACCTCACGCGAACCCTCACACCCCATAGAGCGTGCCGTCTTCCGTCGCCGCCGCGGCTGGGCCATCATGATCGCCCGTCAGCCGACTGTCGTCCGCGAAGAGGTGGAGCCCATGGCCGGTCTCAGAGGACTTCGGATGGGGCAGGGCGTACTGCGCCGCAAGCCCATCGAACACATCGAGGAGGCCGAGGGCAGCAGCGAGCAGCAGCTCACCCGCTCCCTCGGTCTGTGGCAGCTCACCGCGATCGGGGTCGGCGGCATCATCGGCGCCGGCATCTTCACCCTCGCGGGCACGGTCGCCAACGGCACGGCGGGGCCCGCGGTCCTGGTCTCGTTCCTCATCGCGGGCGTCGCGAGCGCGGCCGCCGCGCTGTCGTACGCGGAGTTCGCCGGCCTCATCCCGAAGGCGGGGTCCGCCTACACGTACGGGTACGCGGTCCTCGGCGAGCTGGTCGGCTGGTTCATCGGCTGGGACCTGCTCCTTGAGTACACGGCGATCGTGGCGGTGGTCGCCATCGGCATCTCCGGCTACTTCGGCTTCCTGCTCGGCGAGATGGGGCTCGACCTGCCGAACTGGATGCTGGGTGCGCCGGGCACGGGCGACGGTCACAAGGTCGATCTGTTCGCCGCCCTGCTGTGTCTGCTGATCGCGTATCTGCTGACGCTCGGCATCAAGAACGCGGCGCGCTTCGAGACCATCGTGGTGGTCCTGAAGGTCCTGGTGGTGGTGCTCGTCATCGCGGTGGGCTTCTTCCACATCAACACGGGCAACTACACGCCGTTCTTCCCCTTCGGGGTCGGCGGCGCGTTCACCGGAGCGGCCACGGTCTTCTTCGCGGTCTTCGGTTACGACGCCATGTCGACGGCGGCCGAGGAGTCCAAGGACGCGCAGCGCCACATGCCGAAGGCGATCATCTACTCGCTCGCGATCTCGATGGTCCTGTACGTGCTGGCCTGCCTGGTCCTGACCGGCATGCAGAACTACAAGGACATCGACCCGGAGAGCGGCTTCTCGACCGCCTTCAAGTCGGTCGGCCTGAGCGGTCTCGCGGATGTCATCGCGGTGGGCGCGATCATCGGCATCCTCACGGTGATGTTCACGTTCATGCTGGGCGTCACGCGTGTGTGGTTCTCGATGAGCCGCGACGGGCTGCTGCCCAAGTGGTTCGCGAAGACCCATCCGACCCGGCACGTGCCGACGCGCGTGACGTGGATCGTCGGGTGCGCGTCGGCCCTCATCGCCGGGTTCCTGCCGATCGGGGAGGCGGCCGAGCTGACCAACATCGGCATCCTGCTGGCGTTCGGCGTGGTGTGCATCGCGGTGATCGTGCTGCGCTACAAGAAGCCCGACCTGCCCCGCACGTTCCGCACTCCGGGTATGCCGGTGGTGCCCGCCCTCGGGGTCGTCTTCTCGATCTGGCTGATCACGTTCCTGCAGTGGCAGACGTGGGTGCGGTTCGCCGTGTGGTTCGCCGTCGGGCTCGTCATCTACTTCGGCTACTCGTACAAGCGGTCGGAGCTGGCGAGGACGGACCCGCTGGCGAAGCCCTGACCGTACCGGCCCGTCGCCTC
Source organism: Streptomyces sp. NPDC090032 (assembly GCF_044748025.1). Classification (NCBI taxonomy): domain Bacteria; kingdom Bacillati; phylum Actinomycetota; class Actinomycetes; order Kitasatosporales; family Streptomycetaceae; genus Streptomyces; species Streptomyces sp. NPDC090032. The sequence goes on along the minus strand of NZ_JBIVFF010000002.1, from coordinate 302,508 downwards.
CTGCTCGTCGCCTAGCGGCCCATCGTCAGGCCGTCCTCGGCCGCGCCCCGGCTGAGGACGACCTGGCGGATCCGGTCGCGGACGTCCGCCAGGCCGAGGCCGTCGTGGATGGCCTGGTTGACGTTGATGACGCGGCCCGAGCCGACGTTGAACCACTGGGGGAGGAACTCGGCCTTGCGTACCTCCCAGCGCCCGCCCGGCTCGGCCGGGGGCGCGAAGGTGAAGCGGCCGATGGTGCCGTCGTTGCCGTGCGGGTCCTTGGCGCCCTCGCCGTCGAACATCTCGCCGGCGATCTGATCGCCCATGCCGTAGACCACCCAGGTGCCGTTGACCTTCTCGTACGCCTGCGGGACGTGCGCGTGCGTGCCGAGGATCAGGTCGATGTCGGGGCGGCCGTCGGTGCGCGACGCGGTGAGATCGTCAGCGAGACTCAGCTGGTCCTCGTCCGGCTCCTCCTGCCACTCGGTGCCCCAGTTCAGGGAGACGACGACCACGTCCGCGCCCGCTTTCCGGGCCGCCCGCGCATCGTCGACGATCTTCTGACCGTCGATCATGTTCACGGCCCACGGCCGCCCTTTGGGCAGCGGCCGGCCGTTCGTGTCGTGCGTGTACGCGAGGTGGGCGACCTTGGCGCCGCCGGCGCTCAGCCACCCGGGCCGGCCGGCCTCGGCGGCCGTGCGGGCCGAGCCCACGTGGCCGAGGCCCGCGCGGTCCATCGCGTCGAGGGTGCGGTCGATACCGGCGGCACCGTCGTCGAGGGTGTGGTTCGAGGCCGTGGAACACGCGTCGTAGCCCGTGGCACGCAGCCCTTCGGCCACCTCGGGCGGCGACTTGAAGTTCGGGTAGCCGGTGTAGTGGCCGTTGGCGCCGTAGACCGTCTCCATGTGACAGATCGCCAGGTTCGCCTTGGAGACGACCGGTTTCACGCCGGCCAGCATCGGCTCGAAGTCGTAGCCGTCGCCTCCCGCGTCGGTGTTCGCCTCCTTGATGATCGACGCGTGCGGCAGTACCTCACCGGAGGCGACGAGAGTGAAGTCGCGCTGCACGCCGGTGGCACCGCCCGCGGCCGACGGCGCCGGGCTGTCGCTGCCGCGGGGCGCCGCGCGATGCGTGCCGCTCTCGGGCGCCGCGCAGCCCGCGCCCGCCGCGATCAGCGCGGCCGCCAGGACCGCCGCGCCCTGCCGTGCGCGCCACGAGTGCTGCGCGTGCCGTGTGCGTCCTGTGTGCTGGGTGCGTCTCGTGCTCCGTGTGCGGTACGTCATCGGCCGAGCTCCATGGTTCGGTGAATAAGGTGATTTTCGACACACGCATACACGTACGGGCACCGGACCGAGTCAAGGCTCCATACCGCCGCAGTCGCTGGAACGGCGTCATGTTCCGCCCCTGTCGGCCCCGTTCACCGCACCGCTCGCCGACCGCATCGACCGCCCGCCGCAGACCACCGCCCGCGCTCTGGGCGTGAGGCGTGCGCTGCGCTGCCATACGGCCATGACGACCGCCATGAAGACCGAAGGACCCGCCGGAACGGCAGAACACGTACTGGCCGAGCTCCAACGCGAGCACGGCAGGCCGCTTCTCTCCTTCCTCCTGCGGCTGTGCGACGGCGACCGGCAGCGGGCGGAAGACCTGGTCCAGGAGACATTCGTGCGCGCCTGGCAGCACCCGGAGGCACTGCACGCCGACTACGAGTCCGTGCGGCCCTGGCTGTTCACCGTCGGGCGCAGGCTCGCCATAGACGCCCGGCGCGCGCGGCTCGCCCGGCCGCCGGAGATCGGCGGCACGGTCCTGGAGAGCGCGCGGGTCTGCGCCGACCACGCGGAGCGCTCGGCGGCCGCGCTCGATGTGCGCGAGGCCGTGGCGACGCTCAGCCCGGAACACCGGGCGGTGCTCCTGCAGGTGTACTTCCGGGGCGCCTCCGTGGCCGAGGCGGCCGAGGCGCTCGGCATCCCGCCCGGTACGGTGAAATCCCGCGCGTACTACGCGCTGCGCGCACTGCGCAGGGTGCTCCCGGGCTACGGGGCGAACCCGGCCGCCCCGCATTGAAACCGGACGGCAGGTCAAGCCTCCGTAAAGCGCCTTGCCCGATGCCCCGGTCCTCGATTGAGTAATCCGCTGTCCTCCCCTGCCCGGTCGGGCGCGAGGGCCCGGGGGCCGGCGGAGCGCACGGACCGGAGGAAGGCAGGAAGGGATGTTGCACGGGAGCAAGGAAGGCACATCGGGCGCCGGCGGCGGCGAACTGACGGTGCCGATGGCGTGGTTGTACGCCGAGTACATCGCCGATGAGCTGCTGCGCACCGGTGATCTGATGCCGCCCACGTCCTTCGAGTTCCGGGCCGGGCGCGACGCACTCGCACTGACGATCTTCCTGTCGGACACGGACGGCGAGCTGTCCGGCATCCGGGTCGTGTCCCAGCTGGAGACCTGGCTGTCGCTGACGGCGTACGACCAGCCGTGGCAGCACTGGGTGCGCGAGCACATGGGACGCCTGGCGGCGCAGGCACTCGATGAGAACAGACCTTCGCCGGACCTCGAACTGGCCGAGGCGGCGTGGCGATGGCTGGAGGAGACGGAGCTGCTCGCGCCGGACCTGGACTCCGTGCCGGGGCGCGGTCCGCTGCCCGACGAGGAGGACGACGGGCCGAAGGTGTGGACTCCCGCGTGGCAGCTGGGGCTGCCGCTCGGCCATCTGGCGATCCATCTGTTCTGAGGCCCTGCGCCCTCCGTGCCGCTCGCTACTCGACCTCGACGCCCGAGGAGTGCACGCCTGCGCGGTATTTGGGGATCCGCACGGTGATCTTCATGCCCGCGCCGGCGCCGGTCTCGATGACGAGGCCGTAGTCGTCGCCGAACACCTGCCGGAGCCGCTCGTCGACGTTCGAGAGGCCGATCCCGGTCGAGGTGCCGCCCTCGCCGCGCAGGATCGCCCGCAGCGCACCCGGGTCCATGCCGACCCCGTCGTCCTCGATGACGACCTCCGCCTCCGCGCCCGCGTCCCGGGCGCCGATCGTGATGCGGCTGCGGGTGACGGCACCCTCCAGACCGTGCTTCACGGCATTCTCGACGAGGGGCTGAAGGCACAGGAAGGGCAGCGCCACCGGGAGCACCTCGGGCGCGATCTGGAGCGTGACCGAGAGCCGGTCACCGAACCGGGCCCGGACCAGGGCCAGATACTGGTCGATGGAGTGCAGTTCGTCGGCGAGCGTGGTGAAGTCGCCGTGGCGGCGGAACGAGTAGCGGGTGAAGTCGGCGAATTCCAGAAGGAGTTCACGGGCCCGCTCGGGGTCGGTGCGCACGAACGAGGCGATGGCGGCGAGTGAGTTGAAGATGAAGTGCGGCGAGATCTGCGCGCGCAGCGCCTTGATCTCGGCCTCGATGAGGCGAGTGCGGGAGCGGTCGAGTTCGGCCAGCTCCAGCTGTACGGAGATCCAGCGGGCCACCTCGTCGGCAGCGCGGGCGAGGACGGCGGACTCGCGGGGCGCGTAGGCGACGAGGGCGCCGAGCACACGCCCGTCGGTGACGATCGGGGCGGCCACGGCCCAGCGCAGCGGGCAGTCGACGGCACCGCAGCCGCACCCGAACGCCGCGCTGCGCCCGGTGTCGAGCAGCCCTTCGAGATGCCCCATGACCTGCTTGCCGTGCTGGTCCCCCGCACCGTCCCAGGCGAGGACGGCGGTGCGGTTGGTGAGGCAGAGCGCGTCGGTGCCGAGCAGCGTGCGCAGTCTGCGGGCCGACCTGCGTGCCGACTCCTCGGTGAGCCCGGCCCGCAGCGGCGGCGCGGCGAGCGAGGCGGTGTGCAGCGTGTCGAAGGTGGCCCGCTCCACGGGCGTGCCGACGTCGCTGCGTCCGCCGGGGTGCGCGGTGCGCCGGCCGAGGACGAAGCCGCCCGCGAGGAGGAGCGGGCACAGGGCGAGGAGTACGGCGGTGGTGGTCACGGGCGGGATCCCGGCTCCCCCGTGGTGATCGTCCCCTGGGTGCTGAGCGACTCCGGGAGGTGCAGCCGCGTCATCGTGGCGCTGGTGTGGGGCGGTACGGAGTCCTGGGTGGCCAGCGATACGAGGATCATCGCAAGGAAGCCGACCGGCACCGACCATACGGCGGGCCAGGCCAGCAGTGTGTGCAGCCAGCCGCCCTGTGCGACGCCGGCGACGGTCAGGGTGACCGCGACGAGCGCGGAGCCGCCGCCGAGGAGCAGCCCCGCCCGCGCGCCGGGCGGGGTGAGCCGCCGCCACCAGATGCCGAGCACGAGCAGCGGGCAGAACGAGGACGCCGACACCGCGAACGCCATGCCCACGGCGTCCGCCACCGGCACCCCGCTGACCAGGAGCGCCCCGCCCAGCGGCACGGTCATCGCGAGGAGTGTCGCGAGGCGGAAGTGCCGTACGCCGCGGGCCGGCAGGACGTCCTGGCTGAGCACGCCCGCGACGGCCATCGTCAGACCCGAGGCGGTCGACAGGAACGCGGCGAAGGCGCCGCCCGCCACCAGCGCTCCGAGCAGGTCCCCGCCGAGCCCGCCGACGGCCCGCCCCGGCAGGAGCAGGACGGCCGCGTCGGCGTCCTGGGTGGCGCTCAGTTCGGGCGCGTACAGGCTGCCGAGCCAGCCGTAGATCGGGGGCAGCAGGTAGAAGAGCCCGATGAGGGCGAGCACGGCGACCGTGGTGCGGCGGGCCGCGCGGCCGTTCGGGCTGGTGTAGAAGCGGACGACGACGTGCGGCAGGCCCATGGTGCCGAGGAACGTGGCGACGATGAGGCCGTACGTCGCGTACAGCGGGTGGTCCGCGCGGCTGGTGGCGAGCGGCTGCCCGGAACCCGCGCCGGACCAGGGCATGCCGTCGGCGGGCGGCGGGGCCCCGCCGTCGCCGTGCCAGGCGAGGACCAGGAAGAACGCGGGTACGAGCAGTGCGGTCAGCTTCAGCCAGTACTGGAAGGCCTGCACGAAGGTGATGGAGCGCATGCCGCCCGCGGCGACGGCGAGGACGACGACGGCGGCGACGAGCGCCCCGCCGAACCAGCGCGGCGCACCCGTGAGGATCTGCAACGTGAGCCCGGCGCCCTGGAGTTGGGGCACCAGGTAGAGCCAGCCGGCGCCGACCACGAGCATGCTGACGACTCTGCGGACGCTGCGGGACTCCAGGCGGCCCTCGGCGAAGTCGGGCAGGGTGTAGGCGCCGGAGCGGCGCAGCGGGGCCGCGACGAACACGAGCAGGACGAGGTATCCGGCGGTGTAGCCGACGGGGTACCAGAGCATGTCGGGGCCGTGCACGAGCAGCAGTCCGGCGACACCGAGGAAGGAGGCGGCGGAGAGGTACTCGCCGCTGATCGCCGCGGCGTTGAGGCCGGGGCCCACCGTGCGCGAGGCGACGTAGAAGTCGGAGGTGGTGCGGGAGATGCGCAGCCCGAAGCCGCCGATGAGGACGGTGGCCAGGACGACCACGGCCACGGCGGGTATCGCGTACGCCTCGTTCACGGCGCCCCGTGCCGGTCGCGGACGGCCCGGCCGTGTACGAGGCGGGCGAAGTCGCGTTCGTTGCGCTCGGCCCTGCGCACGTACCACCAGGCGATGAGGACGAGGACCGGGTAGCAGCCGAAGCCGAGGACGATCCAGACGACGGTGGTGTTGCGCAGCGCGCCGAAGAAGAGGGGCAGGGTCACGACGGGCAGGGCGAGGACCGCGAACGCGGTGAGTCCGGTGCGGAGTTGACTGCGCATCAGGGAGCGGACGTAGGCCGCGCCCAGCGTCGTCTGTTCGTCGATCTCCCACTGGGTGGGGTGGCCGGGCAGCCGGCGCACCGCGCGCGGCTCGCCGGTCACGACCTCGCGGCGGGGTGCGGGCTCAGCGCTGGCGGACACGGCCGGAGTGTAGGCGGGGGTGCGGGCCGAGCGGAAGGGGTCGACGCGTATCGGCCCAGGTCACGCGGTTTGCGGTCAGCCGCCCGCCCGCCGCATCAGGAGCTCGCGGACGCGGCTCGCGTGGCGGCGGCTCACGGCGAGTTCGGCGTCGCCTATCCGCACGCTCATGCCGCCGCCGTCGAGGCGCAGTTCGTCTATGCGGTGCAGGGCGACGAGGTGGCTGCGGTGGATCCGGACGAACCCGTGCGGCTGCCAGCGCTCCTCCAGGGTGGTCAGCGGGATGCGCACGAGGTGACTGGCGTCGGCGGTGTGCAGGCGGGCGTAGTCGCCCTGGGCCTCGGCGTACGTGATGTCGGCGACGGCCACGAGGCGGGTGACGCCGCCCAGTTCGACGGGGATCCGGTCGGCGGAGAGGTCCACTGCGGGCCTGGCGACGGCGGCCTGTTCGGCGACGCGGCGCACGGCCTCCGCGAGGCGTTCCCTGCGGACGGGCTTGAGGACGTAGTCGACGGCTTTCAGGTCGAAGGCCTGCACGGCGAAGTCCTCGTGGGCGGTGACGAAGACGATCATCGGTGGCTTGGCGAACCCGGCGAGCAGCCGGGCCACGTCGAGGCCCGTGAGCCCGGCCATCTGGATGTCGAGGAAGAGCACGTCGATGGCGTTGGCGTCGTCGCCTCCCGCGTCCAGGGCACGGCCGATGCGGCGCAGCGCCTCGTTCGCGTCGGTGGCGCCCTCGGCCGCGCGCACCCGCGGGTCGGCCCGCAACAGGTAGAGCAGTTCGGCGAGCGCGGGTTCCTCGTCGTCCACGGCCAGTACGCGCAGCATGCGGCTGGAGTGTAGGTGGTTGTCCGGCGGTGGCCAATCCTGGTGGGACTTGAGTGATTCGACGGCCGGTTGCGTACGGGAGGTCGAGCGGCACACGCCGTGCGGTCAGAGGTCATACACGTACGACGCGAGGAACGGCATGAGGTCCCTGGATCGGCATCGCGACGCCGGCGCCTACGCGCTGGGCGTCCTCGACGAGGCGGACCGCTTCCGCTTCGAGGACCATCTCGGGCAGTGTCCCGGGTGCGTGGCGCGGGTCGGGGGGTTCGGGTCCGCGACGGCGGCTCTGGCGCTGTACGCGCGGGCGACGCCACCGGCCGTGGAGACGGTGGCCGAGGCGGGGCCCGTGCTCCTGGACAAACTGGTGGCGGGGATGGAGCGGGTGCGCCGGGGCGGGCGCAGGCGGTGGCTGTGCGCGATGGCGGCGGCGGTCGTGCTCGCCGTGGTGGGGCCTGGTGTCGCGGTCCTGGGCGGCGGGTCCGGCGACGGCGCCGTACGGCTGGACGCCCGGGACGCGCGGACCGGGGTGTCGGCGTCGGTGACGGCGTCCGGCCACGAGTGGGGCACCGCGCTGGGGATCGAGGTCCGCGACGCGCGCGGTCCGCGGGTGTGCGAGCTGGTGGCCGTCGGCAAGGACGGTTCGCGGCAGACGGTGACGAGCTGGGCCGTGCGGGCCCACGACGCCGCGGCGACCACGACGCAGAGTGCGGTGGCGCTGCGCCCTCAGGAGATCGCCCGCTTCGAGGTGCGGACCGTGGACGGGACGCGTCTGGTGGCCATCCCGATGCGGTGAACCTCCGTTCCCGGCACGGGACTTCGGGCAGCCCGTCGAAGCGGTCGTCACTTCAGGAGCTTCGACATCCTGCGGTCCGCGAGCGGCTTGCCGCCTGTCTGGCAGGTCGGGCAGTACTGGAGCGACGAGTCGTGGAAGGACACCTCACGGATCGTGTCGCCGCACACCGGGCACTTCTCCCCGGCCCTGCCGTGCACCCGCAGCCCGCTCTTCTTCTCGGCCTTGAGCCGCCCGGCCGCGACGCCGCGCGAGCGCTCGACGGCCTCGGTCAGCGTGTCGCGCAGGGCCTTGTGGAGGACGGACACGTCGTCGGCGGTCAGGCTCGACGCGAGCTTGAACGGGGACATCTTCGCGGCGTGCAGGATCTCGTCGCTGTACGCGTTCCCGATGCCGGCGATGAGGCTCTGGTCGCGCAGCGCCCCTTTGATCTGCCTGCGTTCGCCGTCCAGGAGGGCGGCGAAGCGTGCCTCGTCGAAGCCGTCGGCGAGCGGGTCGGGGCCGAGTCTCGCGATGCCCGGGACGTCGGCCGGGTCGTGGACGACGTACACGGCGAGGCTCTTCTGTGTGCCCGCCTCCGTGAGGTCGAAGCCCTCGCCGTCCTCCAGGGCGACGCGCAGGGCGAGCGGTCCTTTGCCCGGGCGGGGCGGGCCGTCGGGGAGCCGGTCCTTCCAGTGGAGCCAGCCCGCGCGCGCGAGGTGCGTGACGAGGTGCAGTCCGTCCGCGTCGAGGTCGAGGAACTTGCCGTGCCGCGTCACGCCGGTGACCGTGCGGCCCTCCAGGGCGGCGGGCGGCGGGTCGTACGTCTTGAGGACGCTCACGGCGACGGGCAGGACGCGGACGATCTCGTGCCCCACCAGATGCTCGGTGAGGAAGTCAGTCAGCGCTTCGACCTCGGGTAGTTCCGGCATAGGTCCAGAGTGCCACCGGGCACCGACAACGCCAGGTGAGCCGGCGCCGCGCCGCCGGTCAGTCGCGGGCCGGCACGACGAACTCGCACCACACGCACTTGCCGCTCCCCCGCGCCTCCACGCCCCACACGTCCGCGAGCCGGTCCACGAGGAGCAGGCCGCGCCCCGAGACGCCTTCCTCGCCCGCCTCGCGCCGGCGCGGCAGCGCGCTGGAGGTGTCCTCGACCTCCACGCGCAGCCTGCGGTCGGACGCGGTGATCACGCGGAGGGTGACGATCGCGGGGCCGTCGGTGTGCATCAGCGCGTTGGTGATCATCTCGTCGGCGACGAGCTCGATCTCGTCCGCGCGCCTGCCCGCGCCCCAGGCCCGGACGGCGGCCCTGATCATGTGCCGGGCCTCATGCAGGGCCTCGGGGTCGTTCGGCGCGACATGCTGCTGCAGGCGCCCGCCCGACTGGGGCGCGCCGATGCCGCGGCGGCGCAGCAGGAGGAGCGCGACGTCGTCGTCCCCGCCGCGTTCGTCGACGCTCTCGCACAGCCGGTCGGCGAGGTCCCCCAGATCGTGGGGGCCGTGGCCGACGAGGGCCGTGAGGGCCTGGAGTCCGTCGTCGAGGTCGGTGCCCGGCTGCTCGACGAGGCCGTCGGTGCACAGGATCAGGGCCTGGCCCGGGTCGAGTTCGACAGTCCCGACCGGGTATTCGAGCCGGCCGAACTCGGCGGAGAGGCCGAGCGGCAGGCCGCCGTCGACGGGCAGTCTGCGGCAGGTCCCGTCGGTGAGGCGGAGCAGCGGGTCCAGGTGCCCGGCCCGCACGAGCTGGACGACCCCGGTCGAGAGGTCGGCCTCGGCATACAGGCAGGTCGCGAACCGTTCGGTGTCGAGTTCGTGGAGGAAGACGGAGGCGCGGGCCATGACGGTGGCGGGCGTGTGCCCTTCGGCGGCGTACGCGCGCAGCACGATGCGCAGTTGTCCCATGACGGCGGCGGCGTGGGTGTCGTGTCCCTGGACGTCGCCGATGACGGCGCCGACGCGTCCGCCGGGCAGCGGGATCACGTCGTACCAGTCGCCTCCGATGTCGCGGCCGAGGGAGGCCGAGCGGTAGCGGACGGCGATGTCGGCGCCGGACACGGCGGGGATGGTGCGGGGCAGCATGGCCTGCTGGAGGCTCTGGGCGAGGTCCTTCTCCTGTTCGTAGAACATCGCGCGCTGGAGGCTCTGGGCGATGCTGCTGCCGAGGGCGACGAGGACGTTGCGCTCCTCCTCGGTGAAGCCGCGTTTGTCGTGGTAGAGCAGGCCGAGCGCCCCGATGGGGCGGGCCTGCGCGATGAGCGGCAGGTAGGCGGCGGCCGTGATCTCGAGCTGGGTGATGTGCGGCCACAGGATCGGGTAGGACTCGGCGAAGTCGTCGGGGGACTCGATGAAGCGGGGCGCGAGGGTGCGCACGACGTCGCCCATGGGATACGGCTCGTCGATCCGCGTGACCTTGGTGCCGGGCACGAAGCTGCCCTCGGGGCCGTCCGCGACCAGGTGGATGCGTCCGGCTTTGACGAGGCCCATGACGAGGCTGGTCGCGCCGAGGTGCTGGAGGCCGTGGCTGTCCTTGAGCACGTCGATGACGTCCTGGACGGTGCGGGCGTGGGCGAGTGCGGCGGTGGTGCCCTGGACGACGCTGGTCTGGCGGCGGCGCAGGTCGTCCTGTTCGCGGCGGGCCGAGCTGTCGCTGAGCTCCTGGGCGGCTTCGCGGACGATGCCCACGATGCGGCGGGGGCGGCCGGTGTCGTCGCGCCGGATGTAGCCCTGGGCGTGGGTCCAGCGCATCCTGCCGTCGCGGCATTTGATGCGGAAGTAGGCGCCGTAGTTCTCGCTGCCGTCCTTCAGGGCGGTGGAGACGACGCCGTCGAGCCGGGTGGACTCGGTCGGGGGGACGCGGATGGCGAGGGTCTCGGGGCGCCCGTCGTATTCCTCGGGGCGTACGTCGAAGATCTCGTGGGCCTTGGCGTCCATGTGCATCAGGCCGGTGTCGAGGTCCCAGTCGAAACTGCCCATGCCCAGGTGGTCCCCGAACTCGGCGAGGAAGCAGCAGGCCGTTCCCCCGGCCGCCCCGTCGCAGTGGGCGCAGTCGTGGGGCTCCCCGCCCCCCGTACCGGCTTCCATGGGGCCACGCTAGGCGCAGCGCGAATCACTCGCATGCGGGGCACGGGGTGCTCCGGACGGTCCCGGCGCACCCCGGGACGCGCCGGGACGGGCCCGTCAGCTGTCGACGGGCCCGTCAGCTGTCGAAGACGAGGCCGGTGCCGTCGGGCTCGTCGGCGCTGTCGGGGGCGTCGGGAACAGGGGGGATCTCGGGGCTGTCGGGGACGGTCTCCGGGCCGACGTCGCTGGAGCCGTCGCCGGGGGGCGAGTCCGTGGCGGTGTCGCCGGGCGCGCTGGTCGGCGGGCTCGCGGGCTCCGTGGCCGGCCCCGACTCCTCCGACGCGGGCGGCTGCGACGACGGGGGGCTGGCGCTGCTGGAGGACTCCGACGGGCCGGTACCGGTGCCGCTGGAGGACTCCGAGGGGCTGGTGCTGCCGCTGGAACTCGGCGATGTGGACGCGGACGACGAGGGCGACCTGGAACTGTCGGAGGGGCTGGGCTTCGGGATCGGGGGCGGCGGCACGCGCTTGTCGTGGTGCCCGTCGTCACCGACCTTCCGCTCGATCCACGTGTTGTTCGTGATGTTCACGATGACGATGTTCGTGATGGTCTTCGGGGCCGGGGTGACGACCACGACCTGGGTGGGCCGGTAGCCGGACCACTGCTGCCCCTCGGTGTGCGGCGTCCCCTTGAGGGCGACGGGCGGCTTCAGCGGGTTGCCGCACGCGCACCGCACCCGGGGCATCCCCCGGTCGTCGACGAGTACGGCGGTGCCGGCCTGGAGCACGGACTGGTAGCTCGACGCCTCGCCGGAGCGGTAGCCGTGGTTGGTGACGCGGGTGTCGACGCGCAGCACGACGGGGGTGAGGCCGCGCAGGAAGCTGGGGACGGAGGCCTGGGAGATGCCCGAGGCCTCGGCGAAGGCGCGTTCCTTGTCCGTGTCCGAGGTGAGGAAGGCGACCTGCTTCTCGACGTCGCAGCTTCCGACGGACTGGGTTCCGCCGTAGAGGCCCGGGGTCGAGCCGTTGACGGCGTGGTTGCCCTGCGGGGTCGCGGAGGTGGTGTCGTCCGGTGACGGCAGCTGCGGCGTTCGAGTGACGGGCGCGGGGGTCTCGGTGGTCCTGGCGGTGGAGTCGGTGAACGGGTCGGGGCCCACCTCCGCCACGGGCTGGAGGAAGAGCTCCCCTTTGTCGGCCGACGCGCTCTTGCCGCTGTCCCCCGAGCACCCGGCGACCAGGAACGCGGCGGATATCGCCAAGGCTGTGACAAGGGTCCTGGTGGGTGAGCGCACCGTGTTCTCCCGCCTACATATGGGCACTTTGACCCATTATTTGTGGCGGAGTCGCGCATCCCGCAAGCGCAATGCGCTCACTCTCCGTCACACTGGAGGGGTGGAGTGGTTCAGCTCGCCCGGGTACTGGCTCGGCCGCCTGATCTTCCAGCGCGGCCTGGCGGCGCTGTACCTCGTGGCCTTCGTGGGGGCGGCCCTGCAGTTCCGCGCGCTGATCGGCGAGCGCGGGATGCTTCCGGTTCCGCGCTATCTGGAGCGCGTGCCGTGGCGGCAGGCGCCGACGCTGTTCAGGGCGTACTACTCGGACCGGTTCTTCGCGGTCGTCGCCTGGGGCGGGGCCGCGGTGTCGGCCGCGCTCGTCGCGGGCCTGGCCGACCGGTTGCCCCTGTGGGCCGCCATGGCGCTGTGGGTGGTGCCGTGGGTGCTTTATCTGTCGATCGTGAACGTCGGGCAGACCTGGTACGCGTTCGGCTGGGAGTCGCTCCTGCTGGAGGTGGGCTTCCTCGCCGTCTTCCTCGGCAACGAACGGGTGGCGCCGTCACTGCTCGTGCTGCTGCTCCTGCGCTGGGTCCTCTTCCGCGTCGAGTTCGGCGCGGGCCTGATCAAGATCCGCGGGGACGAGTGCTGGCGGAAGCTGACATGCCTGTACTACCACCATGAGACGCAGCCGATGCCGGGCCCGCTGAGCTGGTTCTTCCACCGGCTCCCACGCCGCCTGCACCGCGTCGAGGCCGGGGCCAACCACGTGACCCAACTCGTCGTACCCGTCCTCCTGTTCACCCCGCAGCCGATCGCGACGGGCGCGGCCTGCCTGATGATCCTCACCCAGCTGTGGCTGGTCCTGTCGGGCAACTTCTCGTGGCTGAACTGGCTGACGATCCTGCTCGCCGTGACAGCGGTGGACTTCTCCCTCGTGCGCGAACCGCCGCACCCGGCCGCCGCCCCGCTCTGGTACGAGTGCGTCGTCATCGCCGTCACCGCACTCGTCGTCGCGCTGAGCTACCACCCGGCGCGCAACCTGCTGTCCCGGCGCCAGACCATGAACCGCTCCTACGATTCTCTGCACCTGGTCAACACCTACGGCGCCTTCGGTACGGTCGGGCGCATCCGGCACGAGATCGTGATCGAGGGCACGACCGACCCCGTTCCGCGCGAGGAATCCCCTTGGCTGGCCTACGAGTTCAAGGGCAAGCCGGGCGATCCGGGGTACTGGCCCCGCCAGTTCGCCCCGTACCATCTGCGGCTCGACTGGATGATGTGGTTCGCCGCGCTGTCCCCCTTGTACGCGGAGTCGTGGTTCGGGGGCCTGGTGGAGCGCCTCCTGTCCGGCGACCGCGACACACTGCGGCTGCTGCGCCGCAGCCCGTTCCCCGCCGAAGCCCCGCCCACCTACGTCCGCGCCCGGCTCTACCGCTACCGCTTCACGACCTGGCGCGAGCTGCGGGCCACGGGCGCCTGCTGGGAGCGGACGTACGTACGCGAGTTCCTGCGTCCGACGCGACTCGCCGCCTCTCGCAGCCAGAGGCCGTAGGCACCTCCGCCGTCAGAGCCGGTAGAAACCTCCCGGAGTCAGAGCCCGTAGACGCGGGTCGCCGTGCCGCCGAAGACCGCGTCGCGCTCGGGGGCGGTCAGCGACCCGGTCAACTCCTGTGCGGATTCAATGACTTGTTCGTACGTCGCCGCGAGGGTGCACACCGGCCAGTCCGATCCGAACATCACGCGGTCGGGCCCGAAGGCCTCCAGGACGGTGTCGGCGTACGGCCGCAGCGCCCCCGGCGTCCAGGTCGCCCAGTCGGCCTCGGTGACCAGGCCGGAGAGCTTGCAGACCGTGTTGGGCAGGGCCGCGAGCGCGCGTACGCCGTCCGTCCACGGCTCGGTGGCGCCCGACGCGATGGGCGGCTTGCCGCAGTGGTCGAGGACGAAGGTCAGTCCGGGCAGACCGGCAGCTGCCCGTGCGCAGGCCGGGAGCTGATGAGGCAGGACCACCAGGTCGTACACAAGACCGGCGTCGGCGACGGCCGTGAGGCCCCGGCGCACGTCGGCCCGCAGCAGCCACTCGGGGTCGGGCTCCCCCTGGACCTGGTGGCGGATGCCCTTCAGGTGACGCCCGCCCGGGAGTTCGGCGAGGCGGGCCAGGGTGTCGGCGATGTCCGGGCGCGTGAGGTCGGCCCAGCCGACCACACCGGCCACGAGTTCACTGTCGTGCGCCAGGGCGAGGAACTCCGGGGTCTCCTCCTCCACGGCGACGGTCTGCACGAGGACGGTGGCCGTGACACCGGACCGGCGGGCGAGGGGTGCCAGGTCGTCCAGCGTGAAGCTCCGTCGGATCGGGGCGAGTTGCTCGCCGGTGATCCAGTCCTGGTCGCGTACGGAGAGGTCCCAGACGTGGTGGTGCGCGTCGACGGTCACGGGCATCACAGCTCCCAGACGACGGGCAGGCCCGCGTCCGCGCCGTCGGCGGAGTAGTCATGGACGACATCGAGGAGTTCGGCCATGCGGGCCTGCCAGGCGATGTTCACGGGGAGCTTGTCCAGCTCGGCGAGCATGCGGGCGTAGTCCTCGCACTCCAGGACGTGGAACAGGTCGGTCCCGCTGCGCCAGATGGTCCACGACGTGGCACCGGCCGCGCGGATCGCCTCCTGGAGTTCGGCCGGGACCTCGCGGTGCGCGGCCTCGTACGCCTCGACGCGGTCGGCGCGTACCTTGGTGTGCAGGGCGATTCTCACGCGTGCTCCTTTCCGGCTACGGGGACGGGGACGTCGTCAGCGAGCAGCCCTTCGGCGCGGGCCTCCTGCCAGAACGCGGCCGGTACGGCGACGGCGAACTGCTGTGCCGTGTCCAGGACTTCGCGCGGCGAGCGGGTGCCGACCAGGACGCTCGCCACGGCCGGATGACCGAGCGGGAAGGCGAGCGCTGCTGCCCGCAGGGTGATGCCGTGCCGCTGCGCCACGGCCTGCAACTGGCAGGCACGGTCAAGGACTTCGCTGGGCGCCACCGCGTAGTCGTACGTCGCTCCGGGCCGGGGGTCGGCGAGGAGACCGGAGTTGAACACGCCGCCGACGACGACCGACGTTCCGCGTGCCTGCGCCTCGGGCAGCAGCTCGGTCAGCGCCCCCTGGTCGAGGAGGGTGTAGCGGCCCGCGCACAGGACGGCGTCCACATCGGTGTCGCGGACGAACCGGGTGAGCATGGCGGCCTGGTTCATGCCGGCGCCGATTGCCCCGACGACACCCTCGGCACGCAGCCGCTCAAGGGCCGGGTAGGCCTCGCGGAACGCCTGCTCGCCGTGGTCGTCCGGGTCGTGCAGATAGACGAGGTCGACACGGTCGAGGCCGAGCCGCGTCAGGCTGTCCTCCAGGGAGCGGCGCACCCCGTCCGCGCTGAAGTCCCAGACACGGCGGTGTGTGGCGGGCACGGCGAACCCGTGCTCCAGGTCGTCGCCCCCGTTCTCTTCGGCCGGTACGAGGAGGCGTCCCGCCTTGGTGGAGACGGTGTACGCCGACCGGTCCCGGCCCGCGAGTGCCTCACCGAGGCGCCGCTCGGACAGGCCGATGCCGTAGTGCGGCGCGGTGTCGAAGTGGCGGATGCCCGCGTCCCAGGCCGCGTCGACGGCGGACCGGGCCTCCTCGTCGGCGACGGGCGTGTACAGGTTGCCGATGGCGGCGGCGCCGAAGGACAGTTCGGTGACGTCGACGCCGCTTCGGCCCAGTGTGCGGGTGCGCATGGCGGTCACTGGCCCGCCGGGCGCAGCCGCAGGCCCTGCATGCCGCCGTCGACGGCCAGGGCGGTGCCGGTGGTGGCGCCGGACAGCGGGCTCGCCAAGTACGCTACGGCGCCCGCGACTTCGTCGGCCGAGACCAGGCGGCCCGTGGGCTGACGGGAGGCGAGGGCCGCGCGCTCGGCGGCCGGGTCGGGGGCGGCGGACAGCAGCCGGCCGACCCACGGGGTGTCCACGGTCCCCGGGTTGACGCAGTTGACGCGGACCCCTTCGCGGACGTGGTCGGCGGCCATGGCAAGCGTCAGGGAGTACACCGCGCCCTTCGACGCCGAGTACAGGGCGCGCTGCGGGAGCCCGGCCGTCGCGGCGATGGAGCAGGTGTTGACGATCGCCGGGTGCGACGACTCCCGAAGGTGGGGCAGGGCGGCGCGGGTCGTGCGGACGATGCCGAGGACGTTGACGTCGAGGACGCGGTGCCACTGCTCGTCGTCGTTGTCCTCGACGGTGCCCTGGGCGCCGATGCCCGCGTTGTTGACGAGGACGTCGAGCCCGCCGAGGTCGGCCACGGCGGCGGCCACTGCGGCGCGGACGGACGCGTCGTCCGACACGTCTGCGGTGTATCCGCGCAGCGGCTTGTCGACGCTGCCCGGGTCGAGGTCGAGCACGGCGACGCTCGCGCCGCGAGCGGCGAGGAGTTCGGCGGTGGCCCGGCCGATCCCGGACGCTCCACCGGTGACGAGGGCCTTGAGCCCCGCGAAGTCCTGTACGTCGCTTGCGTCGGTCATGCCGCTGCACCCTTCTGGTCGGTGACGCCCTGCCGGGCGAGGTCGGCGGCCCAGAACGCGCCGCCGGGGTAGGTGTACTCCGCGATGGACTCGGGCCGCATCGCGGCGGAGAAGCCGGGCACGGTGGGCGCCGCGTAGTGTCCGTCGCGCATCACGACGGGGTCGATGAAGTGGCCGTGCAGATGGTCGACGTACTCGATGACGCGGTCCTGTGTGGTGCCGGCGACGGCGACGTAGTCGAACATCGAGAGGTGCTGGACGAGTTCGCACAGGCCGACGCCACCCGCGTGCGGGCACACGGGGACGCCGAACTTGGCGGCGAGCAGCAGGATGGCGAGGTTCTCATTGACGCCGCCGACACGGGCCGCGTCGATCTGGAGGATGTCGATGGCGCCGGCCTGGAGGAGCTGCTTGAAGATGATGCGGTTCTGGACGTGCTCGCCGGTGGCGACCTTCACGGGGGCGACGGCCTTGCGGATCGCGGCGTGGCCGAGGACGTCGTCGGGGCTGGTCGGCTCCTCCACCCAGTACGGGTCGAACTCGGCGAGCGCCTTGGTCCACTCGATGGCCTCGCCGACGTTCCACCGCTGGTTGGCGTCGATCGCCATGCGGATGTCCGGGCCGATCACCGCGCGGGCGGTGCGGCAGCGCCGGATGTCGTCGGCCAGGTCGGCGCCGACCTT
Organism: Streptomyces sp. NPDC090032; assembly: GCF_044748025.1. Classification (NCBI taxonomy): domain Bacteria; kingdom Bacillati; phylum Actinomycetota; class Actinomycetes; order Kitasatosporales; family Streptomycetaceae; genus Streptomyces; species Streptomyces sp. NPDC090032. Next base: position 285,527 of record NZ_JBIVFF010000002.1, on the reverse strand, counting down.
CAGCTTGATCTGCCGGAAGCCGTCGGCGACGGCCTGCCGGGCGAGCCGGCCGAGCTTCTCGTCGGAGTAGCCGAGCCAGCCGGGCGAGGTGGTGTAGCCGGGGAACCCGCGCTGACGCAGGGCGCTCTCGCGCTCGGCCGCGCCCTCGCGGCCCGATCTGAGAAGCGCGAGCGCGTCGTCGGGGGTGAGCGCGTCGGCGATGTAGCGGAAGTCGATCTGCGAGACGAGCCACTCGGGTGTCGCGTCGGCGAGGAACTTCCACAGCGGTTTGCGGGCGCGCTTGGCCGCCAGGTCCCACACGGCGTTGACGACGGCACCGATCGCCATGTGCATCACGCCCTTCTCGGGGCCGAGCCAGCGGAGCTGGCTGTCGCCGATCAGGTCGCGGTTCAACGTCCCCGGATCCGCGCACAGTTCGTCGACCCCCCGGCCGACGACATGGTGCCGCAGGGCGTCGATCGCGGCGACCTGGACATCGTTGCCACGGCCGATGGTGAACGTGAATCCGTGCCCCTCGACTCCGTCGGCGGCGTCGGTGCGGAGCACGACGTAGGCGGCGGAGTAGTCGGGGTCCGGATTCATGGCGTCGGATCCGTCCAGCTCCCTGGAGGTGGGGAACCGAATGTCGTAGGTGTCAACCGCGGTGATGCGGGCGGCAGTTGGAGACACGAGTGGCCTTTCTTGCTGAGGCAGGGGTCAGTCCTGGGCGCGGCCGGTCGTGACACGGGCGATCATCAGGGCGAGGAGGATGATTCCGCCGTAGATGGCCTGGATCCAGAACGACGGAACCTGGGCGAGGGTCAGCAGGTTCTGGACGACGCCGAGCAGCAGGACGCCGGTGAGGGCGCCGAACATGGTGCCCTTGCCGCCGTCGAGGCTGATGCCGCCGATGACCGCCGCCGCGAACACGGTGAAGATCATGTTGTTGCCCTGGTTGGCGCTGATCGCGCCGACGTAGCCGGTCTGCATGATCCCGCCCACCGCGGCGAGGACGCCCGCGATGACGAACACGCCGAGCATCACGCGCTCGACGCGGATTCCCGCCGCGCGGGCGGCGTCGGCGTTGCCGCCGATCGCGTACAGGGCGCGTCCGATCCGGTGGTACTTCAGGAAGAGGCCCACCACTCCGAAGGCGATCGCGGCCAGCCACACCGACATCGGGATCCGCAGGAACGTCGTGGTCGCGAGGGAGAAGAACGCATCGGGCATGCCGAAGAGCGTCTTGCCCTTGGTCGCGCCGACGAGCAGTCCGCGCAGGACGATCAGCATGGCCAGCGTCACGATGAAGGCGTTGAGCTTGAACTTCACGACGAGGATGCCGTTGAAGGCCCCGATCGCCGCGCCCACGACGAGGATCGCGAGCAACGCGAGCACGGTCGGGAACTCGGTGCCGAATCCGGACTGGGAGACCGGCAGGACGAGCAGGGCGCCGACGGCGGGCGCGATGCCGACCACCGACTCCAGGGAGAGGTCGAACTTGCCCGTGATCAGGACGAGCGATTCGGCGAGCACCACCATCGCGAGGGCCGCGGAAGCCCCGAGGATGGAGATGAGGTTGCGCTCGGTGAGGAACGAGTCGTTGACGATCGCTCCGAGCACCATGAGCAGCAACAGGGCTGGAACCAGGGCCAGTTCGCGAGCTCGACGCAGCAGTACGGCCTTGGCGGGCCCCTTTCCGGGCGCTCCGATCTTCGTCGTGGTCAAGGCCGACGGGGCCTTCGTGTCAGCCATGGTCCACTCCTTCGATGGAGGCGATCAGCTCGTGGTCGTTCCAGCCGGCCGCGTGCTCGGCGACGACCTTCCCGTGGAAGAGGACGAGGACCCGGTCGCAGCGGCGCAGGTCGTCGAGTTCGTCGGAGACGACGAGGACCGCGGTGCCGTCCTCGCGGGCGCTGTCCATGCGGGACAGCAGGGACTCCTTGGACTTCACGTCGACGCCCGCGGTGGGGTTGATGAGGACGAGAAGGCGAGGGTCGGAGGCGAGGGCGCGGGCCATGACGACCTTCTGGGCGTTGCCGCCGGAGAGGTCGGACACCGGCTGGTCGGGGCCCTCCGCGTGGATGTCGAGGCGGTCGATCAGGTCGGCAGCGAAGCGGCGTTTGCGGTCGGTGCCGACGAAGCCGTGGCGGCCCAGGCGCCCGAGAACGCTCATCGTGGCGTTGTCGCCGATGGTCATGCCGGTGACGAGCCCCTGCTCGTGCCGGTCACGCGGGACGCAGCCGACGCCCGCGGCGAGCGCGGCACTCACGTCGCCGAACGGCAGTTTCCTGCCATCCAGTCGAGCCGTTCCTGCGGTCGGCGTGTGCAGTCCGGCGAACGCCTCGGCGAGCTGGATCTTGCCGCTGCCGCTGGATCCCGCGAGCCCGACGACCTCGCCGCTGCGGATGGTCAGGTCGACGTCGTGGTACGCATCCGAGGTGAGGCCGCGCGCGTCGAGGAGGACGGTGGCGTCGGGCTCGTGCTCCACGGCCGCGCGGGCGGCCGCGCGCTCCTCGGCGATGACCTCGCCGGCCATCGCCTCCACCAGTGCGGCGCGCGGCAGTTCCGCGACGGGCGCCGTGGTGATCCAGCGGGCGTCGCGCAGCACGGTGACCGTCTGGCAGACCTCGTACACCTCCTGGAGGTGGTGCGAGATGAACAGGAACGTGACGCCGGACTCCTGGAGGGCCCGCATGCGGGTGAAGAGGCGCTCGATCTCACGGTTGTCGAGCTGTGCGGTGGGCTCGTCGAGGACGATGAAGCGGGCGCCGCCGCTCAACGCCCGTGCGATCTCCACCATTTGGCGGTCCTCGACCTTGAGGTCGGCGGTGCGGGCGTCGGGGTCGACGTGGATGTCCCAGGTGTCGAGGACCTGCGCGGCCTCCTCCTGGAGCGTGCGCCAGGAGAAGAAGCCGCGGCGGCTGCCGGGCTGCCGGTTGATGAAGAGGTTCTCGGCGACCGTCAGTTCGGGTACGACGGTCGGCTTCTGGTAGACGCAGGCGACCTTGGCGCGCCAGGCGTCGCGGTCACTGAGCGGGGGCGCGGGCTCGCCGTCGAACAGGAGGGTGCCCGCGTCCGGCGCCTGGAGGCCGGTGAGGACCGTGACCAGGGTCGACTTGCCGGCGCCGTTGCGGCCCACGAGGGCGTGGGACTCGCCGGGCAGGACGGTCAGACGACCGTCCTGCAGGGCGACCGTGGGACCGTACCGCTTGGCGATGCCCGACGCCTCGACCAGCGGACGGAGCGCCGGCGTGGTTGTCGTCGAGGTGCTCATTTGACCGTGTTTCCCCAGAGCTTCGGGTCGTCGACGTTGTCCTTGGTGACGAGCGGCGCGGGCAGCTGGTCCTCGAGGATGCCGCTGGGCAGCTTGACGATCTCCGAGTCGTGGTCGGTGGGACCGGGCTTGAACGTCTTCCCCTGCATCGCCGCCTTGATGTAGTACATGCCGTACTTGGCGTAGGCGTCGGCGGGCTGGGAGACGGTCGCGTCGATCTGGCCCTTGCGGATCGCTGCGAACTCCTGCGGGATGCCGTCGTTCGAGACGATCGTGATGTGGCCCTTCTCGCCGGTCTTCTTCAGCAGGCCCTTGGACTTGAGGGTCTGGAGGGTGGGGGCGAGGTAGACGCCGCCCGCCTGCATGTAGATGCCCTTGATGTCGGGGTTGGCGTTGAGGAGGGTGTCCAGCTTGGACGCGGCGGTGTCGGACTCCCACTTGGCGGGGATCTCCAGGACCTTCAGGTCCGGGTACTTCTTCTTGACGCAGTCGCGGAAGGCCTGCGAGCGCTCGCGGCCGTTCACGGAGGCGAGGTCACCCATGATCTGGACGACCTTGCCGGTCTTGACCTGCTGGCCGAGGTACTCGCAGGCCTTCTCGCCGTACGCGACGTTGTTGGCGCGCACGACCATGGCGACCTTGCCCTTCTCGGGCGCGACGTCCACGGCGACGACGGGGACGCCCTTGCGCTCGGCCTGGTCGAGGCCGGCGGAGATCGCGGCGCTGTCGAGGGGCGCGACGACGAGGCCCTTGACGCCCTGGTTGAGCTGGTTGTTGATGTCCGTGATCTGCTGCGAGGGGTCACTGTTGGAGTTGACGGTCTTGAGCGCGTCCACGCTCTCGGACTTCGCCATCTTCGGCACGTAGTCGTTGTACGACTGCCAGAACGGCGAGGTGAGCAGCGGCAGGATGACTCCGACCTTGCCCTTTCCGTCGCCCCCGCCCTTGCCGCCTGAGGCGACGTCGTCCTTCGTGCTGCCGCACGCGGTGAGCACCAGGGCGGCGCAAGCGGCGACCGCCGCCGCGCCGACGATCCGCGACCTGTTCCGCTTGCGCACTGTTCTGCCGGCCATCTGACGGCTCCTCATCGAGCGAGATCGAGCGACTTCTGGTACCTGATGGCGGAAATATTTATCAGACCACTTGGCGGCCACAACACCCCTCGGCGCCAACTTTTCCGTGTTTCAGGCCGTAGTGGTCGGACCACATCTCTGGCTAGACTGCGGCGCATCCGGCAAATTGAGGAGCGTCCGTGGAACAGACCGCCCCGCAGAAGGGCACCGTGACGCAGCGGGCCATCGAGCAGATCAAGGCGATGATCGGCGAGGGACTGCTCGAACCGGGTCAGCGGCTGCCCACGGAGCGCGATCTGGCCACCCAGCTCGGTATCTCGCGCAGCTCCATGCGCGAGGCGATCAGGGCGCTCACGGTCCTCGGCGTCCTGGAGGCGCGGCACGGATCCGGCATCTACGTCACGCAGTTGAACGCCGGGGACCTCCTGGAGACGTTCGGTGTCGTCGCCGACCTCTCACGCGGAGCCCGTCTGGTGGAGCTGATGGAGGTGCGCCGCGTGCTCGAATCGACGGCGACGGCGCTCGCGGCCGCGCGGATCACGCCGGAGCAACTCGCCGAGGTGGAGCTGCACTTGGCGGCGATGGCGGCCACGGACGACCCCGAGGAGATCCTCTCCCACGACCTCGCGTTCCACCGGGCGATCGCCACGGCCGCTGGCAACGACACGATGGCCGCGATCCTGGAGGGTCTTTCGTCACGGACGTTCCGGGCACGCGTGTGGCGCGGCTACCAGGAGGAGGGCGCGTTCGAGCGCACGGGCCGCGAGCACGCCCGGATCCACCGCGCCCTGGTCGCCCGCGACCCGGAGGCGGCGCGCGCCGCGGCGGCGGCGCACGTGGGCGAGGTCGAGGCGTGGATGCGCAGTCAGCTCGACGCCGAGCCGGCCTGACCTCCCCCGCACCCCCGGCCCCTCAGCGCGGCGCCTGGGCCGCCAGCGCCGAGAGCAGCAGTTCAAGCGCCGTCTCGAAGGAGCTCTGCGCCATGATGGGCAGGTGCTCGCGCACGGCGGCCAGTCGGGGATGCAAGTCCGCCGGCAGTGACTGGTACGTGTCCGTCCAGGCGCTGTGGTCCTGGGCCCGCCGCTCGGGCGGCAGCGCCAGATGAGCGGCGTCCAGGGCCGCGTGCCCGAGCGCGGTGTCGACGAACGCGGCGTAGTACCGCACAGCCGTGGCGTCGTCGAAGCCCGCGCTCAGCAGCAGCCCGATACCGGTCTCCACGGCCCGGACCTCGTTGATCCTACGGGTCACCCGATACGCGGCCAGGGCGGCGATCCGGGGGTGTTCGCTGTAGGCGCGGTGGATCCGGCGCGCCATGTTCCGCAGGTTCGCGACCCAGTCGTCGCCGGGCTCGAAGCCGTCCATGCTCTCGCCGATGATCCGGTCGGCGACGGCGAGAAGCAGGTCGTCCGTGTTGTGGAAATAGCGGTACACCGCGCTGGGGTCGCAGCCGAGCGCGGCGCCCAGCCTGCGCACGCTCAGCGCGTCGGGCCCGTGCTGCGCGACGAGCCGCAGCGCGCAGTCGACGATCAGGTCACCGGAGAGCAGCACCCCCGACTTGGTCGGCTTGCGGCGCCGCCGCTCCACCGGAATCCGCCCCTCGGTCATCCCGAAATCCCTTCCGTCGCGCCGCCCGTCCCCTTATGTCAACACCATTGACGCAACATTGACAAGGCCTGTTTGATCGCACCCTCCCTCCCCTCCTCCGGTTTCAGGAGTGTCCGAATGAGCAGCGAACCCCCTGGCCTGCGCCGTTCCCTCGGTGTCGTCGACGGCGTCGCCATCGCCGCGTCCAGCACCGCCGCCACCACCAGCATCGGGATCGGCATGGGCGCGCTCGCCGCGACGGTGGGCCTCCAGGCCCCGGCGGTCCTGCTCGTGGCGTTCCTGCCGATCCTGGGCATCGCCTCCGCGTACGCCCGCCTCAACCGCTCCGAGCCGAACATGGGCAGCGGCTACGTGTGGGTCGGCAAGTCGCTCGGCCCGTGGCCCGGCTTCATCACGGGCTGGGTCACCCTGATCGGCACGGTGATCTTCATGGCGTACACCAGCGCCGTCACCGGGTCGGTCTTCCTCCAGTTCGCGAACAAGGCCGGCTGGCACCACGCCCTCGGCCTCACGCTCGACCCGAACTCGACGGCCCTGAGCACGGTGGTCGGCCTCGTGGTCCTGGCAGTCGTGACGTACACGGCGATCACCGGCGTCCGCAAGGCCACGCGGCTGCAGACCTGGCTGCTCGTCTTCGAGTACGCGGTCCTGCTCGCGTTCTGCGGCTGGGCCCTGGTGTCGGGCGACCACGCCTTCCAGTGGTCGTGGCTGAACCCGTTCGCGATCCACGACGGCACGGCGTTCGCGCAGGGCCTCGTCCTCGCGGTGTTCTTCTTCTGGGGCTGGGACGCGGCGTTCAGCGTCACGGAGGAGACGAAGAACGTGCGGGACGCCGGCCGGGGCGGCTTCATCGCGCTGTTCACGATGCTCGCGATGTTCCTCTACGGGGCCGTGGCCTTCCAGCGCGAGATGAGCCTGCCCGAGCTGATCGCCCAGGGCCCGCAGGGCCTCACCTACCTCGGCGCGAAGCTCGCCGACGAGCCGTGGGCGACACTGCCGCTGCTCGCGCTGATGTTCTCGGCGGTGGCCTCGCTCCAGTCCAGCGTCATCCCGACGGCCCGCGGCCTGCTCGCCATGGGCCGCGACCGCACGATGGGCGAGGTGTGGACGCGCGTCAGTCCCCGCTACGGCTCCCCCGCCCAGGGCACCGTCCTGATCATGTCGATCTCGGCCGGGGTCTCCCTGCTCGCCCTGGCCATCCCCAAGCTCAACGAGATGATCCTGGCCGCCGTGAACTCCATCGGCCTGGTCGTCGCCCTGTACTACGGCCTGACGGCGCTCGCCTGCGCGGTCCGCTTCCGCTCCGCCCTGCGCGGGCCGCTGTCCGGGGCGCTGCGCGCGGTCGTGGCGCCCGCGGTCAGCGGGATCGCGCTCCTCGGCATCGGCGTCTACCTCGCCCGCTCGTACGTGACGATGAGCGACCGCTTCGAACTCAGCCCGGACAACGGGTGGTTCATGCTGTCGGTACCGCTCGCCATCGTCGCGTCCGGTGTGGCGATGGCCGCGTACGCCAAGTACGTGCGCCGCTCCCCGTACTTCGTCACGGGCCGTGGCACCGCTCCCGAGACGGTCCCGTTGGCCACCGAACGTTCCTGACCAGCCCCCTTCCCCTCACACCCCAAGGAGTCACGTCCCATGCCCGACACCGCACCCGCCGATCTGGTCTTCACCGGCGGCCCGGTCCACACCCTCTCCCCCGCCCGGTCGCGCGCGACCTCCGTCGCCGTGCGCGGCGAGCGGATCGTCGCCGTGGGCCACGACGACGTACGCGAACTCATCGGCCCGGCCACCGAAGTGGTGAACCTGGCAGGCAAGTTGCTCGTCCCCGGCTTCCAGGACGCGCACGCGCATCCGGTGGGCGGCGGCATGGAGCTGGGCCAGTGCGACCTGAGCGGGGAGACGACCCTCGACGAGTACCGCCGCCGCATCACCGCGTACGCGCAGGCGCACCCCGACGACGAGTGGATCACCGGTGGCGGCTGGTCGATGGAGGCGTTCCCCGGCGGCCTGCCCACGGCCGCGGAGCTCGACTCCCTCGTGCCCGACCGGCCGGTCTACCTCGTCAACCGTGACCACCACGGCGCCTGGGTCAACTCCCGCGCCCTGCGACTCGCCGGGATCGACGCCCGCACGCCCGACCCCGCCGACGGCCGCATCGAGCGCGACGCGGACGGCACTCCGACCGGCATGCTCCAGGAGGGCGCGGCGAACCTGATCGGCCGGCTGCTGCCGCCCGTCACCCTGGAGCAGAAGATCACCGGCCTGCTGCGCGCCCAGGCACTGATGCACTCCCTGGGCGTCACCGCATGGCAGGACGCCCTCCTCGGTGACCACGCCAACCTCACCGACCCCACGGACGCGTACCTCGCGACGGCCGGGGACAGCCGCCTCACGGCGCGGGTCGTCGGCTCGCTGTGGTGGGACCGTGCGCGCGGCACCGAGCAGATCGACGAGCTGGTGGCGCGGCGCGCGGCGGGCACGCGCGGGCGGCTGCGCTGCTCGACCGTGAAGATCATGCAGGACGGTGTGGCCGAGAACGGCACGGCGGCCCTCCTCGGCCCCTACCTGGACGGCTGCGGCTGCGCCTCCGACAACAGCGGCATCAGCTTCGTCCCGCCGCTCGACCTGCAGAAGTACGTCACCGAGCTGGACGCGCGCGGCTTCCAGGTGCACTTCCACGCCCTCGGGGACCGGGCCGTGCGCGAGGCCCTCGACGCGGTGGAGGCGGCGAGGCGCGCCAACGGGCGCACCGACACCCGCCCCCATCTCGCCCATCTCCAGGTGGTGCACCCCGACGACATCGGCCGGTTCAGGGAGCTGGGCGCGACGGCGAACATGCAGGCGCTGTGGGCGGCGCACGAGCCGCAGATGGACGAGCTGACGATCCCGTTCCTCGGTCCGGAGCGCAGCGCGTGGCAGTACCCGTTCGGCGATCTGCAGCGTTCGGGCGCGACGCTCGCGGCCGGCAGCGACTGGCCGGTGAGCAGCCCGGATCCCATCGAGGCCATCCATGTCGCGGTCAACCGCGTCCTGCCCGACGCGGCCCCCGGCACCGAGGTGTTCCTGCCCGGCCAGCGGATCGGCCTGGACGCGGCGCTCACCGCGTACACGGCGGGCAGCGCGTACGTGAACCACCTGGACGACGTGACGGGCTCGATCACGCCGGGCCGCCTCGCCGATCTGGCCGTGCTCGACCGGGACCCGTTCGCGGGTCCCACCGAGGAGATCGGTACGACGCGCGTCCTGGAGACGTTCGTGGGCGGGGAGCGGGTGTACGCCGCCGGGTGACCGGGACCCGGGTCTGACAGGCCCTACACGTCCGCCGCACACCGGAAGCCGCAGTTCCCACTGCTGGAGTCCGGTGTGTTGGCGGTGCGCGCGGCCACGCGGTAGCGGTTGCAGTACGAGTCGTGGCACATGTACGAGCCGCCGCGCATCACGCGCGTGTCCCCCTCGGCGGGGCCGCGCGGGTCGGTGAGCGGTCCCGCCGGGTGCTCGGCGGTGAACCGGTCGGCGACCCACTCCCACACGTTGCCGACGGTGTTGTGGAGGCCGTACGCGTTGGGCCGGTAGGCGTCGACGGGCGCCGTGCCGGTGTGCCCGTCCTCGCCGGTGTTGACGACGGGGAACTCTCCCTGCCAGATGTTGCAGCGCCAGTGGCCGCGCGGGGTCAGCTCGTCACCCCACGGGTAGCGGGCCTGGTCGAGGCCGCCGCGGGCCGCGTACTCCCACTCGGCCTCGGTGGGCAGACGCTTGCCGGCCCAGGCGGCGTAGGCGCTCGCGTCGTCCCAGCCGACGTGGATCACGGGGTGCCGCGCCCGGTCCCCGATGCCGGAGCCGGGGCCTTCCGGGGTGCGCCAGGTCGCGCCCTCGACGCCCCGCCACCAGGGAGTGCCGGCGGGCGCGGGCGTCGCGCGGGCGAGGCGGGGGTCGAGGAACCCGGCGAAGACGTACGACCAGCCGAAGCGCTCGGCGGCGGTCACGAAGCCGGTTTCCTTGACGAAGGTCGCGAACTGGGCGTTGGTGACGGCGTGTTCGTCGATCCGGAAGGGGCCGACGGTGACCTCGCGGACCGGTCCCTCGCCGTCGCCGGGGTTAGCCCGGTCGTCCTCGTTGCCCATCCGGAACGTACCTCCAGGCAGATTCGCCATGCCCTTGCCGGAGGCGCGACGGGCCGGCGGAGCGAGCGGCAGGGTTTGCGGCTCGCCGGCACCTTCACGGCGCGCGGCGCAGCAGGCCGCCTTCGGGGTCATGTCTTCCGCAGTCATGGTTCCGCCTCGTACACACGCTGGACCGGATCGGCCGATCCTCGCACGCGTGGGGTGGCCCGCACCCGGCGGGCCACCCCACACACACCTCGCTTCGCGGCTCAGACCCGGGAGCGGTACAGCCCGAACCGTGCGATGTGCGGTCCGCTGCGTCGCTGCGTGATCCGCAGGCGCCACTCGCGGGCCTTCACCGGCGCCGGCAGGACCAGGACGCGGCTCGCGCCGACCGTGCCGGCCCGCGTCACCTCCGTCCAGGCGCCGCCGACCCGCGCCTCGACGACGAACTGCTCGACCTGCTGCCCGTGCCGGATGTCCTCGGCGAGCCGGATCCGGTCGACCTCCCGCTCGGTGCCCAGGTCCACGGTTCGGGTCCCCTCGCGGTCGTCCCGCACGCGGGCGCCGGCCGCAAGATCCTCGGGCAGTTCGCGGTCGATGCGCTCGCGGAACTCCTTGAGCCGCGCCACGTCCGCGGCGGGCAGCAGGCCGTCCTTGTCCGGCGGGATGTTGAGCAGCAGCACGGAGTTGCGGCCTACGGACCGGAACCAGATGTCGGCCAACTGGTCGACGCTCTTGGGCTGTTGGTCCGCGTGGTAGAACCATCCGGGCCTGATGGAGACGTCGCACTCGGCGGGCCACCACTGGAGGTACTGGGCCACGGCGCGGGACTGCGCGAGCGCGTCACGACTGCCCTGGTCCGGCGCGTCGTACCGCAGGGCGTAGTCGACGCTCCCGTTGCCCGAGTCCTTGACCGGGACGACGCTCCACTCGTCCTCCCGCGCCAGCCCGCCCTCGTTGCCCACCCAGCGCACGTCCGGCCCGCGCACGGCCATGGTGGCACCCGGGGCGAGCGCGCGGATCACCGCGTACCAGCTGTCCCAGTCGTACGTCTCGACCTTCTCCGGCGGGATGCGGCCCTGCGCGCCGTCGAACCACACCTCGTCGACGGGCCCGTACTCGGTGAGCACCTCATAGAGCTGGTTGAGCATGTGGGCGCCGTAGTCGGTCGCGTCGAGCGTGAACGTGCGGATGTCGTCGGCGCCGGCCCGGTCGTCACCCTCGACGAGCGTGGGGATGGTGCGGGCGGAGCGCTCGCTGCCGTTGGCGTAGACGCCGTCGAGGTACTGGTTCTCGTCCGCGGGCGAGATGTAGACGCCGACCTTGATGCCGTACTTGCGCATGGAGCCGGCGAAGGAGCGCAGTACGTCGCCCTGGCCGCCGCGCCAACTGCTCGACGCGACACTGTGCTTGGTGTAGCGGGACGGGTAGAGGACGAAGCCGTCGTGGTGCTTGACCGTGAGGATGGCGAGCTTGAATCCGCCGTCGCGCAGGGCGCGTGCCCACTGGTCGGTGTCGAGCCCGGTCGGCTGGAAGACGTTGGGGTCCTCGTCGCCGGTGCCCCATTCGAGGCCGGTGAAGGTGTTCACCCCGAAGTGCAGGAAGGCGGTCTTCTCCAGGCTCTGCCAGGCGATCTGACGCTTCGTCGGGCGGACCTGGGAGGCCTTGGCGACCAGGTCCTCCGGGGAGTCCTCGGTGCTGATGGGGATGCGGAAGTGGGGTTCTTCCGCCGTGGTGCGGGTCGCCGCCGGGGTGGCCAGGGCGAGGGAGTTGCTCGACGCGGCCACGGCGGTGGTCACGGCGGCGGCCATGAAGAGTCGTCTGCTGACGGTCATCTGCGGGTGGGATCCCTTCGGGACAGCGCCGGTTCAGCGCTGGGTCAGCGTCCAGATGGTCGGGTTCTGCTGGTCGGGCGGGTTCTGCACGAGGCGTCCGTCGGATGTCGCGTCGAGGGTCATGCGCGTGACGGCGTTGGTGAGCACGTAGCCACCGCCGGCGCGGGACACCTGCCAGCGCTGAAGGGTGCTCTTCGCGTCGCAGGTCTCCTGCGTCACCGCCGAGCCGGGCTGCAGCGGCACGTTGAGGGTGAGCTTTCCGCTGCGGGTCTCCAGGCAGCTCCCGGTCGCGGTGGACTTGAGGGTGAGATAGCCGTCCGGGGTGCGGGTGAGTTCGAAGCCGGCCGCCTGGGTGTGGTGGCGCGTGTCGGCGAGGGTGTACGTGCCGTCGGCGACGGGCGGCCGGGTCAGGTCGCGCTGTCCCGGTGCCCGGCCGACGGCCTCGGCCCGTGCGGTGAAGCCGGCGTACGTCGCGTCGGGGTGCGGGTCGCTCCACGTCGCCTGCGCGATGTGGCTCAGGGGCAGCCGGGCCGCAGCGGCGACCTCGTTCTCCGTCTCGCCCCGCCCGTTGTCGGGCCACAGGCTGATCTTGGCGCCGGTGATGCCTTCGCGGGAGGCGAGCTTCTCGCCCTCGAAGCTGCGCGGATCCCACTGCTCGTCGTAGAGCTTCTGCGTGTCGGTGTGGAAGCCGCCGCGCACGAGGTAGAGGGCGTAGGCGGAGTTCATCACGGGGTAGCCCTGTGCGATGAGCTCGCTCGGCTTCACGTTGACGCCGAGCCAGTGCTCGATGGTCGTGCCGGCCGTCACCGGGACGGTGTTGGCGCCGGTGAGGCCGTCGTTCCAGATGCGCAGCCGCTTGCCCTTGCTCGCGGCGTACTCGCCAACACGGTTGACGAAGTCGATGAACGCGTCCTGGGGCGTGGCGTTCTCGCCGTACTTCTTCTTCGCGTACGCCTCGATCTGCGGGTACTTGGCGAAGTCCGAACCGAGCATGTACTCGTCGGCGCCCATGTGCCACCACTTGGCGGGGAAGACCTCGCCGTACTCGTCGATGAGGCTCTTGTAGTAGTCGAAGGCCGCGGGTGCGGTGATGTCGAGGCGGGACGGCTGCGGCTTGCCGTCGGAGTCGGTGAGCTGGAGGTCGGGGCGGTTCTCGATCCAGGGGTCCATGTGCCCCGGGGAGTTGATCTCCGGAACGATGGTGACGTGGTACTTCTCGCCGAGCGCGACGAGGCGGCGGATCTCGCTCCTGGTGTAGTAGCCCCAGGTGTTGGCCTCGGGGTGCCGGTCGCTCTTCACCTTCAGCTCGACGAGCAGCTGGTTGAGCTTGTGGTACGCCATGTCGCGCACCAGGTTCTCCATCCAGTCCGTGGAGATGTGCACGTAGCAGGCGCAGACGCCGACGCCGCGTTCCTTGTACCGGGGCACGTCGACGGTGCGTCCGGCCGGCACCTGGTCGCCCTGGGCGAGGAGCTGGAGGAGGGTGCGGGTGCCGTAGAAGGCTCCGGCTTCGGCCGCTCCGGTGATCTCGAGCCGCTGTGCGGCACGGAGTTCATAGCCCTCGGCGCCCAGGGATCCGCTCTTTGACGGCTCCACATCGACCACGATGTCGCCGGCACGGGACGGACCGCCGGTGACCCGCACGGTGCCCTTGCCCGCGGAGTGCAGGTCATCGGCGAGGGTGGCGGCGACGCGGCGCGAGGCGGCGTCGTGCGCGACCAGGCGGGCGCCGGGCCCGAAGGAGTAACTGCCTTGTTCTGGCGTCCAGTTGGTGAGGCTCGGCACGGTGCGGGGCATGGGGTCCTGGGGTGCCGCACGCGCCAGGGGGGCCGGTGCCGCAAGCAGGAGGAACGCCGCTACGGTGCCGATCAGTCGGTGTCTGCGTCGCCGGGGCGTGATCTTGGAGCTCGGATCCGTCATGAGGTCCGATGATTCAAGCCCTCGTGAGGGAGTGTCAATGGATCGTTCCTTGCAATCACTTGGACATCTCGCGGAACTCATCGGATGAATCAGAGGACTGGGTACGGCACGCACGACAGGCGGCGGACGGCCCCCGACCCGTCCGCCGCTGCTCACTCACTCACTCACTCACGGGTTCACCCCGTCATACCTCAGCCCTTCCACTCCACCTTGAACACCCACACGTGCTCGCCCGCCGCGCGTGCCGCAGCCGGAACGTCCACGACGAACTTCCCGCCCGTGGTACGCCAGTTGAGCGGACGGTCGTAGCCGAGCATCGTGACCTTGTCCCCGGCCCTGACCGGCACCGCGGCCTCGACCGTGAGCTGTGCGCCCGGCTCGGCGAGCGAATGGATGTAGAACGCCTTGTTCGGCCTGACCGTGAACCGCAGGTCCTCACCGAGCTGCGCCATCCGCGACCAGTACGTGGTGTCGTAGATGGCCTCGCCGTTGACCTTGAGCCAGTGGCCCGTCTCGCGCAGCCGGGTCTGCATGATCTCCGGGATGGTGCCGTCGGCGCGCGGCCCGATGTCGAGGAGGAAGTTGCCGTTCTTCGACACGATGTCGACGAGGCTGTGCACGACCTCCTCGGTGGTCATGTACTTGTCGTCGGGCGTCTCGGCGTTGTAGCCGTAGCTGTAGGGGTCGAGTCCGCGGCTGGACTCCCACTTGGCGACGACGGTGTTGTCGTACGTCGTGTACTCGGGTGTCGTGAAGTCGTGGAAGCCGATCCCGGAGCGGTTGTTGACGGCCACCTCGTAGGGCTTCGGGCGGTTCTTGCCGTGGTTGAAGAACTCGGCGAGGACGTTGTGCGAGTCGTTGACGCCGCCGATGTCGCACCACAGGAGCTGCGGGTCGTATTCGTGGATGAGTTCCAGCATCTGCGGGGCCTGGAGGCCCTTCACGTAGTCCTTGCCGGAGGTGTAGCCGGTGTAGGGGACGGGCTCCAGGGTGTACGGGTTGCGCGGGGCGTGCCCCATCCACGGGTTGTCGGGGTTGAACCACTCGGGCATCGAGAAGTACAGGCCGCGGTGCAGTTCGGGGGTGTAGCGGCGGGACGCCTCGAAGAGCTCCTTGATGATGTCCCGCTTGGGACCCATCTTCACGGAGTTGCGGTCCGACACCTTGGTGTCCCAGAGCGCGAAGCCCTCGTGGTGCTTCGACGTGAGGACGTGGTACTGGGCGCCCGCGTCCCGGAACAGCTCGACCCACGCGCGCGGGTCCCACTTCTTCGCGGTGAACATCGGGATGAAGTCGTCGTACGCGAAGTCCTCGCCGTACGTCGCCTTGTGGTGGGCGTACGTCGGGTTGTTCGGGTCCTGCATCTGGTCCCAGTACCACTCGGCGTACTGCTTGCCGACCGGCGCCCACGCGGGCACCGAGTAGACGCCCCAGTGGATGAAGATGCCGAACTTCGCGGAGTGGAACCAGTACGGGGCCTGGTGTCCGGAGAGGGACGCGTCGGTCGGCTCGTAGTCGGGGACACCGAGCGTGAGCTTCCTGGAGCTGGCGGCGGCCTCGTGTCCGCGCCCGGTGGCGACGACCTTGCCGTCCTGGATCGTGCCGGGCGCCGTGCCCGCGCGGTTGCGGATACCGACGCGGACGCGGGCCTGCTCACCGGGGGCGAGGCGCGTGACGCGGGCCGGCTCGACGGTGCGGGCGCCGGGCACGTCGACGCTGACGGTGAGGGCGTCGCCGGTGACGATGCCGACGGTGCCCGCGTTCACGACGGTCGCCTCGACGCTCTGCGCGCCGGTGGACTCCAGGAGCGAGAACGTGGAGCGCGCGTCGCGCAGTGCCAGCGCCCGGCCCTGCGCGGCCGGCTGGAGCGAGAGCGCGAAGACGTGCAGGGCGGTCTTGTTCTCCTCGGCCGGGTTGAGCTTGGGCAGGGTGATCGCGACGGCCTCGCGCTGCGCGTCGAGGGGTATCTCGCTGGTGCCGATGCCGACGCGGCTGGTGTCCTTGGTGCCGTCGGGCTTGTAGCGGTAGGCGGCGGAGAGGGGGCCGCCGGAGGAGTACCAGTCGGCGCCGCCGAGTCCGGCGCTCGCGGTGGAGCCGTCGGCGTAGTGGACGGTCGCGCTGCCGGACGCGTTGCCGTAACTGCCCGCGGTGAGGAACAGGGCGGACAGATAGCGACCCTTGGGCAGCTCGACGCGCTGCCCCATGGCCACGATGTTGTTCTTCGCGCCCGCCGCCGACGACGGGAAGTCGTAGGCGATCCCGTCGAGTTCGACGCGCCCCGCGGGCAGTTCCTCGCCGGGGAAGGTGTAGCCGCTGCCGTCGAAGTCGCCGCCGCGGGCGGCCGAGGTGTCGACGCCGTCGTTGTCGAAGTGGGCGTCGAGCGGAACGGGCACCGGGTCGGGGACGGGGCCCCAGACGGCGTCCGCGGAGGCGGTCCGCTCGGTGGCCGTCGCGTCGGACGCGGCCGCCGGTCCGGCGGCGACGAGCGGCACCGCGGCCACGGCGGCCATGCCCGCCGCTGTTCCGAGGACCTGGCGTCTTGGGTACGAACTCATACTCAGCACTCCCTGATGCGGCTCAAGGCTGGGCATTCATCGGAGGTCTGATGATGGTAGGGGTCCGCGGGCACGTCAATGGGCCGCGCAGAGGCGGAAGTTGAGAGAGTGATCCGATGACCTCTCATCGGCACCGAGCCCGCGGCGGGCACCCGCGACGAATGTCCGAAAACGGCCGTCTGTCAGCGGGTGCGAAGAAGGCGCGAACCAGGTCCGCGGGGACCCGGGGCTGTCGGGGGCCGGCGCGTCACAGCGCGCGGTACATGATGTGCAGCCCCACCCGGCCGTGCCGCGCGTGCTCGAACGCGTCCGGGACCGTGCCCAGGATCGTGAAGCCGAGGGAGGTCCACAGGGCGACGGCGGGGTTGGTCTCGACGACCGCGTTGAACACCATGGCGCGGTAGCCGTCGGCCTTCGCACGCTCCAGAACGTACTGCGCAAGGGTGCGGCCGATGCCGTGGCCGGCGTGGGCGGGGTCGACCATGAAGCCCGCGTTCGCGATGCCGGCGGCGGGACCGCCGTAGTTCGGCGTGACGTAGGCCGAGCCGACGACAGCGCCGTCCACCTCTGCGACGAACACACGCTTGCCCGGACCCATCCACAGGGTCCGGGCCTGCGCCTCGGGGGTGTCCGGGTCCCAGGCGTACGTCTCGCGGGATCGGACGATCCGCCGCCAGAACGGCCAGATCTGCGCCCAGTCCTTGTCCTCCGCGTCCCTGATCAGCATGTGCGTGAGTCTGGCACGCGCAGTCAGGGGCGGTTACGGGGCGGGGGTCCGTCAGTCCACGCTCGGGAGGATGTGGGGCTCGGCTAGGTCCTCCTCGTAGCCCGCGAGCCTGATCGGGGCCGAGCGGGCCCAGACGTCGAGGCTGCCCAGCTTCTCGGGCCGCCGTCCCGCGCGCTCCGTGCGTTCTCGGGGGCGCTGCTCGCGATTCGTCTTCTCTGGTGTCACCGCGCACTCCTTGTGTGTCGGGTAACCCTGTCCGGCGCGTCCCGCCCGGCGTTCCCGTCGGGCTTCCGGCGCCCGGTCGGGCCTGGTTTCGATACCGGTTCGGGCGCGGTGGCGCCGGTTTCCTGCCTGGGCGGCCCAGGATGGGGCCGTCCCGCGACGGACCACGGGTGCTGGTAGGACCGCGTTGTGCTGTCCGTCGGCTACAGAGTATCCATATGAGCAGGGCCCCGCTCGATGGGGCCGAAACCAGAGAGACGGCTGGGGGCCGCCGGGGATTCATTCGGCCATCGGCAATATGACACCCGACTGGGCGATGACTAGGGGATTTCGTCTGGATCAGGCCGGTCCGTATTGATCGATCGCCCCGGATCGTCGGTCGGCTCGGCAGACGGCTGGGACGTGACATACGGCGAACCGGAGGGCTCGGCGGGGTTCGGAGCGGGCGGCAGCACGCCTCCCGGGGGCGGCGGTCCGGTGGGACTGGCGGTGGCGCTGCCCGCCGCCTCGTTCGCGATGGCGTCGAAGTCCACGTCGCCGGTGTTCTCCAGCATGGTGATGTGGTCGAGGACGGTCTGGTTGGCGTCGGTGGCGAGCTCGCGGACGAGGGTGTTGCGGGTGGTGTGGCGGACCTGGGCGATCAGCGCGAAGACCTTGCCGTGGGAGTCGCGCAGCAGGTTGGCGAACTTGTTCTCGTAGTCCTTTCCGCTCGCCGCGGTCAGCTGGTCGAGCCAGCCCTGCTGCTGCGGGTTGGGCTGGTTCGGCAGCTCCACGCCGAGCCGGCCCGCAACCGACCGGACGCGCTTGTCGAGGTCGGTGTGGCCGACGACGAGGTGGTCGCCCGCCATCCTGATCGCCTGCGTCGGCGCCCGCTCCATCGCCTGCTGGCCGGCCGGGATCTCCCAGAGCCCGGCGAGCCGCACCTTGACCAGGAAGTCCCGGTCGGTGGCCGACAGGGGGCCCCACTGGGTGGCCACGCTGCCCGCGTTCAGGTTGGCCTGCCCGGTGCCCGAGCGGTCGGCGTACGACCAGATCGGAAAGGCGAGCGCGCCCAGGGTGGCCACCAGGGCGGCGAAGATGAGCGCGGTCCCGTTGATGCGTCGCAAGCAGTCCTCCCAATACCGGCGTCAACTCGCCGTGCGGGCGAGCTACTTGTTGGTACGGGAGGGTACGGATGTGACGGGCGTGGCGTTCAGGCTTTCGTCCCGCCGATTTCTCGACCCGGGCTTTTGCGGCCTGGCCTTTTGCGGCCTGGCCCCATTTCGACCTAGCCCCAGAGGGCGTCCGCGAGCGCGACCCCCGCGAAGGCGGCGCCGAGTCCGGCGGCGACGCTCGCGACCACGTTGGCCACGGCGAAGAGCCGCGCCCCGTCCTCGCCGAGGCGGAGGGTCTCGTAGGAGAACGTCGAGTATGTCGTCAGGGCGCCGCACAGGCCCGTGCCGATGAGGAGCTGCGCCTGCGACGAGGCCGCGCCCGCGGCGACGGCGCCGGTCAGCAGCCCGAGCACGAGGCAGCCGCAGACGTTCACCGTGAACGTGCCCCACGGGAACACGCTGTCGTGGCGGGTCTGCACGGCCCGGTCGGTGAGGTAGCGCAGCGGCGCGCCCACCATCGCCCCGGCGATCACGAGAAGCCAGTTCACGCCCGCGTTCCGCCGCTCTCGCGGCCCACGTACCGGATGACCTCGCAGTCGTCGAGCATGACCAGGCCCTCGGACACCAGCTCGTCCAGCTCCGGCAGGAACGCCCGCACCCGCCCCTCGGTGTCGACGATCACGACGGCCACGGGCAGGTCCTCGCTGAGCGAGAGCAGCCGCGAGGTGTGGATCAGGGACGAGGCCCCGAACCCCTCGATGCCGCGGAAGACGCTCGCCCCCGCGAGGCCCGCCTTGTGCGCCCGGTGCACGATCTCGCTGTACAGGGGCTTGCGGTGCCAGGTGTCGTGCTCGCCGACGAAGACCGTCACCCGCAGGGCACGCCCGGTCAGTCGCGTCATCGCTTCCTCCACGCCAGTACGCGGCGCGTCAGCTCCACCGCGAGTGCGACCGCGGCGAGCGCCACCAGGAGTGTCGCCGCGAGATAGACCAGGCCCGTCCGGACCCGGCCGCCGTCCACCAGCCGCTGGATGTCCACCGCGTACGTGGAGAACGTGGTGAAGCCGCCCAGGACGCCGGTGCCGAAGAACGGCCGCACCAGGCGGTGCGCCGCCCACACATCGGTGATGATCACCATGAACACGCCGATCACGAAGCAGCCGAGCGCGTTCACCCACAGCGTCGTCCACGGGAAGGCGCCCGGCGATGTGGGCCACAGGAGCGCGGCGCCGTAGCGGGCGCAGGCGCCGAGGGCGCCGCCGAGCGACACCACCGCCACGACCGGGCCCTGGGCCCGCAGGCCGCCGCGCCGCTGGTCCGGCACGCGCAGATCGAAGTCCGGATCACTGGGTTCGTCCACCGCCGGGGACTGCCCGCCTGCCATCCGTGTCCGTCTCCTCCTCGGCCCCGCAGCCACGCCGGCACTGAAGATCACTGCCGCGATCAGCTTATCGCCGGTCCGGACTCGCCGTTAATGTCCCGTTGTCCCCGGCGAAAGATGGCCATGGTGTCCTGCCGGGACACCGGCAAGCGGGTCCAGGGAGGAGCCACACATGACACGGGTCGAGCTGCGCAGCGTCGACGAGCTGATGGATCTTCTGCACGCCTGCCGCGGCGCGTGGGACACCCCCGACCGCAGCGGGGACCCCGTCGACCTGCACGACCACGCGCTGCAGACCGCCGCGCTGCTGCGCCGCGGCCACCCCAGCGACAAGGAGCTCCAGCTCGCGGGGCTCGTCCACGACATAGGCCACCTGCTGCGCCCGGGCGACGACGCGGGCCACGCGGACACGGCAGCGGACGCGGTACGGGGACTGCTCGGGGAGCGGGTCGCGCGCCTGGTGCAGCTGCACGTCCCGGCGAAGCGCTACCTGGCGATGTCGGACCCGGCGCGCGGACTTTCGCCGCAGAGCGCGCTCACGCTGGAGGCGCAGGGCGGGCCGATGACACCCGAGGAAGCGGTGGCCTTCGCCCAAGACCCGTTGGCCGACGATGCGGTGACGCTGCGTCAGGCGGACGACGCGGGCAAGGTCGTGGGCCTCGACGCCGGGGTGATGGAGGACTGGCGGCCGGTGGCCGAGCTGGTCGCGCAGGGGCACCCGTCCACCAACTTCACATCATCGCTACGTAGTTGACATGTCGGACTGACGCCCTGTCATGAGACCGTACGCCCCATGACTTCGGAGCTCTCGCTGGAAGGCAGGGTGGCCGTCGTGACCGGGGGGTCGCGGGGCATCGGCCGGGCCGTCGCCGAGGCGCTCGCGGGCGCGGGGGCGCGGGTGTGTGTGACGGCGCGCGATCCGGACGGGGTCCGCGAGACCGTCGCCGCGCTGACGAAGAGTGGCGCCGAAGCCACGGGGCTCGCCGGGTCCGTCGCGGATCCCGCGCATCTGTGGGAGCTGACGGAGCGGGCCCTCGACGCGTTCGGCCGGCTCGACATCCTGGTGAACAACGCCGCGACCAACGAACCGTACGGGCCGCTGATGGAGGCGGATCCGGAGGTCTGGCGCGAGGCGTTCGCCGTCAACGTGCAGGCGCCGCTGCGGCTTGTGCAGTGCGCCTGGCGGGCGTGGATGTCGGAGCACGGCGGGGCCGTGGTGAACATCTGCACGGAGGGCGCCGGGCACGTCGGCCCCCGCGTCGGCGCCTACGGGACGAGCAAGGCGGCGCTGCTGCACCTGACGCAGCAACTCGCGGGCGAACTGGCCCCGTCGGTGCGGGTCAACTCCGTATCCCCCGGTCTCGTGCGCACGGAGATGGCGCGCTTCGTGTGGGAGGACGCCGAGGAGTCCGTGGCGGCGGGGCTGCCGCTGGCC
Organism: Streptomyces sp. NPDC090032; assembly: GCF_044748025.1. Lineage (NCBI taxonomy): Bacteria > Bacillati > Actinomycetota > Actinomycetes > Kitasatosporales > Streptomycetaceae > Streptomyces > Streptomyces sp. NPDC090032. Next base: position 264,325 of record NZ_JBIVFF010000002.1, on the reverse strand, counting down.
CGGATCGGGGAGCCGGTGGACGTGGCGCGTGCGGTGCGCTGGCTGGTGTCGGACGAGGCGGCCTGGGTGACGGGGGCCGACCTCCTGGTGGACGGCGGGACCCGGGTCAGGGCCGCGTCCGCGGGCCCTACCGATGCCGTCCACCAGCAGCTCCGTCACCGGCTGCCGGACACTCGCTGAGGCACTACCACTTGCCGGGCGCGTAGTCCTTCAGGAAGACGCCGTACAGGTCCTCGCCGGCCTCGCCGCGGACGACCGGGTCGTAGACGCGGGCCGCGCCGTCGATCAGGTCGAGGGGGGCGTGGAAGCCCTCGTCGGCGAGGCGCAGCTTGTCGTAGTGCGGGCGCTCGTCGGTGATCCAGCCGGTGTCGACCGAGGTCATGAGGATGCCGTCGGTCTGGAACATCTCCTGGGCACTGGTCCGCGTCACCATGTTCATGGCGGCCTTCGCGGCGTTCGTGTTCGGGTGCCCCGCGCCCTTGTAGCCGCGGCCGAAGACGCCCTCCATCGCCGAGACGTTCACGACGTAGGCGCGCCCGCTGGACGCCTTCTTCGCGGCGTCGGCCATCGCCGGGCGCAGCGCGCTGATCAGGATGAACGGCGCCGTGTAGTTGCACAGCTGGGTCTCGAGGAGCTCCACCGGGGAGATCTGCTCGATCGTCTGCACCCACGTGTTGCTCTCGACGACGTCCGGGACGAGGCCGCCCGCGTCGATGGCGCTGCCGTCCCGGTGCCGGGCGACGCTGGCGTTGCCCGCGACCAGGGCGAGATCGGCGACCTGCTGGGCATCGATGCCGGCGATTCCGGCGGGAAGCGCGGCCAGGCCGTCGACCGCGCCGGAGTTGAACGCGCCGATGACGTGGTGGGCGGGCAGCTCACCGGCCGGCAGCGGGGCGCTCTCGCCGTCGACGAGGGCGGCGTAGGCGGAGGGCAGCCGGCGTACGGTCTGCGTCGCGTTGTTGATGAGGATGTCGAGCGGGCCCTGCTCGGCGACCTGCTCGGCCAGGGCCACGGCCTGGGCCGGGTCCCGGAGGTCGATGCCGACGACTTCGAGGCGGTCCATCCAGTCCGCCGAGTCGTCCATCGCCTTGAAGCGGCGGATGGCGTCCTTGGGGAACCGTGTAGTGATCGTCGTGTGGGCGCCGTCGCGCAGCAGGCGCAGCGCGATGTACATGCCGATCTTGGCGCGGCCGCCGGTGAGCAGGGCGCGCTTACCGGAGAGGTCGGCGTGGATCTCGCGCTTGGCGCGGTTCACGGCGGCGCACTCGGGACAGAGCTGGTGGTAGAAGTAGTCGACCTCGACGTACCGGGCCTTGCAGGTGTAGCAGGAGCGGGGACGCTGGAGTATCCCCGCGAGCTGCCCTTCCTTGACCTGCGAGGACGGCAGGAGGCCCTCGGTCTCGTCGTCGATGCGCTCGGCGGAGCCGGTCGCGGTGGCCTCGGTGACGGCCTTGTCGTGGGCGGTCTTCGCGGCGCGGCGGTCCTGGCGGCGGCGCTGCTTCACGGTCCGGTAGACACCGGCCGTGGCCCGCCGGACCTGGATCGCGTCGGGGTGGTCGACATCCAGCTTGTCGAGTTCGTCGAGCACGCTCAGGCAGACGGCGAGCCGCTCGGGGTCGATCCCGGGGCCGAACGAATCCTGCGACACCACCGTGGCGTCGGTGGCGCCCGTCGGGCTGTCTTCTGTCATCGTCATCGCCGCTGCGTTCCTCGCGTCACTCGGACCGCGGCGTGCTGTGAGTGACCGCGGATACTCCCAAAAGGCGGAACCTTACAACCTGCTGTCGACATTCCGCCAAGTGGGCAGTTTATCCCGCTCCCGGGCCCGGCCGGGAACGTCGGTCCTGGACCTTGGTCCGGTACGGCCGAAGGGCGCCGCCGGTGGCGACCAGGACGGCCGTCAGACCGTCCCCCGCTCCGTCTCGCACACCCGCACCAGCGCCGCCAGCTCCTCGCGGATGCCGGTCGCGAGCAGGTCCAGGTCGGGGACCGCGGCCGCGTCGGCGACCAGGCCGTAGTGGACACGCCCCCGGTACGTCGACACCGCGACCGCGAGGGACTGCCCCTGGGCGAGCGGCGCCAGGGGGTAGACCTCGGTGAGCGGGCAGCCGCCGAGCCGCAGGCCGAGGCTCGGCAGCGGGACGCTCGTGACGAGGATGTCGAACAGGAGCCGCGCCGCGTGGGCGACGACGGGCCCGCCGAGCAGGTGACCGAGCGGCGGCACGTGGTCGGCGAGCAGAGCCACGGCGCCGGCGCCGCGCTGCGGGCCCGCGTCCTTGTTGTGGTCCATGGCCGTGCGCACCGAACGCAGCCGGGCGAGCGGGTCCCCCTCGTCCACCGGCAGCTTCACCAGATAGCCGGAGAGCCGGTTGCCCTGGGGGTGGGCCGTACGGGGACGGCGCCGCGAGACGGGGATCAGGGCCCGCGGGCGCACCCCTTCGCTGCCGTTGCCGCGCTCTTCGAGCCAGCGCCGCAGGGCCCCGGCGACGACGGCGATGAGGACGTCGTTGACGGTGCCGCCGACCGTCTTGCGGACGCGGTGCACATCGTCGAGTTCGAGGACGACTCCCTCGGTGCGCCGGGTGCCGGTGGCGGTCGAGGAGAAGGCGGGCGAGGTGTGCACGTCCCAGGTGGCGCGGACGACGGAGGTGCCGATGTCCAGCGCCGTGACGGCACTGGAGGCGCCTTCCCGCAGGAGGCCGGGCAGCTTGCGCGGGTCGAGGTCTCCCAGCCGCAGGTCGTGCATGCCGGGGAACGGCAGCCGGAATCCGCGGGGCGGCTCGGCGGCGGGCGCCGTCCGGGAGACGGGCAGGTCCATCGGGTCCATCACGCCCGCGGCGAGCGTCAGCGCCCGCAGCCCGTCGGCCAGCGCGTGGTGGAACTTGAACAGGACGGCGAACGAGGTACCGTCCGCGCCCGGCAGGACATGCGCCTCCCACGGGGGCCTCGCCCGGTCGAGCGGCCGCTCCATCAGGGCGCCGGCCGCCGCGTGGAAGTCCGCGGTGGGATCGCCCAGCCGTACGTGGTCGAGCGGGGCGAAGTCGGACACGGGCACGCGTGCCGCGCCACCGACGGGGATCCGTACCCCCTGGATGCGCATGCGCAGGCCGGGGACGGCGGGGGCACGGGCGGCGAGGAGCTCCGCCGCGTGCCGGGCGTCGCCCGGCGAACCTGCGGCGAACACCCCCAAGGCGCCCAGGTGCATGGGGTGTTCGGCGGTCTCGATGTTCCAGAACGCCAGGTCGAGTGGCGCGAGGAGGTCCGGGCTGGGCGCGGGCCGAGTGCGCTGGGACTGCTGAGAGTTCACTGAGGCCGCTCTCGCGTTCGACGACGGGGGGAAAGCAGTCAACCGCTCTCCAGTGATTACGGTCAAGTACGATCAAGCTACACACAGTAAACAACAGATTAAGACCCGCCCCTTCAGTGAAGGGGCGGGTCTCGTGGTGCCGGTGGGGCGTGCGGTGCGTTACTTCAGCGCCGGCGGCGCCGCGTCGGCGGAAGTGCCCCAGGTGGAGGGCTTGTCGCCGACCGTGAAGGACAGCTCCCGCAGCCCGCGGATGTCGTCCGTCGTCAGATAGGTCCTCCCCAAAGAGGTGCCGTCGGTCTGCGCCGACTGGATGTACCGCGCCGAGTCCGAGGTCCCCGGAGCCTTCACCGTGAGGCGGCCCTTCGGGTAGTAGCGCCGGTCGAGGGTCACGTCCACCCGTTCGAAGACCGGGGTCGAAAGGCCCCAGGTGTCCGTGCCGGGCTGGACCGGGAAGATTCCGATCGACGACAGGACGTTCCAGGCGGACATGGTCCCGAGGTCGTCATTACCGGTCATGCCCGTCGGGGCGTCCGTGAAGAGCGTGAGCGCGGCGTGCACCACGTCGGTCGTCTTCCAGGGCTGGCCGGTCGAGAGGTAGGTGTAGGGCGCGATCAGGTCGGGCTCGTTCTGCGGGTTGTACTTGTCTGCGTTGTAGTAGTCGTACGGACCGTTCACCCACACCTCACGGGCGGTCTTCGCCGGGTCCTGCACCAGCTGGTCGTACGCGAAGAACGAGTCGAGGCGGTCGTTGGCCGGCTTCGTGCCGCCGATCAGGCCGACCATGCCGGGCAGGTCCTGCGGGACGAGCCACTGGTACTGCCAGGACGTGCCCTCGTGGAAGCCCTCGCTCTTGGCGGGGTCGGCCGGGCCCGTGAAGGTGCCCGCCGCGTCCCGCGCCCGGAAGAAGCCGGTCGAACTGTCGAAGATCTTCCGGTAGTTCTGCGCCCGCTGCGTGTACCGCGCCGCGTCGTCCTTGTGGCCCAGGTCCTTCGCCATCTGCCCGAGCATCGCGTCGGACAGCGCGTACTCCAGGGTCGCGGAGGCGCCGTGGTCGTAGTCGGAGTCGCCCGGCTTCACATGCGCGCGGTCCTTGATGTACGGCGCGAAGCCGTCCGCGATGTACTCCTTGTTGGCCTCGCGGCCGACCGGCGCGGAGTCGGCGGGCGGGACCCCGTCGGCGTTCTTCTTCAGCGCGCGGTACACCTGCTCCTCATACCCCTTGAGCAGACCCTGCTGGTACGCGTTGGTGAGGAACGGGGTGACCGGGTCGCCGGTCATGATGTTCGTCTCGACCGTGCCGTAGCCCCACTTGGGCAGCCAGCCGCTCTCCTCGTCGATCTTGATGACGGAGATCGCCATGTCGCGGGACTCGCGCGGCGCGAGCAGCGACAGGAGCTGCGCCTGGGTGCGGTAGGTGTCCCACAGGGACCAGTTCTGGTAGTACGTGTAGCCCTTGGCCTGGTGGATCTTCTGGTCCCAGCCGGTGTAACGGCCGTCGACGTCGCTGCCGATGTTCGGCGCGAGGAACGAGCGGTAGAGGGACGAGTAGAAGGTGCGGCGGAGCGTGTCACTGCCGCCCTGCGCCTTGACGTCGTCGAGCCGGCCCTCCCACGCGGCCTGCGCGGCGTGCTCGACACGGTCGTACGAACGGCCGCCCTCAGAACGGAGGTTGAGCGCCGCGCCCTTGGCGTCGACGTACGAGATCGCCGTGGTCGCCTCGACGCTGCGGTCCTTGGTGGTGTCGAAGCGCACGTACGCGCCGCTGCGTTCGCCGCCGGCCGTCGACTCCTTGGAGCCCTCGGTGACCGCGTCGCCCTTCCACGTGCCCGACGTGGTGAACGGCCGGTCGAAGCGCGTGATCGTGTACACCGTGTACGGCTTCGTGTCCTGGCAGAAGCCGCTGCCGGTGATGGCCGTGCGCACGGTGCGGTTGTCGAGGATCTCGACCTTGGTGTTCAGGGTCTTGTGCAGCGACTGGCCGGCGTTGATGAGGACGTTGGCCTTGTCCGTGGCGGGGAAGGTGTACCGCTGCACGCCGGTCCGCTTCGTCGCGGTCAGCTCCGCCTCGATGCCCGTCTTGAGGCCGACCTTGTACGAGCCGGGGCTCGCCTTCTCGTCGTCGTGGCTGAACTCGGCGGCGTACTTGGCGTAGTCGGTCGACGTGATGTCGCCGGTCGTGGGCAGCACCGGCAGATCGCCGCCGAGGCCGCAGCCGACGCCGGACAGATGCACGGTGGAGAACCCGCGGATGTGGTTCTCGGAGTAGTCGTAGCCCGTGTTGTGGCCGGTGTCGGGCGAGAACTGCACCATGCCGAAGGGCACGGCGGCGCCCGGGTAGGTGTTGCCCTCATTCTCCGTGCCGATGAACGGGTTGACCAGATCGGTGAGCCGGCCCTCGTCGGTGGCCGCGGCCGCCTGGGCCGACGGTACGGCGAGCGCACCGCCCAGGAGCGCGGCCGCCGCCACCGCCGTCCCCACTCCGCGCAGCCGTTGGGTCCATCTCATGGCGAGACCGCCTCCTAGAGTCCTAGACAACGTTGTCAAAGCGCAGCGCGGTCATTCTTCTGGCGCGTGCGTGTACTCGTCAAGGGACACGACAGCGGGAGCCCGCGAACGAGGCACGGCTCAGGGCATCCGCCGACGAGGTCTGCCCTCCGGATCCGGAACAACCGTCAGGCCACGACCTGTCGGCCCTTCCCCAGCGCGATCACCCCGCCCTTCGACACGGTGTACAACTCGGCGTCACGCTCGCGGTTGACGCCGATGGCCGCCCCCGGCGGGACGTCCACGTTCTTGTCGAGGACCGCTCCGCGCACCACCGCGCCCCTGCCGATCCGTACGTTGTCGTGCAGGACCGAGCCCTGGACGACGGCGCCTTCCTCGACGGTGACGCCCGGGGACAGGACGGAGCGCGTGACCTGGCCTCGGATGACGCAGCCCGGACTGACGATCGACTGGCCCGCGATGCCGCCCGCGCAGAACTTGGCGGGCGGCAGCTGCCCGGGGTGCGTGTAGATGGGCCAGCGCCGGTTGTCGAGGTTGAAGGCAGGCTTGTCCGAGAGCAGGTCGAGGTGCGCCTCGTAGTACGCGTCGAGGGTGCCGACGTCGCGCCAGTAGCCGTGCTCGTGGGGCGTCTCGCCGGGGACGTGGTTGCCGTCGAAGTCGTAGAGCTGGGCGACGCCGCGCTCCGTGAGCATCGGGAGGATCGAACCACCCATGTCATGAACGGAGTTGGGTGTCTCGGAGTCCTGCTGCAACGCGTCGATGAGGGTCTTCGTGGTGAAGACGTAGTTGCCCATGGAGGCGAAGACCTGGTGCGGGGAGCCGGGTATGCCGGGCGGGTCGGCCGGCTTCTCCAGGAAGCGGTCCACGCGTGTGCCGTCGCCGGCCGGCGTGATGATCCCGAACGCCGAGGCGTCCGCCCGGGGTACGCGGATGCCCGCGACCGTGACGCCCGCGCCGCTCTCGATGTGCTGCTGGAGCATCTGGCGCGGGTCCATGCGGTAGACGTGGTCGGCGCCGAACACCGCTATGTAGTCGGGCTGTTCGTCGTGGACGAGGTTCAGGGACTGGAGGATGGCGTCCGCGCTGCCGAGGTACCAGCGCGGGCCGAGCCGCTGCTGGGCCGGGACGGGCGTGACGTAGTTGCCGAGCAGGCTCGACATGCGCCAGGTCGTCGTGACGTGCCGGTCGAGCGAGTGCGACTTGTACTGGGTCAGGACGCAGATGCGCAGGATGTCCGCGTTGACGAGGTTGGACAGGACGAAGTCGACGAGGCGGTACGTGCCGCCGAAGGTGACCGCCGGTTTCGCCCGGTCGGCCGTGAGGGGCATCAGCCGCTTGCCCTCCCCGCCCGCCAGTACGATCCCGAGCACCGAAGGTCCACCGCGCATCCCAGCCCCCAGCTTCGCCTTGAGGATCTATTTCGCTTCGAGGAACTGCTCCGTCTTGCCTGTCTGTCACGCCTTCTCGACCGGCTGCGTCGAATTGAGGATCTCCTCGTACACGTCGGCCGTGCGCCGGGCCACGGTGTCCCAGCCGAACTCGCGCTCCGAGCGCTCCCGGCCGGCAGCGCCCATGCGGGCCGCCTCGCCGGGGTCGGCCACCAGCCGGTTCAGGGCCCGCGCGAGCCCGCTCTCGAATGCCTGCGGGTCGCGCTCCTCGTAGGGCACGAGCAGGCCGGTCGCCCCGTCGGCGACGACCTCGGGGATGCCGCCGACGGCGGAGGCCACGACGGCGGTGCCGCACGCCATCGCCTCCAGGTTCACGATGCCGAGGGGCTCGTACACCGAAGGACAGACGAACGCTCTTGCATGGGTGAGGAGTTGGACCACATCGGTGCGGGGCAGCATCTGCGGGATCCAGTGGACGCCGTCCCGCAGCGTGCGCAACTCGTCCACGAGGGTGCGGAATTCACGCCCGATGGCCGGGGTGTCGGGCGCTCCGGCACACAGGATCAACTGGGCCGACGGGTCCAACTCCTTTGCCGCCCGCAGGAGATGGGGCACACCCTTCTGCCGTGTGATGCGTCCGACGAAGACGACGTACGGGCGGTCCTGGTCGATGCCGACGCGGGCGAGGACGTCCGTGGCGGGGTCGGGACGGTAGAGGGCGGAGTCGATGCCGTTGTGGACGACGCGGACCTTCGCGGGGTCGATCGCCGGGTAGCAGGCCAGGATGTCGTCGCGCATGGCTCCCGAAACCGCGATGACCGCGTCGGCCGCCTCGACTGCGGTGCGCTCGGCCCAGCCCGACAGGGCGTATCCGCCGCCGAGTTGCTCGGCCTTCCAGGGGCGCAGGGGTTCGAGCGAGTGCGCGGTCACGATGTGCGGGATGCCGTGGAGCAACTTGCCCATGTGGCCCGCCAGATTGGCGTACCAGGTGTGGGAGTGGACGAGTTCGCGGCCTTCGAGCGCGGCGGCGATGGACAGGTCCACGGAGAAGGTTCGCAGTGCGTCGTTCGCCCCGTCGAGGGCCTGCCATGCGCGGTGGCGCCGCAGTCCCTCGGCTCCGCCCTCGCCCCACGTGTGCACGTCGAGGTCGACGAGGGGGCGTAACTCCCTTGCGAGGAACTCGACATGGACGCCCGCGCCGCCGTAGACGTCCGGCGGGTACTCCCGGGTCAGCAGCCCCACTTTCATGCAGCACCCCCGTCGTCCGTAGCATGCCCGGCCGCGCACCTTCATGGTCACCCAGAAGCGGCCGGTGGGGAAGAGTGCTGCGGCGGCCGCTCGAAGCAGCAGTCGCCGCAGAGGCCGCAGCCGGGGGCTCGGTAGATGAGGCAGCAGCTGGTGCGGTGGAAGGCGGTGCCGGTGCGGGTGCCGGTCGCGGCGAGACGGGGGTCCGCGAAGAGTTCCGTGGTCAGGAGGCGGGCGCGGGCGGCGACGTCGGGGCGCCCGGCGCGGCGCGCCCAGCGGCTGATCTCGCGGGCTGCGCCGGCGAGCGCGGACCCGGCGTTGCCGCGCAGCAGCGGGGCCGAGACGCGGTGGCGGGCGCGCAGGGCGGCCGACAGGGGCTCCAGGTGACCGTCGAGGACGAGCTCCGCGAGGTGCGCGCTGTCGGCGGGGAGCTGCCCCGCACCGACGAGGAAGAGGTCGTCGGGCGCACTGGCGTCGGGGTTCCAGAGCAGCAGCGCCGGGTCGAGGTCGGGTACGCGCCCGAAGAGGGCTGCGCTGCCGAGCGCCACCGACCAGAGGCGGGCCGCGAGGCCGAGTTGGGCCACGGACACCGCGACGCGCGGTTCGGGCACGGACAGTGCCCGCGCGACCTTCTCGACGCGGTACGCGAGAGGGTCGCGGGCCACGGCCTCGACCTGATAGGCACGCTCCAGCGTCGATAGATCACTCTCCGCTTCCCTCGCGTCATGCAGAGCGAAGAATCCGCCGAGGGAACCGAGTTCGCGCAGGTCGATGTGGACTGTCACGGCTCCAGTACAGCAAGTAGGCGTCCGCAGGTCACGGGTGGGGTGCACCCCATATCCCCCGCCGGGTGGAGGCCCCGTGGCGGGTCGTACTCCATCGGCAGTAGGACCCAATGCGTGCTCAGGTACGACGACGTGAGCGCAGGAAAGAGAGATCGTAGAGGTATGGAAACCGACCGTTCGCCGCGCCACGGGATGCGCTGCCGCACAGTGAGGAGCGGCCGATGAGCGCACTCACACTGGCCGTGCTGCTCTCCCTCGTCTCCGCGGTCGCGTACGCGGGCGGCGCGATCCTCCAGGAGCGCGTCGCGGTGTCCTCCCCCCAGCATACGTACGCGCCGCTGCGCCGCCCGGTGTGGTGGTGCGCGGTCGCGCTCAACGGTCTGGGAGCGCTCCTGCACGTGGCGGCCCTGGCGTACGGGCCGCTGAGCCTGGTGCAGCCCCTGGGCGCGCTGACGATCGTGTTCGCGCTGCCGATGGCGGCGCTCTTCGTGCACCGCAAGGCCGGGGCCACCGCCTGGCGTGGCGCGATCATGGCGACGGTGGGTCTCGCCGGTCTGCTCTCCCTCACGGGGTCGGCGTCCGAGCAGTCCCTCGAAGGCACGGAGCGGCTGATGGTCGCCCTCGTGACGGTCGGTACGGTCCTCACCCTCATGACCCTCGCCCACGCCGTGCACCGCCACCCCGTGGTGCGCAGTGTTCTGCTCGCGGGTGCGGCGGGTGTCGCGTTCGGCATCGCGTCCGTATTCACCAAGTCCGTGGCGGTGGAGTGGACCGAGGACGGGGCGCTCGCCGAGTTCTGGAGCTTCCTGGTGATAGCGGCGCTCGCCACGTCCGGCATGCTCCTGTCCCAGGCCTCGTACCGCGGCGCGGGCCTTGCGGCGCCGCTCGCCACGGTGACGGTGGTGAACCCGGTGGTCGCGGCGGCGGTCGGGCTCACGCTCTTCGGTGAAACGTTCCGATACGGCACGACGGGCACCGCACTCGCGCTCGCGTGCGGTGTCGTCGCCGCGGGCGGCCTGATCCTGCTGACGACGGAGCGGATCAGCGGGTCGCGCAAGGCGGCCGCCGAGTCGGTCGTCGCGGCGCTCCCCGCCCAGCCCGTGCCCAGGTCACCGCGCGCGATCACCGACGGCGAGCCGCTGACGCGGCGCGTCGAGGCGCCCGTGCGGGACGCCGACTCGCGTGGCCCCGCGAAGGACGAGAGCGACCGCTACGACAGGTGGTACGGCTCCCGCGGCGAGCGCGACGAGCGCATCAGATCCTGACGCCGTGCGCCCGCAGGTACGCCAGCGGGTCCACGTCGGAGCCGAAGCCGGGCCCCGTCCGCACCTCGAAGTGCAGGTGCGGGCCCGTGCTGTTGCCCGTGGAGCCGGAGCGCGCGATGCGCTGACCGGCCACGACCCGCTGCCCCGCCTTCACGCTGAGCGCCGAGAGATGGCCGTACTGGCTGTACTTGCCGTCGGCGTGCCGGATCACGACCTCGTACCCGTACGAGCCGCCCCAGCCCGCGGAGACGACGTGGCCCGCGGCGATGGCCTTCACGGTCGTGCCGGTGGACACGGCGAAGTCGACGCCCGTGTGGTAGCCCTTCGACCAGGAGGATCCCGCCGCGCGGTACGGAGTGCTGAGGCTCGCCGAGACGGGGGCGATGACGTCCTGGGAGGCGGCCGGCTTCTCGGTCCGCGGCCGGGTGGCGGTGGCCGTGCCGGTCTTCTTCGCGGGGGCGGTGTCCCGCTTCTGGTCGCTCTTCCTGTCTCCGTCGGTCTTCTCGTGCTTCGCGGCGGGTTTCTCGGCATGCCGTTCGCGCTTCTGCGGGGCGGCCGGGTCGCGCGGCTTCGCCGACGGGTGCAGGGCGAGCCGCTGCCCCGGCAGGATGAGGTCGGGGTCGGAGCCTATGGTGCGGCGGTTCGCCTCGTACAACTTCCGCCAGCCGCCCGGCACTTCACGGGCGTCGGCGATGCCGGAGAGGGTGTCGCCGCCGACCACCGTGTACATCTGGGCCGTGCCCGCCGTCGACTGGGGCGTGACCTCGGGCTTGACGTCCTTGACCGTCCGCTGGGGCTTCTGACCGACGGTTTCGGTGTGCGGTCCCGCGGTGTCGCCGCCACGGGTGAGGCCGGCGCGGGCCGAGCAGGCCGGCCAGGCGCCCGGGCCCTGCCCGTCGAGGACCTTCTCGGCGACGGCGATCTGCTGACTCCTGGTCGCGCGGTCGGCGCGCGCGGCGTAGGCGGTCCCGCCGTAGGCCTCCCACGTGGACTGTGTGAACTGGAGGCCGCCGAAGTAGCCGTTGCCGGAGTTGATGCTCCAGTTGCCGCTCGACTCGCAGGCCGCGACCTTGGTCCAGGTGTCCGCGTCGGCCGCGTGTGCCACACCCGCGCCGATGAGAGGGATCGCCATGCCCGCGCTGCCCGCGGTGACGGTGAGCGACGCCCGGTTGATCCGGTTCGGCTGATACCGGCGATGCCGACCGCGTACGGCCATGGAAGCCCCCTCAGACATACGTCAGAAGCGGCAAGTTAGCCGCTCCGGCACACTCATGACAAGACCCGCACAGGGGTGACACGAAGAGCCAAGAGTGGTCAAGGGGGCTTTTCCCAGGCGTAGTTCGTGTATCAGCCGCGCAACCTGCCTGGCAGCCAGCCGAGTTGGGCGGCCTGCTGGAAGGGCCCGCCGCCCTCGTGGTCGTTGAAGGTGTACACCTTGATCGTCTTGTCCTGCCCGGCATAGGAGTTGAACGCGGCGAAGACCGTGGAGGGCGGACAGGTCTCGTCCTCCAGCGCCACCGAGAAGAGGGCGGGCGCGGTGCCGCGCGCCGCGAAGTGCACGCCGTCGAAGTACGACAGCGTACGGAAGACCTGCTCGTCGGCGCCGATGTGCGCCTTCAGATACAGGGCTATCTCGCGGTACGGGTGGCGTTCGGTGAGGGTGGCCGCGCGGGGGAACTGGCACAGGAACGGCACGTCGGGCGCGATGGCGACGAGGTCGGGCACCAGGCCGCCGACCGCGATCGTGATGCCGCCGCCTTGGCTGCCCCCGAGCGCCGCGACACGCGACGCGTCGACCAGGGGGTGCGAACGGGCCGCCTCGACCGCCCGCACGGCATCGGTGAAGACGCGCCGGTAGAAATACTCGTGCGGGTCCTCGATGCCACGCGTCATGAAGCCGGAGTGCGCGGGTCCGCTGCCGACCGGGTCGGGGGTGTCCCCGACCCTGCCGCCGGAGCCCTGTCCGCGGGTGTCCATGACGAAGTGCGCGAAACCGGCCGCGGCCCACATCAGGTTCGTGTGGGGCAGCCCGCGCCCGCCCCCGTAGCCGATGTACTCGACGACGGCGGGCAGCGGCTCGCTCGTCCCCGCGGGCAGGACGAGCCAGCCCTTGACCGGATGCCCTCCGAACCCGGCGTACGTAACATCGAATACGTCGACCGCTGCCAGTGGCACGTCGACCGGCACGAAGCGTGCTCCGAGGTCGTGCTCCCGCGCCTCGGCCAGGGTCTTTTCCCAGAACGCGTCGAAGTCCTCGGGCCGCGCCAACGTCGGCCGGTAGGACCGCAGTTCGTCGAGCGGCAGGTCGAAATGAGGCACGGGCGACTCCTTGTCCGTAGAGACTTCCGCAGAGATGTCCGTAGAGGTCCGTAGTGAGTCCGCAGGGCGCGAAGAGAGCGTCGCAGCGTCACGGTACGCCTCACCGCGCTACAAATGAACAAGAACGATCACCTCCCTACTTCAGGAGTGACAGGCATGAGCAAGTCAGCCCAGATCGGTGTCACGGGGCTCGCTGTCATGGGGCGCAACCTCGCCCGGAACTTCGCCAGGAACGGCTACACGGTCGCCCTGCACAACCGCACCGCGTCCCGCACGCACGACCTCGTCGCGGAGTTCGGATCGGAGGGTGAGTTCGTCCCCACCGAGACCGCGGAGGAGTTCGTGGCCGCGCTGGAGAGGCCGCGCCGCCTGGTGATCATGGTGAAGGCCGGTGACCCCACGGACGCCGTGATCCAGGAGTTCGCGCCGCTCCTGGAGCCCGGCGACATGATCGTCGACGGCGGCAACGCGCACTTCGCGGACACCCGGCGCCGCGAGCGCGAACTGCGCGAGCGCGGCATCCACTTCGTCGGCACGGGCGTCTCCGGCGGCGAGGAGGGCGCCCTGAACGGGCCGAGCATCATGCCGGGCGGCAGCGAGGAGTCGTACGCGGCGCTCGGCCCGATGCTGGAGAAGATCTCGGCGAAGGCCAAGGACGGCGCCCCGTGCGTGACCCACGTCGGCCCGGACGGCGCCGGTCACTTCGTGAAGATGGTCCACAACGGCATCGAGTACGCCGACATGCAGCTCATCGGCGAGGCCTACCAGCTCCTGCGCGACGTGGCGGGCTACTCCCCCGCCCAGATCGCCGACATCTTCCGGAAGTGGAACACCGGCCGGCTCGACTCGTATCTGATCGAGATCACGGCCGAGGTCCTGTCGCACCTGGACGCGGCGACGGGCAAGCCCTTCGTGGACGTCGTCGTCGACGAGGCGGAGCAGAAGGGCACGGGGCGCTGGACCGTGCAGATCGCGCTCGACCTGGGCGTTCCGGTGTCCGGCATCGCCGAGGCCGTGTTCGCGCGCTCGCTGTCCGGCCACGCGGACCTGCGCGCCGCCTCGAAGGACCTGGCGGGCCCGACGCCCACCGCGCTGAGCGAGCCGGAGGCCGCGGCCTTCGCCGACCGGGTCGAGCAGGCCCTGTACGCGTCGAAGATCGTGTCGTACACACAGGGCTTCCACGAGATCACGGCCGGCAGCGAGGCGTACGGCTGGGACATCGACCTGGGCGCCATCGCCTCGATCTGGCGCGGCGGCTGCATCATCCGGGCCGCGTTCCTGGACCGGATCACCGCGGCGTACGACGCCCGGCCCGACCTGCCGAGCCTCCTCGCGGACAAGCAGTTCGCGCAGGAGATCGGCGCGGCGCAGGACGACTGGCGTGCCGTCCTGGTCGCCGCGACGGTCGAGGGCGTCCCGGCGCCCGGCTTCGCCGCCGCGCTCGCGTACTACGACGCGCTGCGCGCCGACCGCCTGCCGGCCGCGCTCACGCAGGGCCAGCGGGACTTCTTCGGCGCCCACACGTACCGCCGCACGGACCGCGAGGGCACGTTCCACACGCTGTGGGGCGGCGACCGGTCCGAGGTGTCGGCGTAGGCACGCGGGTCGTGCCGCTACACGGGTGAAGGCTCCGGCTCGGGGGGCGTCGGCCGCGGGTCGGGGTCCGGCGGACCAGGGGTCGGCGGCGGAGGCGGGGGCTGCGGCGTGGGACCCGGTTCCGGACCGGGCGCCGGAGGCGTCGGGATCGGGGCCGGGAACGGCCCCGGATCGGGGACGTCGGGCCCCGGGGTGGGCGGTGTGACGGGGTCGGGGAAGGGATGCGTCATCGATTCCTCCAGGGGGGTAGAAGGCCGGCCGCGCTCCGACGGGGCGCGGCCGGTCCCTGCCACTGTCTCCCGGCACGCGTGCCCACGCCCGCCGGGTCCACACACCGCCCCGTCCGGCTCTCAGCCCTTGGTACGGGTGAGGCGTACGACGGGAATGTCCCGCTCGGTCTTCTTCTGGTAGTCCTCGTACGGAGGGAAGATCTCCACGAGGTGGGGCCACACCCTGGCCTTTTCCTCCGGGGAGAGCGTCTCGGCGCGGGCGGTGAACCGCTCCGTTCCGACGCGCAGCCGCACATCCGGGTTGGCCTCGAGGTTCAGGTACCACTCGGGGTGCTGGTCGGCGCCGCCCTTCGAGGCGACGATCAGGTGGTCGTCGCCGTCGCGGTCGTAGATCAGGACCGTGCGGCGCCACTGCCCGGAGCGGCGCCCCTGGTAGTCGAGCAGCAGGCAGGGCGCGCTCATCGGGCCCGGAAGCGTGGTGCCTTCCATGCCGCCGGACTCCTCGTAGAGGCGGGCCTGCTCGGCGACCCATCCCGTGGGGCTGATCACGACGTCGGGGCCGGTCTCGTCCTGGGCCATCTGGCTCTCCTCGTTCAGCTCAAGCCGGTCGCATTCGCTGCAACGCGTTCAACTCGGCTCAGCGTAGGCCGTGTTGTCCGCCGCCGCGCGCAGGCCGGGGCGGGGGCTGGAGAGGACGGGGACCGTCGTGGCGGTCCGGTCGGCGGCCGGAGCCATGGAGGCCTGGGCGAGCACGACGACGTCGACGCCCGTGAGCCCGTCCACGGCGGCGGCGACGAGGTCCCGGTAGCCGTCCCGGTCACCGGCCTCGAAACGCTCCCAGGCACCGGCGACCAGCACCGTGGTCACGTCCACGGCGCGGCCCGCCCGGGCGGCCTCCTCCTCGACCAGGGCGACGGTCGGGGCGAGGGTGCTCTCCAGGGCGGCGACCACGGCGACGGCCCGCCCGGCTTCGACCGCGGCGGCGGCCATCGGCCGGTCCACCCGCAGGACGGGGACGCCGACGGCGGCCGACTGGGCCTCGGCGACCCCGCCGATGGTCGAGCAGGTGCAGAGCACGGCGCCCGCGCCGTCGGCCACAGCGGACGCGAGCAGCGCGCGCACGTCGTCCGCGACGGCGTCGGGCCCGGCGGTCCTGGCCCGTTCGAGCAGGCTCTCGTCCACGAGGTGACGCAGGGCGAGACCGGGGTGGTCGATGTCGCGCAGGGCGTCGAAGACGGGGACGTGGACCGGGGAGGTGTGCAGGAGAGCGAGCATCACGCGGTCACCACTTCGCCGGGTCATCGGCGAGAGCGCGCCCCGCGGCGTCCATCAGCTCGGGAGGGGCGACGGGAGCCTCTCCGGGGTGGCGGGCTGCCCACTGTGCGACGAACGGGCACAGGGGCGCGACGGCGATGCCCTCGCGGGCGGCGATGGCGTAGAGCTCGCGCGCCATGGATCCTGCGATGCCCCGGCCCTCGTGCTCGGGCTCCACGACGGTGTGCACGGGCACGAGGGCCCTCTCGGGCGCGTCGACGACGAAGTACTGGATGTACCCGAGGGCGGCGCTTTCGGGCTCTCCCACCGTGCGGGCCACGAGGAGGCCCTTGTCTCGTTCGTCGCGGATCTCGATGTCGCTCATGGGCTCTCCTCGCGTCTGCGGCCGGCCGGTCAGCCGGCGGTGGCTGCCACCGACTGGGGGCTGCGCTCCGTGTCCCCGCCGGGAACGGGCTCGGACGGGTCGGCGCCCAGGGCCACGATCCGGTTCTCCCGGTCCACGTGCACGACCTTGGGCCGCAGCGCACGCGCCTCGGCGTCGTCGACCTGAGCGTAACTGATGATGATCACCAGGTCCCCGGGGTGCACGAGGTGGGCCGCGGCCCCGTTGATGCCGATGACACCGCTCCCCCGCTCCCCCTCGATGACGTACGTCTCGAGGCGGGCGCCGTTGTCGATGTCGACGATGTGGACGAGTTCGCCGGGCAGCAGATCGGCGGCGTCGAGGAGGTCACGGTCGATGGTGACGGACCCGACGTAGTGCAGGTCGGCCTGGGTGACGGTGGCGCGATGGATCTTGGACTTGAACATGGTGCGCAGCATTCAGCACTCACTCCTAGTACGGCTCCCTGCCTGCTTTGTGCAGGTCAAGGGCGTTGTGCACTGTACACCGGCAGGCATCGGACTCGAAGGCCGTGAGGAACATCGGTTCACGCCGGCTCCGGCGAGAAGGCCCTTGCCGGGGAGTGCTCGGATCACGTACTCCGGCCTCGCGCCCGGGTCAGCTGCTTCAGTTCGATGATGGTCGCGACGGCGTGCAGCCAGGAGGCCGCGGTGTCGTCGGCGGTGATCCCGCCCACGAGTTCGGTGCCGGCCTGCAGCCACTCCCGTACGAGGACGGCCGCCTCCCGGCGGGGCAGGGGCTCGGGCAGCTCCGCGGCGTTGGCGAGTCCGCCGGCGCGCACGGTGTCGGCGAGGAAGGCGACCGAGCGCGGCTCGGTGCCGAGGCGGTCGAGGATGACTGCTGCTGCTGCGGCGCCGTCGCCGAACAGGGCGGTGCGCCGGGTGCCGGGCGCGGCGGTGAGGCCGTAACGCAGCAGGACGGTGATGTCGAGCTGGGCCAGCTCGTCGTCCGTGCGGTCGGGCGGGTACGGGGCGTCGTCGTTCATGGCGGGGCCTCGGGTGTCTCGTCTCATGTGACTGGTCCGCTGCGGCTCAGTGGACGGTGACGGTGTAGGTGATGCGCTCGGGGGCCTTGGAGGGGGTGGCCGTCCCCATGGTCGGGGTGGCGGACGGTCCGGTCGTCTCGGGGGGCAGGCTGGAGGTGTTGCCCTGGCAGGTGGTGAACGTGCAGTGCAGCAGCGTGAACCGGGTGGTCCCCTTGCCCTTGGCCTCGAAGGTGAAGGTGAGCCGGTGGCCGGCGCCGGCCACCGGCTCGTCACCGGAGTCCGACGCGTCTTCCCGGCCGCGGCTGACCAGCACCGAGCTGTCGGGCTCGGGGTCGACCAGGTACCAGTACTCGCGGGTGGAGGCGTTCTGGTCGACGGTGAGCGTGAAGCGCTCGCCCGGCTCGGCGGTGATGCTGGTGTCCTTCACCGGGTGGCTCGTCGGGCGGCCTGTGGCGCCCGAGGGGTGGCTCGCGCTGCTCGTGGAGCCGCCGGCCGGTTCGTCGGTGCCCGAGCCGCAGCCCGTGGCGAGAGCGAGGAGCACGGCCGCCGCGATCGCGGCACCGCCCCTGCTACCGCGGAAGATAGACGCTGTACGCGTTGGGGAGATCACTGGTGGAAGCCTTGCCCATGTGGCCGTTGATGAAGTCGTCCTCGCTGACCCAGGTGGTCTGGCCCCAGGGGTTGTACACCTGAAGCATGTCACCCTCCTGGGCGATGATGGTCATGGCGTGGGCGCCCTCCTTGCCCGAGACGTCGACCGGGACCGGCCGTCCCTGCGCCACCGAGTTCTCGACCTGGGTGAGGACCGCCCTGCGGTCGTCATTGCTGTTCAGGTCCTGGCGCTGGTAGTCCGTGCCGGTGGCGCTGCCCACGGCGGTGTCGTTGATCCGTTCCTGCCCCTCGGGCCCCATGCCGCCCCAGTTCTTGCCGCCGTCGCCTTCGGTGTGCAGCCGGTGCTGTTCTGCCACCAGGCGCTGCTTGAAGGCCTCGGGGTCGTCCTGCTGCCCGTCGGGGCCGCCGGTGAGGTCGAGCGCGTACATCGGGTCGACCATGGCGCGGGAGGTGACGGTGGACGAGGCCACGCAGGTGCCCTCGGAGCCGTCGCCGCCCTGGATCCACCGCTGGCCGTCGAACGTGACGTAGTCCTTGTTGTTGTTCGAGCCGTCCGACGCGAGGCCCTCGTCGTCCATGCTGTCCGTGGCGGTGACCACCGGCGTGAGGTGGCGGCGCATCCAGTCGGGGTCCTTGCCGTGGATCTTGTTCTGGAACGTCTCGATCTCGGCGACGCTGTGGCCGGCGGCCAGGGCCTTCATCAGGTAGGCCCGCTCCTGCGGGTTGTCCGACTTCGCCAGCATCCGCTCCATGGCGGTCTCGTCGTCGAGGTTCAGGAGGTCCATACGCGTCGACGCGCGGGCCAGGTCGCCCGCCGTGAGGGTCTCGTTCAGCTCGGTGTCGGCGCCCGCGACGCCGGTGTCGGCGAGCATCAGCTTGTCGACGGCGGTGAGTTCGCTGGTCTGCATCTTTCCGGCCCGTGCCTCGGCGGCCCACTTGTTCAGGTCCCGGGCCGCGACGCGGGTGGCCTCCTGCGCGTCGGAGACGGCGGCGTGCATCAGGTCGACCGCGTAGGAGCCGAAGTGGGCGGCGTTCTTGCGGTCCCACTCCTCCTCGTCGTTCTCGTGCAGGTCGTCGAAGAAACCGTCCTTGCCGCCGAGCGTCTTCTTCTGCTCCAGCAGCTGACCGCGGCCCTGCTCGTCCTTGCGCTGCGCGGCGCCGATCGCGTCGGCGAGCGTCAGCAGCACCGTCGCGCAACCCTGGAACGCCTCGCTCATCTGTGTCGCGGACCGCCCGGCGGCGTTCACCACGTCGGAGGCGAGGACGCTCGTGTCGCCGACCCACACCTCCGGAAGGCCCTTGCGGCCCACCCGGTCGACCTGTTCGAAGACGCTGCCGACCGGGTCGAGCTGGCCGCGATAGAGACTTGCCAGGCCCTCCAACACGCCCTGGTCGCCGCCTGGTTCGGGCACCGAGAGGGCGTCGTCGATCAGGTCGAGGACCTCGTTCTTGCTTCCGGCACCGAGCATCTTCTTGGACAGCCCGGCGAGCCACTCGAGGCGGAAGGAAGGGGAGTTGAGGGGGTTGGAGAAGAACGACACCGGCCCGCCCCTCAGTAGCTGGACAGGGCCGAGGTGCGCCCGCCCTGCGTCGATGTGTCGGTGAGGCTGCTCGCGCCGCCGACGGGGACGCTGTCCGCGTGCGTCTTCACCAGGCCGTCGGTGCCGTGGTAGGTCTTCTTGGCCAACTGCACCTTGCCACCCAGCTCGTGCAACGCCGACGCCAGGGTCTTGGCCTCCGCCTCCCAGGCCTTGACGAACGCGTTCAGTGCCGACGCGGCGTCATCGCCGCCGACATCGCCGTACGAGTAACTCGTGCGGGACTTGACGGCCGAGCTGACGCCGTCCATGTCCGTTCCGGCGTCGTCGAGTTGCTGAGCCTGGCCGGTCATCCCCGCCTTGACCTGGTAGCCGTCCAAGCCCACCGTGGTGCCTCCCCCGTATGCATCTGATCGCGACCGCGGGCAGGCTAACACGCACCGCATATATGAAGAATCACACGTCGTCCACCACACACACCTCCTCCACATGACCCGCCCTACGGGGTGACCGTCCGGCCGGACGCACTCCCGCAGGCAACGGCCGGCGCGGCACGGCGGTCGCCGTGGCCGAAGTCTCGACCGGTACGGGCGGGCGGCCTGGCACACGGCCCGTGCCATGTCGCCGGCCGTGCGGGGTGTGTGCCGGGAGCAGCCGGTGCCGTGCAGGTCGCCCGCCCACACGGGTGCGAGTTGCCTCCACGGTGGCGCACATCAACGGACGGAACCAGCTCGCCCCGATCGGTACATGGTCACACCCGAATGATCTGGGGGCCCAGCAGGGAGTAGCGGCGGGCCTCGGCCGCGGGCAGACCGGTATCGGTGACGATCGTCTCGAAGTCGCCGACCTCGGCGAAGCGGCAGAAGCTGCTGGCGCCGAACTTCCCGTGATGCCCCAGGAAGACGCGCCGCCGCGACACCTCCAGAGCCTTGGCCTTCACATCCGCAACGACCGGGTCGGGGGTGGTCAGCCCGAACTCCCGGGAGATTCCGTTCGATCCGAGGTAGGCGAGATCGATGACCAGTCCGGAGAGCATGGCGCAGGCCCAGGAGCCGACGTTCGCGAGCGTCCGGGAACGGACGCGCCCGCCCAGCAGCAGCACCGTGAGGTGCGGGGATTCCACGGCCGCCGCGGCGGTCGGCAGCGACGCGGTCACCAGCGTCAGGGGCCGGTCGGCGGGTAGCAGCGAGGCGAGGATCTGCGGCGTGTAACCCTCGTCCACGAACACGGTCTCGGCGTCACCGAGCAGCCGTGCGCCCTGTGCCGCGATCCGTCGCTTGTTCTCCACGTGGAGCGTCACCCGCTGTGCGAGGTCCGTCTCGAACCCGGCGCTCTCCACCGGATACGCGCCCCCGTGGGTACGGCGCACCA
The DNA here is from genome assembly GCF_044748025.1 of Streptomyces sp. NPDC090032. NCBI lineage: Bacteria > Bacillati > Actinomycetota > Actinomycetes > Kitasatosporales > Streptomycetaceae > Streptomyces > Streptomyces sp. NPDC090032. The sequence goes on along the minus strand of NZ_JBIVFF010000002.1, from coordinate 243,501 downwards.
GGCCACGCCGTTCCAGTTCGCCGAGGTCCCGGCGGATGGTCTCGGGTGCGACCCCGAAGTCGGCGGCAAGGTCGGCGACCTCGACCCGGCCCCGCCGCCGCGCCAGGGTCAGCAGCCGGTGGTGCCGCTCCTCTGACCGCATTTCAACTCCCGTATGTCCCTTGGGTGTTCGGGCATGCGGGCCCGAACAGGCCCGGATGAGTGTTTATACCTCCGCCCCGCGAGTCGACACCCACCCGTTCCGTATCGGGCGCTGCCCGCATCCGCCCGTTTGCCGGCCGCACCGGCCGGTGAACCAGTTCCGGACGCGATCCGTCAGCCAACGAGCAGACACCGCCCCCTCGCAGCTCAGGAGAGGTTCCTCCCATGAATCAGCGGCAGACCATCCGGTGGTCCCTGATCGGCTTGATCGCCGTACTCGCCGTAGCTCTCACCTTCGTCGCCTTGAACATCCAGGGCGGCGATTCGGCCGAGGCCAAGCCCAAGTCCCCCTCAGACAAGGTGAGTTCGGATGCCTCTCTGCAGGGCGTCGGCTGGTGGCCCGCGCGTGAGAAGAAGGGCCAGTCGGTCGCCGACCCGGTCGGCGGGCACGGCGCGACGCTCATCGGCGGCGCCGGCTGGGCACAGGGCCCGCACGGCTCGGCCCTGCTCTTCGACGGGCGGACCGGGTCCGCGGACACCGGAGCCCAGGTCCTCGACACCGTGAACGACGACTACACGGTGTCGGCCCTGGTGCGGCTCGACGCCGACGGGTTCCGCACGGCCGTCTCGCTCGACGGCAAGGACTCGAGCGTCTTCTATCTCCAGTACGTCCCGGAGGGCAAGCGCTTCGCGTTCAGCTTCGCCAACAAGCGCGCCCTGGCCAAGGGCGTACCGGCCCCGGAGTTCGGCCGCTGGTACCACCTCACCGGCACCTACAGCCACGCCGACAGCCAGCTGCGGATCTACGTGGACGGCAAGGCGGCCGGGAAGATCACGGCGCAGAACCCCGAGCAGCCCACGGGCCATCTCGTGATCGGGCGTGGCAAGTTCAAGGGCAAGGGGGCCGACTTCTGGCCGGGCGCCATCGGTAACGTCCGGGTCTTCGCCCGCGCGCTCGGCCCGGCCGAGGCGGGCCGGCTCGCGCAGCAGGACGGCGCGCAGTAGGTCACGCAGCACGGCAGACGGCCTGATCCGAACGACAGACCTCAGGTCTGATTGCCCGGAAGCGGGCCCGCTTCGGACCGCGACCGAAGGGTCGACGGACCGAAAGCGGGCCCGGCTTCGGGCAGAGCGGGCATCCGGACACGCGACCCGGGCGAAGAGGCCGCACGTCGCCACCCTGACCGTCACGGCCCCGACCGGTCACAGTCGGTCAGCATCCGTGACGGAACGGGCCCGTCCTTGTTGCCCGCATCGCCGTAAAACTGCTGTAGTCGCTCCAAGTGACGGATGGGACCTGTCTGTTACCGGCGACGCCCGACTTCAGAAGTGCAAAGGTGCACTCGGAGTGCCCGGAGGCAAACAACCATGCTGGTTTCTCCCCCAACGACCGCCCGTGACGCGGCGCCCACCGAGGCCGTGTCCGTCGGGGCCGTGCCCGCCAAGACCGCATCCGTCAAGGCCGCGCCCGCGGACACAGTGTCCGCCGAGGTGTTCCTGCGCGCGGTGTACGAACGCCACGGAGCCGTACTGCTCCGGTTCGCGGCCCGGCTGCTCGGCGGCGACTGGCATCGCGCCGAGGACGTGCTGCAGGAGGCGGCGATACGCGCCTGGCAGCACGCCGCGGAGCTCGACCCGACCGCCGAGGCGATACGCCCATGGCTCTTCCATGTCGTACGCAACCTGGTGATCGACGGGTACCGGGGACGACAGGCGCGGCCGCCCGAGGAGGAGGGCCCGGACATGGCTCAACTGCCTGTCGCCGACGGGGTGGACGATGCGCTCACGGTCCAGATCGTGATCGACGCGCTGCGCGATCTCGCGCCGTTCCAGCGCGAAGTCCTGCTGCACGTCTACTACATGGGGCGCAGCGTGAACCAGACGGCACGCGTGCTGGGCGTACCGCCCGGGACGGTCAAGTCGCGCACGCACTATGCGATGCGTGCCCTGCGCGACGGGCTCAACAGCCGTGGTCTGACGGCCGCTTAGAAATTGGAGTTGTCATGCACACATCACATATGCCCACGAGTCATGCCAGCTTGCCGGCGTGCGTGCTGATCCACAGGCCGAGCGGCCCGGTGTCGAGCGAGCCGTCGGCGCTCACGTGGAAGCGCCACGCGAAGTCCGGGGCCTCCCCCAGAACGAGAAGCGCGTCGGCGGTGTGCAGATTCGTCATGGCGGCGCGCTCCTCCACGAACTGGGCCGCGTGCAGCACGAAGAGCCGGGGCGCCCGCCCCTGTACCCCGACCGGGCCGCCGCCCTCGATCAGCCGGAAGACCTGGGTCACCGCGGTCGAGCCGGTCCGCTCGCGGCCCGAGGCCTGGTCCACGCCGCCGGTCAGGCCCTCGTCGAGGGTGGCGACGGTGTGCAGACGCGCAGACATCAGGCCGAGCCCGACCGTCATCTCGGCCGTCGCGGCCGACCCCACGAGAGTCACCTCCGCGCGCCGCCCCACGGGGCCGGTGATCAGCTCGGTCACCAGGGCCCGCACCAACTGCCGTACGGCTTCGCCGTCCCCGGTCACCGAGATCGGCGCGGAGGCCCGCGACAGGTCGACGAGCACCCGCTCGCCCTTGTGGATCCCGACCGTCACCGCGAGCGGGTAAGGCTGCGTCGCCGAGACATCGGCCCCGGCGTCGCTCAACTCCGTTGTCTGCGCGCGCCATTCCTCTCCCTCCTCGTCGGAGGTCCACGGGGCGGGCGCGTGCGCGTCGGGGTCGGTGAGCCGCAGGGAGAGTTCGGCACCGGTGTAGCCGAGGGCGTAGACATCGGGCAGCGAGCGGCCGGAGCGGCGGCAGTCGGCCGCGAGCCGGCGCAGGCCGAGGTCGATGGCGTCCAGTGCCTCCCGTCCGGTGACCTCGGCCCGTGGCGCGTCCGACACCGGCCTCTTCGCCTTCAACTCGGTGCGGACCAGCACCGAGATGGCAGCGATCAGGGCCAGGACGAGCACGACGGCCAGGACGACAAGCAGGTTCATGGCAACCACCTTCATCACGTCAAGTGCGGTGCGGGGAGGGTCGACCGGTGGCTACGCGGCCTACACCGGGATGGTTCACCGGGCCCCCTGGCCGGGTGACGTGACCCGTGGTGCGGCCGCTCCTGCCCTCCCTCGTGAACGACCTCGTGAACCACCTCGCGGCCACGGCCGTAGGGCCCGTTGCCGACGCCCCGGCGACGGCTCTCACCCCCGTGTTCTCAGCGTTTCCCCTTCCCTCTCCCTCCCCTACCGCTCCCCTCTCCCTTCCCTCTCCATCGGTTCCGGCCTCTCAGGAGGAGTCCCCCGTGTCCCTGATCTTCACCGTCGTCGACGACACCGGCGACGCCTTCGATGTCCATCTGGACGCCGACCCCGACACCCCGGTCGGCGCCATCGCGCAGGCGCTCGCCGAGGCCGGCGGCCGGCCGCTGCCGCCCACCGGCTCCGGGATCCATATAGACGGCGGCGAACTGCCGCCCGAACTCCCCCTGCGGGACTCGCCGTTGCGGGACGCCGCGATCGTCGGACTCGGCCACCCGGGCGGCGACGACCCCGACGAACCGAGCGGCCTGGTCGAGGCGCGGGTCGTGGGCGGCCCCGGCGCCGGTGCCGTGCACCGGCTCGACATGGGTGACTACCGGATCGGCCTCGCGTCCGACGGCACCCCGCAGATCCAGCGCAGCGTCCCCGACCTGATGTTCGCGGGGCTGCGCGTCGGTCCCGGCGGGCGCTGCCGCCTCTCACCGCAGAAGTCGGACGGAAAGCTGGAGCTGGACCGCGAGCCGCTCGAAAAGGAGAAGTCCTGGCCGGTCGGCGCCCAGCTGCGGGTGGGTGACAGCCTGCTCGAACTCGTCGTGCCGGAGCGGCCCGACGCTGCGGTGCAGCGCTCCGAGGACGGCACGGGCTGGGACTACAACCGGCCACCGCGGCTGCGCCCGCCGGTGCCGAAGACCCAGTTCACCCTGCCGTCCCCGCCGACCCAGCCGGCCAAGCGCCCGTTGCCGTACATCACGGCGATCCTGCCGGTCGTGATGGCCGTCGCCGCCGTGCTGATCTTCGGCCGCCTGTACGCGCTGCTGTTCGGTTTGCTCTCGCCGGTCGCCATCGTCGCCAACCACTACGTGAGCAAGCGCAGCGGCAAGCAGACGTACGCCGAGACGCTCGCCGAGTACAACGAGAAGAAGGAGCGCATCGAGACCGAGGCGCAGGAGGCGCTGGTCACCGAACGCACCTCGCGCCGCCGGGGTTTCCCCGATCCGGCGAGCGTCCTGCTCACCGCGGTCGGACCGCGCCGCAGGCTGTGGGAGCGGCGCACCTCCGACGCGGACTTCCTCGAACTGCGGGTGGGTACCGCCGACCAGCCGTCCGCCGTCGTCCTCACCGACCCCACTCAGGACGAGCACCGGCGCAAGGTGTCCTGGACGGCGCTCGACGTGCCGGTCACGGTGGCGCTGCGCGAGCACAAGGTGCTCGGCATCTCCGGTGACGGCCCGGCCGCACGGGCTCTCGCCCGCTGGGTCACGGCCCAGGCCGCCGTCCTGCACAGCCCCAAGGACCTGCGGATCTACATCCTGACGAGCGGCCAGGACGGCGAGCAGGTGTGGTCCTGGATCCGCTGGCTGCCGCACGTGCGCCACCAGTCGAGCGAGGTGCCGGCCACCGTCGGCACCGACACGGAGACCTCGGCCCGCCGGGTCGCCGAACTCACCGCGCTCATCGCGGCGCGCACCGCCGCGGCCCGGGACTCGCGCGGCGCCGGCACCCGCGAGCCCGACGTCCTCGTCGTCCTGGACGGCGCCCGCCGGCTGCGGTCGCTGCCCGGTGTGGTGCAGATCCTGCGTGACGGCCCCGCGGTCGGGGTGCACACGGTGTGCCTGGACACCGAGGAGCGTCTGCTGCCCGAGGAGTGCCAGGCCGTGGTGGTCGAGGAGCGGGACGGGACCCTCAGGGTCGGCACATCAGGCTCAGCCACCGTGCCCGGGGTCCGGGCCGACGTGGTGTCCGCGCACTGGTGCCGCTCCATCGCCCGCGCGCTCGGCCCGCTGCGCGACAGCGGCGGCGCCGAGGACGAGGGCGCGGTGCTGCCCGGCGCCGCCCGCCTCCTGGACGTACTGGCACTGGACTCCCCCACTCCCGAGCAGATCAGCGCACGCTGGAAGACCGGCGGCCGCACCACGTCGGCGGTGGTCGGCATCTCCCTCGACGGCGCGTTCGCCCTGGACCTCAAGCGCGACGGGCCGCACGGTCTGGTCGCCGGGACCACCGGCTCCGGCAAGTCCGAACTGCTGCAGACGATCGTCGCGTCGCTGGCGGTGGCCAACCGCCCCGACGCCATGACATTCGTCCTGGTCGACTACAAGGGCGGCTCCGCGTTCAAGGACTGCACGCTGCTGCCGCACACCGTGGGCATGGTCACCGACCTCGACGCCCATCTCGTGGAGCGGGCGCTGACCTCGCTCTCGGCGGAGCTGCGGCGGCGCGAGCACATCCTCGCCGAGGCAGGCGCCAAGGACATCGAGGACTACGTCGATCTGCTGGTGCGCGAGCCGAGCCGGACGCCGATGCCCCGACTGCTCATCGTCATCGACGAGTTCGCCTCGATGGTGCGCGATCTGCCCGACTTCGTGAAGGGCCTGGTCAACATCGCCCAGCGGGGCCGCTCCCTCGGTATCCACCTGATCCTGGCGACCCAGCGTCCCAGCGGCGTCGTCTCCCCCGAGATCCGCGCCAACACCAACCTGCGGATCGCGCTGCGGGTGACCGACAGCGCGGAGAGCCAGGACGTGCTGACCTCCCCGGAGGCCGCCTCGATCGCGAAGAGCACGCCCGGCCGGGCCTATGTCCGCCTGGGCCAGAACTCGCTCGTGCCGTTCCAGGCCGGGCGGGTCGGCGGGCGGCGCCCCGGCACCGCGCAGGACACGGCGCCCGCCCCATGGGTGGTGCCGATCGGCTGGAGCCAGCTCGGCCAGCCGCTGCCCGGACGGCCGCGCGCCACCCGGCAGCAGTCCGACGACGCGATCACCGACCTCGCCGACCTCGTCGAGGCGATCCGGCTCGCCAACCGGGACATGAACATCGCGCCGCAGCACAGCCCGTGGCTGCCCGCGCTGCCCTCCACCCTCGTCCCGGACGACCTCCCGCCGGTCACCGACAGCGGTTCCTACGCGCTGCAGCCGGTCGCGTACGGCCTCGTGGACCGGCCCGAGGATCAGACACAGAGCCCGCTGGTCCTCGACCCCGCCACGCTCGGGCATCTGCACATCATCGGCTCCCCGCGGGCCGGCCGTTCACAGACGCTGCGCACCCTCGCGGGGTCGGCGGCCCGTGCGTACTCCTCGGCCGATCTGCACGTGTACGGCATCGACTGCGGCAACGGCGCGCTGCTCGCCCTGGAGTCGCTGCCGCACTGCGGGGCCGTCGTGCAGCGCACCCAGCCCGAGCGGGTCGCTCGGCTGCTGTCCCGGCTCGTCCGTGAGGTGACGCACCGTCAAGGACTGCTCGCGGCAAGGGGCGCGGCCGATCTGCCGGAGCTGCGCCGGGCCCTGCCGCCCGAGGAGCGGCCGGCCCACATCCTGCTGCTGCTCGACCGCTGGGAGGTGTTCGAGAAGACCCTCGGCGAGTTCGACGGCGGCAGCCTGCAGGACGCGGTGACGGGACTGCTGCGGGACGGCGCGAGCGTCGGCATCCATGTGGTGCTCGCGGGCGACCGGTCGCTGTTCACCAGCCGGATCAGCTCGACCACCGACGACAAGCTGGTGCTGCGCCTCAACGAGAAGTCGGAGTACGCGAACATCGGCGTCAACCAGCGCTCGGTGCCCGACGACATCCCCTCCGGCCGCGCACTGCGTGGCGCGGACAAGGCCGAGGTGCAGATTGCGCTGCTCGGCCCGGACGGCAGCGGTCAGGCACAGGCCGCCGAACTGCAGCGGATCGGTGCCGGATGCCAGGAGCGGGACGCCCAAGTGCCCTCCTCTGCACGGCCGTTCAGGGTGGACGTGCTGCCGGAGCGGCTCGACTACGAGCAGGCGGCCGGATATCTGCCCGCGCAGCGGCCGGGCCCGATGTGGGCGATGGCGGCAGTCGGCGGCGACCAACTCGGGGCGCTGGGACCGGACTTGACGCTGACGCCCACCTTCCTGGTGGCCGGTCCGTCCCGGTCGGGCCGCAGTACGGCACTGCTGACCATGGCGCTGTCGCTGCTCGACGCCGGCACGACGATCGTCGTCGGGGCACCGCGCCGTTCCCCGTTGCGGGGCCTGGCAGGACGGCCCGGGGTGCTCGCCGTGTTCGACGGCGCCGACATCGAGCCGGACGCCCTGGAGGAGGCGCTGGCACAGGCCCCGGGCGGCGTCGTGGTGATCCTCGACGACGCGGACCTGCTGCTGCAGACCCAGGCCGAGGAGGTACTCAACCGCATCGCGCGGACCGGCGCCGAGATCGGTCAAGGCCTCATCGCCTCAGGCCAGTTGGACCGGATCGCATCCGCGTACTCCGGCTGGAGCGCGGACATGCGGCGCAACCGGCAGGGGCTGCTGCTCAGTCCGCAGAACGTCGGTGACGGCGATCTGATCGGCGCGAAGATCCCCCGGGGCCGGCTCGGCACGGCCAAGGCGGGCCGGGCGATGATGCACCTCGGTGACGGGGTGCTGCGCACGGTGCAGATCCCGGAGGTGGCGCTGCCGGAGGCACCGGCCGCGTCCTGATCGAGGTACGGAGAAGGGCTCCCGCGCCTGGCGCGGGAGCCCTTTTTACATGCCTTGCGGTGGACCGGCGGATCAGGTGCCGTCGTCGTTCGTGTTGCCCACCAGCGGCTTGGTGTGCACGATGCTGCTCCACGCGCCGTCCGTCGCACCCGGCGCGTAGATGGTGCCGCCGAAGGCGGTGCTGGTGCCGATGTTGCCGGGGATCTTGTCCCAGCCCCAGACGTTGTTCTTGATGTCCTGGAAATACTGGGTGATCGCGCTCGGGTTGTTCGGGAGCGGTGCCGGCGGGACGGGACGGGGCAGCGGTGCCGGCGGCATGTTTCCGGGCCCGAAGGGCCTGGAGTAGTTCGGGACCGTACGGGGCGGCGGCATGTTGCCCGGTCCGAACGGCCTGGAGTAGTTCGGGACCGAACGGGGCGGCGGTACGGGCGGCAGGTTGCGCAGCGGAATGTCCCCACCGCCGCCGCGCGGGGGCGGTACCGGGCCGCCCTTGATGCCCTTGAAGTTGTTCAGCACGCCCTTCGTGATGCCGCCCCACCCAGCGGCGAGCCCCTTGACCACGGCGAACCCGCCGAACGCGGCGCCGGCGACACCGAGCACGATCCCCGCGATGTCCCAGTCCCCGGTGACGACGCCTCTGGCGATATTGATACCCAGCGGCACCAGGCCGAGGACCAGGCTGACGGCGCCCAGGACGAGGCCGAGTGCACCGAGTCCCGGGATGAAGAAGGCGATCACGCCGAGCACGGCGCTGATGATGCCGAAGATCGAACCGATGGTGTCCCAGAGCTTGTCCCAGAAGTTCTTCTTCTTGACGGCCTTGTCCTGGGCGTCGCCCATCGCGGTCGCGGCGACGGAGGCGTCCTGCTCACGCAGCCCCTGGGCCTCCAGGGCCAGGTTCTTCGCGGCGTCGAGTTCGCTCTGCGCCAGGTTCACGGCACTGTCGGCCTGGGAGCGGGCGTCCCTGGCCTTGTCCATCGCCTCGCGCGCCGAACGCCGGGCGTCGTCGTTGTCGGGCGGTGGCGGGGCGTTGTCCAGGGTGGTCACCTGAAGCGCCGCCGAGGTAGCGGTCGCGATCGCCGAGTCGAGGCTGATCCGCGCGGCCTGACCGTCCCTGAGGGCCTGCGCCGCCTTGTCCTGATGGCTCGACAGCTGGGGCGTGTACGCGTCGATGGCCTTGGCCGCGATGTCGTACGAGTCCCGCAGGGCGGCCACCTGGTTGGGCAGTTCCTCGAGGACCTTCTTGAGGGCCTCCATCGACTTGCCCTTGCCCAGGTCCTGGTTCTTGATGCGGTCGAAGGTGTCGAAGGCGTCATGGGCGTCGTCGGACACCGTCCGGTAGTCCTTGGCGAGTTCCTTGAGGATGTCGGGTTCGCCCGGTGTCGGGTCCTCGGAGAGGCCGAGCACCGCCCATTCGGCCACGTCGGGGCGTGCCATCGCGCCGACCTCACTTTCCGTTGCTCGGGATGGTCGGGAGTCGTCAGGGCAGGAACCGGAGCGTGCCGGCGACGGCGTCGAACAGGTCGAAGAACGCCTCCGTCAGGCTCAGGTTGGGGGTCAGGCTGGAGACGACCAGGAAGTCGCGGCTGTGCGGCACCGGCACGATGGTGTTCATCGTCGCCGTGCGGACGGTGCCGCGCCCCCAGTAGTCGATGTCCTCGATCGAGGTGGCACGTCCCGCGGGGCCGATCTCGTCGATCTGGATCATCTCCACCCGGTTGGCCCGGGTGCCCCGGCCCATCGGGTTGTCGGCGTTCTTCAGGGCCACCGGGATGAGCAGTTCACCGAGGTCGGTGGAGCTGTCCTCGGGGGGTGTCACCCGCATGACGAGCGTCGTCGCGCTCAACACCGCCCCGGCATCGGTGAATTGGATCATTCCCGCCACCTGCAGGGCGCCCTGCGCGTGTGCCTCGCGTGCGGTGGTCCGCGTGCTGCGGATCAGCGAGTCGAGGAGTTCGCGGTCGATGTTGTCGTCGCCCTGCACCTGGGCCTCGACGACCCGACGGATGTTCGCGTCCCTGGTCTGTGCGTCGAGATCGAGCTTCCACCAGGTCTGGGGGTAACTCAGGGTGAATTGCCGGGGAGCCGCCACGGTGGATGTCGCGTCGACCGTCTGAGCCATGACACTCGCTCCCTAGTTGTCGCCGTCGAGCGCGTCCGTGGTCTCACGGTCCGTCTGCTCGAAGTTGTCGATGATTCCCTGGTTGGCCTTCTGGAACTCGTCCACGTTGTCCTGGACGCGCTCGTGCCCGCCCTTCCAGGCGTCGTCGAAGCCGGTCACGGCGTCGATCAGCTTGGGGTCGCCCACGTCGCTCTCGACACCGACCCGTTCGAGGCCGGTCTTGTCCGCGATACGGGACTTGATGTCGTCGAGCAGCTTGATGACGTTCTTCAGCTCGTCGATGGGGATTTCGATCGGGGATGACATGTCGTCCCTCTCCTGGTCGGCCCTGCGCCGGTCCGGCCGGGGCCCGGCCCCCGCTACGGGGGGCCGGGCCCCGGCCGGTAAGTACGGCGTCAGCCGATCCCGCCGCCGGTCTGGTCGTCGGTGCTGACGAAGGCGTCGGCGGTCTTCTTCAGGTAGTCGCCGATCTGCTGCATCTCGTCGACGCCCTGCTCCAGCTGCTTTTGGTAGCTGTCCCACATGGGCTGGAACTTGGCCTTCGACTGCGGCGTGTCATAAGAGTTCTCGACGACGTGGTCGATCTTGTTCTTCGCTTCCCTGATGGCGTCCTGCATGCGCTGCCGCTGGTTGTCCATCCAGGTCGCCGCCTCCCGCATTTCATCGGGAGAGACCTTGATGTTTCCGGTGCCCGCCATTGCTGTTCCTTTCGCCGTACCGGGAGCGCGGCGGACGTCCGCGCCGCCGCACGCGTTCCTACGCGCCTTCGGCGAAAAGGGTTCACGGAAGACGGAGGGCCAGGTCGCGAAGTGAGGGCCGTGCTGTGAAGTGACGGCCGTGCTGTACTGACCATGTGGTGCCGTCTGCCGTCCGTGCTGCCGAGGGAGGGCTTTGATGGAGATCGCCGCACTGCCGTTGGTGGATGAGCACGCGATTGTTGTCGTCACACACGACGCATCCATCACATGAACAGCCATCTGTCCCAGCGCAGTTGGACAACAGAACGACACTGCTCGCAGAGCGGCGCCGCACGCCGACGAAATGCCGTCGCCGCTCGCCGCGAAGGAGTGACCGTCGAAACCGGGCCTACCCGGAGACCGGGGTTGGTGGCCGCGCTCCGCTGAGGCCGTCCGGGGTCCTCACACCGGGCGTCGGTTCTCCGGACCGTCCTGTGCCACCGGATAGGGGACGAAGGTGCTGGAGTTCTGGTCGATCCGTAGCGTCCGGCCGAGCGGCGGTGCGGCTCGCTGCGGGCACTCGAGGCGTTCGCAGACGCGGCAGCCCATGCCGATCCGGGTGGCCGCCGCCGTCCGGCCGAGGTCGAGGCCGTCGGAGTAGACGAGGCGGTGGGCGTGGCGGATCTCGCAGCCCAGGCCGATCGCGAAGGTCTTGCCCGGTTCGCCCCAGCCGCCACGGTGCCGGGTGACGGCGCGAGCGGTCCACAAGTACCTCTGCCCGTCGGGCATTTCGGCGACCTGGACGTGGATTCGACCGGGTGAAGCGAACGCCTCGTAGACATTCCAGAGGGGGCAGGTGCCGCCGGCGCGAGAGAAGTGGAACCCGGTCGCCGACTGCCTCTTGGACACGTTGCCTGCACGGTCCACGCGGACGAACGAGAACGGAACGCCGCGCAGCCGTGGCCGCTGGAGCGTGCTGAGACGGTGGCAGACGGTCTCGTAACCGAGGCCGTAGTGGTCGGTGAGGCGCTCGATGTCGTAGCGGACCGTTTCGGCGGCGGTGTGGAAGTCGCGGTACGGGAGGATGAGCGCGGCGGCGAAGTGGTTGGCGATGCCGATCCGTGCCAGGGCATGGGCGGGTGATCCGGGGGCGAAGTCTTCGGCGGCCTGCCGGTCCAGGTCGTCGGCGTGCTCCAGCAGGGCGAGCTGGGTGGCCATGCGGAAGGCACGTTGGCCGGGGCTCAGCCGCGTCGACAGGTGCAGTGTGCGGGTCGCGGCGTCGTAGTGGTGCAGGCGTTCGCCGGCCTCCGCGCTGAGATGCACCCCGTGCCGGTCCGCCAGGCGGGCCGCCAGCGTGCTCAGCACCTCACCGGGGCGGATGCCGATGACGCCGGCGAGGTCCTCGGCCGCGAGGTCGATCTCGTGGAGGTAGTTCTGGCGCCGGTAGAAGTAGTCGCGGATCTCCTCGTGCGGGGAGCGTGGTGCGTCGAGGCCGGTGCCACGGTCGCCACTCGCGCCGACCAGTTCGGCCAGGCGCTGGTTGCGGCGGCCGAGGTCCAGCAGCACCTGGGCGATCGCGGGCATCCGGGAGGCGAGTTCTCCCAGGTCCGTCGCGGAGATGCGCGCCCCGTCGGTCTCGGCGGCGAGTGCCTCACGCAGATCCGCCACCAGGCGACTGGCGTCCCGCTCGGAGAAGAACGACGGGTCCACGCCGAAAACCTCGGTGAGGCGCAGCAGCACCGGAACCGTGAGGGGGCGCGAGTCGTGTTCCATCTGGTTGAGGTAGCTGGGCGAGATGCCGAGCGTGCGCGCCATCTCGGCCTGGCTCATGGTGCGCTCCTCGCGCAGTCGGCGCAGCCGCGCGCCCGCGTAGGTCTTCGCCATGGTGTTCCTTCCCCCTCAGGACGGCCTCAGCGTACGTGAGTCACCACCGCACCGGGCCTTCGCAATCTTGGCAATCAAGGGTCGGAAGATTCGCAAAGGTTGGCATTGATCCACGCTTGATGGCACTGAGTGCCAGTGCCAGAGTTCCAGTGCGGCCCGCCGGACCCCGGCGGACGCCACCCGGAACCGGGGCGCGATTCACGCCCTGACGTCGGAGATCCCGGCGAAGGACGCGTCCGCATCGGCAGCATTGCTCAGCTCCTCCCCACGGCGGGACAGCGGGCCGCACCCCTACTCAGACACACAGTGCCATCCCCAGACGCCCCTCGGGGCGTGGTGGCAACAGCTTCGCAGACCTACGCATCGAGGAAACGGTGACCGTCATGGCACAAGCACGCCCGCAGGCAGCCGAGGAACTCGCCCGTCGCTGGGCCGACGACCCGCGCTGGCAGGGCATCGAGCGCACCTACAGCGCCGAGGACGTGGTCCGTCTCTCCGGCAGCGTCCGCGAGGAACACACCCTCGCGCGCCGCGGAGCCGAGCGCCTGTGGCGGCAGCTGCACGAGAACGACTACATCCACGCGCTCGGCGCACTCACCGGCGGCCAGGCCGTACAGCAGGTCAAGGCCGGGCTGCAGGCCATCTACCTGTCCGGCTGGCAGGTGGCGGCCGACGCCAACCTCGCCGGTCACACCTATCCCGACCAGAGTCTCTACCCGGCCAACTCCGTTCCCCAGGTGGTGCGTCGCATCAACAACGCGCTGCTGCGCGCGGACCAGATCGCCACCAGCGAGGGGGATTCGTCCATCGACTGGCTCGCCCCCATCGTCGCCGACGCCGAGGCCGGCTTCGGCGGACCGCTCAACGCCTTCGAGCTGACCAAGGCGATGATCGCCGCGGGCGCGGCCGGCATCCACTACGAGGACCAGCTCGCGTCGGAGAAGAAGTGCGGCCACCTCGGCGGCAAGGTCCTGGTCCCGACCTCGCAGCACATCCGCACACTCAACGCGGCCCGCCTCGCCGCCGACATCGCCGACGTGCCCACCGTCATCGTGGCCCGCACCGACGCGCTCGCCGCGAACCTTCTCACCAGCGACGTCGACGAACACGACGCCGAGTTCGTGACCGGCGAGCGCACGGCGGAGGGCTTCCACCGGGTCCGGAACGGCATGGCCCCGGTCATCGCACGCGGTCTGGCCTACGCCCCGTACGCCGATCTGATCTGGGTCGAGACCGGCACCCCGGACCTGGCTCAGGCCCGCGAGTTCGCCGAGGCGGTCCACGCGCGGTACCCGGACCAGATGCTCGCCTACAACTGCTCGCCCTCCTTCAACTGGAAGGCGGCTCTCGACGACGACCAGATCGCCAAGTTCCAGCGGGAGCTGGGCGCCATGGGCTACCGGTTCCAGTTCATCACCCTGGCCGGGTTCCACTCCCTCAACCACGGCATGTTCGACCTGGCCCGCGGCTACGCCGAGCACGGGATGGCCGCCTATGTCGACCTCCAGGAGCGGGAGTTCGCGGCACAGCAGCACGGGTTCACCGCGGTCAGGCACCAGCGCGAGGTCGGCACCGGCTACTTCGACCTCGTCTCCACCGCCGTCAATCCGGCCTCCTCCACCACGGCCCTCAGCGGTTCCACGGAGGAGGAGCAGTTCCACTAGTACGCCGCTCCGCGCGCCGCCCCCGTCAGTCCCCCTGAGCCGGACAGGGCCCGGACGACCGTCCCCGTCCGGGCCCCGCCCCGCTCCGCCCTCAGCCAGGAGAACCCGATGTCACCGCAGCTCCTCACGCGCCGCGTCCGCGTCCTCGCCGCTCCCGGCGACCGCCACGACGAGATCCTCACCCCCGCCGCCCTGGACTTCATCGGCGCGCTCACCACCGCCTTCCACCAGCGCCGTCATGACCTGTTCAGGGAGCGCCGGCGCCAGGCGATCCGGCTCGCCGCCGGGTCCCCCCTCGACTTCCCGCTGGTGACGGAGCGGATCCGCCGTGACCCGGACTGGCGCGTCGCACCTGCTGCCCCCGGCCTGACCGACCGGCGCGTGGAGATCACCGGACCGCCCGAGCGCCGCACGACGGTCGACGCGCTCAACTCCGGCGCCCAGGTGTGGCTGGCCGACTTCGAGGACGCCACGGCACCGACCTGGGCCAACGTGATCGAAGGGCAGATCAACCTCCTCGACGCCATCGAGCGGCGCATCGACTTCACCACCCCGCAGGGCAAGCAGTACCAGCTGGCCACCGACCGACCGCTCGCCACGATCGTGGTCCGCCCACGCGGCTGGCACCTCGATGAGGAGCATCTGGAGTTCGACGGGCACCAAGTACCGGCCGCACTGGTCGACTTCGGCCTGTACTTCTTCCACTGCGCGCAACGTCAGATCGACGCCGGCCACGGCCCGTACTTCTATCTCCCCAAGCTGGAGAACCGCTACGAGGCCCGGCTCTGGAACGACGTCTTCGTCCTGGCCCAGGAACTTCTCGGCATCCCCCGCGGCACGGTCCGGGCGACCGTCCTCATCGAGACGATCACCGCGGCGTTCGAGATGGAGGAGATCCTCTACGAACTCCGGGAACACGGTGCCGGGCTGAACGCCGGCCGTTGGGACTACCTCTTCAGCCTGATCAAGACCTTCGGCCACCGCGCTGACTTCCTGCTGCCCGACCGCGCCCAGGTCACCATGACGGCTCCGTTCATGCACGCGTACACCGAACTCCTCGTCCGTACCTGCCACAAGCGCGGCGCGCACGCGATCGGCTCCATGGCCGCCCAAGTCCCGGACAAGGACCCCGAGGCACACGCCGCCGCCCTCGCGACGGTGAGACTGGACAAGGAACGTGAGGCGGAAGACGGCTTCGACGGTTCCTGGGTCGCCCACCCCGCACTCGTGCCGGTCTGCCGCGAGGTGTTCGACGGCGTACTGGGCGACCGGCCGCACCAGCTCGACCGCACCCGTGACGACGTCGAGGTGACCCCCGCCCATCTGCTGGCGGTGCGGCGGGTCAGCGGTCCGCCGACCGGCGACGGCGTGCGAACCAACATCTCGATCGCCCTGCGCTACTTCGCCGCGTGGCTGCGCGGGCAGGGCGCTGTCACCGTGGACGGGCTGATGGAGGACGCCGCCACCGCCGAGATCGCACGCGTCCAGATCTGGCAGTGGCTGCGCCACCGCGTCGTCGACCGGGAAACGGTGCTACGCGTCCTCGACGACGAACTCGACGCTCTGATCGCCGAGTACCCCTTCGCTCCGCCGGAGGACATCCGCGGCCTCTTCGAGCGGACCGCCCTGGCCGCCGAACTCCCCCTGTTCTTCACCTCCGACGCCTACAGCCGCCACCTCGTCCGCACGACGGAGCCTCAGTCATGACCGCCGCCGTCCAACGGGTGGGAGTCGTCGGAGGCGGACAGATGGGCGCGGGCATCGCCGAAGTCTGCGCACGAGCCGGACTCGACACGATCGTGTGCGAGGCCGACGCGACGGCCGTGCAGGGCACACGCGAACGCATCACCACCTCTCTCGAAAAGGCCGCGCGGCGCGGCAAGACGACCGACGCCGCAGCGCGGGCCGCGCGGGACCGGCTCACGGGCTCCTGGACGATCTCGCCGACCGACAGCTGGTCATCGAGGCGATCACCGAGAACCCCGACGCCAAGACCGAGGTGTTCGCCGCGCTCGACAAGATCGTCGAAGATCCGGCCGCCGTCCTGGCCACCAACACCTCTTCGATCCCGGTCATGCGACTCGGCATGGCGACCCACCGCGCCGACCGCGTCGTCGGACTGCACTTCTTCAACCCGGTCCCCGTCCTGCCTCTGGTCGAGGTCGTCACCTCACTGCACACATCACCGGAGACCACCGCCCTGGTGGAGCACTTCGCCGCGTCGACGCTCGGCAAGACCGTCGTACGCTCACGCGACCGGGCCGGATTCGTCGTCAACGCGCTGCTCATCCCGTACCTCCTGTCAGCGATCCGCATGACCGAGTCCGGCTTCGCCACCCCGGCCGATGTCGACCACGGCATGGAACTCGGCTGCGCCCACCCCATGGGCCCACTGCGCCTCGCCGACCTGATCGGCCTCGACACCGTCGCCGCCATCGCCGATTCCCTCTACGAGGAGTTCAAGGAACCGCTGTACGCGCCGCCGCCCCTGCTCCAACGCATGGTCGAGGCAGGCTTGTTGGGCCGTAAGAGCGGTCGCGGCTTTCACGTCTACGACGCGCACACCACCAAAGACCACCGGGGCTGAGGGGCCCGGGTACCGCCGCCGGATTGAGGGCCGGCGGCGGTGAGCGAGCGGGGCGGGAGACGGCGAACACGCTGCTCGGTGATGTGCGCGGTCCAGCCGGTGATGCGGCTCATCACGAAGGTGGGCGTGAAGACCGGGTTGTCGAAGCCCATCAGGTGATGGGCCAGTCCGGCCGGGTGGTCGAGGTTGGGGTGGATGCCCTTGTCGGCGAGCATCGCGTGGCACAGGGCCGCGTGCAGTGTGGTGAGGCGGGTCGTCTCCGGGTCGGTGGCACAGGCAGCCGCACAGCTCCCGCGAGAGGCTCCGTTCGTCAACCCATAGGCAGCCGACGCCCACTAGGCAAGGAGAACAAGGTCACACCCGCGTCATCTCCTGCTCATCTGTCGATCTGACCTACCATCCGGACATGACGGTCCTGCCTGACGACGGGCTTTCCCTGGCCGCCGAGTTCCCTGACGCGACACATGAGCAGTGGCAGCACCTCGTAGCAGGTGTTCTGCGCAAGTCGGGCAAGGAAGTCTCGGCCGAGGAGGCAGAAGACGCCCTGTCCACCACGCTCGAGGACGGGCTGCGCGCCCACCCTCTGTACACACCTCGCGATGCCGCCCCCGAGACAGGGCTGCCCGGATTCGCTCCCTTCGTGCGCGGCGGCCGCGCCGAAGGACAGACGGTCGGCGGCTGGGACGTGCGTCAGCCGCACAGCGTCGCGGACTCCGGTGCGGTGCTCGCCGACCTGGAGAACGGCGTCACCTCATTGTGGCTCACCGTCGGTGAGCACACCGGCTTCCCCGTCTCCGCGTTGCCCGCCGCTCTCGACGGCGTCTATCTGGACCTCGCTCCCGTCGTCCTCGACGCGGGCGCGGAGACCACTGCAGCCACGGCACAACTCCTGCGCATGTACGAGGAAGCGGGCGTCGCCTCCGACGCGGTGCGCGGCAGTCTGGGCGGGGACCCGCTCGGCCACGAGGCCCGCACCGGCGAGTCGTACGACGGCGCGCCGATCTACGAGCTTGCCGGCCGGTGCGTCGCGGACCGGCCCGGGCTGCGGGCACTGACGGTGGACGCCCTGCCGTATCACGAGGCCGGCGCTTCCACCGCTCAGGAACTGGGCTGCTCCCTGGCGACCGGAGTTGCCTACCTCCGCGCGCTGACGTCGGCCGGGCTGAACGTCCAACAGGCCCTCGCCCAGCTGGAGTTCCGTTACGCGGCGAGCGCCGATCAGTTCCTCACGATCGCCAAGTTCCGCGCGGCACGCCGTCTGTGGGGACGGGTGGCCGAGGCCTGCGGAGCCGCGCAGCACGGAGCGCAACTCCAGCACGCGGTGACGTCACCGGTGATGATGACGCGGCGCGACCCCTGGGTGAACATGCTGCGCAGCACCGTGGCCACCCTGGCCGCAGGGGTCGGCGGCGCCGATGCCGTGACCGTACTGCCCTTCGACCAGGCTCTCGGCCTGTCGGACGGCTTCGCCCGGCGCATCGCCCGCAACACCTCCACCATCCTCATCGAGGAGTCTCACCTGGCCCGCGTGATCGACCCGGCCGGAGGTTCCTGGTACGTGGAGCGCCTGACCGACGAACTCGCCCACGCGGCATGGGACTTCTTCCAGGAGATCGAGCGTTCGGGCGGCCAGGCCGCCGCGCTGCGGTCGGGGATGGTCCGCGAACGCCTGGCCGAGAGCTGGTCCCTTCGCAGCGGGAATCTGGCGAGGCGACGTGAGCCGGTCACCGGCGTCAGCGAGTTCCCGTTCCTCGACGAGAAGCCGGTCGTCCGTGAGCCGGCGCCCGAGGCGCCGTCCGGGGGTCTGCCGCGGGTGCGCCGGGACGAAGCCTTCGAAGCGCTGAGGTCCCGGTCGGACGCCCATCTCGCCGCGTCCGGCAGCAGGCCCCGCGTGTTCCTCGCTCCGCTGGGCCCGGCCGCCGCCCACTCCGCCCGGCTCACCTTCGCCGCCAACCTCTTCCAGGCAGGCGGCATCGAACCCGTGACCGACGGCACCTTCGAGGAGAGCGGCGCGCAAGCCGTGTGCCTGTGCTCCAGTGACCAGGTGTACGCGGAGCAGGCCGAGGCCGCCGCTCAGCGGCTGCGTGCGGACGGCGCCCGGCAGGTGTTCCTCGCCGGGCGGCCGGGAACGTACGCCGGGGTCGACACCTATGTCTTCGCAGGCTGTGACGCAGCGGACGTCCTGTCCGCCACGCTCGACCGTATGGGAGTGTCCTGATGCCCAGCCCGTTCCACCCCTCCGATGCGGGCGGCTCCTCCATCCCCGACTTCTCGGCACTCTCGCTCGGGACACCTGCCGTCGACGCCGGGCCCGACGAATGGCGGACGGCGGTGAAGAAGCCCGCGGACGGTGGGGATCTGCTGTGGGAGACCCCGGAAGGCATCCCGGTCAAGCCGCTCTACACCGCGCAGGACCTCGACGGTCTGGACTTCCTGGACACCTATCCAGGCGTCGCACCGTACCTGCGGGGCCCGTACCCGACGATGTACGTGAATCAGCCGTGGACGATCCGTCAGTACGCGGGTTTCTCCACGGCGGAGGAGTCGAACGCCTTCTACCGGCGCAACCTGGCCGCGGGCCAGAAGGGCCTGTCCGTCGCCTTCGACCTGCCCACGCACCGGGGTTACGACAGCGATCATCCGCGGGTGACCGGCGACGTCGGCATGGCGGGCGTGGCCATCGACTCGATCTACGACATGCGTCAGCTGTTCGACGGGATTCCGCTGGACAGGATGACGGTGTCGATGACGATGAACGGCGCCGTGCTGCCGGTACTCGCGCTGTACATCGTGGCGGCCGAGGAACAGGGCGTGCCGCCCGAGAAGTTGGCCGGGACCATCCAGAACGACATCCTCAAGGAGTTCATGGTCCGCAACACCTACATCTATCCGCCGAAGCCGTCGATGCGGATCATCTCCGACATCTTCGCGTACACGTCCCAGCGGATGCCCCGTTACAACTCCATCTCCATCTCCGGCTACCACATCCAAGAGGCAGGCGCGACGGCCGACTTGGAGCTGGCGTACACCCTCGCCGACGGCGTGGAGTACATCCGCGCCGGCCGGGAGGCGGGCCTGGACGTGGACGCGTTCGCGCCCCGCCTGTCGTTCTTCTGGGCGATCGGCATGAACTTCTTCATGGAAGTCGCCAAGCTCCGGGCAGCACGCCTGCTCTGGGCGAAGCTCGTCAAGCAGTTCGACCCGAAGAACACCAAGTCCCTCTCCCTGCGCACCCATTCGCAGACGTCCGGCTGGTCGCTCACCGCCCAGGACGTGTTCAACAACGTCACCCGTACATGTGTGGAGGCCATGGCGGCGACCCAGGGACACACCCAGTCGTTGCACACCAACGCACTTGACGAGGCGCTCGCGCTGCCCACGGACTTCTCGGCGCGGATCGCGCGGAACACGCAGCTTCTGATCCAGCAGGAGTCCGGCACCACGCGCGCGATCGACCCGTGGGGCGGCAGCGCCTACGTGGAGAAGCTGACCTACGACCTGGCACGCCGGGCCTGGCAGCACATCCAGGAGGTGGAACAGGCGGGCGGCATGGCGCAGGCCATCGACGCCGGAATCCCGAAGCTGCGGGTGGAGGAGGCCGCCGCCCGCACCCAGGCGCGTATCGACTCCGGACGGCAGCCCGTCATCGGGGTGAACAAATACCGGGTGGACTCCGACGAGGAGATCGAGGTCCTCAAGGTCGACAACTCCTCGGTACGGGCCCAGCAGATCGCCAAGCTGCGCAGGCTGCGCGCGGAGCGGGACCAGGGGGCGTGCCAGGAGGCGCTCGACGCCCTCACCCGGGCCGCGGGCAGTACAGGCAATCTTCTTGAGCTCGCCGTGAACGCGGCCCGGGCGAAAGCGACCGTCGGGGAGATCTCCGACGCCCTGGAGAAGGTCTACGGCCGCCACGCGGGGCAGATCCGTACGATCTCCGGTGTGTACCGCAACGAAGCAGGCGAATCCCCGTCCGTGGACCGCACCCGCACCCGCGTCGACGCATTCGCCGAAGCCGAGGGTCGCCGCCCCCGCATACTGGTCGCCAAGATGGGCCAGGACGGTCACGACCGCGGCCAGAAGGTCATCGCCACCGCCTTCGCCGACCTGGGTTTCGACGTCGACGTCGGCCCGCTGTTCCAGACCCCGGCGGAGGTGGCGCGACAGGCCGTCGAGGCGGACGTCCACATCGTCGGGGTGTCGTCGCTGGCGGCCGGGCACCTCACGCTCGTACCGGCGCTGCGCGAGGCCCTCGCCGAGGAGGGGCGCGAGGACATCATGATCGTGGTGGGCGGCGTGATCCCGCCCGCCGACGTCCCCACCCTGCTCGAGATGGGGGCGGCGGCCGTGTTCCCGCCGGGCACGGTGATCCCTGACGCGGCCCATGACCTGGTGTCCCGGCTGGCGACCGACCTCGGCCACGACCAGCAGCTGTGAGCGGGTGACTCCATGGCCATCGAACTCGACACGTACGTCAAGGGCGTCCTCGACGGGAAACGGGCCGTCATCGCCCGCGCGATCACTCTCGTCGAGTCCACCCGTCCCCAACACCGCGGACTGGCGCAGGAGTTGCTCACGGAGCTGCTGCCCCACAGCGGCCGTGCCCGGCGCATCGGGATCAGCGGAGTGCCGGGCGTGGGCAAGTCGACGTTCATCGACGCGTTCGGCACGATGCTCACCGGCCTCGGGCACCGAGTGGCCGTGCTCGCCGTCGACCCGTCGTCCAGCCGGACCGGCGGGTCCATCCTGGGCGACAAGACCCGCATGGAGCGCCTCGCCGTCGACCCAGCGGCGTTCGTGCGCCCCTCCCCCACCTCGGGCACGCTCGGCGGGGTCGCCAAAGCCACCCGCGAGTCGATCGTGGTCATGGAGGCCGCGGGCTACGACGTGGTGCTGGTGGAGACCGTCGGTGTCGGTCAGTCCGAGACCGCCGTCGCCAACATGGTCGACACCTTCCTGCTGCTCACGCTCGCACGGACCGGTGACCAGTTGCAGGGCATCAAGAAGGGTGTCCTGGAACTCGCCGACGTGATCAGTGTCAACAAGGCGGACGGGCCCCACGAGCGTGACGCCCGGGCCGCCGCCCGTGAACTCGCGGGCGCGCTGCGGCTGATGCACGGCAAGGACGCCTTCTGGACTCCACCGGTGCTCAGTTGCAGCGCACGGGAGTCGACCGGCCTCGACGCCGTGTGGGAACGGCTCGAACAGCACCGCACCCTGCTGGACTCCGCCGGCGGTCTCGCCGCCCGCCGCCGCGACCAGCAGATCGACTGGACCTGGGCCATGGTCCGCGACGAACTGCTCGGCCGCCTGCACGCCGACCCGGCGGTCCGGTCGCTGACCCCGGACCTGGAGCGTCAGGTACGGGAGGGAGAGCTCACGGCCACGCTGGCCGCGGAGCGGATCCTGGACGTGTTCCGGAACGGATGAGGCGGGGTAGCCGTGCGGCCTCAGCACGCCCTCCCACGGTGTTGCGCTATGGAGGCGGAGGCCTTCTACGATGATTGCTCCGCCCGGTGGCCCCGCCGGTCGACGCGCTTCTCAGCGCACCGCGACCGCTTCGATTTCGAGGAGGACGCCCGGCTTGGCGAGGCGTTCGACGCCGATCGCCGCGCTGGTGGTCTTGATGCCGGCCTTGTCCAGACGGTCGGTGACCCTTGTCGAAGTGCTTGAAGAACAGATCCTCGTCCGTCACCGAGTAGCGCAGCTGCGTGATCTGGTCGGCTGATACCCGGCGTCCTTTGACGTATTTCTCCACCTGGTCGAAGACCCGGTCGATCTGCTTCTCCATGTCCCACGTGTACAGGTAGGTACTGCCCTCCTTCGCCGTCTGCCCCGCCACGAACAGGATGCCGCGCGGGTCGCGCACCTCATGGGTCTGGTGGAGGGCGGTTCGCGCCTGGGGCGGCTGGCCCCTCATCCTGGTGCTGCGCACCCGTCCCGACCAGACCCCTGCGCCTTGCCCACCATCTCGCCCGCATGTACCCGGTGAAGACCGTCTGGGTGCTCGACAGCAACGAGACCTTCGCCCTGGTCCACCCCCGCAACCGCGACGAGCGCAACGAACTGACCTTGCATCAGCTCCCCATCCCCGGCGATCTCCTCGACCTGCGGGCCCTGCCTGCCCTGCGCGCCTACACCCTGGCAGGACCGCCGCAGCCACCCCTGCTCACAGCCGCCCAGACCCGCACGGTGATCCGAGTCCTGAGCCAGGCCCTCGCCTCGACGCCGACGAACACCACCTCGTCGAAGCCCTCGCCGCGGACGGGCGCATGAGTTTCGCCCAGCTCGGCGCGCGCACGCACACCTCCGCTGCGACCGCCCAACGCCGGCTCCATCAGCTGAGACTGACCGGCGGGGCCGAAGTCGCCACCGTCTTCGACCGCTGCCAGGTCGGCCTGGATGTCCAAGCGGCCGCTGACGGGCCCTTCGGACCCCTTGGACGAGATTGTCGCCATCACGTTCACGCCCGACGGCTCAGAATTGACCAGCGTGGACACGAACGGCAGATTCTTCAGGTACGACATCTCCCCTGCGCGGCTGATCCGGGATCTCTGCGCCAAGGCGGGCCCTCTCTCCGAACAGGAGTGGAGAACGCACATCCCTGACGCTCCCTACCGCAAGACATGCTGATGCCGACCTGACGGAGGGGACGTGTCCCAGAAGGGTCTCGGATCGGTCGGTCACTGCCAGATGCGGATGTGGTCGACGTACATGTTGGAGGTCCACTCGTAGGTCTCGTCGTGGATGGAGCCGTCGGCCCAGCTGTCGAGGACCTCGTGGGAGAGGATGGGGAACTCCATGACCTGGCTGATCAGTTTGGGGTCGGTCTCGGTGCGCACCACGGCCCCGTCATAGGTGAACTCCAGTTTCGTGGGGGTCCAGTTGAGACCGAAGGTGTGGTACCAGACGCTGTGCAGGCCGGGGGCGGCGGGCGTGGTCCCCAGGGACTGGTGGTCCGCACCGTAGCCGTCCCAGTGAATGGCCGTGGAGAACTTGTCGGCCTGGTAGGCGGTCTCCACCAGGTCCATCTCGGATCCGTCGCGCGCCGTGCCGTCGACGGCACCGCCCGGAGTGGTCCCCCCGTCGGCCTGGAGCCAGACCGCGGCCAGGTGGCCGTTCGTCACGTACGGGGTGTGCACACTCGCTTCCAGCGTGCCGTGGGTGTACTTGAACTTGCCCTGGGTGTCGATGCGGCCACCGGAGTACACGCCGGTGCCGATGTTGTGGACCTCGATGGCCAGCGCGCCGTTGTTGTCCGTGCGGACGTTGCCGGGCTTGTACCACCAGGTATCGCCGGGGGCTGCTCCCGAGCGCTCCTGGTCGCGGGCGGTCCACTTGCCGCTGTCGACCGTGCTGCCATTGAACTCGTCGCTGAAGACGAGCGTCTGAGCCGCCCGGGTGCCGTCGGCAGCGAGGGGTTGCACCCCCGCCGGTGTCGCGGGATCGACGAACGAGGAGGACGGCTCCCCCGGGACAGGCGCCGGGGCCGCCTGCGCGTGTCCGGCGGCGAGCAGCGCACACGCGCTGAGCATCGCGCCCGCCATTCCGTATGCAGTGGTTCGGAAGCGCATGGGATCACCTCTCTGGTAGTGGTGCCGTGGTTCCGTTCTGGTAGTGGTTCCGTGCGCCTGCGGTACGTGTTGCGCCTGGGGTCAGCCGATCGCGGCGGCAAGGATGGCGTCGCCTCGGCGGGCGAAGGGGGCCTTGCGGTCGTTTACCGTGACCGTTCGGGCCCAGGGGGCGTGAATCCGGATCGCCTCGTGGTGGTCGGTGGTGGCGGTGAGCTGGGAGCCGGTGATGGCGACCGTGGCGGCCCGGGGGTCGAGGAGGACGGCCACGTCGGTCATCGGGGTGGGCGAGGACACCAACACCTCACCCTTGTAAGTGAGTTGCCTACCACCTTGGAGGAGCCAGGTCTTGCGCTGCCGGTCCTGGCCGAGGTAGGCGAGCGTGCCGTCGAAGCCGTACCGGCCGAACTGCAGGGCACCGCGTGGCGCGGCGTGCGCGATGCAGTACGTCGCCGAGCGGTGTGTGTCGAAGGTGATGGCCAGCGCGGTGGCATCGGAGGCGCCCGCGACAGGCATGTGCTCGACGGTGGCCTGTGGCTCGGTGCCTTCGGGTGCGGGCAGCAGCAGCGTGTCGAAGACCGTCGGTCCGGGGCCCTGCCGGGTGTACGTGACGTACTTGGTGTCCGTGATGTTGTAGAAGGCCGGCGAGTAGTACCCGTCCCGGATCTGCGCGGTGAGCTTCTCGGGCCGTGCCGGGGCGATCAGGAGGTTGGCGCCCTGGGGAAAGGCCGTGGCCGTGCTCTTGGTGGTGGCATCGACGGCGGGGTGCGCGTCGGGCAGCAGGTGCCAGTTCTGTCGGTAGGTGTGCGAGGCGGTGTCCGCGGGGTCGAGCCGGTCCGAGACGATCCACATGCCGGGGTGCACGGACAGTACCGACCTGGTGTGGCGTACCCCGGCCGTGGCGTCGCTCCAGGCGCGTGCCACGTCGAAGACCGCGTTGGTGGCGAAGAGGTCGAACGTGGCCGCAGAGTCCGAGGTCTGTGCTTTGCCGTCGATCTCGACGGTGGTGTGCGACTCGGTGGTCGTGCGGAGCCAGTTGCTACGGGGATCGTTGCTGTAGGTGAACGCACCCATGTTGGGCAGTAGTTGGCGGCCGTGCGCGTGGACGGTGACCGCCAGTTCGTCCGGGTGGGAGTGAGGGCCGCGGTCGGCGTTGATGCGCAGGTAGGACGCGTCGGGGCGCCAACCGCTGCGCAGCACGGCCACGCGGGTGTCGGGGTAGAGCACGGAGGCATGGCCCGGCTCGGTGCCCTTCTGCCCGTCGGTGGCGACGTAACGCAGCTCTTCGTCGTCGAGGGCGTCGGCGAGGGTCGCGAGGAGGGGGCGGCGGTCGGCGCTGCCGCTGTCGCCATAGCCGGGTCCCCAGCCGCCGGGGAAGTTCTCGTCGGCGAGGAAGTGGGCGAGCCGGCCGAGGTCCTTGGTGCCGCCGAGTTGGTGGCCGTTGGCCGCGAAGTAGTTGACCAGGCCGACGAAGGTGCCGGCCACGCCCGTGGCGTAGCCGTCGCTCGCCTCCGCGTAGCCGCCGTCCAGGTACAGGGCCTGGCTCAGCTGGTTGGTCAGGAAGTCGCCGGCGTCGGTGAGCCAGCCCGGACTCGCGGCGAACTCGGGGAAGTGGATGGCGATTTCGGCCAGTGCCTGTTTCTGCGCCTGCATCCAGTTGGGGGTCGGGCTGGTGGCGACGGCGAGGTACTGGCCGGACTTCTCCAGGGTGCGCAGGATCGCCGTGGACGCCGCCACGGTCAGGGACGGGCTGGTACGCAGGATCTCGTATGCGTAGACCAGGTTGAGGATGCGGTTGGCGGTGTCGAGGCTGCGCGGGAAGGCACCGGCGCCGTACGTGCTGTCGTAGCCGTCGGCGTCGTGGACGAAGTCGGTGAGCAGATCGACCAGGCCCGCGGCGATGGTCTCGTCGCCGCTGCTGCGGTAGGCGTCGGCCATGGGGCCGGCGAAGTAGCAGCGCGGCAGCTGGTAGCTGTACTCCGGGTCGGATCCCGCCGGGCCCTTCCAGGTGAAGCCGCCCGGGTCGCCCTGCCAGGAGAAGGTGTTCTGAACGGTGTTGGCCCAGGTGCGGGTGGTCTCGCCGAAGGTCTCCACGCTCTGGAAGACGATGACCTTCTTGGCCTCGTTCGTGGTGGCGTTGCGTCCGGTGAGCTTGAGGACGGCCGACTTGGGGGCCTCGGTGATCCCTTCGACGCGGAAGGCGAGGTAGGCCTTGCGGGTCTCGTCGGTGAACGCGCCGGTGCCCTCGTCGCGCACCTGGAGGCCCGGATCGGAACCGAAGTTGTGGGAGGCGTCCGCCCCCGCCTTGATGTAGGTGTCGGCGGTGGGCGAGAAGGAGACGGTCGTGCCGTCGGCGCGGGTCACTTCGAGGACGGGGGCTCCGGAGCCTGCGGTGCGGCTGTGGAAGACGGCCGTGGACGGTTCCTTGTTGCGGGCCATCAGGAAGAAGATCAGATCCCCGGTGGCGAAGGAGCGGGTGACGGCGTCGGTGACGTCCGCCTCGGCGACGGAGTCCTGCGCGCCGACGGTGACGACGTCCTGGTAGATCTCCCCGGTGCCCAGCGTCCAGATGTGGTCGATGAACAGCGGGACGAGCCCGGGGCGGAAGGTCCCGTTGTACAGGAACGGCAGTGTGGCGCGCGCCTCTCGCTTCGCGAAGTGCTCGGCCAGCCGCTGCCCGGCCGCCGGGTAGTCACCGGTCTTCACCGCCTCCTCCACCGGCGCCAGGGTCGGCGCGGCCGCGTAGTTCAGCCGGCCTACGGTGGTCCAGGAACCCGCTATGGCGTCCCAGGCGCCGAAGAAGGCGCGATCCTGGTCGG
This sequence comes from Streptomyces sp. NPDC090032, assembly GCF_044748025.1. Classification (NCBI taxonomy): domain Bacteria; kingdom Bacillati; phylum Actinomycetota; class Actinomycetes; order Kitasatosporales; family Streptomycetaceae; genus Streptomyces; species Streptomyces sp. NPDC090032. The sequence goes on along the minus strand of NZ_JBIVFF010000002.1, from coordinate 216,359 downwards.
CGGCCGCTGCGCCGGGCGCGACGGACGAGGGAGAGGTCTGTGCCTGGGCCGGGGCGTTGGGCGTCAGCAGGGCCGCCGTGGTGCCACCGATGGCCCCGAGGACGGTGCGACGTCTGAACGAGGTGCGGGGAATCGGCATGCGGTTCAAGGCAGTTACTCCTCGATCGACGTTGCGTCAGCGTGATGCGCCACTGTTGAACGCCGCACTTTCTACACGCGAACACCCAGCGGTCACAATGCTTTGGGCGCGAAAGGCAAGGATTTTCGCTATTCGCTAGCGATCGCGCGGAAACGAAAGGCCGAGTAGGCTCCCCTGCCATCGTTGGGACCGCGGGAGGGGAACGGTGCACATGCATGCCGAGGACAGACACAAGGCGATCCTGCGGCAAGTGCGTCAGCGGGGCTCAGTGCGAGTCAGCGAACTCGCTGCCGAGCTCGGAGCATCGACGGCCACCGTCCGCAAGGACGTGCAGGTGCTGTCCGAGCGTGGGCTCGTGGTGCGCGTGCACGGCGGGGCCGCGCTTCCGGAGAACTGGTCGGAGACCGTGCGGTCGGAGCAGGTCGCCGATTCCGCTGCCGCCTCGTCAGGTCGACGGCTGACGTTCGGCCTCGTGGTGCCTTCGGCCAACTACTACTACCCCGAGTTGATCAAGGGAGCGCAGGAGGCCGCCGAGGCTGGGGGCATTCGCTTGGCCCTGCGCATCTCCGAGTACGACGCCGGGCAAGAGCGGGTTCAGGCAGCGGAGTTGGTGGAGGACGGCGTCGACGGGCTGCTGCTCGCCCCGACCGGCGCCGAGCCCGATGCCTCGCGGCAGTGGTACGAGGAACTGGGCGTGCCCGTCGTCCTGGTGGAGCGTGGCCAGGCACGGGAGGGCGCGTCGATCGACTTCGTCGTCAGCGACCATGTCTTCGGTGCGCGTAAGGCCGTCGAGCATCTCCTGGAGGTGGGCCGACGCCGCATAGGCCTCCTCGTCCGGGGCGCGACTCCGACCGTGCCGTGGCTCAGGGAGGGGTACGCCGCGGGGATGCGTCAGGCGGGCGTGGAGCTTCCCGAGGACATCTCCTTCATCGATCTCGGCTTCGAACGGCAGGGAAACCCCTCCTACGACCTCCCGATGGACACCTTCCTGGAAGCCGTGGAGAGCCGGCGCCTGGACGCCGTCATCGTCCACCCCGACACCGAGGCAGTGGTGCTGCTTCAGCGGCTGCGCTCGCGATCGATCTCCGTCCCGTCCGACCTCGCGATCGTCTCCTACGACGACGAGTTCGCCAGGATCGCCGACGTAGCCCTGAGCGCCGTCGCCCCCGCCAAGTACGACGTCGGGGCGTCGGCCGTGGAACTACTCGCGCTCCGACTGGCCGAACCCTCCCGATCACGGCGGCGCACCTTCATCCTCCCCGAGCTGCACGTGCGCTTGTCCAGCGATCTCTGAGGGCGACTTCCGCGGTTCAAGGCGGTGATCCTCAACGTGCGTGGCGAAGTCCGGACGATTGCGGTCGCGGCGTCGAGTGATCATGACGGAGACTGACCCCAAGTTCCGTGCCAGGACCGAGCGTTGATGTCGCTCCGGCGGCAGGACGGGTTCGGCTCTGGGCTGTGCGAAGGGAGGAAGCCGGCCGCCACCGGTGCCACGCTCGTACTCCGGTTCCGCACCGGACTTGAGCCCACGGCCTTCAGCCGCGCAGAGCCGAGGTGAAGATGGCGGGCGGCGCCTGCCATCGGGGACGCGCGGGAAATCCGTGAGGAGCCGACCGGTGCGTCCGGCGGTCCTGTTGGTGACGAACCAGGACGGCTTCGGGGAGATCGACGTCTCGCCGTGCAACACCGAACGCGGAGCCGGTCCGAAGGGGCCCGTGACGACTGCCTCTCCGTCTCGGACCTGGACTCGGAGGATGCCGGCATCCAGGCTCTGGCCGCCGCGACCGCGGCGCTCGCGGGCGAAAGCCTGAACCTCACCGCCCTTCCTGATGCGCGACAGGACCGGCAGGGACGCCACGCCGACCTCCTCGTCGACCGCGCCGGCCGATGATTATGCCGGTTGCCTGAAGTCTTCCTCGTGGCATGCCCGCCCCGTCGGCGGATCAGGAAGCGGCGGGCCCGGTGTGGGCGGGTCCCGGTGTCACGGAAAAGAAAGGGAGGCCAGGATGCGCAATCCGATTCGGCTGTACATGTCGATGTCGCTCGACGGCTACATCGCGGGGCCGGACGATCGGCCAGGTCAGGAACTCGGCCGCGACGGCGGACGGCTTTTCGACTGGCTCGACGATCGGGAGTCCGAAGGTCCGAGCGGCCAGGTCTACCGCGAAGCGCTAGCGACCGGCGCGGTGATCACCGGCCGACGGACCTTCGAGCTCGCCGGGCGCTGGCAGGGCGACCACCACGACGGCGTGCCGATCCTCGTCCTCACCCACCAGGTGGATGACGGGGACGTGCCACCCGGTAGCGCGCGCTTCGTCACCGACGTCGAGGAATGCGCCCGTCAGGCTCGCGCCGCCGCCGGGGACCGGCCGGTCATGGTCCATGGGGCGGGGGCGGCCCAAGCGCTTCTCCGGGCCGGGCAGATGGAAGAGATGGAGATCCACCTGGTGCAGGTCCTCCTCGGGGACGGTCGACGGCTGTTCGACCACCTCGGTGGTGATCACATCGAACTCGACCTCGTCCGACGGCTCGAGGACCGAGACGTCACGCACCTCCGCTACCAGGTGCGCCGACCCGGGGAGGCCGCATGAAGACGCTCTTCGTCTCCTACCGCGTCACCGATCTGGACCGCTCGCTCCGTTTCTACACCGCCTTGGGCTACGTCGAGCTGGGCAGGGTCGAGGTCGGCGACGGGAGTCACCTCGTGATCCTCAAGTTCCCCGGCGAACCGGCGGCCTCGCTCGAACTGGTCCACCGTCCCGCCGACGGACGCGTCGACGTGCGCAGCGGAATCGACCACCTCGCGATCCAGGTGGACACGTTGACTGTCACCCTGAAGGCGTTGGCCGAAGCCGGCCTGGAGCCGGAGCCTGTCCAGTATCCGGGCGGCCCTCACGGCCCGAAGACGTCGTGGCTCACGGACCCGGACGGCTACCGGATCGAGCTGGTGGAGTGGCCGTTCGGACATGCCGACGGCATCACCGCGGCAGACTTCTCCTGACCTCAGCGAACGCATCCCCGCCCTGCTCTCGCTCGACGTCTCATCGGGTGCACTGGTCGCAGCGCTTCGGCACCCTGTCGCGGGGGACAACGACCACGTGGGCACTCGGGTGGGAACGGATACCGCATGCAGCCATGGTGACCATCTCGTCTCTCCCGCTCACCTCATCGGTGACAGAGGGGTAGGGAACAGCATCCGCACCGAACAACAGGCCCCAGCCGGCTGACAAGCCACGCGCGCCGGGGCGGTGGGGCGGGTGGTGTGGTTCTACAGTGCGCAGGTGTCCTTGGAATCCTCTTCGCCAGGTGGGCGGCTGTCCGTGGGGAGCCGCGGGTGGGTGTGGTGGCTGCCGCCCGTGGCGGTGGGCCTGGACTTGATCTCGGAGGCCGCCCTGGGCGGGCGGGAGCTGGTCAGTTTCCTGCTCACGGGTGTTCCGCCGCTGGCCGCCGCGACGCGCGGGCCCAGGGGCACCGCCGTTTCGGTGGTGGTGTGTCTAGGACTGCAGATGCTGATGGCGTGGCGACGTCCGGGCCACTTCGACGAGCAGCACCATGTGGCGCTGTATGTGGCCACGTTCCTCATCGGCGTGGTCAGCGTCCTGCTCTCGGTGCAGCGGGAGCGCGCGCAGAGGCATCTGATCCGGGCGAACTCGGTGGCGGAGGCCTTGCAGCGGACCCTGCTGCGGCCCGTACCGCCCCGGATCGGGCATGTGCGCGCCGCCGCCTCCTACACAGCCGGGGAGGGAGGCACGCTGGTCGGTGGTGATCTCTACGACGTGTGTGAGACGCCGTTCGGAGTTCGGGCGATCATCGGCGACGTGCGGGGCAAGGGACTGGACGCGGTGCAGGCGGTGGCCGCGGTCCTGGGGGCTTTCCGGGTGTCAGCGCACGAATGGAAAGGTCTTCCCCTCCTGGCGGATCGGCTGGAGCTGAGCCTCGACCGCAACGTGACACGCACTATGGTCGGCGACCCCGAGCTGTTCGTGACCGCACTGGTCCTGGAACTCGACCAGGACACCGTGCGCATCATGGACCGCGGCCACCCGCCCCCGATCGCCGTCGGCCCCAACGGCGCCCGCATCCTGGCGACAACCCCCGCACTCCCCCTCGGGCTCAAAGAGCTCTCTCCTGCCCCGGGGCTGACGACCTTGCACAAGCTGACGCCCGGCGAAGTCCTCGTCCTCTACACGGACGGCATCAGCGAGGCCCGCAACTCCGACGGCGACTTCTACCCCGTCCTGGAACGGCTCACCGAACACTTCCGCGGCACACAGAGGACGGATCCAGAGGCGGTCGTGGCATTCCTGGAGACCGACACCAGGAACTGGTCGGCCACCTCCGAGGGAGACGACCGGGCCGTACTCGCCATGGCCCTCGCCTGAAACGGCCGGACACCACCCCGCAGTCCCCGCGGCTGCCCCCCTGTTCAAGGAATCTCGCGATGCGCAAGTGCAGGGATTTTCAGTGATTTTCGGAACAATCGGTGGAACAGTAGTAGATTCCGCTGACAGCGGCATCGCTCCTGCGGGCCTCTTGCGGCAACCCGACTCTTCATCATCAACAGCCAGCGAAGGGCCGCCCATGAAGCGAACGTTCACGTTCATCACCGCGCTGGTCGTCACCGTGCTGTCGCTGACACCGGCGCACGCCGCGGTCAAGAAGGCCAAGCCCCCGCTCAGTTGCGAGTCTCGGACGTTCACCTCCAGCCCAGGCCCGCGCTTCAACGACCCGGAGGACCCCGCCGCCCAGATGAAGATCATGGGCCCGATCATCGAATCGATCAACAGCGCCGGCTGCGGGCAGACCGTACGCGTCGCCATGTACTCGATCAGCAACGCACAGCCGGGGCCGGACTTCGCCAACGCCCTGATCGCGGCGCACCAGCGCGGCGTCATCGTCAAGGTGCTGATGGACTCTCACAGCGACAACGCGATCTGGCAGTCGATGGTCACCGAGCTGGGCAACGATCCCCGAGCCTCCAGCTTCGCCGCGCTGTGCCCGGGCGGCTGCCTGTCCCACTTCGGCGGCTCCGCCCTGCACGCGAAGTACTACATGCTCAGCGGCGGGCTCGATGCGAACAGGACCGTGACCGTCAGCAGCGCCAACCCCACCTCCGCCCAGGCCGGCACCGCGTGGAACAGCAGCGCCACCGTCAAGGGCAACGTCGACCTGTACAACTCCTACGTCCGCTACTTCACCGCCATGGCTATGGGGGCGATCAATGGCCCGGGCCCGCTGGCACCCGACTACTACAACTCCACGAGCGCCACGGCGGCCAGGCAACTGTCCCCGCCCTCCTACCAGTGGCCCAAGGCGCGCACCAGAAGCGACACCTGGGTCGACTTCCTGAGCAACGTCAAGGCGCCGGCGACGATCAACGTCGCCATGTTCCAGTGGACCTCTCACGGGCAGCCGGGCGACAGGAACTATCTGGAGCTGCCGAAGAAGCTGGTGAGCCTGGCACAAACCGGCGTCAAGATCCACGTTCTCATGACCGCCGGCCAGGTCGACGACAGCGTGCAGAACTACCTGAAGAACCGGCCGAATATCGACATGTACGACACCAGCCGCGGCACCGACGCGAACGGCAACGCTCTGCACTACACGCACGACAAGTACATGATGGTCAGCGGCGGTTACGCGGGGGCGGCCGACTCCAGGATCGTGTTCGTCGGTTCCTCGAACTGGACGAGCAACGGCGTCTGGCACAACGACGAGTCGGACCTGAAGCTGATCGGCCGGTCCAGCTACGACTCGTTCATGACGGACTGGCAGAACCAGTACGACCGCTGCTGCGGGACCGTGGCGCGGCAGCAGAGCGCCGAGAAGCGCGCCGAGAATACGGCACGCGAGATTCCGATCGATCCGAGGCAGGTCCAGGAGTAGGCATTCCCGGCCCGAACAGTGCCAGTGTGCGCCAACCTGACTGGCCTGGCCGGTAGTTTGGGTGAGTGGCGTCCTGATGGGCAGATGCTCCTGGTAGACGAGTCACGACCAAGATCGCCTGTCCACCAGAGGCTTCCGCGTGCTTGTCTGCCCAGCAGCCGCCCAACCGCCGATGCCCTATCGGAAAAGGAGCACGCGCCCATGCGCCTCTACGCCCAGACCCCGGCACGTCGAATCCGCCAGGTCCTCGCTGACCTCATCGCGGTGGCCATGATCTGCGCCGTGGTGAAGCTGGCCTTGGTCGTGCATGACGCGATCGGGCGGCTGGCCGACCCGGGCCGCAAGGCGGAAAGCGCCGGCGTCAGCCTCTCCGACGGACTCGTCGACGCGGGCGAGGCTGCCTCGAAGGTGCCGTTCGTCGGGGGTCAGTTGAAGAAGCAGCTCGGGTCCGCCGCCGAGGCCGGCACGGGGCTGGCCGACGCAGGTCGTTCACTCCAGGACACGGTAGGCCACGTGGCCACGCTGACTACGGTCGTCCTGATCGTCATCCCAGTGGTGTTCGTGCTGCTGCTGTGGCTGCCCCCGCGCCTGCGTTGGATCCGCCGCAGCGCAGTCACCCGACGCCTCGCCGCCGGTCCAGGTGGCGCCGACCTCCTCGCGCTGCGCGTCCTCACCGGCTCGCAGCGCGAACTCGCAGCGGTGTCCGCGCCACCCGGCGGCCTCGCGGAGGCCTGGCGGCGCGGCGACGAACAGGTCATCGCCGACCTGGCGGCCATCGGCCTGCGGCAAGTGGGTCTACGCGCCTGACGACCCGGTCCAACGCCCGCCCCTGCCGGAAGAGATTCGCGACCTGATCATTCGGCTCGGCGCCAGGAACCATCAATGGGGGCTTCGGCGTGTGCACGGCGAACCGCGCCGAATCAGACACCAGGCCAGCCCCGCCACCGTCCGACGGGCGCTGCGCGCTGCCGGCCTCGGCCCGGCTCCACGCCGCCAACCGACGCGTGGGGAGTGGGCCGCCTTCCTCAAAGCCCCGGCACCTGGATCGGTGTTCCGGACTCCGCAGTCTTGTCGGTCTCGCGGGTCAGCCTTCGGAGGGACGCGGGGCGCGCAGGTGCGTCCGTTCCTTCAGCTCCTCCTCGTCGACCAGCCTGAGCATCGGCTGGCCCGGCGCGCACACCATGGTCACCACGAACTTGGTCGGTGCGTCCGACAGGGCGTTGCCGTCCTGGTAGTGGATCACGTCACCGCCTGGCTCCCAGAACGTCCCACCGGCCTCGACCACACGCTCCGGCTCACCCTCGAGCTCGAACCGGACCGCGCCCTCCATCACGTAGCCGAACGACGGGCCCGAGTGGCGATGCGGAGGAAGCCCGGGGTGACCGGGAGGCCACTCGACGAGGATGGTCATTGCCGAACCGCCTTCGGGAAAGAAGGGCGGAGTGACTTCCTGCAGCAACTTGACTTCGGGCGGCAGGGAGACCTCGGGGGCGCTCCCGTGCTCTGGGTTCTTCGCTGACATGTACCACACCTCCGTAAGCCTGCCCGGAATGGATGATCTTGCGTCGGCCACCGCATTCCGGACCGGTGTACCGACGCACTCGTTCGGCGGTGACCGAGTTCACCGGTTCCCGGCTCACAGAACTCGCTTCGCGATGTGGACAAGCCACAGTTCACATGCGTGACAGGCCGTGTGCCTTCTGCCTCGCCCAAACGGTCTCGACACCACCCTGCCTCCCGTCGGCGACCGCCACAATCCGGGAGCCGGCGGCATCGAGACCTCATAGCGCCGTGTCATCGGCGGGCGTCCAGGACCGCTGTCCGGGTCGGGGTCCGACCAGTGTCAGCCTTGGGTGGCATGACAGTGCCCGTGGGCGACTTCGGGCGGGCACGGGGCCGCGGTTACGCCCGGGTCGTTACGCCGCTCGACGAGCGCGATGCCCAGCGCCAGCAAGATGGCGGCGATGCCGACGCCGACGGACGCTGCCACGGCCAGCCGGTAGTCGTCCCCGCTCGAGGTCAGTACCACGTAGTACGTGCCGGGCAGTGCGGCCGTCCCCACTGCCCCGCCCAGGCGCTGTCCGGTCTGCAGCGCACCGCCGGCGGCGCCCGCCATCCGCACCGGAACATCCCGCAGCGTCATCGTCACATTCGGGGAGATGACGAAGCCACTGCCGATCCCGCCCACGAGGAGGGCGGGGGCAGCGGCCCAGACGGCGACCGACGGCGGGGCGAACCTGAGCAGCAGCGCCGCCGCGGCGAGCCCGACGACGACGCCGCCCAGGCCGAGCACGGTCAGCAGCCTGCCCATCCGCTCCACAAGCCGTCCGGCCACGACGGCCGCTCCCGCGGAGCCCACCGCGAACGGTGTCACGGCCAGTCCGGACTGCAGCGGCGAGTAGCCCAGGCCGTTTTGGAAGAACAGTGCGAACACGATCCACACACCGCTGAATCCCATGAAGTAGAGCGTCGCCAAGCTGGCACCGGTCGCATAGCCACGGGTTTCGGTGATCAACCTTGGATGCAACAGCGGTTCGCCGCCTCGGGCAGCGACTCGGCGCTCCCACCGCGCGAAGCCGACCAGCAGCAGTGCTCCTACTGGGAAGAGCCACCACAGACGGCGCACGCCGCCGGAGTCGGCTTGGACCAACGGCAACAGGACCGCCAGGACACCGCAACCGATCAGGGCAACGCCCGACAGATCGAGGTGTCCCCTCTTGCCCGGGGCGACGCGGGGCAGCAGCCGGTAGCCGAGTACGAGTGCCACGGCACCCACGGGAATGTTGACGAAGAAGATCCAGCGCCAGCCCTGGGGTCCGGTGGCCAAGGCGAGGATGACGCCTCCGGTGATCGGGCCGACCGCACTGGAGATGCCGACAGTGGCGCCGAACAACCCGAAGGCGCGAGCACGCTCGGCTCCGGTGAACATCTGTTGGATCAGCGCAGAATTCTGCGGAGCGAGGCAGCCGGCGGCGATTCCTTGCGCCATGCGGGCGATGACGAGCAGGGTGATCGTCGGGGCCGCCCCCGCCGCGACGCTGCACAAGACAAAGGCCGCGAGCGCTCCGAGAAAGATCCGGCGTCGGCCGATCGCGTCGCCAAGGCGTCCGGCCGGCACCAGCGCAAGCGCGAACGTCAGCGCATACCCGGACACCACCCATTGCACCGCGGCCGGGGAGGCGCCCAGATCCCTCTGCATCGAGGGGAGCGCGACCGCGACGATCGTCACATCGAGCAGGATCATGAAGCCCGCCACCAGCGTGACCCACAAGGCCCGCCACCGGCTCGGATCTGGCCCGCCTCCTGACTTCGCCGTGCCTGGTGGTCGCCCACTCGGTTCCACACGGGCTCCTTTCGACGGAGTCACGACCCAGTGTCCGTGCACACGAGGGCCAGACATCGCACCAGCACCGGAATCAGGCGTGCTGACGACCAGAGGGCCGGCCTCGCCGCTGTACCGCGGTAACTCCAGGTTTCGGAGTACGGGCAATCATCACTGGTCGTGACGGCGAGTGGAGCCATCGACACCTGGATATGGGCCCGGTGGCACGATCTTGCGGGCATGGCGGCGGCCTTGCGTCAGAGCCGGCCAGGCCGGGGAGACGATTCGTACGACGTAGCGGGTGCCGAAGGCGTTCGCTGTGGTGGCGAGCTCAGCGGGCCGGTGACGTCCAGCAGCTGCACACTGCCGAAGGCGGCTCCTACGACCCGTGGTCGTGGTTCGCTGGTGGGCTGTTCGGCCCACGGGGAGTCCAGGATGGTGCGTACGAAGTCCCCGCGCTCGAAGCCGTGCACGTAGTGCGCGGGCGCGTCGGCTTTGACGTTGCCGAACGTGGTCTGTGGCTCGGGCGCAGGGCGACGCTTCCAGTCCACGAATCACCAGATGGGCGCCTTGGCTGTGCGGCCGTATGACCCACTGTGATTCCTGGTCAGAACCAGCCGCCGTCGGCCTGGACGGTCCGGCCTGTGATGAACGAGGCGTCGTCCGACACCAGGAAGGACACGACTGCGGCGATCTCAGCGGGCTGGGCCATCCTCCCGAGCGAACTGGCAGTACGGATGACGGTATGGAAGTCAGCGTCGATGTCGGGGTGGACGTACTGGGAAGCCACGTGGTCGGACATGTCGGTGACAGTTCCCCCCGGTGCGATGGCATTGATATTGATGCCGCGCCGGCCGAGTTCGGGGCTGAGGTTGAGCGCGATGCATTCGACGGCGGCCTTGCTCGACGCATAGAGGGCGTGGTGAAAGACCGCCTTGTGGGCACTCCCTGATGACGTCAGTACGATCCTCCCTCCTTCGCCCATATGCCGTACCGCGTTCTGCACGGCGAAGAACTGGCCCCGTGCGTTGACGGCGAACACACGGTCGAAGTCGGCGGGGGTGACGGCTTCCAGCTTGCCGAAGTGCTCGATTCCGGCGTTGCTGGCCAGGATGTCGAGTCCGCCGAGAGCATCGGCGGCCTCATCGGTCAGCCGCCGGATCTGGTCCGGATCGCTGACGTCCGCTTCGATCGCGACCGCGCGGCGGCCATCGGCGGTGATCTCGTCGGCGAGTGCTCGGGCCGCGTCGCCGCTGCTCCGGTAGTTGATCGCCACGTCGGCCCCGTCAGCGGCGAGCCTGCGGGACACCGCCGCGCCGATCCCCCGTGCGCCACCGGTGACCAAGGCCTTCCTGCCTGCCAGCTTTCCGCTCATCGGTCGTCTCCCGTCACGGCGATCCGGCGGTCGTGCCGAATGCGGTTAGCGCGGTGCGCGAACCCCAGAACTCAGGGCAGCAGGTGGCTCTTTCACCTCGCATACGGAGGAAGAGGGGCCTGCCGTGGTCGTTCTCGTCAGGCGGGCGCGCCCACGTTCACCACCCGGCCACCGGCACCAGAATTGTCCGGCCGGAGCCAGGGCGCCACTCGGAGCGCCGGCCCAGCCCCGCCGGGGCCCACTGCCGCAGGTGTTCCAGCGCCCTCGTAGTCATTCAAGCCGGCGGTGTGGCGGAATTCGTGGCAGCGCGGAAGCCCGCCGAGCAGTGAGGCTCCCGCTGGAGGATCTCTGCTCTCGCTCGGTGAGCAGTTGCTGCATTGCGCAGGATGGAGGAACGCGAGCGGGTTCGGGGCCGGGCCGGCGGGATGCCGCCGTCCTGCCCGACTCACCGATGCTGCGCTCACTGCTCGTGAAGGGCGCTGCGTTTCCCGGTGACCAGGCCGTCGTTGATGCCCAGTACGGCAGCCCGGATGCCGCCACCAGCCACCCGGCGTGCAGTGCGGCCAACCGCAGCGAGTTCGGTCTCCGCGACCGCGTCACCCTGCGCGCTGCGTTGGGATGGATCCCAACGTGGCGCGAGCACCGACCAGTCCGGGTCCGTCGACGCCATGCCGCAGCCTCCCTCGCCACCCGTCGGATCAGGCTACGTCGCAGCCGTCCCGAGCCGGCGATCCGCCGACGAAGCGGAATGTCGTGCCGCTGCCCGCAGGGCACGAAACACCTCCGGCTTTTGCCGCAGGCGATCAGGCTCTCCTCGTCGCCGCGCGCTCCACAAGCCGCGAGCCGACGCACGACGTGGACGGTGAGGGCGTCGCCACGCACTGATCGACATCCTGACCCACAGCGCATCCGCGATGAAGCTGCGCCGGCTCATCGGCGGGCAACGCAACCCGGAACGCCCCGTCGGTGTCCGGCGCGACTGGTTCGCTGACGGTCGCCGTCATCTCGGTGATCTCGTCCATGGTCTGCTGCATCGCAAGCTGCGCCATGGCCGCCGCGACATTGGCCAACCGCGCCGGGTTGGTCCGAAGCGGTCCTGACCTCTTGGCGAATTCGAGGAATCCCTTGATCTGGCCGCTGTCCCCCTTCAGCACTCCCGTGCTGAGACCTGTCGTGGCACTCTCCCTCAGCCCGTACTTGTCGGCACGCTGCGCGGACTCCTTGGTCAGCTTCACCCAACCACCCGAGTTGGCAGCGACATCGGAAGCTGCCTGTGCGACTACAGCCGCGTTGCCGAGGGCGGGTCGGAGTCGTTGCAGTGCGAGGTCCTTCGACGGCAGTCCTTCAGAGACGAGGAAGCGTGCGACCGCCGTTGGATTCCCCATGACCGCCAGACCATCGCCGTCACTCATCAGCTGGATCTCGTGATCCATGGTCGACTCCTTACGTGCCTCTTCCCCTCCCAGGAGGGGGAGGTTCGGGCGTGACGCGGACGTGCGTGTCGGCCGGAACGGGGACCGAGCGACAACGGACGTCTGGACAGCTGCATCGTCTTCGAACGCCCCAAGAGTGCCCACTGATCACGCTGCCGCCCCGGAAAACCTCGAGATCCCCGACACAACGGCGCCGAGGACTCCGGGCTCCGGTCGCCGGCTGATCACTCACCTCTTCCAGGAGGAGATCCTCCCGGAGCCGCAGCTGGAGGAGATGTTCACCGTCCCCTCGACCATCGAGGGTGCCGACATGAGCGCCGGGCTTCAGCTTTTCGAGTACGGCGGCAAGGTGTACTGGCTCAAGTCGGGCGCCCGCTACGGCCACAGCGCGGTCGTCGTGGCCACCCGCGACCTCTCCCGCACCCTCGTCCACTCGGCCAACTCCACGCACGCGAAAGGTGAGTTGAAGCCGGTGGCCCGGCGGATCGCGTCGGCGGCGCTCAAGTAGCCATGGCAAGCGGCACAGGCGAGGTGAGCGCCTCCAGCCGCTTGATCTTCCTGCGGACGATGTACAGCGGGATCACCCCGAAGACCCCGAAGGACATATCGATGACCGACCACCAGAAGGGGATGCCGCGGAGCGGTCCGCAGATCAGGGCGAGCGGGACGATGCCGGCGCAGGCGATCATCGCGAACTCGACGACCCAGATGTTGCGGACCGGGTCGCGGTAGGGCCCGTAGAAGGCGACGGCGATCACGAGGTGTGCGAACGCCAGCCAGTCCGTGCCGTACAGCAGGAAGGGGTACTCCTCGTCGGCGACGTCGAGCCCGTGCCGTACGTGCTCGATCCAGTCCATGAGCGCGGGCAGGTGCTCCGGCACGGACAAGGACCTCAACAGATCCTCGGCCCAGTGCAGTTCATGCACCAGAGGGAAGGCCGTCGCCCCGCTCAGCACGAGGCAGACGACGAAGAGGACCAGCCACGCACGGATGCCCTTGAGAAGGGCGAGTCTGTCACCACTGTCACTCATGGCAGGAGCGTACGCCCTACTTGAACGTGTTCAAAACTCGCCCTCGGGTGACCGGGATCGATAGTTGGCATGAGGCAATGTCTGCCCTGTTGTATCTCGCGAACCCGCACACGTTCTGGCACCCGGACCGACTCATGGTGACGCACCGCTGCGTCGGCACGCGAGCGGCGCGTCGCATGGGACGCGGGGCGCGCAGGTGCGCCCTCTCCTTCGGCTCCTCCCCATCGACCACCCTGAGCATCGGCTGACCCGGCGCGCACACAATGGTCCCTGGTGAGCGCCGGGCCGTTCGAGTGTTCTCAGCCTTCAGCGACACGGATGATCGTCTTGCCGGAGGTACGCCGGTCCGGGGCAAAGGCCGCCGGGGCCTCGGCGAGGGGCCGAACCGCTCCGACGACGGGCTTCAGCCGACCATCGCGCAGCCGGGTGGCGAGGTCGACGAGGCGGGCGCGGTCGGGTTCGACGACGAAAAACACGGCGCGCCCGTCCTCGGGGTGGACGGCGACCGGGTGGGCGATGGTGACCACGGTGCCGCCGGGGCGAATCAGCGCGGTGGAGCGGTCGAGGATCTCGCCACCGATGACGTCGAACACCACGTCCACCTGGCCGATGTCCTCCAGCCGCTCGGCCTGGAGATCCAGGAAGGCGTCCACGCCCAGGGCCCCTGCGGTGTCGCGGTCAGCGGCACGGCCGGTGCCGATCACGCGGGCTCCGGCCTCACGGGCGAGCTGGACGGCGAGGGAGCCGACGCCGCCCGCGGCACCGTGGATGACCACCGTCTGACCTGTCGTGAGACGGGCGTGGTCGAACAGTCCCTGCCAGGCGGTGAGGCCGGAGATGGGCAGGGCGGCAGCCGTGACATGGTCGACGTCGGCGGGGAGCGGGGCGAGATTGCGGGCCTCGACGGCGGTGTACTCGGCAAGGGAGCCGTCGCGCGTCCAATCGGTCAGTCCGAAGACCCGCTGCCCGACGGTCAGGCCGGTGGTGCCGTAGCCCAGCTCCGTGACCACGCCAGACAGCTCATGACCGGGGACGCTCGGGGTACGGTCACGGCCCGCCCGGTCGGTCCAGGTGCCGGGCCAGGCCAGCTCACCCGGGGTGAATCCGGCGGCGTGGACGCGCACGATCACGTCGTTCTCCGCCGCGTGCGGGCTGGGCAGTTCGGTAAGAGCGAGGCCACTGACACCGGCTTCGCGGTCCTTCACGGTGATGGCTTGCATGGGAATTTCCTCAGGGGCTCTGCCATGGGCCGGCCATGGTTCTGTCCACGGTCCGTCCGGCCATGGTGCTCGTGCGGGGTTCCAGGTTCACCGTAAACATGAAGCGGACCAGTGAGCTGGTCCACTTGACGGCTATCCGACTGGGCCATTCGTGGAGGGTCAGGCTTCGCGATCTGGGCGCCAACGGTCACAGGCGGGGGTCCGCGGTTTGTGTACAGAGCCCCGGAATTCATCGTCCAGGAACACCAGCTGACCGGATTCGGTTGCCCGGCTCGAACTTCCAGGTCAGCGACGCAGCCCGTGGGTACCCGTAACTCGGCGGAGCGATCCACGAATACACATAGATCGCACAGGGCAGCCGAATGTCGGGCACCCACAGGCTGGTCAGACGGTGCTGGCGGGGGTGTCGAAGTAGCGGCCCTTTTCGAGGTCTTCGAGGAGGCCGGGGTGGGTCGGCTGCCAGTCCAGCAGTTCGCGGGTCAGGGTGTTCGAGGCCTGTACGTCGAGGCCGATGAAGGGGCTCAGCCAGGTGAAATGCTCGGCTGCGGCCTCGGGGACCACGGAGGCCACCGGCACGTCGAGGTGGCGGCCGATCACCTCGGCGATGTCACGGAGCGCGACGCCCTCGTCCGCGACGCCGTGCAGCGCTGAACCGGCGGGGGCCTTCTCGACGGCCAGACGGAACAGCCGCGCGATGTCGAGGCGGTGGACCGCCGGCCAGTGGTTCGCACCCTCTCCGAGGTAGCCGGAGACGCCGTGGGTGCGGGCGGCGGCGATCAGGCCCGGCACCCAGGCATAGTCACCCTCGCCGTGCACGGACGGGGGAACCCGCACCACCGAGGAACGCACTCCGCGCCCGGCGAGGGCGAGCACGGCCTGGGCGGTGGCCGTGCGGATCACATACGGCGAGTCGTCGATCACGGGCTCGTCCGCCTCGGTCACCACGCGTCCGGCCGGGAAACCGACGAAACCGGAGGCGATGACGAAGGGGCGGCCACTACCGGCGAGCACGTTGCCGAAGGTGTCCACGACGCGGCGGTCGGCCTCGGCGACGGGCCGGTAGTCGCCCGTGCTGAACGCGGCCGCGCCGTCGAAGGCAAGGTGAATCACCCCGTCCGACGCGGCGGCGGCGTCCCGCAGGATCTCGAGATCGCCGAGGGTGCCGCGGACGACCTCGGCGCCGGCGGCTGTGAGTTGGGCGGCGGAGCCATCGGAGCGGGCCAGCCCGACGACCTGATGCCCCGCCCCGATGAGCTCGGGGACGACGACGGAACCGATGAAGCCGGTCGCTCCGGTCACAAAAATGCGCATGAGGAACCTCAACACTTGATTGCAGTCACTGCAATCAACCGTACACCTGATTGCAGTGACTGCAATCGCGTAGGATCCACCCATGGGCAGATGGGAGCCGAACGCGCGCGGGCGCCTGGCAGCAGCGGCGATGGAGCTCTACAGCGAGCGCGGTTACGAGCAGACCACCGTGGCCGAGATCGCCAAGCGCGCCGGGCTCACTGAGCGGACCTTCTTCAATCACTACGCCGACAAGCGTGAGGTCCTGTTCGCCACCGCCGGCGAGTTTCAGGAACGGTTCGTGGGGGCGGTCTCCGGTGCGCTGAAGTCCGCGGCGCCGATCGACGCGATCGCGGTGGGTCTGGACGCGATCTGCGAGATGCTCGCCGGCCAACGCGACTTCGTCCGCACCCGACAGGCTGTGATCATGGCGAACCCCGAGCTTCAGGAGCGCGACCTGATCAAGCTCGCCGCCACCACGGCCGCGCTCGCCGACACCCTGCGCCGGCATGGCGTCGCGGAGCCGGCCGCGAGCCTGGCCGCGGAGTCGGGAGTCAGCGTATTCAAGGTCGGCTTCCACCGCTGGATCGCGGCGGACGAGGAACGCGCTCTGTCTCGGTTGATGCGAGATGCGATGGACGAGCTCAAGGCCGTGACCGCGGGCGGCCAGGCCCGATGACGTGAAGGGCCTGCCAGATGGCCGTCACCGGCCGCGCTGCAGACCACAGCCCGCTCATCGCCGGCCGGCCAGGCAACCGCAGCCCGCTCGCTGCCCGCTTTCGGGAATCCACGAGCCGGTCCCTCGCACCGCGGCCTGAACAGGCGACCGGTTCCTGAGACGGCCGTCGAGCGACACGCTCCGAGACCACGGAGAGGGAGATCGCGTGATGCAGTACCTTCAGCCGGCGCACGAACTCGTCGGCAAGGTGCTGGTAAGGGCCGTCCCGCACGGTGTCGTTCGGGTGCTTTTCGGATAGAAGCCGGTGCGGTTGACCCCGGCCTCCGCGGCCGGCGTCTTGACGTCGCCGCGTCCGCCGGGCGGGGGTTCGCCGCGCAGAAGGCGGTCCATGGCGGCGCGGATCGCTTCCTCGTTGCGTCGGCGTTCGGCGCTACTGATCTGGCTCATGAGCTCTCCGTGATCTGCGGCGGCGATTCCGGCGACGATGCAGCTTCGTTGGACAGAAGAGCCGATAGGTACCGACGTCAGGATCCGGCAGGGGACGCGTGTCGAGCCAACTCGGTGGCCAGGCGTCGCATGACCGTCCGGTTGGCGCGTCGAATCGTGGCCCGGACGACTGGTGCCAGCACGCGGTCGGCGAGCGGGGTGTGGGCCCAGGCGTACGTGAACGACACCTGGCTCCCCCCGGTTCGCAGCGGCTCGATGGTGTAGGTGCCGTTTGCCAGGCGCCGGCCGGCCGCGCTGACGTTCCGTTCGACGATGCGCCGCGGCGGGGCTGCCTCGACGACCTCGATGGCGACGTCGGTCTTCGTGCCGCCCAGCGCGGCCGTGACCGTGGCACACGATCCGATGCCGCGGACGGGGCCGCTGTAGCGCCAGTTGGTCAGGTAGTGGTCGGTGAATCGCTCGTGGTGAGCCATGACATCGAGGAAGTCGTAGACCTGCTCGGGCGTCTGCGGTACGTCGATCGACACGGTGACGGACTTCATGTACCACACGGTACACAGGGCATGTACCAATTGGTACACTCGTGAGGTGGTGAATACGGTCGACTCAGATCCGGAGGGTGAGGCAGCGCCCGGCAAGGACGGGGACCGGCGTGCTCAATTAGTGAACGCGGCGGTCGACTACGTCGCGGCACACGGCATCACAGACCTGAGCCTGCGCGGCCTGGGTGCCGCGATCGGCGTCAGTCACCGCATGCTGATCCACTATTTCGGCTCCAAGGAACACCTGCTCGTCGAGATCGTCCGGACGTCGGAGCAGCGCCAGCGCGAACTGCTGTCCCGGCTGCGGCTGGAGCCCGGTCTCTCGCCCGTCGATGCTGCGCGTCTCCTCTGGCAGCAACTGACGGACCCTCAACTGGCCGGTCAAGAGCGGCTCTTCTTCGAAATCTACGGGCAGGCGCTGCGAGGCCGTCCCGAGGCTGCCCCGGTCCTCGAAGGGCTCGTGAACGACTGGCTGGAGCCGCTCGTGGCCGCCGAGGTCGCCACAGGGGTGGACCCTGCCGTGGCCCGGAATCGCGCCAGGCTGGGACTCGCCACCGTCCGCGGTCTGCTGCTCGACCTGCTCGCCACCGGTGACCGCGACGGTGTCAATGCGGCTATGGAGGACTTCCTCCGGCTGTATTACGGCTCGACGTGACGGAGTCGCCGATCGGGCCCAGGGCCGGACGGCGACCACCGTTCGAACATGCGGCGCCGAAGCAGATTGGAACGGGGCTGGCAGGTACTTGTAGAGCGTGGTCCGCGAGACACTCAGGAGCTTGGCGATCGACGTGATCGTGTCTCCGGATCGGTCGGCAAGCCGCGGGCGCCGCACCTGTTGCTCCGTCATGGCGGTCGGCCGGCCGATCCGTTCACTATGGGCCCGTGCCGCCGCCAGGCCCTCGTGGGCGCCCTGCACGATCAGTTCGCGGATGAACTCCGCGAACACGTGGACACCAGACGGCGCCGGGCGTGGTGGTGTCGAGTGACTCGCGCACTGGCGGTACCGGGCCCGGCATCTGCGGCGCCGACGGCCCAAGGCGGCTACTCCTGACGGGTGACCCCCGCGACCGGGGCGTGCAGAGGCGCGGACCGCGCGCCATAGATAGCCATAGGTAGACGGAACGCGTTGTCGACTGTGGGAGGGCACCTTGCCGAGCGCTGATCCGATCCTGGTCACCGGTGCCGCCGGTGGCATCGGAGGTGTGGGTGGGAAAGTCGTCAGGGAGTTGCGCGAACACGGGGTGCCGGTGCGAGCCCTGGTGCACCACGACGACGACCGTGCCGCCGCCCTGCGGGCCATCAGCGGCGTCGAGGTGGTGGTCGGTGATCTCACGCGTGGGGCGGACGTGGTGGCGGCCCTGGAGGGATGCCGCAGAGCCTACTTCGGGATGAGCCCTTCGGACGACTACCTGGAAGCCACGGCGACCGTGGCGGCAGCGGGCCTTGAGAGCGGCCGGCTGGAACTGCTGGTGAACATCTCCCAGATGACCGTTTCTCAGATGAACCTCACCAGCAGCACGGAGTCGCGCCAGCAGCGGCTGCACTGGCTCTCCGAACACGTCCTCAACTGGTCCGGGCTGCCCGTCGTCCACATCCGGCCGACGGTGTTCATGGAGAACCCACTCTTCGGCATGCTCGCCGTGGCCTCCATCCGACGCGACAACACCATCCGCCTCCCCTTCGGCACCGCACGCACCTCGCCGGTGGCCACCCGCGACGTGGCCGACGTGGTCACCCGACTGCTGCTCGACCCTTCACCACCGGTCGGCCGGGTCTACGAGCTGACAGGCGCCGCCTCACGCGACATGACCACGATCGCCGCCGAGTTCTCCGATGCGCTGGGACGCACCGTGACGTACCTCGACGTGCCATACGACGAATGGGTTGAGCACGACCTCAAGCCGCTGGGTCTGACGCCGCATGTCTTTGCCCACATCTCCACGATGGCCCGACTGCACAGGGAGAACCGCTACGACCGGAGCACCAACGATGTAACGGAACTCCTGGGCCGCCCGCCATCGGGCTTCGAAAGCCTGGTCGAAGCTACACCGGGACTGCGGGCCGAGAAGGGGTAGGCCCTGGGGGGACCCTCCGAGCGGCTGCAGCAGCAGTCGAGGGCGTGATCTGGCGCTTCAAGACGGGCAGGCAGTGGCGGGAGATGCCGCAGGAATTCGGGCCGGATCCACCGTCCACAACCGCTCCGGCAGTGGCGGGACGCCGGTGTTTTCTCCCCAGGTTGCCCTCGCCGCCATCTGCCCCGTCGCCGGCGTCGCCAGCGGTGGCCCTCACGTGTGCGCCCGTCACCCTGCCCGTGTTGCCGTCGCCGCCGCCAGTTCCCACAGTTGTCAGTTGTGGGTTCGTAGAGGGTGTCGGTTTCCACGCCTTGGGCGCCGGCGCCGCCGTTCAAGATGACGCCGGTCGTGCACTGTTGGCCGTCGCTCGGTCTGCACCCTCGCCGCAGGCGGCTCCGCCCACGAGTTCGGGCAACCAGCTCGAGTGATCAGCGCTTGGTCTATCCGCGTGGTGTGGTGATCTGCCGTACGGCGTGGACGACGGCGGCGCGGTGTTGGATCAGTCGCTGCGCCGGCCACGGGGCGCTTCCGCCGGTCGGGCTCATACCGCCTGCGAGGCTGAACCAGGTCTGGGTCAGCGCCAGCACGAAAGCCACCAGGTCCTCCGGGCCGAGCTCCGGATCAACTCGGCCCTGCTCCTGGGCCGCCGCCACGGCTGCGGCCTTCGCGGTGTAGGTGGCGGCCTCCTGGTCGGTGGCGCCGGGGCGCTCCAGCAGTTTCCAGGAGAGCAGCCGCATCAGGTCGGGGTGGGCGACCAGCTCGTCGAAGATCCGTCCCGCGACTTCGGGAAGGTCCTCGGCGTCGAAGAGCACGGTTTCCGTGCCCACGGCCAGCACCCGCTCGATCACCGCGTCGAACAGCTGCTCCTTGTTGCCGAAGTAGGCGTAGATCCTTTGCTTGTTCGCACGGGCCGCCTCGGCGATGCGGTCCACCCGGGCGCCGGCCAGGCCGTGCGCGGCGAACTCGGCGGAGGCGGCGTCCAGAAGGCGTTCTTTGGTCGCGGCGGAATCTCGGGGCATGCCGCCACTCTAGCAAGTAACCATCCAGTTGGTTTGACACCCGCGACGGCGTATCCCACGATAGAAACCATCCAGTTGGTTGCCATGACTTGGGTGACCTCGACACAAGGAAGATCAATGATGGAACTCCGCACGCTCGGCAGTCAGGGCCTCACCGTCTCCGCCCAGGGACTCGGCCTCATGGGGATGAGCGCCTTCTACGGCGGCACCGACGAGGCCGAATCGCTGGCCACCATCGACCGTGCCCTGGAACTGGGCGTGACCCTGCTCGACACCGCCGAGATCTACGGCCCCTTCACCAACGAGCAGCTCCTCGGCACAGCGCTCACCGGCCGCCGCGAGCAGGCCGTGATCGCCACCAAGACCGGAATCGACATCGGCGACGACGGTGCGGTGACCGGCCTCAACGGGCGCCCCGAGTACATCCGCCACGCTCTGGACCGCTCCCTGCGCCACCTGGACACCGACTACGTCGATCTCTACTACCTGCACCGGGTCGACCCGCAGGTGCCGATCGAGGAGACCGTCGGCGCCATGGGTGAGCTGGTGGACGCCGGCAAGGTCCGCCATATCGGCCTGTCCGAAGCCTCGCCGCAGACCATCCGCCGCGCCCACCGCACCCACCCGCTGACCGCGGTCCAGACCGAGTACTCGCTCTTCGAGCGCGGCATCGAGCAGAACGGGGTCGTGGCCACCCTGAAAGAGCTCGGGATCGGTCTGGTCGCCTACGCGCCGCTGGGGCGTGGCTTCCTCTCCGGCGCGATCACCAGCCCGGACGACTTCGCCCCCGACGACTACCGCCGCATCGACCCCCGCTTCCAGGGCGAGAACTTCCAGCGCAACCTGGCCGTGGTCGACGAGGTCCGCCGGATCGCCGCAGCCAAGAAGGTCACGCCCTCCCAGCTGGCCCTCGCCTGGGTCCTGCGCCAGGGCGCGGTCGCCATCCCGGGCACCAAGCGCCGCCGCTACCTGAAAGAGAACAGCGCCGCTGCCGCCGTCACCATCACCGCGCAAGAGATGGCCGCCATCGATGCGGTCGCCCCGCACGGGATCGTCGCCGGCGACCGCTACACCCCCGACCAGATGCAGCTTCTCAACGGGTGAGTACGGGGCCTCCCGGCAGGCGGCCCGCCACGGCTCGGTCTCCCTGGAGGCCGAGAACCAGCAATCCAAACAGTCCTGGACGCTTGCGTAAGCGGCGTCTCGGCATCCGGAAAGAGATGAGCACAATGATCGACCACGTCTTCCTGACGGTAAGCAACAGGGAACGCTCAGTCGAGTTCTACAGCCAGGCGCTGAAGCCGCTGGGCATGCGCCACGTGTTCGACTTCGATGGCTCGACCGCCCCGGAGTGGGTCGGCGACCTCGCGGGGTTCGGCACCGACACGGCCTTCACGTTCTGGCTGCGCGAAGGCGACAGCCAGGGACACGCCGCGCACGTCGGCTTCACCGCTCCCTCGAGAGAGGGCGTCGACGCGGCGTACGCGGCGGCCATGGCAGCGGGGGCGACCGACAACGGTGCACCTGGGGAGCGCCCCTACTTCGCTCCCGGGTACTACGCGGCCAACGTCCTCGACCCCGATGGGTACAGCCTGGAGTTCACCTACCACGGGCAGCCCTGACCTGGAGGTTTTCCGCAGGCCTGCGGGGACGGTGATGGTCCGGTCCGCCCCGCTTCACGGCGACGGCACCAGCACTGGCGGGAGAAGCGCGACGACTCGCCCGTGACGGCGTTCGGTCGCCCTCAGGGGGCACCTGAACGCCGTTTCAGTTCAGGAAACAGGCTCTGGCTGACGCTCGATCCTCGTCGTCGGCGTCGTCCTCGACAGCGCGCGGGTACCGGAACGGGCGCAGGCCCTGACCGGGGCCGCCGGCCTTGACGTTGAACAGGCAGCGGCTCAGGAAGTTGATGTGCCGGCCCTTGAGCGGGGAGAGGCGGGCGACGTCCTCGTCCTTGATGTCCCGACCCTCGCGCGCAGTTGGGCGACGGCGGCGTCGAGACAGCGGGTGTGCCACAGGGCGACGGTGTTGAGGACCAGACCGTGGGCGGCGAGCTGGTCTTCTCGGCCCTCGTCGGTACGCCTGGCGGATCTGCCCGCGTCCGCCATGGCAGATCACGCGGGCCAGGCTGTGGCGGGACCATGCACGGTGAGCTGCCGATTCATCAGGCGACGGCAGGTGTCGTCGACCGGGGCGAGCAGGTGCATGGTCTTGTCGATGCGGCCGTACTCGGCAAACACAGCGCCGAGCGGGGTGGGGTGACCCTCGCAGCCGAACATCCGCAGCAGGTCCTAGGCGCGGACCTGGTTGGTGATGAGCGATCCGGCGACCCGGAGCATGTCCGGCCAGTCACCGCGGCCGGTCGACCATCGTGTCGCGGGGAATGCTGACGACGGAGGCCATTTTGTGGCTCATGTCGACGTGCAGCACCATCGCCGTGTCCGAGCGGGCGCCGGTGACGCCCGTGCCGTACTCGCCGTGTGTGCCGGCGCGCGAGTCGGAGCCGAGGAGGAGGATGTTCATCGACTCGTCGTGGCCCGAGTCCGGACCGTTCTTGCCCAGCGCGGTGTACGTGATGACGCGCAGCCGCTTCCTGCGTGACCTGCCGCGTGAGCGGTGCAGGTTCGCGGACCCGTGGTCGGGGTGGTCACGGGGCATCGGCTGAGGGCGCGTTCCCTTCGTCTCCGCTGGTGTGCGGCATGGGCGCTGCCCTCCGTTCGAGGGTTGTGATGTGCCGTGGATCAGTTACGGCCTGCGATGACGACGACTCAGTACGCGGAGTTGACGTTGTCGATGGAGCCGTAGCGGTCGGCGGCGTAGTTGGCGGCCGCGGTGATGTTGGCGACCGGGTCCGTCAGGCTCTTGGCGGTGCCGGAGACGTGGTAGGCGTCGAAGGTCGGCTGGATGACCTGCAGCAGGCCCTTGGACGGGGTGCCGTTGACCGCGTTCACGTCGTAGCCGTTGACGGCGTTCGGGTTGCCGGAGGACTCGCGCATGATGTTGCGGTGCAGGCCCTCGTAGGAGCCGGGGATGCCCTTGGCCTTCATGATCTTGAGGGCGTCGTTGATCCAGCCGTCGACGTCGTTCCCGCCGGTGGCCTTCTCGGTCGAGACCGAGTGAGCGGCCTTCGGCGTCGCGGCGGGCTCGGCGGCCTGCGCGGGGGACGGGGCGAAGGTCAGTGCTGCGCCCGCGAGACCGGCGGCGGCCAGGACCGTGACGGTGGCGCGCTTGAAGCGGGTGGGGCGAGCGGCAGCGGTGATCGGGGTGGAGAAGGTCATACGGGATTACCTCTTCATGTGGGGGACATCGTGCGGCGCCGGCCGCTGTGGGTGGCGCCTGGAGCGGAGTCGGGATCCGCGTCCTGACCCGGGGGTCCGGAGCGAGCGCCTTCGCTCGTGCTCCGACCCGTTCTCCGGGACGACAGCCATAGTTAGCGATGCCCGAGAGAGGGCGCAAGGATGTGACGTACTACCCCACTACGGAGGGAATGTCCGAAATGACCAAATAGGGCGCCTTCTATGTGCCTCTGGGCGGCCTCACCAGCTACTATCGCCACTAGTATGTGACCTGGCTCCTATGGGGTGCTTCACAGGCTCGACCCCCTCCGCGTTACCCACGTCACGTGTTCAGCCCGCTTCAGGGGCCAGGATGTTGCCCCCGGAGGGCGACTCCCTCCAAGGGCAACCGATCTGGTTGGCAGGCGATTTGGAGGGTTGGAAGCGACTGCGGCACGGGTGCATGATCTACGGGCCATCGTGAACGCCATCCCCTACATCAACCGCACGGGCATCCCGTGGAAGTACCTGCCGCATCACCTCCCTCCGCACGAGACCGCGTACGACTACTACGCGAAGTGGGCGGTCGCGGGGCCACCCAAAGGGTTCGGTGCACCTCGCCCGGTCGACCTCATGACAGGGCCTACTTCGGCAAGGTGAGGATTTCGGCTCCGTCGTCCGTGATGGCGATCGTGTGCTCGCAGTGTGCTGTCCGGCAGCCTGTCGCACTTCGGAGCGTCCACCCGTCGGCATCTGTGACGAGTTCGGCGGTGTCCGCCATGACCCACGGCTCCAGGGCAAGGAGCAGCCCAGGGCGCAGCTTGTATCCCCGGCCGGGCCGTCCGGTGTTCGGAACGTGCGGGTCCTGGTGCATCGTCGATCCGATGCCATGACCTGCGAACTCGGTATTGATCAGGTATCCCGCCTCGCTGAGGACCGCGCCGATGGCATGGGAGATGTCGCCGATGCGGGCCCCCGGCCCAGCAGCGGCGATCCCTGCGGCCAGCGCATGTTCGGTCGCACTGATCATCGCGACGCTCTCCGGGGGCTTCGCGTCGCCCACGATGAAGCTGATGGCGGCGTCTGCGGCGACTCCGCCTCTGGAGACGGCGAGGTCGAGCGTCAGCAGGTCGCCGTCGGCAAGCGTGTAGTCGTACGGCCGTCCGTGGAGTACGGCGTCGTTGACGGCCGTGCAGATGTAGTGGCCGAACGGGCCGCGCCCGAAGGACGGCTCGTAGTCGACGTAGCAGGACTGCGCTCCGGCCTCGACGATCATGGACTTTGCCCACCGGTCGATGTCCAGAAGGTTCGTGCCGATCGCGCTACGGCTCTTCAGGGTCTGGAGGATGTCAGCGACCAGGGCACCGGTGCCTTTCGCCCGGGCGAGCAGGGTGGGGTTCAGGATCTCGATCATGCGACGCCTTCTCATGGAACCAATAACTATACCGGCATTACTATACCGGTCTGGAATCGGAGCCATGGCCAGGTTGCCGTTGCCGCTCACCCCCGCAGAGGTCGAACGCGGACAGCGCCTCGGCGCCCTCGTATCGACCACGACCAACCGACGGATGCACAGGGAGGGGGACTTACCGGCGGCTGGGAGCCGGCCCTTCATGATCGTCGCCTCGCCGTGCGCCGTGGCGGTCTTCGTCACTGATCCCTACACCGCCCTGTCCCTCGCCCTCGCGCAGGCCGGCATCCAGCAGAACTCCGGCATGCGCCGTGATGATCTACCGGGCCTTCCGGCGCAACGACTGGCTTGAGCGGTGTCAGAAGAGCATTAGGAAGCGGTCCTCCGGCATCAGGCATGCGCCAACAGAACGGTCCGGCACCACCTCGGGGACTTCTATGGGACCCGCATGTCTGTGTGGACGTACGCCAAGGGGTGAGCGAGCGATGGGCGGTGCCGAGCGGCGGCGCATCGTTGCCGGAGTAAGTGGTTCGCTGAGCAGTCTGGCGGCCCTGCACGTGGCCGCCGACGAGGCCCGTCGTACCGGTGCCGAGCTGCTGGCCGTACTGGCGTGGGAGCCGCCGGGCGGTGAACTCGCCCACCGGCGCTCGGTGTTCCCGTCGCCGATGGCCGACCTCCGGCACGACGCGGGCGAGCGACTGCTCGCCGCTCTCCGCACGGCCTTCGGCGACACAGGTCCCGGGGTTCCGTTCCAGGGTGTGGTCGCACGGGGCGCGGCGGGGCGCGCACTGGTCGAGACGGCCGACCGGGCCGACGACTTCCTGGTGATCGGCGCGGGCTGCCGCGGGAGGGTGCGCCGCGCGCTGTTCCCGTCGGTCGCCCGGTACTGCGTCGCGCACGCCGCCTGTCCTGTGCTGGCCGTCCCGCCGTCGCCCCTGGAGAGCGAACTCGCGTCCGTGCACCGCCGCGTGAGCCTGCGGCTGCCGCTCGACGCGCGGGAGTTGACGGACGGCAGGTCCTGACCGACCGGGACGCGTCGGCAACCGGCCACGCCATGGGTCCGTCGGTGATCCGGCAGATGCCCAGCAAGCACAGGGGCTGCCCTCTGCCGCGACGGACACCCTCCTTCGGCCTTCCCCGCGAGGCCTCCGGGCCCACCACTGTGCACTCCCCCACCTCCGACCGCTCCGCCCTGCCCTCATCGGTCGAGGCCGGCCCCGGCACGGCCCCGACCCGGCTCCGCCCGAAGACTGAGGCACATCGCTGACCAGGCATTCCCTTGCCGTCAGCAGCGCGTTATGGGTGGACGGCTTCCCGTCAAGCATGTGTCAGTGAGGGGGCCCGGCACCGGATGGTCGGGCATAGCTTCATCGAAGCGCCCGGCCGATCCGACCGGGCGGCGCACGTCGCCTTCTTCGAGGAGCAGCATCATGTCTGCAGTCGACCGTTCCGAGGACCCCGAGCCTTCTGAACGCTTCCCGGCCGGACCTCTCTACGTCCCCGTCCGGTCGGGGCCCACGGGCTGCACGGCCCGGTTCTTCCGCACCCCCCTGGGCGGCCGTACCGCCGTCGGCTTCACGTCGGCGGCGAAGCTCACCGCCACACTCGGCACGGACCAGGCCTGCATCAGGCTCTCCGAACCCGCGTTGCGCGCGCTCGCCGCGCCCCTGGGCGTCACCGCCCTCACCGTCGACCCGCCGTTCTCCGCCCCCGCGGCCGACCGCACCTCGGCCAAGGTCCGTGAGCGCGAGAGCTCCACGAGCCGCTGGAGTCCCCAGCACGTCGGTGCCCTGCGAGTGACCGGCGCCGCCGCCGTCGTCGCGTGTCTGAACCTGCTGATCGGCTGAGGAGACGCCCGCCATGACCGTTTCTCTTCCCTCGCCCCTTCCGTCGTCCCTGCCGTCGGATCCCCAGGCCCTGTCCCGGATCCTCGCCGGCGGTGACAGGGACACCGACGGCCTGTCCGTCTGGCCCCGCTCCACGCGCCCCGAGCCCGGCGCGGACGTCTCCGTCGGCGGCGTCTCCCTCGCCGAGGCGGCCGACCGCTTCGGCACCCCCGTCTACGTCCTCGACGAGCAGGAGGTCCGGGAGCGCTGCCGTGCGTACCGCACCGCGTTCCCCGACGCCGACATCGTCTACGCCGCCAAGGCGTTCCTGTGCCGCGCGATGGCGCACTGGGTGGAGGAGGAGGGCCTCGGCCTGGACGTCTGCTCCGCGGGTGAGCTGGCGCTCGCCGTCACCACCGGCTTCCCGCCGGAGAAGATCGTGATGCACGGCAATGCCAAGAGCCCGGACGACCTGAGCACCGCTGTCCGTCTCGGTGTCGGACGCATCGTCGTGGACAGTGCCTCGGAAATCGCGCGGCTGGCCGCCATCACGCCCGAAGGCACCCGCCAGAAGGTCATGGTGCGGGTGGTACCGGGCATTTCCGCCGGTGGGCACGCCAAGGTGCGCACCGGCACCGACGACCAGAAGTTCGGTCTGTCCATCACGGACGGATCCGCGCAGCACGCCGTCGCCCGCATACTCGACCAGCCGCACCTCGAACTCGTGGGCCTGCACTGCCACATCGGCTCGCAGGTGGCCACCGTCAAGCCCTACGTCGCCGCGGTGCGCCGCGTGGTCGGGCTCATGGCCCGGATACAGGACCAGCACGGCATCGCCCTGCCCCAGCTGAACATCGGAGGCGGCCACGCCATCGCTTACCGGCCCGGGGAGGAGAGTCTCGACGTGGGAGTCCTGGCCGGCCGGGTCCGCGCCGAACTGGAGGACGGCTGCGCGCGTGCCGGCCTGCCCGTGCCCCGGCTCACCCTGGAACCCGGACGTGCGATCGCGGGCCCCGCCGGGGTCGTCGTCTACCGGATCCTCGCGGTCAAGCGCACCGCGGGACACACCTTCGTCGCCGTCGACGGCGGCATGAGCGACAACCCCAGGCCCGCGCTGTACGGGGTGCGCTACGCACCCCGGCTCATCGGCCGCCCCTCGTCGGCGCCGCCCCAGCTCGTCACCGTCGTGGGCCGGCACTGCGAAGCGGGCGACATCCTCGCGGACGACGTGGCGCTGCCGGGTGACGTACGCCCCGGCGACCTCCTTGCCGTGCCCGCGGCCGGTGCCTACCACCTGTCCATGGCCTCCGGATACAACCTGGTCGGCAGGCCGCCCGTCGTCGCGGTGGCGGGCGGGATCGCCCGTGTTCTCGTCCGCCGTGAGTCGCTGGACGACATGAGCCGCCGGGACATCGGCCTCTAGCACCGGTCCCGTCCTCGTCCCTCCGCCGAGCTGTCCCTCGGCGGAGGGCTGTCCGACGCATGCCACCAGTGGCCCTGTAGCTCGAATTCTCCCCGAACACCCCCCTGAATCCCGAGGACGAGGTTCCCTCCATGACCGTCGAGAACACCGTCGGCCTGATCGTGGCCGTCGCGCTGCTTGCCTACCTTGTGGTGGCCCTGATCAAGCCGGAGAAGTTCTGATGTCCGCGCCCACACAGGTACGTCCCGCGCCCGCGCAGGACGACCGCCCGCCCGGACCCGACAGACCGCGCCGGATCGGCGCGGGGATCCTCGATCCGACGCAGTTGTGGCGCGCCCTTCCCCAGGCATTCGCCAAGCTCAATCCGGTGACCCTGTTCCGTAACCCGGTCATGTTCGTGACCGAGGTCGGTGCCACGCTCACCACCGGCACGGCGATGGTCCACCCCACCGGCTTCGGCTGGCTGATCGCCGCCTGGCTGTGGCTGACCGTGATCTTCGCCAACCTCGCCGAGGCCGTGGCCGAGAGCCGAGGAAAGGCGCAGGCCGACTCGCTGCGCAGAACCCGGCAGCAGACCACGGCCCGGCGGCTCGTGGGCTGGGAACCCGGGGCCGACCACGGCGCGTACGTCGAAGAGGCGGTCGGCGCTTCGGAGTTGAGGCGCGGCGACATCGTGTCCGTACCGGCCGGGGACCTGATCCCCGGCGACGGCGACGTCATCGAGGGCGCCGCGAGCGTCGACGAGTCGGCGATCACCGGTGAGTCCGCTCCGGTCATCCGTGAGTCCGGCGGCGACCGCAGTGCGGTCACCGGTGGCACCCGGGTGCTCTCCGACCACCTCGTCGTACGGATCACCCAGGAACCCGGGGAGAGCTTCCTGGACCGGATGATCTCCCTGGTCGAGGGCGCCAACCGGCAGAAGACCCCCAACGAGCTGGCGCTCAATCTGCTGCTGGTCATGCTGACCTTCGTCTTCCTGGTCGCCGTCGTGACGCTGCAACCCATGGCGATCTTCTCCAAGGACGCCATGGCCGCCGCGCCCGACACCGCGGCGCTGACCGCCGACGGTGTCACGGGCATCGTGCTGGTCTCGCTGCTGGTCTGTCTGATCCCGACGACCATCGGTGCCCTGCTCTCCGCGATCGGCATCGCGGGCATGGACCGGCTCGTCCAGCGCAACGTACTCGCCATGTCCGGCAGGGCGGTCGAGGCCGCCGGCGACGTCAACACACTGCTGCTCGACAAGACCGGCACGATCACCTTCGGCAACCGGCGAGCCAGTGCGTTCCTGCCGATGGGCGATGTCCCCATGAAGCGGCTGGCGAGCGCCGCATTGCTGTCCAGTCTGGCCGACGAGACGCCCGAGGGCCGCTCGATCGTCGAATTCGCCTACGCGGAACACCAGTTGACGGAACGGGTCGAGAGGGGGGCCGAGTGGGTACCGTTCACCGCCGCGACCCGGATGTCCGGAGTCGACCTGCCGGGGGGAAAGCGGCTGCGCAAGGGCGCCGCCGCGTCGGTCGCCGCGTGGGTGCGTGAGCAGGGCGGCACCGTCCCGGTCGCACTGGATGCGGCCGTCGAGCAGGTCTCCGCGTCCGGCGGCACCCCCCTGGCCGTCGCCGCTGCCACGGACGGACGCGCCGAGGTGCTAGGCGTCGTCCACCTCAAGGACGTCGTCAAGCCCGGGCTGCGCGAACGCTTCGACGAACTGCGCCGGATGGGTATCCGCACCGTGATGATCACCGGCGACAACCCGGTCACCGCCAGGGCGATCGCCGAGGAGGCCGGCGTCGACGACTTCCTCGCCGAGGCCACACCCGAGGACAAGCTCGCCCTCATCAAGCGCGAACAGGCGGGCGGTCACCTCGTCGCGATGACGGGCGACGGCACGAACGATGCTCCCGCGCTCGCTCAGGCGGACGTCGGCGTCGCGATGAACACCGGCACGTCGGCCGCCAAGGAGGCCGGCAACATGGTCGACCTCGACTCCGACCCCACCAAGATCATCGAGATCGTCGAGATCGGCAAGCAACTCCTCATCACCCGGGGCGCGTTGACGACCTTCTCGATCGCCAACGACATCGCCAAGTATTTCGCGATTCTGCCCGCCGTCTTCGCCGCGGTGTATCCAGGACTCGACCGCCTCAACATCATGGATCTGCACTCGCCGCTGTCCGCCATCCTGTCCGCGGTCGTCTTCAACGCGGTCGTCATCGTGGCGCTGATTCCGCTCGCGCTGCGTGGCGTGCGCTACCGCCCGAGCAGCGCCTCCTCCCTGC
This sequence comes from Streptomyces sp. NPDC090032, assembly GCF_044748025.1. Taxonomy (NCBI): domain Bacteria; kingdom Bacillati; phylum Actinomycetota; class Actinomycetes; order Kitasatosporales; family Streptomycetaceae; genus Streptomyces; species Streptomyces sp. NPDC090032. The sequence continues at coordinate 185,690 of NZ_JBIVFF010000002.1, read as the reverse complement.
TCACGCGCAATCTGTGGATCTATGGACTCGGCGGAGTGATCGCCCCGTTCCTGGCCATCAAGTTCATCGACCTCACCCTCGTCCAGTTCATCCCGGGGATCTGACCATGTATCAACGACTCCCGCACTGGCTGGCGCAGCACCTCGCCGCCATCCGCGTCGTCCTCGTACTCACCTTGCTGACCGGCCTCGCCTATCCGCTGGCCATGACGGCCTTCGCCCAGGTCCCCGGCCTGAGCGGAAAGGCGGACGGCTCCCGCGTCACGGGCGCCGACGGCAGGAAGGCCGGTTCCTCGCTGATCGGCCAGTCCTTCACCGACGCCAAGGGCGCGCCGATCAGGAGGTACTTCCAGTCCCGGCCCTCCAACGCCGGTGCGGGCTACGACGCCACGGCGTCCGGGGCCGGGAACCAGGGCCCCGAGTCCGTCGTCGACGCCAAGGACAGGCCGAGCCTGCTCACCCTGGTGTGCTCCCGCAGCAAGGCCGTCGGCGACCTGGAGGGCGTGGACGGGTCACGCCCGTACTGCACGGACGACGGTGTGGGCGCGGTCCTGGGCGTCTTCCGCAGCGGTGGCACGAGCGGCGCCGTCACGCGCGTCGTCAGCCTCGACCAGGCATGTCCCGCACGCCCGTTCATCTCCACGTACCAGGGCGCACGCGTCGAGTGCGCGAAGTCCGGCGCGGACTACAGCAAGGCCGTGACCACCCCCGTGCGAGGTGACGCCCCGGCCGACCCGAGAGTGCCCGCCGACGCGGTCACCGCGAGCGGCAGCGGGCTCGACCCCCACATCAGCCCCGAGTACGCAAGGCTCCAACTCCCGCGCGTGGCAAGGGAGCGCGGCGCCAGCCAGGACGCCGTCCGCGAACTGGTCGACACGTACACGACCGGCCGCACGCTCGGCGTGCTCGGTGAGCCGGGCGTCAACGTCGTGGAACTCAACCTCGCACTCGACCGCGCCTACCCGAAGAGCGCCGCACAGCAGAAGCAGGGAGCCTGATCATGGCGGCCTGGATCCAGGCATCGATCGTCCTCGTGGTGGTCGTGGGTCTCCACGTCCCGCTCGGCGACTACATGGCCCGCGTCCTGCAGGGCGGCAGCCACCTGCGGGCGGAGAAGGCCCTGTACCGCGTCTGCGGAATCAACCCGGACAAGGAGCAGACCTGGCGGCACTATCTCACCGCTCTGCTCGCCTTCACGTCCATGAGCACCGCGACCCTGTTCGCCCTCTTCACCCTCCAGGACAAACTGCCCTGGTCGACGGGGCACGAGGGCATGCCATGGCGTCTCGCGCTGCACACCGCGGTCTCCTTCACCACGAACACCAGCTGGCAGAACTACGCGGGTGAGGCCACCACCGGTCATCTGGCGGTCATGGCGGGGCTCGGTGTGCAGGCCTTCGCGTCCGCGGCCGTCGGCATCTGCGTGGCTCTCGTCCTCGTCCGGGGCCTGACCCGGCGCTCGACGCAGGACCTCGGCAACTTCTGGGTCGACCTGCTGCGCACCACGTTCCGCGTCCTGGTCCCGATCGCCGTCGTCGGCGGCCTGATCCTCATGGCGGGTGGTGTCATCCAGGGCCTGGGCGGCGGACACACCGTGACCACGGTCGCGGGCGGCGCGAAGCAGACCCTCCTCGACGGGCCCGTCGCGTCCTGGGAGCCGGTGAAGCTCTTCTCGGGTGACGGCGGCGGCTTCTTCAACGCCGGCAGCGCCCACCCCTTCGAGAACCCGACCGCCTGGACGAACATCGTCGAGGTGATTCTGATGCTGCTCATCCCCACGGCATGCATCCGCATGTTCGGCCGGCTGATCGGCAGCCTGAAGCAGTCCTGGACCCTGCTCACGGTCGTCGGCATCCTCTTCGGCCTGCTGCTCGCCGCGGGCACGCTCGCACAAAGCGCCCACACCGGCACGGTCACCGAAGCGGTCGGCGGCCAGTACGAGGGCACCGAGACCCGCATCGGCGTCCCGGGCTCCACACTCTTCGGCATCTCGGCCACCGCCAGTGCCGACGGTGCGGGCAACTCGTCGTACGACAGCTTCTCCAGCCTCGGCGGCGGTGTACTCCTCTCGGCGATGATGCTCGGCGAGATCGCCCCTGGGGGCACCGGAAGCGGCCTGTACGGGTTGATCGTGGTGGTCCTGGTGGCCGTCTTCATCGGCGGCCTGATGGTCGGCCGCACGCCCGAGTACCTGCGCAAGCGCATCGGCTACGGGGAGATGCGCTGGGTCGTCGTGTACGCCCTGATCCCGCCCACCGTCATCCTCGCGTGCACCGGCTTCTCCCTGGCGACGGGCGACGGCGGGTCCTCCATGGGCAACCCCGGCGCGCACGGCCTGACCGAGCTCATCTACGCGTACACCAGCAACACCAACAGCAACGGCAGTGCCATGGCGGGCTTCAACGGCGCCACCGACTTCCACAACCTGCTGATGGTGTTCGCGATGCTGGCCGGCCGCTATCTGCCGATGGCCTGCGTCCTGGCCCTGGCCGGGCGCCTCGCCAGGCAACAGCCGGGCGTCGTCACGGTCGGCACGCTGCGCGCGCAGGGCGTCAACTTCGTCGTCCTGGCCACAGCTGCGGCCATCATCCTGGCGCTGCTCAACTTCCTTCCGGCGCTCTCCCTCGGCACCATCGCCGACGGGCTGTTGTAGTCCGGCAGCACCGGCTGGGCCTGAGGCACTTCACAGGCTCAGCCGGTACGGCACGACGCTCTACCTGCCGGCAGGACGACGAGCGGCACCGCGGTCAGCACCGCGCCGACCCCGTTGAGCACCGCACGCCGTAGCCAGCCGGGCGGCCGCTCCCCTCTGCCCAGTGCCGTACGAGCCCGACCTGGCTGATGGTGAAGCCGATGAACAACCCGATCGCTCGCGGACAGCGGGATCACGCAGCACCCCCAACGCCTCGGTGGTGTGGACGGGTTGGGCGGTTCCCACGACCCTTCGTACGCCGAGGTCAGGCCTCAGGCGCCCCTCCTACGCTCTGCGTACCACTGGGGTGCTCCGCCCGCTCGGCGAAGGGCAGGGACAGCACCATGGTCAGGCCCCCGCCCGGGGTGTCCTCCGGGACGAGGGTGCCGTCCATCGCCTCGGCCAGGCCCCTGGACAGGGCCAGACCGAGGCCGAGTCCTGTGGCGTTGTCGGTGTCGCCGAGGCGTTGGAACGGTTCGAAGAGGCGGTCGCGGTCGGTGGATGGGAGGCCCGGGCCTCGGTCGACCACACGCACTTCGACACGGCCCGCATGGGCGCTGGCTGTCAGCAGCACCTTGCGCCCCGCAGGACTGTGGCGGGCCGCGTTGCCCGCGAGGTTGGCGACCACCCGCTCCAGCAACGGCGGGTCGGCCAGCACGGCCGGAACCTCCTCCATGTCCCCCACCTCGACCTCGAGTGTGTCCGCCAGCGCCGCCGGCAGGACCTCGTCCAGCGTGGTGGGGCGCAGGTTCAGGGTGAGCGCCCCTGCCTGCAGTCGGCTGAGGTCGAGGAGGTTCTCGATCAGCCGGTTCAGCTTGGCCATGGATTCGTCGGCGGTGGCGAGCAGCTCGTCACGGTCCGCGTCGGAGAACTCCACATCCCGGCTGCGCAGCGAGGAGACCGCGGCCCATCCGGCGGCGAGCGGGGTGCGCAGGTCGTGGCCGACCGCCCGCAGCAGCGCCGTACGCATCCGGTCGGCGGCCTTGACCGGTTCGACCTCGGCGGCGGCCTCGGCGAGCCGGGCCCGTTCGACGGCGGCGCCCACGTGTGCCGCGAACGCGGCCAGCACGCGCCGCTCGGAGGACGGGAGGGGACGGCCGCGAAGCACCAGGAAGGCGCCGGGCCCCGCGGGCACGACTGTTGCGCCGTCCTCCCCCGGCGGCTCGTCCACCAGTTCCGCCGAGTCCATTCCGAAGGTCTCACGGGTGCGTTCCACCAGAGCGGGGATCGTCGCACCGCCGCGCACGATGGTGCCCGCGAGGGACGACATGGTCTCCGCCTCCGCGGTGGCTCGCGCCGAGCGCCGCGACAGACGCAGGGAGCGGTCGACGACGGCAGCCACTATGGCGGCCACCACGACGAAGACCGCGAGCGCAAGCAACGCGTTCGGATCGCTCAACGTGAAGTGCCCTCTGGGCGGGATGAACCAGTAGTTGAGCAGCAAGGACGCCGTCACCGACGCGATCACCGCCGACACGACCCCGCCTATGCAGGCCACCCCCACCACAGTCAGCAGGAAGAGCAAGGCCTCGCTGGTGAGGTTGAGTCTGTCCCTGGCCGCGTCCAGATCCAGCAGGAAGGTCAGGGCCAGCGGCAGCAGCAGGCCGGCGACCGGGCCCGCGATCCTGCGGACGGTCGACAGGGTGCGGCGGCGCGAAGGCAACAGCGTGCCTCGCCCGGCACGTTCGTGCGTGACCATGTGGACGTCGATGTCGGTCGAGGACTTGACCACCGTCTCGCCGGTGCCCCGTCCCGTGACGAACTGCTCCAGGCGGCCACGGCGGCTGGTGCCCAGCACGAGCTGCGTGGCGTTCTCGGCGCGCGCGAACTCGACCAGGGAGGTGGCGACGTCGTCGCCGACCACGGAGTGGTAGCTGCCGCCGAGATCCTCGACAAGCCGCCGCTGCCGGGCCAGGGAGGCGTGCGAGGTGCCGGCGGCGAGTCCGTCGCTGCGCGTGACGTGTACGGCGAGCAGGTCACCGCCGGCCGACCGGTCGGCGATACGGGCGGCCCGCCGGATGAGAGTGTCGCCCTCGGGCCCGCCCGTCAGAGCCACGACCACCCGCTCCCGGGTCTCCCACACGCCACCGATGCCGTGCTCCGAGCGGTAGGACTGCAGTGCCTCGTCGACGCGGTCGGCCACCCACAGCAGAGCGAGTTGGCGCAGGGCTGTCAGATTGCCGGGCCGGAAGTAATTGGCGAGGGCCGCGTCGACCTTCTCGGGAGCGTAGATGTTGCCGTGCGCCATCCGGCGGCGAAGCCCCTCGGGCGGCATGTCCACCAGCTCGATCTGACGCGCCCGGCGCACGACCTCGTCGGGAACTGTCTCGTGCTGCGGGACCCGGGTGATCTTCTCGACGACGTCGTTGAGGGATTCGAGATGCTGGATGTTGAGCGCGCTGATGACATCGATCCCTGCCGCGAGCAGCTCCTCGATGTCCTGCCAGCGCTTGGGGTTGCGGCCGTCCCCCGGAACGTTGCTGTGGGCGAACTCGTCGACGATCGCGACCTGGGGACGCCGCGCGAGGACCGCGGCGAGGTCCATCTCCGTGAACCCGCCGCCGCGATAGGTGCACGAGGTCCTGTCGACGACTTCCAGGCCGTCGAGCATCACCTCCGTACCGGGGCGTCCATGGCATTCCACGAACCCCACCACCACGTCGGCGCCGCGCGCCGCTCTGCGCCGCGCTTCGTCGAGCATGCGGTAGGTCTTGCCGACTCCCGGGGCAGCCCCGAGGTAGACCTTCAGCCGTCCGGGGCGTACGTCACCCGCGCCGGTCCGTGTCACACCCCCGCCGGTCCGTTTCACACCCCCGCCGGTCCGTACGTCACTCATATCCGTCCGTACGTCACTCATCGCAGCCGATGCGCTCCGCTCACTGATGATCAACTCTCCCGGAGGGAAGGGTTCCTTCTCTCTACCGAAGCGCTTGTGCGAGTGCATCGGCGCACCCCTTGACGCATCCTTGGCGCCGGTCACGTGGACATTGACACCACACTGACGAGACCTGCTCCGCCGGGGCGGAAGAGGCAGGCCGGGAAGTCCGGTCGGCAGAGGGCCGACAAGGTCCCCTTCTGATGACCAAGGGGACGGCCTGCGCAGCGCAGGGGCAGTCGAGGTCCACCCGCCGGTCACGTGCCCCCCGCCGCCTGAACAGTGCGGGTGTCACCTCGTCGCGAGCCGGGTCACTCCGTCGTGAGCTCCATGAGCTGCTCGGCAGCAGCGGTGTTGCCCTGGTCGGCGAGGCGTCGCAGTTCGTCCAAGTCGCCACATTCGGTGGCGAGTTCCATCAACTGATCGGCTGCGGTGGCGTTACCGGCATCGGACAACCGTCGCAGCTCACCCATGTCACCGCGCTCGCCGGCGAGTTGAATCAACTCATCGGTCGCAGTGGCGCTGCCCCCGTCGGAAAGACGCCGCAACTCATCCATGTCTCCGCGCTCGGCGGCGAGTTCGATCAGTTCGTCGACCGCGTACGCGTCACCCTTCTCGGCCCGCTCCCGCAGGACGGACAGGTCGGAGTCAGTCATGGTGGATCCCTCTCCATGCTCGTGGCCCCGGGCCGGCCGGCCCGGGAAATGGCGTGTCCTGACTGGACACCGCTCCGCTGTCCGCCCGAAGTGGGCAGCTGGCCCGGTGATGGCACTTCGGCACGCCATACAGTGTCATCTCGAATCCTGCCGCCTGGTGCAACTCACGCTTCAACGGAACTCCGCATACCTCGGTCGCAGTCCCAGGGTGGTGCATACGATCGCCGCGAAAAGCGCTCCAAGGACCCAGGTCAGCAGATCGCCCACCGCGGAGCGGCCCGCGTGTACCGAGGCAGCGAAGTGGTCGCGGTTGATGTCGGTCACCTTGTCGAGCGCCTCCATCCATGCCCCGAAGTGCGCGTTGGACATGTCGGGCTGCCAGCTGATCCCGAACGCGACGGCCTCGCGTTCCTTGCCCTGTGCGACCAGAGCACGGATCTTGCGGTCGTCGCGCTGGTAGACGGCGTACGTCTCGACCGCCTTCTCGGCCGCTGCCCGCTCGCCGGGGAAGGTGATGTTGTCGAGTTCGCGCCGGAACTCGCCGGTGAAACGCAGGTCTTCGTGGTCGGAGCGGTACGCCTGCCAGGTCGTGGCGAGTTCGTCGTCGTACGTGGCGAGGGTCGCACCCCGCACGCCGTACAACTTCTGCGAATTCGCCAGGAACGCTCGCTCGTACCGGCCGCGACGCTCCTGATCGAGGAGGTAGCGGCTCTCGTCCGCGTTCGCGTCGTACGCGATCGCGCGGGCGCGGGAGAGCGCGACGACGGAGTCGAACGCGTCCCGGCGGGCGCCCCGCAGTTGCTCGGCCGTCCCGGAGAGCGCCTGAGCACCGAGGAGGGTGGCGAGCAGGACGCAGATGGTGGCGATCAGGACTCCGGGGTTGAGGATCCGGTGGAAGCGGCGCGCCAAGTACCACTGGAGTACGGCGAGCACCGCAAGGAGCAGCACGCCTAGCGCGATGACAGCGGCGAGTTGCGCAGAAAGCGCCGAACGGGCCTGCGCGTACTGTGTGTTGAACGCCCGATCGTTGGAAGCCACCAACTCGCGTGACTCCGGCAGGAGTTTGCGTTGGAGCAGATCCGTCGCATCCCGGTAGTCGGCGATGGCGGACGCCTTGCCGCCGGTGCGGCCGTCGTTCTCGAGAGCGCGCCCGATCATCTCCTGGTACTCGGCGAAGTTGTCGGTGAGGGACTCGACGGTGCGCTCGTCGGTGCGGTCACCTTGGGCGGCGACGGCGAGGGTGCGCAGGTCGTGGCCGATGGCGGTGCGGGCGTCGCCGTATAAGCCGACCGCCTTGCCGTACGGCGTCTTCAGGCGCCCGTTGCCCGCGTCGCCGCTGGACAGCAGGATGTTCGCGGCCTGCGCGTCCATGTCGTTGAGGGCGAGGTTGAGGTCGGCGGCACTGGTGGTGCGCGGGGAGTCCCGGTCGGCGACCGCGTCCCAGGTGCCGGAAGCGGCGAGCCCGGCCAGCAGAAGCAGCAGCGCGAGGGCGGCGGCCAGCGAGACCGTGGACACGTGCAGGAGGCGCAGCCGCGCGGGCATGGTGGCCCAGAAGCGGCGGCGCAGAGCGGCCCACGCGTCCACGGCCTCGCGACGGAGGTGAGGGCCCGGTCGCGACCCCCCTCGTGGCCGCGGACCGGGCCCGCCCCCGGGCGGGGCGACCGGTCCGTGCTGTGGCTCCGCGACAGTCTCGGCCTCGACCTCAGAACTGCGCGTGGTACCGGCCGTGATGGTCACGAGCCCTCCAACGTCACGCCACGGACGGTCGCCCGTGTCCCCCGCGCCGCTCAGTCTGCGACCGGAATCGGCCACGGACGTGGTTCGTTGACGCCTCCCTGACGCTTTCTCAGGTGACCTTGACGCGAGCTTGATACCGCCCTTCGAAGGGTCGTAAGGGAGGCGCAAATTCCATGCCGGACGGCGCACTTCAGGCATCCGGCGCGGCTAGATTTCCCCTCGGCCGCCGGTGAGGCCCGCGGGCGTCAGTGGCATGACGGCTCGCCACCGGAAGCACCCATCGGACGCCTCCGGTCAGGGCATCTCACGGGCGGCCGAGCACGCGGCGGCGTCTCGTCGTCCCGTCGCCGACGTCCGTGTGCAGCCTTGCGGTGCCGGGGCCCATGCACCGCAAGGCCCGGCGGCCACCACACGTTTCTGTCAGCCCGACCGGTCGCCGGCGCGCCGCCCTGCGCGTGGGCGCGGTTCCCCACCGAGGCATGAAGGTCCCCATGTATTCCGCCCGTCCCCAGCAGGCCCCGCCGTCCCCTCCACAGCAGGGACCCCAGCCAGGGCCCAAGAGAGGTTCGGGACGTCGCGCGTCGAGCGGGCTGTTCGAACCCGCTCAGCTCGCACGGTCCTTCCCCGAGGCGCTGCGGAAGCTGCACCCGCGAGTTCTGGTCAAGAACCCGGTGCTGTTCGTCGTCTCCGTCGGAGCCGTCCTCACCACCCTCTCCGCGGTCCTCCACCCCGCCGTCTTCACCTGGGTCATCAGCGCCTGGCTGTGGCTGACGGTGATCTTCGCGAACCTCGCCGAGGCCGTCGCCGAGGGCCGCGGCAAGGCGCAGGCGGAATCGCTGCGCAGGGCACGTACGGACACGGTCGCGCTGCGCCTGCGCCACTGGAGCTACGGCACCAACCTGCGCAATGCCGAGACGGAGGCCGTGGCCGCCACCGAGCTCAAACCTCTCGACGTCGTCGTGGTCGAGGCGGGCGAACTGATCCCCGCCGACGGCGACGTCATCGACGGCGTCGCGGCGGTCGACGAATCGGCCGTCACCGGCGAATCCGCGCCCGTCATCCGGGAGTCGGGCGGCGACCGAAGCGGTGTCACCGGCGGCACGACCGTCCTGTCCGACCGGATCGTGGTCCGCGTCAGCGCGCGCCCGGGACACTCCTTCCTGGACCGGATGATCGCGCTCGTCGAAGGCGCCTCGCGCCAGAAGACGCCGAACGAGATTGCCTTGAACATCCTGCTGGCCGCGCTGACGATCGTGTTCGTGCTGGTCGTCGTCGCGCTCCAGCCGATGGCCGGGTACGCCGACGCCGCCCAGTCCACCACGGTCCTCGTCGCCCTGCTCGTCACCCTCATCCCGACGACCATCGGGGCACTGCTGTCGGCGATCGGCATCGCGGGCATGGACCGGCTCGTCCAGCGCAATGTGCTCGCCATGTCCGGCCGCGCGGTCGAGGCTGCCGGTGACGTGGGGACCCTGCTTCTCGACAAGACCGGCACCATTACCCTCGGCAACCGCGAGGCGGCCGCCTTCGTACCGCTGCCCGGCATCACCGAAGCGCAGCTCGCCGGCACCGCCCAGCTGTCGTCGCTGGCCGACGAGACGCCCGAGGGACGCTCCGTCGTCGTGCTGGCGAAAGTACGGTACGGGCTACGGGCGCCTGCCGAGGGCGAGTTGGGCCACGCCCGGTGGGTGAAGTTCACCGCGCAGACCCGCATGAGCGGCGTCGATCTGCGCTGGGACAACGGCGCGGTGTGCGCGATCCGCAAGGGCGCCGCCCAGCAGGTGATCGAGTGGGTGCAGATGTACGGCGGCCATGTTCCCGCCGAGGCTCGCTGGTGTGCCGACTCGGTCGCGGCCTCGGGGGGCACCCCGCTCCTGGTTGCCGTGCACGACTGGGACGGGCCCCGGGTGCTGGGCCTGATCCACCTGAAGGACGTGGTCAAGGACGGCATCCGCGAGCGTTTCACCGAGCTCCGCCGCATGGGGATCAGAACGGTGATGATCACGGGCGACAACCCGCTGACAGCCAAGGCCATCGCCGAAGAGGCCGGTGTGGACGACTACTTGGCCGAAGCCACTCCCGAGGACAAGCTCGCGCTGATCAAGCGTGAGCAGGAGGGAGGCAAACTCGTCGCGATGACGGGCGACGGCACGAACGACGCGCCGGCCCTCGCACAGGCCGACGTGGGCGTGGCCATGAACACGGGAACCTCGGCCGCCAAAGAGGCCGGGAACATGGTCGACCTGGACTCCAATCCGACGAAACTCATCGAGATCGTCGAGATCGGCAAGCAACTCCTCATCACCCGCGGGGCGTTGACGACGTTCTCCATCACGAACGACGTCGCCAAGTACTTCGCCATCATCCCGGCCATGTTCGCGGGCGCGTACCCGGGTCTGGAGTCGCTCAACATCATGGGCCTGCACAGCCCGACCTCGGCCATCACCTCGGCGATCATCTTCAACGCGCTCATCATCGTCGCGCTGATCCCACTCGCGCTGCGGGGTGTGCGTTACACGCCCGCGTCGGCGCACGACCTTCTGCGGCGCAACCTGACGTTGTACGGACTCGGCGGCCTTGTCCTGCCCTTCCTTGGCATCAAGCTCATCGACCTGCTGATCTCCGGCGTGCCAGGGCTTGGGTGAACAGCCCGCGTAAAGAACGCGTCCGGGCACGTCAGAGGCGCGTAAGGGAGCGGGAGATGAGCTTGTACGGGGTGGCTCCCGCGGGTTCCATGGACACCATGAACAGCGAGTGGCTCCTCATCGACCGGCCGCCTCATCGGGCGTCCCGCCGTGTGCCCCGCTGTGCGGAAACGCCCGCGTCCGCCGTCCGCTGACGCGCTTTCCGCTGCCCCAGGGGCGCCGTGACCCACGTCCGGCGCCCCTTTCCATGCCCGTACGCACCTGCCGTACGCGGACCTGAGCCGTACGCGAAGCCGTACTCGTATCCCCGGATGGACCATGCCTGACACCACCCTTTCCTCCCGCACCGTCCTTGTCACGGGCGCCACTTCCGGCATCGGTCTGGAGACCGCCCGGCAGCTCGCCGAACGCGGCGCCACCGTACTCCTGCACGGCAGGACCGCCGAGGAAGCGCGCGCCGCCGCCGACCGTCTCGTCGCGACCGCCGGCATCGACGCAGACCGACTCTGCAGCATGGGCGCCGACTTCACCCGCCTCGACGAGGTCGAGACCCTGGCGGCCCGTGTCGTCGCCGAGCACCCGCACCTGGACGTCCTGGTGAACAACGCGGGCATGGCGGCGCCCGAGCGGCACACCATCACCGCCGACGGCAACGAGATCGCCTTCCAGGTCAACTTCCTCGCCCACTACCTGCTGACCTGCCTGCTGGAACCGGCACTCACCAGCACCCCGGGCGGCCGCGTCGTGAACGTCTCCTCCTCCCTGCACCGCACCGGATCCATCCAGTGGAGCGACCCCAACCGCGCCCGCCGCTACTCCCGGCTCGCCGCTTACGCCCAGTCGCAACTGGCCCTGACGGTCTTCGCGGCGGATCCGCGCGTCAGCGCGGTGTCCGTCCACCCGGGTGTGTGCGACACCGCGCTGCTCCCCCTCTACGCCCACGACGGCGTCACGCCCACCGAGGGTGCCGCGCACGTGGTCCGCCTCTGCGACCCGTCGGTCGAGATCGTCAACGGTGCCTACTACGACCGGGCCGAGCGCGTCGACCCGGCGCCCGCCGCCACCGAGGACCGCACCGTCAAGCGCCTCAGCAAACTGGCCGACCTCCTCGTCGGCCGTACCGCTTGAACGCGCCCACCCCATAACGGAGTTGCCACCCATGTCGAAGCGATCCCGCAAGAAGAGAGCCCGCCGCAGGAACAAGGCGAACCACGGCCGCAAGGCCGGCCAGCGCTGACCCACCGGAGGGGCGGGCGCGGTGATGAGACCGGCCATACGGGCCGCATCTCCCCCGCACCCGCCTCTCCCCCCTCACCGCACCTCGGAGATGTCGATGATCGAACTCGAACCCCGTCAACTGCCGCCACTCACCCGCTGGTTCCCCGCCGGCGCCCCGGGGCCGGCCACCATCGGCGAGCATGCCCTCACCACCGGCGTCGGCCGCTGGTGGGCGGACCGGGCGGATCAGCCGCGCATCATCGCCGTTTCCTGTGCCGACCATGTCCTGCTGCGCGGCTTCCCGGACACACCGGAGGACTTGACGCCCCTGGCAGGCAGCCGCATCGACGCGCCCGCGCGCTTCCTGCCGGCCCTCGGCGCGGCCTTCGACCGCCTCACCCCGTGGGAACGCATGGTGTGGACCCTGCAGGCCGAGCCCCAGCCCTGCCCGACTCCTCGCGGCGTGACCGTGCGCCGCCTCGAGCCCGCCGACACCGACGCCCTGCACGCCCTCGGCCCCGACTCGGCCTGGATCCACGCCAGTTGGGGCGGCGCCGCCGGCCTCGCCACCTCGGGTCACGGCTGGGGGGCCGTGGACCGCGGCGGACAGGTGCTGGCCATCGCCTGCACGTACTTCCGCGGCACCCGCTACGAGGACGTAGCCGTCTTCACCGCCCCCGACCACCGTCGCCACCGCCTCGCGCTGGCGTGCGTCACCGGCCTCGTCGCGGACATCACCGCACGCGGTCACACCCCCAGCTGGAACTGCTCCACCCTCAACCGCGCCAGCCGCCTCCTGGCCTGGACCGCCGGCTTCCGACTGGTACGCGAGTACGTGCACTACGCGGTCGGGAGCCCGGCACGACGCAGCCGTATCGCGGCATGAGGCCCTGAATTGCGAGAGCTATGACATGTTGCAGCTTGGAAGCGGCACCGTTTCAAAAGGTGTGGCTGTCACGGATGAGGTTTCGGCAAGGGCAGCGTTCGACGACCCGAGCGAAGCAGTCACCAACCCAGACAGCCGCGAGATCACGCCCACCGAAATGGCGTCTCACGCAACGTCGCGCCGGACTTCACCTCGATGAACCACACCGTCCTGCACGGTCTTCAATCAGCTGAACGTGCGCCGGTAAGTGTGAGGGCTGACTCCGGTGGTGCGCTTGAAGCGGTCACGGAAGGCGGTGGGTGAGCCGAAGCCGACCTGGGTGCCGATGCGTTCGACGGAGTGGCGCGTGGTCTCGAGGAGGTGCTGGGCCTGGCGGATGCGGGCGCGGTGGAGCCACTGGAGCGGCGTGGTGCCGGTCTGTTCCCGGAAGTGGCGGATCAGGGTTCGGGTGCTGGTTCCGGCGTGGGCTGCGATGTCGGCGAGTGTGAGGTCGGCGCCCAGGTTGTCCTGCAGCCAGATGAGCAGGGGTTCGAGTACGGAGCCCTGGGGGGTGGGCGCGCAGTCATGGACGATGAACTGCGCTTGTCCGCCCTCTCGTTCCAGGGGCATGACGGACAGCCGGGCGGCATCGGCGGCGACGGCCGAGCCGTAGTCCTTGCGGATCATGTGCAGGCACAGGTCCAGGCCGGCGGCAGCGCCGGCGGAGGTGAGGATCTGGCCGTTGTCGACGTACAGGACATCCGGGTCGACCTCGATGTCCGGGTAGGCGGTGGCGAGGAGGTCGGCCGCGATCCAGTGGGTGGTGGCGCGAAGGCCGTCCAGGAGCCCGGTAGCGGCCAGTGGGAAAGTGCCCGTGCAGATGGAGGCGATGCGCGTTCCGTACTCGGCCGCCGCTCGCAACGCGTCGCGAACGGCGGGGGCGAGCGGGGCCGCGGGGGCGTCGGTGCCCGGCACGATGATCGTGTCCGCGCCCTTGAGCCCCTCCAGCCCCCAAGGCGCGCGCAGGGTGAAGGCACCCGCGTCGATCTCCGGCTTCTCCACGCACACACGGATCTGGTAGCCGGGACGGCCGTCCGGTAGACGGGTCCGGGTGAAGACCTCGATCGGGGTGGACAGGTCGAACGGGATCACCCGGTCCAGCGCCAGGACAGCGACAGTGTGCATGGCCAGAAGATACCGCTCCTCCAGGTGCACAGCCTTGGCCCGATCACCCCGTTGTCCCTTCCTTGGCCAGCTCAGCGGCCTGTTCACTCGCGATGGCGTTATTCCGTTGAAAGGTGTCACTAATGCCACTGGGGCAGGACTCGGCAGCCGATTAGCGTCGGGAGCGAGCCCGGCGCAGACCGGGCCTGTCCCACTCCGAAGGAACCCTTCATGCACGCCCAGATCGTCCTGTTCGACGGCTTCGATCCGCTCGATGCCATCGGCCCCTATGAAGTGTTGTACGCGGGCGGCACCGCCTCCGGCGGTGCGGTGAGCGTGGAGCTGGTTTCCGCCGAAGGACCGCGCGAGGTGGTCAGCGGCACCGGGGGCCTGGTGCTGCGCGCCACGGCCGCCCTCGACCCCACGCGCGCGGGCCTGATTCTGGTCCCCGGCGCCTCGGGCCGCGTGGGAGAACCCGGCGAAGTCCCTGACCATGACGCGGGTGCCGGGGAGTGGCAGCAGGACGAACTCATCCCCGTGCTCCTGGGCCGCACCCTGACCACCGAGCTGCCTGCGCAGCTGAAGGCGGCGATGGACAATCCGGAGGTGACGGTCGGCGCGGTGTGCGGCGGCTCGCTCGTCCTGGCCATGGCCGGCCTGCTGGAGGGCCGCCATGCGACCACCCACCACTTGGGCCTGGACATGCTCGATGCCACCGGCGTCCACGCGGTGAGCGCCCGCATCGTCGATGACGGCGACCTCGTGACCGGCGCCGGTGTCACCTCCGGCCTCGACCTGGGCCTGTACCTGCTGGAGCGCGAGGTGGGCCCCCAGATCGCCCACGCTGTCGAGGAGTTGTTCGCTCATGAACGCCGCGGCACTGTCTGGCGCCCTCACGGCCCGGCGCCCGCCGGCCTCTGACCACACACCACGCCTCCCCTCGAATCACCTCTGTTCACATCGCACCGTGAGGAAGCAACAACAGCATGTCCGTTGAAGGCACTTGGGACCTGTCCGTCTCCACCCCCATCGGCAAGATCAAGGCCGTCGTCGAACTACTTCGCCAGGACGGTGTCCTGACCGGGGTCGCCCACGGGACGGGAGAGGAAGTCGCACTCAGCGATATCACCCTCGACGGCGACCGGCTCACCTGGGAGCAGACCGTCACCAAGCCCCTGCGCCTGAACCTGGCCTTCGCCGTGACGATCAGTGGCGACACCTTGACCGGCACCTCCAAGGCCGGACGCCTCCCGGCGTCGAAGGTCACCGGCCGACGTCGTGCCGTCCGAACGGCGACGGAACACTGACCGTGACGAAACTCCTCCTCTCCCTGCACGTCCTGGCCGCCGTGCTGGCCATCGGTCCGGTCACCGTCGCCGCGAGCCTGTTCCCCCGAGCACTGCGGCGCATCGAAGCCGACCCGGGTGACCACGAGGCGGTCCTGACCCTGCGGATGCTGCACCGCATCTGCCGCGTCTACGCGGCCGTCGGCACCGCGGTTCCCGTCTTCGGGTTCGCCACGGCCAGCAGCCTCGGCGTCCTCGGCAGCGGGTGGCTGATCGCCTCGATCCTGCTGACCACCGCGGCCGCCGCCATCCTGGCACTGCTGATCCTTCCCGCCCAGGACAACGCTCTCGCTGTCGCGCACACGCCCGGCCCCGGCCCCGGCTCCCGATCCGCCGGCCGTCTCGCCATGCTCACCGGCGTCTTCAACCTGCTGTGGGCAACGGTCACCGTCCTGATGATCATCCGTCCCGGCTCCACCACAGGAGCATGACCCTGCCCAGCTCACAGGCTGTGAAGCCACTCTGAAGCCGTACAGGCCTCGGCCACCGATTCGGCGATGACGCGGTCAGTCGTCTTCGATCTCCGTGACGTCAGGCGGAAAGCTTTTTGACGGTCTCGTCGGTCGAGATGACGGAGCTCGCGTACTGCGGCAGGTTGAACTGCAGCGACGCATCCATTTCGGCGGCCCCGAAGCTGCCGATGGCGTCCTTCACCACCGTGACCTCGTAGCCGAGCTCGGCGGCGAAGCGGACGGTGGATTCGATGCAGGTGTTGGCACGCATGCCGATCACGACGACTTCGCGGACGCCCGTCTTCTTGAGCTGCAGGTCGAGGTCCGTGTTGGCGAATCCACTGGAGAGCCAGTGCTCCTGCGCGACGATGTCGCCGGGACGCGGCTCGAAATCGGGGTGGAAAGATCCGCCCCAGGTTCCGTCGGCGAACACGTGCGCCTTCGCGGCGGAGGCCTGGACGGGGGGCATCGTCTTCCAGCGGCTGTACGGGTCGCTTCCACGCCACCGATGGTGCGGGGCGATGAAGACCTGCACACCGGCCGCCCGGGCGGCGGCGAGGACCTGGCGCATGTGATCGACGACGTTGAGCGCGTCGAGGGTCGAGCGACCGCGGTCGTAGAGCTTGCCGCCCTCCGACAGGAAGTCGTTGTACGGGTCGACGATCAGCAGCCCCGTCAGTTCGGGTTCGTAACTCTTGTCAGATGACATCTGAATCACCTTCCACGGCTGATCGAAGTCCTCGCAGGCAGGGGCCAGGGATCAGCCGAAAGGGTCTCGATCACCATCAGCCCCGGTGCACCCCCGTGCCGTACGAAGCCCTCATGTGGTCCGTCCACGACGTCACCACGCACGGCCCGCCCCCGACGCCGTACCGCTGGTCGGCTGCCCTCGTCTCTTCGGCAGGTGTGCGCCGCTCAGATCTGCGCGGTCGGCCGGACGACGATCTCGTTGACGTCCACCTCGGCGGGCTGCTCGATCGCGAACGCGATGGCCCGGGCGATCGCCGAGGGCGGGATCGCGACCCGGTCCCGCAACCCGGCGATCTCGACGCGGACCCGCTCGTTCGTCGACGCCTCGGGGAAGTCCGTGTCGATCACCCCGGGCGAGACGGTGCTCACCCGTACCGTGGGACCCGCCTCCTGGCGCAGGCCCTCGCAGATGGCCCGCACCGCGATCTTCGTTCCTGCGTAGACGGCCATCGCCGGTGCGACGCGGAACGCGGCCGTGGACGCCGTCGTGACGAAGTGGCCGCCGCCCTGGGCCCGGAAGACGGGCAGCGCGGCGCCGATGCCGTGCAGGACGCCCTTGATGTTGACGTCGACCATGTGGTCCCACTCGTCGGTGCGCAGATCGTCCAGGGGCGAGATGGTGCCCACCCCCGCATTGCTGATGAGCACGTCGAGCCGGCCGAACCGCTCTCCCGCGAGCCCGACCAGGGCGCGTACGTCGTCGAGACGGGTCACGTCCGTACGGATCTGCACGGCCTCGCCGCCGGCCTTCTCGATGCGGGCGACCAGTTCCTCCAGCCGCTCCGAGCGGCGTGCTCCGAGGACGAGGCGCGCTCCGCGCTCGGCGAGCAGGAGTGCGGTCGCCTCACCGATACCGCTGCTCGCCCCCGTGATGGCCACGACCTTGCCCGTGATGCCTGACATCGCCTTCTCCTCACTTCTCACCGCTTCTGTTCCGGCTTCTCTGTCAGTGTGGTCCGGCTTTAGCCTGGTATCCAGAGCCCATTTATTCTGGAACCAGAGGTGGTAGGACCATGTCCGAGACGGCGGAGCGACGTCGTGAACTCGGTGCGTTCCTGCGTAGCCGCCGGGCGCGGTTGACGCCGGTCGAGGCGGGACTGCCGACGACCGGCCGGCGCCGGACCCCGGGGTTGCGGCGGGAGGAGCTGGCCCTGCTCGCAGGGATGAGCGCCACTTGGTACACGTACCTGGAACAGGGCCGCGAGATCCGCGTCTCCGACCAGGTCCTGGACGCGCTCGCCACGGCCCTGCGGCTCGCACCGCACGAGCGCGCCCACCTGTTCCAGCTCGCCGGGCGCGCGCCGGCGGCCGACATCCCCGACGTGGAGCCGCTCGCCCCGGAGGTCGCCGCCGTCCCGCTGCTGCTCCAGCCGCATCCCGCGTACGTCATCGACGGCACGTACGACGTGCTCAGTCACAACAGAGCGACGGAAGAGGTGTTTCCGCGCCTGGTCACCGAGGACGGCCGGCGGCCCAACTTCGTGCGCTGGGTCTTTCTGGAGCCCCTGGCGCGGGAGGTGCTCGTCGACTGGGAGCCCGAGGCGCGGGGCCTGCTCGCCCGGGTGCGCACGCTGGCCGGTGGGCATCCGGGCGACCCCCGCTACGCGCGACTCGTCGACGAACTCCACGAGGGCAGCCCCGAAGTACGGGACTGGTGGCCCCGGTTCGAGGTCGAGGCGCGCCGCGGCGGGCGCAAGCGGCTGCGGATTCGGGGGCGCGGCGTGGTCACGTACGACTACACCGCGTTCCACGTGGCCGGACAGCCGGAGCGGACGCTGGTGATCTACGCGGAGACGGGCGGGTCGGAGGAGTAGGACCCCGCTGTTGGGCGCCGACAGCCCAGACTGCTGCGGCGTTCCGGAGCGGGGCCGTCGCTCAGCGGGGACGTGGCGAGCCGGTTGCTTCCTGCCGCCTGCCCCGCTCGGACATACGACTCTGGTTCTGGTCCGCAGCTTCTCCGCGCAGGGCGTCGACCGGCACAGCGCCCGCGACGATCTGACGATGCCACTGTCGATCGTGACCGCGCCGGCCCGAAGCCAGATCAAGAAGCCTGCTGCCGTGCTCCGCAGCCGCCTGGCCAAGGACACAGAAGTCATGGCGTTACCGCACGAGAACACGGTGCTGCGCCGCCAGATCGCCCGAGTCCGCTACGTGCCTGCCGATCGGCGCGGTTCGGGGGCCGGCCAGGCGCGCGGATAGGGGACCCGCAACGGCTGGGCGGCGACTGGGGTGTGTTCGGCTGCGGCGCACAGTCTGCCCTCACGCTTGACGATCGCGCCGTTGCGGAGCATCGAGGTGACCAGTTCGTCCGTGAGTGCCTGGGGCGTGAGGCTCAGCAGTCGTGCCGCGTCCGTCAGCCAGGACCGCTTCAGCAGGTACACCTCGACCTCGTCGGCCGGTATCCCGTCGCGGATCATCAGCGCGAAGGCAAAGATTCGCCGGGCCCCGTACCAGACGGCGCCCTGCGGGTCGTCGGCCAGGCGCCGGGCACGTCGCAGGGCGGCGGTGAAGGCCGCGGGGATGTCGGCGGGGATCGGCCCGTGGGAGGGGAGGATCACCCGCGGGTCGAGGGCGGCGATCCGCTCAAGGGACGCGAGCGCGGTATCGGCTGCGTCGGGCCCGTCGAGGGCGAGGTTGACCCAGCCGACGTCGTAGTCGGACAGCGCGTCCCCGACCACGAGCAGCCGCTCGTCGGGTTCCCACAGTGCCAGATGGCCCGGCGTGTGACCGGGAGTGCGCACGACCTGCCAGTCGGTGTCACCGAGCCGGAGGACCTGGCCGTCGGCGAGCGGCACATCGACGGTGTACGGGGCGACCGGCTGGTCCAGGTACTCAGCCGCGCAGCAGCCCGCGTCACGGCGCCGGACCGCCTCGGCCTCCGGGGCTCCTGCCGCGATGGCGGCTCCCCTGGCCTGGAGGGCGGCGTTGCCGCCGACGTGGTCGGAATGCCAGTGGGTGTTCACGACCAGGCCGATCTCCCCTGCGCGGGTGCGGGCCCAGGAGGAGGTGTCCTCGGCGTGGGCCACGAACCCGCTGTCGACCAGAGCCGGCCGCCGCCCGTGCACGAGCAAGGTGTTGGCGTCGGGGAACGGCCGCTGCCACCACGTCACCCAGGGCGGCAGCAGGGGGTGCGGGCTCACCGGCCGGGCCGGTCGACGCGGATGAGTGTCTGCTGGCCGTTGGCCACGAGCTTCCGTTCGCCGCTTCCCTGAACGCCGTAGACCTCCAACTGGCAGACGGTCAGGGTGCGTCCGGGCTTGAGGACGGTGCCGATCGCTTCGAGGTGATCGCCGGCGGCGGGTGCGAGGAGGTTGATCTTGTACTCGACGGTGAGGACCTCGGAGTCCTCGTCGAACAAGGTGAGTGCCGCGTAGCCGCCCGCGCTGTCGGCGATGGCGCTGGTGGCGCCGGCGTGGACGTAGCCGTGTTGCTGGGTCACCTCGGGGCGGGCCGGGAGCACGATGTGCACGCGGCCGGGGCCGATATGGGTGAGGCGCGCGCCGAGGTGGGACATCAGGCCCTGCAGGTCGAAGCTGTTCCGGACACGTTTCTGGACTGCGGGGCTCGCCTGTTCCTGCTGCGTCCGGTCTTCCACGCGCTCTCCTTCGTATCCGTGTCGGGTGAATCGGGACAGGGCGTCAGACGGCCAGGCGTTCCACGAGCAGGAAGGCGCCGATGGCGATCATCATGGCACCGCTGATGCGGGTGACGACCCTGGCGGCCGAGGGCCGGGTCTGCAGAAGGGTGCGGGCCAAGATGCCTACGACCAGGTAGACGACGGCGCACGCGGTCAGGTGCACCGTGCTGAGCAGCCCGGTCTGCGCGGCGACCGGCCAGCCCGTGGCAGAGTCTATGAACTGCGGGAACAACGAGAAGTACAGCAGCAGCGCCTTCGGGTTCAGGCCGCTGATCCCGGCCCCTTTGAGCATGACCTGCAGGCGGGAGGCGTCCGCGCTCTCGTCGGCAGCCGCCGGTACGGCCGGCTGCCGCAGCACGCCCCAGCCCAGCCGGAGCAGATAGCCGGCTCCTGCCACGGTCAGGGCGGTGAGTGCGGCCGGGGAACTCGCCACGATCAGCGCCAGGCCCGCGACGGCCACCAGCGCGTAGGCCGCGTGTCCGGCAAGCAGCCCGGTGACGGCCGGAACGACCGAGCGTCCCCGCAGTCCGGCGGAGATCGCGTAGGCCCAGTCCGCGCCCGGAGTGAACACCAGCAGCAGGTCCACAGCCAGGAAGGCCACCAGCGTCGTCGTATCCATCGATCGTTCCCTCTCGCAATTCTTTCTCTCGAGGGAAGGCTAGGCCGGATATGCCCGAAGATGTTTGCTTCTTTACCCCATGATCGCGCGAAGTGAGGGAGAATCTTCTCCATGGATGCACTCGATCGGAAGATTCTTACCGAGCTACAGCTCGACGGCCGCCTGACCGTCACCGAGCTGGCCGCTCGTGTGCAGCTCAGCGTCTCGCCCTGCCACCGTCGGCTGCGCGATCTGGAACGCGGGGGCGCGATCCGCGGCTACCGCGCCGTGGTCGACCCTGCCGCGGTCGGCCTGAACTTCGAGGCGCTCGTGTTCGCGACACTGCGCTGGGAAGACGCTGACACCGTCACGGCCTTCGAAGAGGCAGTGGCTGCCGTCCCGCACGTACTTCAGGCTCAGCGTCTGTTCGGCGAGCCCGACTACCTTCTGCGGGTCGCGACGGCCGACCTGGCCGCGTTCCAGGAGCTGTACGACCAACAGCTCGCCCGGCTGCCCGGGGTCCAGCGCCTGACCTCCACCCTCGTCATGAAGAACGTCATCGACGACCGGCCCCTGCCTGAAAACTAGTCATCGCCGAGCTGGTGCGCTGAACGTTCCAGCGACGGCGTCACACCTGGCCCTCGAGCTCGACCAGCTCGGGCACCGGCACCCCCGCAGCCTTCGCCGCCACCGCCTCGCCCACAATCCCGCCAGTCCCCGGTCGTGCGCCGACCGCCCTCGCCGAAACGGCGGATCTGAAAGGCCGTAGGGGTACGGGGTCGGGCACGGAGGCGGGTTCGGGTTCGGGCCCGGATTCGGTGGTGGCCGACAGACTGGGTTCGAGTGCCTGTCGACCGGCGGACGATTTCCAGATGACCGCTGAGGGACAGCAACGTCCGTCCGGCCGCTGGTGCTCCTCAGGCGCAGAGGTGGGCACCGATCCCGAGGAATGCCTGGACAAGCGGGACTTGAGGGACCGCCGGAGAGACGATCTGGGAGGCGTAGTGGACGATGACCAGGTCGAGGGCGGGAGAGATGAACAGGCGCTGGCCGTGGATGCCGCTGGCCATGAAGGAGCCGTAGGGGTCGTTCGGGATCCACCACAGGTCGTGGTACGAGAGGGTGGCGGGCGCCTCGGGGGGTGCGGCGGGGAAGCGGACGCGGCGGGAGTAGCCGTCCGGGACACCGGAGGCGATCGTGGAAGCGACGGGCTCAGGGACGACCTGACGGTCCCCGATCGCACCGCCGCAGCGGATCATCTCGCCGAACCTCGCCAGATCGCGGGTGGTGGCGCTGAACCCTCCGCACGCGGCCTCGGTGCCGTCCGCGTCGAGGAGGTAGTAGGCGTCCTCCTCAGCGCCGATGCGGGACCAGATCATCTCGGACAGCAGTGCCGATGTGGTCGTACCAGTGATGCGGCGCAGGACCTCGGCGAGGGCTTCGACATTGCCGTTCTCGTAGCAGAACTCGGCGCCGGGGTCGCCGGTCGCCCTGGCGGTGGCGAGGTGTTCGCGGATGGTGGCGGGACCGGTGTAGCCGTAGGGGCGTAGTCGGGGGGCGAGGACGGCGAAGTAGCGCTGGGCTTCGAGTGCCTTGTCGTAGGGGCGGCCCGCGTAGCTCATGCGGGTGCCCATGTGGAGCAAGTGGTCGACCTGTGCGTCGCCGAAGGCGGTGCCGGCGAGTTCGGGGACGTACTTCGCCACCTGTGCACCGCGGTCGAGTTGCCCCTCGTGGGCGAGGACGGCGGCGACGAGGCCGAGGTAGGACTTTGCGGCCGAGGCGTTGAAGTGGGGGACGTGGGGCTCGTATCCGTGCAAGTACTGCTCGTGGACGAGTGTCCCTCGGTGCATGACGAGCAGGGCGTCGGTCTCTGCCGCGGCGAGCAGTTCGGGGAGGGTGAGCGGCTGCCCGTGCGGTCCGGTGAAGGTGAGGCCGTCCAGAGCGCCGGGCGGCGCGATGGGCAGGGCCGAAGCCGCGCCGGAGCCGCGCCAGACACTGCGGCTCGGAACGAGTTCCCGGCCTGACGTTGTGTACTGACGAGCCCAGGCCGGATCGGTGTATCCCCGTGCCCAGACGAGGTCGGCCAGTGTGGGCATGCCTGTCATGCGTCCGCTCCGCTCTTACCGTCGTGCGCTGTCGTGCGCCACTGAGATCGATACCGTACACCGTGTCTGGTAACTCGGACAGGGATGCCGGGACGGGAGCGGGCGTCGCCCCTCAGGGGGCGAGGTCGAGCGCCCCGGGGGCGTCGGAGGGAGCCAGGCCGGTGGCCCACACGCGGCCGTAGACGGACAGGTCGCGAAGATGGGCGGTGATCTCGGCGGCGCTGTATCCGGTGTCGTTCTCGACCCACCAGGTCAGCAGGCCGATGAGTTCGCCGGTCCAGGCCCTGGCGACGACGTCGAGGGGAATCCTGGGCGTGACCGCGAGCTGTTCGGTCCGCGCGCGGAAGGCGGACTCGGCGTGCGCGCAGATGAGGTCGGTGAACTCGCGCAGCGCCCGTCCGTCGCCCTCACCCCGAAGGACGACGCGGTAGACGGGCTTCTCCTGTTCGGCGTGTTCGAAGATGTACTTCACCGGCAGGCCGGTGAAACCCTCGGCGTGCGCCTGCTGGACGGCCGGGAGGAGGCGCTCACGGTCCTCCGCAAGGTCCCGGACGATGCCGACCAGCAGGTCTTCCTTGTCGCGGTAGTGCGCGTAGAAGGTGGCGCGCCCGACATCGGCCCGCTCGGTGATCTGCTCGACGGTGATCGCCTGGAACCCCCTGTCCAGGACCAGTTCGACCAGGGCCTGGCGCAGTGCGGCCCGCGTCCTGCGGACGCGGCGGTCTCCCGCGGGGTTCATATCCACTTCGCTTCCTTCTCTCCGGACCATTGACCTGACCCTAACGCTGCCTTTACGTTGCCGAACGCCAAGCTTGATACCAGACACATTGTTCGGAAACCCTGGAGATGCGATGAACCTCGGGCGGTACATACGCCGGACTGCCGGCCACCAACCCGACGCCGAAGCCGTGGTCTGCGGGCCCGTTCGGCTGTCGTACGCGGAACTCGACGACCACAGCGACCGCCTCGCCACCGCGCTGCGCGGGCTCGGCCTCGGCCCGGGCGAGCGCGTGGCGACCCTTTCCGCCAACCGCGCCGAACTCGTCGTCACCGAAGTCGCCCTGTACAAGGCCGGTCTGACCCGGGCGCCGATCAACGCCCGCCTGGGCACCGCGGAAGTCGCCCACCTGCTCACGGAGTCGGACGCCCGCGTCCTGCTCACCGACGCGGCCCACTGGGAGACGGCACGCGAGGCGGTCCCCGGCACCGGAGTGCGGACGGTCGTGGGCTACGACGGCCCGAGCGAGCTGGGCCCCGGCTACGCCGAGATCCTCGCCGCCGCCGTGGCCGAACCCGTCGAAGTGGAGTGCTCCGAGAGCGACATCGCCGTGCTGCACTTCACGTCGGGTTCCACCGGCAAGCTCAAGGCGGCGGTCCAGACGTACGGCAATCGTCTCGCGCTGCTGCGCAAGTCGGTGATGAGCGCGGGCACCCGGGTCGGCCCCGGTGACCGGCAGATCCTGGCCGGTCCCGTCACCCACGCCTCGGGCATGCCGCTGATGGGTATCTTCTTCGCCGGCGGCTGCGCGATCGTGCTGCCGCGCTGGGACGCCGAGGAGTTCCTCGCCACCGTCCAGCGCGAACACGCCACGCACGCCTTCGTCGTACCCACGATGGTCAACTCGGTCCTCGCGCTGCCGGGCGCCCGAGACTACGACGTCTCCAGCCTGCGCCAGCTCATCTACGGCGCGGCACCCATGTCACCGGCCCGGATCCGGGCGGCCTGGGATCTCTTCGGCCCGGTGCTCTCGCAGGGGTTCGGCTGCGGTGAGACCACTTCCGGGGTGCTGTTCCTGTCCACCGAGGACCACCGGCGGGCGATCGAGGGCGAGGACGAGGAACTGCTGCTGTCGTGCGGGCGGCCGCTCGCCGAGGCCGAAGTGCGGATCGTCGACGACAGCGGCATCCCCGTCGCCGACGGGGAGATCGGCGAGATCGCCGTCCGCGGACCCGACGTCGTACCCGGCTACTACAACGAACCAGCCCTCACGGCACAGACATTCCGCGACGGCTGGTTCCACACCGGCGATCTCGCCCGTCGCAGGTCCGACGGGTACGTCTTCATCGTCGACCGCAAGAAGGACATGATCATCTCCGGCGGATTCAACATCTACGCCGTCGAGGTCGAGTCCGTCCTCCACCAGCACCCCGACGTGTATGAGGCCGCCGTCGTCGGCACCCCGGACGAGCAGTGGGGCGAGGCCGTCCAGGCCGTCGTCGTGCCGCGCGAGGGCGCCGTCCTCGACGAGGCCGAGCTGATCGCCTTCTGCGCCGAGCACCTCGCCCGGATGAAGAAGCCCCGTTCCGTCGACGTCGTCGAAGCCCTGCCCCACAACCCCAACGGCAAGATCGACCGCCGCGCGATCCGCGAGCGGTACTGGGCGGGCGCCGAGCGCCGCGTCCACTGACACCGACAAGCCCTCTGCAACCGGAACGGGACTCCGCACCATGCCCTACACCCTCGAACCCTCCTACGACGACAACCCGCGACTGAAGGAACTGGTCGAGCGGCTCCGCACGTATCTGACCGACGAACTCATCCCGTACGAAAGGGAGCGCGGCATCACCGCCGAGAGCAAACTCGACCGAACCACGCTCGAACACGTCTGGAAGCGCAGCGCCGAACTCGGCTTCTACGGCATCAGCCTGCCCCCCGAACTCGGCGGCCAGGGACTGCACTTCACCGAGCTGTGCGCGCTCAAGGAGGAACTGACCGCCTCCGGGGCCGCCCTGTCCCACTCGGTCCTCGGCGACATGGGAGGGCCGCTGCGCGTCGGCGCGATCGTGAAGTACGCGACCGAACAGCAAATGCGGCGCTATCTGATGCCCGTCATCCGCGGCGAGCGGGCCTGCTGCTTCTCGATCACCGAGCAGGACGCAGGCTCCGACGTACGACGGATGAGCACGACCGCGACACCGGACGGCGACACCTACGTCCTCAACGGGCACAAGGTCTTCTCCTCCGCAGCCCCCTTCGCGGACTTCGCTGTCGTCGTCGCCCGCATGGCCGGGAGCGAGGAGGCGTACAGCGCGTTCCTCGTCGACCTCGACTCCCCCGGCTGCCGGGTCCTTGAGGGGGAGGTCCCCATGTCCGGGCAGCAGATGGAGGGCGATCTCGTCTTCGAGGACTGCCGGATCCCGGCCGACAACCTGCTCGGCGAGATCGGCCACGGCCTGCGGATCGGCATAGGCCGCATCACCCTCAACCGGCTGCTGCACTGCCCCTCCCTGATCGGCGCCGCCCGTCGGGCCTGGGACCTGTCCGTCGCGTACTCCAAGAGCCGGGTCGCCTTCGGGCAGCCGCTGCTCGCGCTCCAGGCCGTCCAGCACAAGCTCGCCGACATGGCCACCGACCTCTACGCCGCCCGCTCAATGGTGATGGCGACCGCGGCGCGCCTCGACCGCGGCGAGAACATCGCGGTCGAGGCCAACATGTGCAAGCTGTTCACCTCTGAGGTGTGCTTCCGCGTCGCCGACCAAGCCGTACAGATCCACGGCAAGACGGGCCTGACGCGCGGCCACGAGGTCGAGCAGGTCTTCCGCACGCTGCGCATGTTCCGGATCGTCACCGGCACCACCGAGATCCACAAGAACGCCATCGCCAAGGCGCTTGTCTGACCAAACCCCTTACCGCTCTTGGCACTTGTTCCCTCGAGGCAGACCGCCGGCCGTGGCTCCACGAACCGGCGTCACCGGACGGTCGGCCAGGCCCACGCCCGGCGTCCGTCCGGTCACCACACGAACTCGCCTTCCCCTCGCCCGTACCCCTGCTCCACCCACGCCCGCAGGAGCCACCCATGGCACCCCAACCACCCGCGCCACCCGGCACACTTCGCAGTGCCGAGGCGGCCGACTCTCCCCCGTACGACCGGCGTCGAGCCTGGCTGATCACCGCCATGATCGTCGCCTTCATGGTCATCAACTTCGCCGACAAGGCCGTCCTCGGGCTCGCCGCCATCCCGATCACGGACGAACTGGACATCAGCCACGGCACCTACGGACTGATCTCCAGCTCCTTCTCCCTGCTTTTCAGCGTCTCCGGACTCGTCGTCGGGCTGCTCTCCTCCCGCATTTCCAGCCGGACCCTGCTGCTCGTCATGACGCTGACGTGGGCCGCCGCCCAACTGCCCGTCCTCGTCGTGGCCTCCGTCCCCGCACTCATCGCCGGACGCCTCCTCCTCGGCGCCGCCGAAGGACCAGCCGCCTCGATGTCCATGCACGCCCTCTACAAATGGTTTCCCGCGCATCGGCGCGGCCTGCCCTCCGCCCTGCAGATCGGCGGCGCGGCCCTGGGAACCCTCGTCTCCGCGCCCGCCCTGACCTGGGTCATCGGCCAGCACGGCTGGCGCTCCGCGTATGCCGCGCTCGCCGTCGCCAGCGCGATCTGGGCCCTGGTCTGGTGGCGCGTCGGTCACGACGGCCCCTTCGACGACGTACGCCCCAGGGCCTCGGGGAAAGCGGCATCGCCCGGCAACACCCGCCTGCCCTACCGCAGACTTCTACTGACCGGCACGGTCCTCGGCAGCATCTCCAGCGCCTTCGGCGCCGCCTGGGCCCTGTCCCTCAGTCAGGCCTGGCTGCCTTCCTACCTCCGCACCGAACTCGGCATGAGCCCCGGCACGGCCGCCACCACCATCAGCGCCGTCTCCGCCCTCAGCCTCGTCCTGCTGCTGACCATCTCGCCACTCATGGACGCGCTCAAGTCCCGTGGCGTCACCAGCCGTTGGTCCAGCGGCGCGGCACAGGGCATCGCGGTCTGCATAGCCGGCGCCGCCATGGCCGCCTTCCCGTTCATCAACTCGACCCTGCCTCGCCTGCTGCTCATCGCACTCGCCTTCGGCACCGTCGCCGTAGCCATACCTCTGCACTACATGACCACGGCCGAAGTCGTCCCCACCGGCCAACGCGGGGCCGTCTTCGGCATCGTCGCCGCCACCGGCACCCTCCCCGGTCTCGTCGCACCCGCCCTCACCGGCCACCTCATCGACGCTGCGGACACCACGGCCTCCGGATATACGGCCGCCTTCCTCGTCGCCGCCCTCGTCATGGTCCTCGCCGGCCTGCTCTCCGTTGCGAGCATCCGCCCGGAGCGCGACGCGCTACGCCTGGGGCTGGACCACACCACGGCGCAGGCCACGCGCTGACAAGGCCGACTGCCGGCCCGTCTCCATCAGCCCTCCTCCCGGAGCGCTGATGCTCGAACCGCCACGACTTCTCTCGAACGCTTCAGCCGCACCCTGCTAGGAGTTTCGGGCTTCCTTGGCGCGCTGATAGTGGCGTCGGGCCTTCATCCGGTTGCCACACTCGGCCATGGAGCACCATCGGGCACTGTTGGGCTTGCTTCGGTCGAGAAGGAAGCGTTGGCACTGCGGGTTCGCGCAGGGCCTGAGCCGTCCGGGCTTGGTCTCCTGCAGGCCGGCCCAGGTCAGCACCGACTCGACCGCCATGCGTCGCGCAGCGGGTACCTCCAGGGCCCATTCGAGCTTCCCTCCCGAGAGGTCGGGAACACTGCTGACCCCGTTGAGGAATTCACCCAGGCACGCAGGTTCCCGCTCTCCCCTCACGACGTCCTGAAGGGTGTCGCGTGCGGCAACGAGGCAGCTGAGTTCCTCGCTCGAACCGGTCCCCCCGTGCTGGCGCGCCCACGCGCGGCCTGCGGAAAGCGTGCCGAGGGCATCCCGCGTCGAGCCCTCGACCACGGGGGTCGTGTTGAGCAGCTCCAGCAGCATGTCTTCGTGAATCCTGCCTCCCACCACACCCGACTCCTAACCTTTTCTCCGCCGTTAAGAGGTTACCTCACCCCTCCGCTCCACATAACCATCAAAAGTTGCCATACAGGTTGCGTGCGAGCGGCGGGGCACCCCGCTTCCGCCCCAGCTTTCGGGGAGCGGCGAGGGCCGGAAACCGACAACCCAAACCTAACCATTAACCGCGACTTGCAAGGTTAGGTAACGTGTGCTGGACTGTAAGTACCCGCTCAAAGCCCTCTTGGAGGTCGACATGAGCAGCGTTGTGCATCACCGCACGGCCACCATCAACGGCGTGGAGGTCTTCTATCGGGAGGCCGGAGACCCGCAGGCACCGGCGCTCGTGCTGCTGCACGGCTTCCCCACGAGCTCACACATGTTCCGGAACCTGATCCCGGCACTCGCGGACACCTACCGCGTCATCGCACCCGACATGATCGGATTCGGGCAGTCGGCCATGCCGGCGGTCGACGAGTTCGACTACACCTTCGACGCCCTCACCGACGTGACCGCCGGCCTGCTGGAGCAGCTCGGTGTCGACCGGTTCGCGGTCTACGCGCAGGACTACGGAGCACCCATCGCCTGGCGGCTCGCCACGCGCTCCCCGCAGAGCATCACCGCGATCATCACGCAGAACGGCAACGCCTACACCGACGGGTTCGTCAAGGCCTTCTGGGACGGGCTGTTCGCCTACACCGAGAACCCGACGCCCGAGACCGAAGCCCCCGTCCGAGGAGCCCTGAGCCTCGACGTGACCCGCTGGCAGTACCTGAACGGGGTCACGGATCCGAGCGTCGTCAGCCCGGACAACTGGACCATCGACCAAGCGCTGCTCGACCGCGCGGGCAACGACGCCATCCAGCTCGCCCTGTTCCGCGACTATCCGACCAACGTCGCTCTCTACCCCGAGCTGCAGCAGTTCTTCCGCGACAGCCAGGTGCCGCTGCTGGCCGTATGGGGAGCCAACGACGAGATCTTCGGCCCCGACGGAGCCCGCGCCTTCCAGCGCGACCTGCCCGACGCCGAGATCCACCTCCTCGAGTCCGGGCACTTCGCCCTGGAGAGCCACCTGGAGGAGATCACCGGCTACATCCGCGACTTCCTCGCCCGCGTCACCTCCTGACACACGATCCGCGTGGCCCCGGCGGCCAGTCGTCAGGTATGTCGCTGACCGGTCCGCCACAACACACCAAAGGACTTCCAGACCACTGTCCAGGACAGGACACGTCCCACCTGCAGGGCACTTTCGATCCGATACCGCAATCCGTCGGCCAGGCGCAGGGGCTTGTCTTCGCCATCGGCCGCCCGGTGGAGCCCCCGCGATGCGACGACATCCGCAGACCTTCCGGCCCAGGGTGAGCAGTTCGCCTTGGATCCTGCGATACCCCCACGTGTCGCTCTCGCGGGCCAGGCGCAGCACCAGAGCGCGCAGCGCCTCGGGCTTGGCCGGGCGGACCGGGCTGCGGGGCGGGCAGGCCCACTTCTTGCCGAATCTGTAGACCAGACGGAACGCCACCTTTCCCAAGCCTGCACCGACCGGCTCGCGGACACCCTCGATGCAACCCGTCGTGCCCCTGAAGCCGCAGCTCAGCGTGGGTGACCGGGGTTGTCGGCACACTCCGGCACCTCGCGTCGGCCGCTTCGCTACCCGGCGCATCGGGCTGCCACATGCGCCGGGTCGTGCATCCGAGACCCGTACCGGGCACCGTTCCGGGCCGTCTACACTCACTTGGTAGCTACAAGCAATAAAACTGAGTGGAACAGGGGGCGGGCAATGGGCAAGGGGACGGTCCGTGACCGCGCAGCGCGTGAGCACAGGACAACCGGGGACACCGGGGTCGCGAGTGCCGAGGAGGCCGGGGCAGGACTGGGGAGCCAGATCGTGCGCTTCACCCGGCTGGTCGCGGCGCGCAGGCACCAGACCAAGCTGGAGCAGGGCGCCGGTGAGCGCGTCCTGCTGGCCCGGCTCGTACGGGACGGGGAGCAGCGGGCCACCGATCTGGCCGCCGAGACCTTCCTCGACCTGTCGACGGTCAGCCGTCAGGTCCGCTCCATGGTGGAGCGCGGCCTGATCGAGCGGCGGCCCGACCCGGAGGACCGGCGCGGCACGCTGCTGCACGCGACCGAGTCCGGCAGGGCGGTGTACGAGAAGTACCGCCGGCAGCGCGACGCGCAGCTGGCGGAGCTCCTCGGCCCCTGGCCCCCCGAGGACCGGTATCAGCTGATCCGGCTGATGACACGCCTCAACGACGACCTGGTAGTGCATCAACAGAAACGCCACGGCGACGGGACTCAGCCCGAAGCAGGGGCGCAGCAGGGAGCAAGCAAGCATGAGTGAGGCCGTGTCGGCGCCGCGCCGAGACACCGCGAAGAACACGGAGGCGATAGCCGCCTCCTCCGGCGGCGGCCTGAGCCACCGCCAGATCCTGACCATTCTGAGCGGTCTGATGCTGGGCATGTTCCTGGCCGCGCTCGACCAGACCATCGTCTCCACCTCGATCCGCACCATCGCGGACGACCTGCACGGCCTCAGCCAGCAGGCGTGGGCGACGACGGCGTACCTGATCACCTCGACGATCGCGACGCCGCTCTACGGCAAGCTGTCCGACCTGCACGGCCGCAAGCCCTACTTCCTCGGCGCGATCGGCATCTTCATCCTCGGCTCGGCGGCGTGCACGTTC
The DNA here is from genome assembly GCF_044748025.1 of Streptomyces sp. NPDC090032. NCBI lineage: Bacteria > Bacillati > Actinomycetota > Actinomycetes > Kitasatosporales > Streptomycetaceae > Streptomyces > Streptomyces sp. NPDC090032. The sequence goes on along the minus strand of NZ_JBIVFF010000002.1, from coordinate 154,523 downwards.
TCGACGTCGATGACCGAACTCGCCGCGTTCCGCGCCCTGCAGGGCATCGGTGCCGGCGGCCTGATGTCCCTCGCCCTCGCGATCATCGGCGACATCGTGCCGCCCCGCGAACGGGCCCGCTACCAGGGCTACATGCTCGCCACCTTCGCCACCTCCAGCGTCGCGGGGCCGCTCATCGGCGGCTTCCTCGCCGGTCAGGACAGCATCCTGGGCGTCGTCGGCTGGCGCTGGGTGTTCCTGGTGAACGTGCCGATCGGCATCATCGCGCTGTTCGTCGTCGCCAAGGTCCTCAACATCCCGCACACCCGCCGCGACCGGCGGATCGACTGGTGGGGCGCGTTCACCATCGCGCTCGGCGTCGTGCCGCTGCTCCTGGTGGCCGAGCAGGGCCGCGAGTGGGGCTGGGACTCGTCCAGGTCCCTTTCCTGCTACGGCATCGGCGTCGTCGGCATCATCTCCTGGATCCTCGTCGAGCGCCGGATGGGCGACGACGCGCTGATCCCGATGCGCCTGTTCCGCAACGCGATATTCAGCAAGACCAGCCTGCTGTCCGTCCTCATCGGCGCGGGCATGTTCGGCGGAATGCTGATGATCCCGCAGTACCTGCAGATCGTGAAGGGCGCGAGCCCCACCAAGTCCGGTCTCGAGATGCTGCCGCTGATGCTCGGCATGATCATCGCGTCCATCGTCTCCGGCCAGATCACCGCGAAGACCGGCCGCTACAAGATCTTCCCGACCATCGGCACCGTCCTCATGGTCGCGGCGCTGCTGCTCTTCCACTTCAAGGTCCAGTGGGACACTCCGCTGTGGGAGAGCATGATCTACATGCTCGTCTTCGGCCTCGGCCTCGGCGGCTGCATGCAGACCCTGGTGCTCGCCGTGCAGAACGCCGTGCCGCCGCAGGACATGGGCGTGGCGACCGCGTCGTCCACGTTCTTCCGGCAGATGGGCGCCACCGCCGGTACGGCCATCTTCCTGTCGGTGCTGTTCTCGAACGTCGGCGACAAGATCTCCTCGGCGTTCAAGTCGGCCGCCGGGACGCACCAGTTCCAGGCCGCGCTGCACGACCCGGCGGTCCTGTCCGACCCGGCCAACAAGCCGGTCCTCGACATGCTGCAGCACCCCGGCGCGGGCGGCGGCAGCTCCGACGTACTGAGCGACTCGTCGTTCATCCAGCACCTGGACCCGCGCCTGGCCGAGCCCTTCAAGCAGGGCTTCGCCGACTCCATGCACGTGGTGTTCCTTATCGCGGCGGGCGTGATCGCGGTCGCGTTCCTCATGGTCCTGTGGACCAAGGAGGTCCCGCTGCGCAAGATGTCGGGTCTCGAGGCGCGGGCGGCGGAGGAGGGCGGCACCGCTTCGGATGCCGCTGCCGAGACGCCCGTGACGGCGATGGCTGACACGGCGGAGGCGGTGGAGGCGGCCCCGGTCGCCTCGCTCGCCACCGCCCTCGCGGACGAACCCGCCTCAGGTGTCCGCGGCCACATCCGCGACATCGCGGGATCGCCCGTGGCGGGCGCCGTGGTCACGCTGATCGACCTGCGCGGCAGCCAGCTCGGTCGTACGGCGACGCAGGCGGACGGCCGTTACGCGGTCGCCGCGCCCGCCGAGGGAACGTACGTCCTGATCGCCTCCGGCGGTGCCCGGCAGCCGCAGGCCACCACCATCACGGTGGCCGACGGCCTGGTCGACTTCGACCTGGTGCTCTCCGGCGCGGCCGGCCTGACCGGCACGGTCCTGGCCACCCCCGACGACCGGCCGCTGCCCGGCGCCCTGGTCACCGCGACGGACGTGCGCGGCGAGGTCGTCGCCTCCGCAGCGGCCGACCACACCGGCGAATTCGGCATCGCCGACCTGGTCCCCGGCGACTACACCCTCGTGGTCAGCGCCCCCGGACACCGTCCGGCGGCCCTGCCCGCCGAGGTCGCGGGCGGCGCCGCCAACCGCTACGAGATCCGCCTCGACCCTGGCGCCCATGTCCACGGCACCGTCCGCAACCGCGCGGGCCACCCGGTCGACGACGCCCGGGTCACGCTCCTCGATGCGGCGGGCAACACGGTCGCCACGACGGTCACCGACGCGCTCGGCGCCTACGCGTTCAACGACCTGGCCACCGGCGACTACACCGTGATCGCCAGCGGATACGCGCCCCGGGCCGTGCCGCTGCGGGTGAGCGGCGCGGGCGAGAAGGACGCGGACGTGAATCTGGGGCACTGACCGACACAGGTGCCCCTGACGGAGATGCGCTGGGAGAGGGCCGTTGCGAACGGCCCTCTCCCAGACGTCGCCCACGCCTTCGGCATTTTCGACAGGACGCTGTGCGGGGTCCGGGAAGCCGGCATGTCGCCGTCCGACTATGGGTGGTTGCCGGAGCGGGAGAGCGCTTGTGGCGCCTGCGGCGCCTGCCGGTAAGCGGCCCTTACCGAGTTGGCGGTGCCCGCTGCCGTGTTGCGCAACCGCGTGGCCAAGGACGCGGAGTGTTGGCGTAGCGGCACGAGAACGCCGCGCTGGCGCCGCCAGATCGCCCGGGTCCGCTACGAGGCGCCGACCGGCTCTGGCTCGCCCTCCTCTCCCGGCTCGTCCCTCGGCAGCACTGGCGCCAAGCATGCGCAGCCACCCTCACCACACTGCTGCGCCGGCACGAACGACTCGTTGCCCGGACGTGGAATTTCCCCCGACACCGCCCGACACCGCCGCCCATGCGCCACGCCCTACGCGCCTACGCGCTCCATTACGGCGAGCAGCGCACCCACCGATCGCTCCAGACGGCCACTCCGCTCCACCCGCTCCCCCAACCGCTCGAACCCAAGCGAAGCGCCAGCCTCCGCATACGCCGACACGACCGCCTCGGCGGCGTCCTCCACGAGTGCCGACACGCTGCGTGACCTGCATGGACCTACTTTCCGGCACCCACAGGGCGAGGCATCATCCATTCGGCCCGTAGCGATTGCCGTAGGACGGAGTTGGGGGTGGGCTATGAGTGCGCCTGACGATAGTCGCGGGCGCCAAGAGGGTAGGGCGCCCGCTGCCGAACGCGCGGGGCCGGCCCTCGTCGACACACACGAGATTTGGAGATCCCCATGCCTTACCGCAAGGGACAGCAAGTGGAGTACCGGGACCAGCAGGACGAGCTTCAGCGGGGCGAGATCCGCAGCGCCGAGGGCAGCGGGGCGCAGATGCGCTACGCCGTCCAGAACGAGGCGACCTTGCGCGAAGACAAGGTGAGCGAGAACCAGATCGAGCGGGAGCTGTAGTAACACCTCCGCCGACGCAGCCCGCCGTTGCACCGAACCAAAGTGCAGCGGCGGGCTCCTGGATTCCTGCGACAACGCCGGCAGCCGGCATTCCGGGCAGACATGGTCGAGGCCGAGGTGACAATGTCGCCGAATTCCGCGAGCAGGTCGCTCGCGCGTCTACCGACGTCCTTGCTTGAAGCAAAAGGACTGCGTGGCGGGCCTGGCGGCGGTAGTGGTCGGCCCAGCAGTCCAGCACGATCTTGCGGACCAGACCCAGTGGGTCCGCCCCGCCCCCTCGGAGGGCCCGGCACGATGACGGGGGCCCATGCCCAGCGACCTCCCGGTGCCGGATCTCCCTGGCGGCGGGCTACCGAGACCCCCAAGTTGCCGCACACCCGACACACAGTGCCGCCCTCCTCAGCCGGAGGATGGATGCGGCCAGTGCGCGAGGCTGCCAGGCAAGGGAGCAGACGCCGTCGCTTCCGCCGCCGAGGGGAGGATTTCGTAGCTCTCGCGCATGCCGCTCAGGTCGAAGATCTTCAGTACCCGGCTGGAGGCGGACGCGATACGCAGCGCGCCTTCTTGTTCACGGAGGCGTTTGGTGATCGCCACGATCATGCCGAGCCCCATCGAATCCATGAAGGTGACAAAGCCCAGATCCAGGACGAAACGGCGGTGTCCCTCATTGAGGAGTTTGATCACTCCTTCGCGGATCACGGGGGCGGTGTGGGCGTCGACCTCACCGTCGACCTCGATGACGGTCCAGCCGTTGACCACGTCGTAACTCACCATCAGGTTCTCGTGCCGGATGATGTTCGTTCGCATTGCCCCATCCCTCCTCACGTCTCCAGGCGGCGTGGGATGCCCAGAAGCGTGCGGTGGAGAGCCGGCCCGTGCCCGGTCAAGGCCTGCGGCAAGGGCCAGTTCGCGTGAACGGCAGTGACCGCCACCGCTGGTCTCACGTACTGGTCACCGGCTCCTGGTCAGCCACTCGGCGAGAGCAGCTCCCGGCTGTGATCCACATCCTCAGCGGCGCCCAAGACGATCTGTTCGGCCATAACGGTGCCCTTCCCGACTGGTCGGCCGCCCCGGCCTTTCGGGTGACCAGCTCCGCCCCCGCTGCAAAGCGTCTGGTCCCGACCCTGTGCCGTTCGAACACTTCATCCTGCGCCTGGCCCGGGAGAACAGCAACTGGGGCCACCTCCGGATACAGGGCGAACTCGCCCACCTCAACTACTCCCCGATCGCCCCGCCCACGGCCTGGGAGATCCTCCACGCAGCCGCCACCGAGCACACCACCCGCCGCGTCCGCATCCTGGGCACCACCGCGCACCCGACCGCGGCCTGGGGCACCCAGGCGATCAAGAACATGGTCCCCACAAGGCCGACTGGGAGCCGGAAGACCTGATCGCCGCTTGGAGGCTGCCGGCAGTTTGATGACGCTTTCGCCGCGGTGACTGCATTGGTGAGTTCTTCGGTGATCCGTCAGCCGTGTGCTCGGACGGGAAGCTCGGTGATGCTGAGGGCGAAGTCCAAGTTCCCCACCCCGTGGTTGGCGAGGCCCACCGTGACCACGCCCGCTCCTTCCAGCCAGTGCGCCATTTTCAGGCCGCCGACGTCCAGCGGGCGCAGCCCGAGGCTCTCGACGAACGCCTCCACACTTGCCTTGGCCTGCGCATCATCGCCAGCGATGAAAACGTCGGGACGACCCTTCTCCAGGACGTGACGGAAGGCGGTGTTGAACGCCTTCACCACGCTGGCGCCGGCCGGGGCCGCCTTGGCGACTTCCTGCGCGATCGAGGTCTCCTCGTGGTGGGCCAGCCCGTCGAACGTGGAATTGAAGGGATTGCTGATGTCGACGATGACCTTGCCCGCGAGAGCGTCTCCGTACTGGGCGACGACCGGCACGACACCGTCGTACAACAGGGCCACGATGACGATGTCCCCGGCCGGGGCGGTGCCCCATTCTCCCGTCGTGGCGCCGCCGCCGAGAGCCTTGGCCAGGTCGGCGGCCTTGGACTGATCGCGGCCCATGACCTCGACGGTGTTGCCGCCCGCTATCGCCCGCACGCCGATGGTGCGGGCCATGTTCCCGGTGCCGATGATGCTGATGTTGCTCATGAGTTGTCCTGCCCTGGTTGTGTGCTGTTCGGTTCAGATGGCGGTGGTGCCGCCGTCGGCGACGAGTTCCATGCCGTTGACGTAGCTGGAGTCGTCGGAGGCGAGGAAGAGGGCGGCGGTGGCGATTTCGTCGGGGCGGCCCATCTGGCCGCGGGGGATGAGGGACTCGAACTGGCGCTTGGTGGCCTCGTCGAAGAGTTCTTCCTGCTTGGCGGTGGCGACCTGACCGGGGGTCAGGACGTTGACGCGGATGCGGCGGTCCTTGAGCTCGTTGAGCCAGACGCGGGCCCAGGCCTGCTGGACGGCCTTGCTGCCGGCGTAGACGCTCCAGCCGGGGAAGGCGCCGAGGGAGGCGTTGGATCCGGTCATGAGGATGGAGCCGCCGTCGTTGAAGAGCGGGAGGGCCTTCTGAACGGTGAACAGGGTGCCGCGGGCGTTGAGGTAGAACGCGGCGTCGAAGTGGGCCTCGGTGATCTCGCCGAGCGGGGCGGGCTCGCCCCCTCCGGCGCTGGCCCACAGCACGTCGAGGCTTCCCTTCTCCCGCTTGACGGTGTCGTACAGGCGGTCCAGGTCGTCCAGGTCGGCGGCGTCGCCCTGGACGCCGGTGACGTTGCGGCCGATCTGCTTCACGGCCTCGTCCAGGGCGTCCTGGCGGCGGCCGGTGATGAAGACGTGCGCTCCCTCGTCGACGAACAGCTTCGCGCCGGCCAGCGCCATGCCGGTGGTGCCGCCGGTGATGACCGCTACCTTGCCGTCGAGCTTTCCCATAGTCGCTCCCTTGGGTCGGTGGTGCCGCGTGCACCTGGGGGGACGGAGTTATGTACACCGCCCTGTGTACTTACGGTACGGGGCGGGCGACCGGGGCGCAAACTATGTACACCGGTCGTTACCCAGCGGGGTACCATGGGCCTATGAAGGAGTTGGAGAAGGGCCCCAAGGGCCGCCGCCGCGGGCGGGGCGCCCGCGAGCGCATCCTCGGCGCGTCCCAGCAGCTGTTCCGCGAGCAGGGCATCAACCGCACCGGCATGGACCAGCTTTGCGCGACGGCAGAGGTGTCCAAGCGCACGGCCTACCAGCACTTCGCCGGCAAGGACGAACTCGTCGCCGAGTACCTGCGCCAGTTCGACCCCTCCGTTCTGTCCGGCGTGTTCGACCGCACCGACCTCACGCCCCGCGAACGGCTCCTCGCCGTCTTCGACATCCCCCCCACCACTCCCCTGTGCCCCTACATCGGCGCCGCCGTCGAACTCCACGACCCCCAGCACCCCGCATCCCAGTACGCACGCGACTACAAGAAGGCCGTCGCCGCACGGCTCGCCGACACCGCCCGCGAAGCCGGCGCCGCCGACCCTGAACAGCTCGGCGAGCAGCTCGCGTTGCTCATCGACGGCGCCGCGGCCCGCACCCGGGTCCTCAACGCCGACGCCTTCCCCACCGCCGCCGCCATCGCCGCCGTCCTCATCGACAACGCCGTCCCCGCCACAGCCGGCGATGACCGGCGACGGGAGGAAGCGTCCAGCTGACTTGGCACTCCGCGGCCGGGCTGGACGCGCTGCCGGTCGCGCGGCTGCACCCGCTGCTACGCGACACCAGCCGCCCGGCATCTGACCCGGACCTGCTGGCTTCTACGAAACCGGCCGCGCGATGCCGTCGGCGCGGAGCTACTCGGCGAGTTGCGCGAGTTCGATGCTGGCGCGCTGGAGTCCTTGACTGGCGAACTGCAATCAGGTGACCCGTCCGGCGTCGTCTTCACCGTCCTGGCCACGATCTCCGGAACGGAACGCGAGTACATCCGCGACAAGACCCTGGAAGGCCACGAGGCCGCCCGCGCCCGCGGGAAGTCGACCGGCGGGGCCGCCGTCACGGACGACACCATGCTCGCCCTCGCGCTCCACCTCCGCGACCAGGAACTGAGCCTGCGGGAGATCGGCGAGCGGCTCGTCATCTCCACCGGGAAGAAGAAGGGCGGACGCTTCTGAAGCCTCGGCCACAGGAGGATGGTGGTTCTCGGCCGGAGACGAACGGGTGTCTATGGCCTACGAGTTCATGATCGGGCCGGACGGAGCGAGCCAGTGCCCGAGATCCAAGGGATCGCGGACAACTGGTGGCGCGGTACGGACTCCCCCATCGCCGTCTACCGAGGTGAAGCCGAATGCCTCGCAGCACCGCAATGCCTCACAGCACACATCTACCAAGGTCTCGACGACTGGGGCCTTCGCGACGGCTGACCTCTTCCGGCGGGGAACGATCACTCGCCCCGCGGGAAGAGATCTTCGAAGCGTTGGGACGTGCCTGATCAGACGCACCCGTGCACCCGGACGCTCTTCGCTGTTACGTGGAGCACAACATTCACGATCCGTGCTGGGCCAACGCAGGGACCGCGGTATGCGCACGGCGTGATGTCAAGAGCCTCAACGGGCCGGGACCCCGACTCCCGTCAGGAACGCGGCGAGGATACGGCGCAGTCGGGGCTCCACCTCGACGATCGCGTGCCCGAGCCTTGGGTCATCGGCGTAGAGCTCTTGCAGGCGCGGGCCCGGGCTGGCCATCTGCCACAGCGCTCCGGCCATGCCCGTGGCGGTGGAAATCATGTCGAGGACCTGCTCCTCCGTGAGCCTCAGCAGGCGGCTCAACTCGCCGCCGATCAGGTCGACTTCCTGCAGCGTGACGAGCTTGAACGCGCGCACCGCCTCCAACGACACGTTGCGCTCCAGGTTGAGCGGCGCCTGCGCGAGCAGATCGCAGAACATGGGGCGCGCCGCCAGCGTTGCGGCGAAGACCTCGGCGACTTCCGTTGGCGTCGCTTCGCTCCGCGCCGCCAAGTCGGCACGGAGCGATGCGGACCATTCCCGCCAGCCCTCCGCGGTGAGCTCGAGAAAGATCTGCTCCCGCGTCTCGAAGTAACGCAGCAACGCCGACTTGTGCATGCCCACTTCGGTGGCGAGGTCAGTGAGGGTGACATCCCGGATGCCGCGCCCCCGGCCGAGCGCCCGGGCCGCGTCCAGGATCGCCCCTTCGCGCGCTTGCTTGGCCTCGGCGCTGCGCGCCCGCTGGAAGGCTGGCTGACTCATGGGGCCATCATAGGAACATTTAACGGAACGACGTTGCGTTATTTAGAGAACGGTGTTGTACTAAATACATGAGTGAAAACGCACGCACTACGCCGCAGGTCTGGTTCATCACCGGTTCGTCCCGCGGATTCGGCCGCGCTCTGGTCACCGCCGTCCTCGACGCGGGTGATCTCGTCGTGGCCACCGCACGTCACCCCGAGGCCCTCGCGAAGGAGCTGGCGGAGTACGACGACCGCGCCCTCGCCCTGCCGCTGGACGTCACCGACCCCGACGCGGCCCGCGCAGCAATCGACGCCGCGCTCGCCCGCTTCGGCCACATCGACGTGCTGGTGAACAACGCGGGGTACGCGAACGTGTCACCGGTCGAGACATCGGACGACGACGACTTCCGCGCCCAGTTCGAGACCAACTTCTGGGGCGTCTACAACGTGACCAAGGCGGCGCTGCCCACCCTGCGCCGGCAGGGGTCGGGCACCGTGGTGCAGTTCTCCTCGGTCGGCGGGCGCGTCGGCGGGTCCCCGGGCATCGCCTCGTATCAGGCGGCCAAGTTCGCGGTCGACGGCTTCAGCCGGGTACTGGCCGCGGAGGCCGCTCCGTTCGGGGTGCAGGTGATGGTCGTCGAGCCGAGTGGCTTCGCCACCGACTGGGCCGGCTCGTCCATGACCGTCCACCCCGTCCCGGACGCCTACGACGAGACCGTGGGCGCGATGAACCGGCGGGTGCGCCAGGGCACGTCCGGCGGCGCCGGCGACCCGGAACGGGCCGCCGCGATCATCGTGCGTACGGTGCGGCGCGGTCGAGTTCCGGGCCATCTGCTGCTCGGGGTGAACGCGGTGACCATGGCACTCGACTACTCCCGCCTGCAACTGGCCGAAGCGGGCGCCTGGGAACAGGTGAGCCGCTCCGCCGACTTCGTCGAGCCATACCCCGTGGACCTGCCGCCGCAGGCCGAGCGTGCCATCTCCTGAGCTGGGACCGCCCCCAGGCTCCTGCGCATAACGCCCCCTTGTGCTCCACAGGGGTGTCACGGTGGGGCGTGGACGGCGGGGTCGTCTGAGGCACCAACGATGGGACGTTTCTCGTGTCCGGCAGACGGTGAACACGGGCCGGTCTTGGTGGCACTCGTGCTGCTTACGCCTCGGGCGACGGCCGTAAACGGGCAGGCTTGACGGCCGGCTGCCGGAGCAGTCTGACGAGCGTGGTCACATACCCCAGATACGTGCCAGGAAGTAGCCGGCCACCAGCAGTGATCCGAACGCGATGAGGGACACCCAGAAATAAGGGTGTTCCCAGATGCCACCATCGGCCCGTTCTTGATGTGCTTCAGCGATCGACCCTTCCGCCGGCGGCGTTTCTGTCGGCGGGACGAGTGGGTGATTCATGCTTTAACGGTCTCTCGCACTGAGCCGGTTCGCACGTCGAACGGGTTCGGGCTCGAAGTAGAGCTGATCGAAGTCCCAGAGGAGGACCCGTCACACCTCACTCACGGCTCTCAGCAGTCGTGCGGCTGCCGAGGGGCGCAGGGGCAGCCGTGGCAGATACGAGCAGCGTCCCTCGTGCGCATTGCGTCGTCCTGGTGAGTGCCTACGCCGCCGCGTAGTGGTGCGTGCGCCCGTCCTGCCACTTCACCCACGACGGACTGTCGAGCAGCTCCTCCACATCCGGCAGGCCCGCGCGGCCGGCTCGAAGCCGGCCCGGGAGCGGCGCAAGCCGGTGCGCTCGACCGTGCGGCCCGGCGACACCGTGCGCACTTCAGGGCAACCGCACTCCGGTGAGGCGGTTCAGCTCGTCGAGCAGGGCGTCCTGGAAACTGGGGTCGGAGGCGGCCGGAATGGGCTCTCTGCGATGCCGGTGGTACCAGTAGCCACCGCTGACGGTCGCTTCCGGCTCGTCGCTGGCCGCCAGCCACACCTGCGTCGTGTGCCCGAGGACGAGGTCGTCCGACGCGCTCGGCCCGCCCATGCGGGTGGGCACCCAGCCCGGATCGACGATGTTGCCGATCACGTCCGGCCACCGCCGGGCCACCGCGTAGGCCAGCGTGGCGACGAGGAGTTTGCTGTCGCAGTACGCCTGGACGCCGCTCCATCGCCGTGATGTCCAGTCGAGGTCGTCCAGGGAGGCGCTGCCGTCCTCCAGCATCCCGCTGCTGATGTAGACCAGCCGGGCCGGACGCTGGATCTCGGCGGTCAGAACATAGGGCGCGAGCACGTTCACGGTCAGCGTCCGCGGGTGACCTTCGGCGGTGGCGACGCGCTCGGGGTCGATATAGATGCCCGCGTTGTGGATGACTGTGTCCATTCGGCCGAGCGCGTTGACCTGCTCGGCCAGGGCATGCGTCTGCCTGGCGCTGGAGAGATCGCCGACGACGACCCCGAACGCGCGGTCCGCGAGGGCGCCCAGGTCCGCCGCCCGCGACGGGTTGCGCGCGTGCACGACGACCTCGTGCCCGTCGTCGAGGAGATCCAGGGCGGCCGCCTTACCCAGCCCTTCCGTCGATCCGGTGATGAAGATGCGTGCCATACGTGATCGCTGCTCCCGTGTGAAGTAATCGCGGCGGCGAACGGTAGCTGCCACACGAACCGAAGGCCGACCATGGATGTGCGTCCAGCATCCGCTCCGGACACGGTACGGGCGACTCGGGCGATGGCCTGATGGCTACGAACTGGGGGCCACCAGGACATAGAGGTGGCTCCAGCACCAGCCGACCCTCGCCGGCCGTCCGGGGCAGCGCGACCTGACGTCGCAACGTGACGGGGAAAGCGGCCCCGGTGGTCCCCGAGATGCCCGGGGTGGGCAAGCGCCGCACCCTGGAACGTAGCCACACGAGTCAGGACGGACAGCCGATCGCGGAGTCCTCGTACGGGCACGCGCCCGGCAGCACGGGGAAGAGGCCGAAGGGCGTCCCCGGCCGTAGTACCGACCGCGAGGGAAGGGGGCACCACAGTGTCTGTGAACTCCGGCTCTCTCAGACCTCCCCCAACGACCGTCGCCGGTGCCGACGTCGTCCGGGAGCTGACAAGCGGTGATCGCCCACCCCGGACCGCGCCACGCAAAGCGCGAGCAGCGCGCGAACCGACGACGCGGCCGCAGGCAGGCAGACCGAGCCGTCCTGGCCTCTGACCACCTGGCCGTGATGCCCTCTCGCCCAACACCGAACGCCGAACGCCCAACCTCCAGGAGCATCGACACGCCATGAACGCCTACAAACCCGTCCATCGCGTTGCGATCGTCGGCACCGGCACCATCGGTGCGAGCTGGGCAACGCACTATCTCGCTCGGGGCTTTGACGTCACAGCGACCGACCCTGCCCCCGCCGCCGAGGAGGCCCTCAGGTCGTACGTGGCCGCAGCGTGGGACGCAGCAGCCACGCTCGGGGCCGAACCCGGAGCCTCACCCGATCGCCTGACGTTCATCGCCGACATGCGACAGGCCGTTGCGGACGCAGATTTCGTACAGGAGAACGCGCCGGAGCGCCCGGAACTGAAGGTCAAGCTGTTCACCGACATCGACGACGCCACGCCGCCGGACTCGATCATCGCGTCGAGCTCGTCGGGCATCACGATGAGTGTCATCCAAGCCGAGTGCCGGCATCCGGAGCGCACCCTCATCGGACATCCCTTCAACCCCCCGCACATCATGCCTCTGGTCGAAGTCGTCGGCGGAACGAAGACCGCCCCGGAGACGATCCGGGACGCCATGTCCTTCTACGCCGCGATCGGCAAGAAGCCGATCCATCTCAAGAAGGAACTCCCCGGGCACGTCGCCAACCGCATCCAGGCCGCGCTGTACCGCGAGGTCGTCCACATGATCGAGCAGGGAGTACTCGACGTCGCGGACTCCGACGACGCGGTGTCCTGGGGGCCGGGACTCAGATGGGGTGTCATGGGACCCAATCTGCTGTGGCATCTCGGCGGAGGCGAGGGCGGCATCCGGCATTTCATGGACACGCTCATGCCGCGGATGACAGGGATGTGGCAGGAACTGGGCACCCCGGAGCTCACGCCCGAGCTGAAAGAGAAGATTGTCAACGGCGTCCTGGAAGAGGCGGACGGCCACTCGGTCGACGAACTGGCCTCCCAGCGTGACGCGATGCTGCTCAGCCTGCTGGCCGTGCGCGCCGCATCCGGCCCGCACGGCGACGCAGCCGGCCGGTCGGCGTGAGTCCGGCACCCGTTGCCCCGGAGCAGTGGGATCCCGCCCGAAAGGAGAGACGGTGACACAGCGGCAGGAAAGACTGTTCGTGCTCGAACTCAGCGGTGACGGCCGCGTGTTCTCCGTGAACCCCGACGGCACCGACAAGAAGGTCATCGTCACCGGGTGCAGGTACCCCGACGGTGTGGCCGTCGACGACGAAGCGGGGCACCTCTACTGGACGAACATGGGGTCTCCGCCGGTGAACGACGGCTCGATCGAGCGCGTCGGCCTGGACGGAAGCAACCGGACGACGATCGTTCCCAACGGCGGCACGCACACGCCGAAACAGCTGCATTTCGAGGCCGCCGGCCGAAAGCTTTACTGGGGCGATCGCGAAGGAATGCGCGTCATGCGCTGCGACCTCGACGGCTCGAACGTCGAGACACTCGTGCAAACAGGGCAGGGGGACAACGACCGCCGCGACCCGACCAGATGGTGCGTCGGAGTCGCCGTCGACCCCGGCGGCGGGCACCTGTACTGGACACAGAAGGGCCCGAGCGATGCAGGGCTGGGGAAGATCCTGCGGGCCGGAATCGACCTGCCCGCAGGCGAATCCGCAGCCGACCGGAGCGACATCGAGGTGCTGCTCCGGGAGCTGCCGGAGCCGATCGACCTGCAACTCGACCTCGCGGAGCGCATGTTGTACTGGACCGACCGCGGGGACCCGCCGCGAGGCAACTCCGTGAATCGCACGCCGATGGATCCGCCGAACGGGCAGCGGGAGGCCGAGATCCTGTGGACCCACCTGATGGAGGGCATCGGCATCGCTCTCGATCTGGACGGCGGCCGCATGTTCGTGACCGACATGGCCGGGACCGTCTACGCGGCGGATCTCGACGGATCGAACCGGAGAGAGATCCTCATTGCGCAGGGCAACCTCACCGGGATCGCCCATGCCCTGATTCCGACCAAGGAGCCGTAGGCACGATTGCTGCCGCAAGGCGATCCACCGTTACCACGGGCTGAATCGGCCCTCGGGGCGCCCTCGGCGGCAAACCGCACGCCGTGCCGGTGACCTGCGAACATTCACCTGAGATGCGGCAGCCTGGTGGTGCGGCAGAATGGGCAAAGGAGTGTGCGTGCTTGCAGGTGATGCACCCCATCGGCTTGGCCGGCGATCACTTGAGGGTTCTGTCGGCCACGCGGCGGCGCGGGCGATGTCGCCGCTCCTGCTGAGGCCGGCGGCCGACGAAGGCAAGCACGCTGAAGGGTGGCTCTGCCATGAACCTCGCGTCGCAGGTCGTACGAAGCGCCAGTGCCTACCCGGACCGCGCCGCGCTGCGTCTGGGAGATGACATCCTCTCGTATCGGGCGCTTGACCAGGTCAGCGCCCGCATGGCGGGACTGCTCCGTGACCGAGGCGTCAAGCCTGGCGACCAAGTTGCCATCATGCTGCCCAACAGTCCGGAATTCGCCATCGCCTACTTCGGCGTGCTCCGGGCGGGCGGCATCGTCGTTCCGATGAACCCCCTGCTCAAGGCCCGGGAGGTCGCCTTTTACCTCGGCGACTCAGGTGCCCGGCTGCTGTTCGCCCGGCCCGCCTTTGCCGACGAGGTACGGACCGGCGCACAGCAGGTCGGGGCCTATGCGGTGGTCGTCGGTCCCGGCGGATTCGACACGCTGCTCGCGTCCGCTCCACTCGTCGAGGACGTGATCGAGCGGCACGAGGACGACACTGCGGTCATCCTCTACACATCGGGGACGACCGGTCAGCCGAAGGGTGCCGAGCTGACCCATGCCAACCTCACCCGCAACTGCGAGGTCGTGGCGACTGAGTTGCTTCACCTCACCTCGGACGACGTGATCTTCGGTGGGCTCCCCCTGTTCCACGCGTTCGGGCAGAGCTGCACGCTCAACGCCGCCGTCACCGCCGGTGCATGTCTGACTCTGCTGCCGCGCTTCGACGCCGAGCAGGCGCTGCGGATGCTGGACGAGCACGGGGTGACGGTCTTCGCCGGGGTACCGACGATCTTCAGCAGACTGGTGCAGCCGCTGGACCGGGACTCCTACGACGTCTCCGCGCTTCGGCTGGCCGTCTCCGGTGGCGCGGCCATTCCGGTCCAGGTGCTGCGCGACTTCGAGGCCGCGTTCGGCTGTGTCGTGCTCGAGGGCTACGGGCTGTCGGAGACCTCACCGGTCGCCTCGTTCAGCCGCCTGGACGCCCCACGCAAGCCCGGCTCGATCGGCACCCCGATCCACGGCGTCCAGATGCGGGTGGCCGACAACGGCGGCAACGAGGTGTCACAGGGCGAAACCGGCGAGATCCTGATCCGCGGACACAATGTGATGAAGGGCTACTGGCAGCGTCCCGAGGCCACGGCCGCGGCGATCCGTAACGGCTGGTTCCACGCCGGCGACCTCGGCCGGGTCGACCAGGACGGATACTTCTGGATCGTCGGCCGGAAGACGGACCTGATCATTCGTGGCGGGTACAACGTGTACCCGCGCGAGGTCGAAGACGTGCTGTACGAGCATCCTGCGGTGGCCGAAGCCGCAGTCATCGGCCTGCCGGATCCTGATCTCGGCGAGGAGATCGGCGCCGCCGTCGTTCTCAAACCAGGCGCCGCTGCCACAGCCCAGGAACTGCGTGATTACGTCAAGCGCCAGGTCGCCGCGTACAAGTATCCGCGGAAGGTATGGATCGTGGACGCGCTGCCGAAAGGTTCCACCGGCAAGATCCTCAAGCGGGAGATCGTCCCGCCGGCCGAACCGGGCGATCGATGAGCCGACTCCCCGGGGGGAGGCCGTGAGCATCGTGCTCAGGAGGGGTTCGTCCGCAGGAACGATGAGCCGAGGTACTGAACGGCGAGCAGCGCCAACTCCAGGTCGCGGCGCCGTTCCTGCAGTGGCCGCCCCAGGGCTTCCTCGGCTTTACGAATGCGGTACTGCACGGTGTTCTTGTGCAGAATCTGCTGGCTGGCGGTGGCGGTATAGCTGGAGCCGGTGGCGAGGAAGATCTGCAAGGTCTCCCGGAGTCGTGCGCAGTGCTCGTCGTCGAAGGCCAGGGCACCCAGCACGCTCCACACCCAGGCGCGTGTGTCCTCGATGTCCGTGCACATCAATGCGATCGGGGCGACCTGGGCGTAGGCGGTGACCCGTGTTCCGGGACTCGCAGCCATGGCCAGTGCCTGTGCGCGCAGGGCTTGGCGATGTGTGCGGCGGAAGCCTTCGATGCCGGGTTCCATGTCCCCCACGGCGGCCCTCGCGGTGGGGTCGCCGTCCTCGACCGCGCTCGCCAGCACGTCCCAGGCAAGGTCGCGGGGCGAGTCGAAGGGCAGCCAGGCCCATGCCAGGGTTTCGTCGCGGGCGGCGAACAGCGGGTTGGTACAGCAGTTGAGTTCCTCGGCGATCCGGCTTGTCAGCCGGTCGAGCCGGGCGAGGCCTTCACCGCCGAAGGGCCGCTGGGGCAGCCAGAGGAGCATCCCTACGTGATGATGTCGACGTATGCGATAGCCGAGGGCTGATTCCGCCGAGTCGGCGTCCACATGCTTTTCGGCGAGGATCTCTCGCACACGTACCGCGCGTACGGCCGTCTGGCCCAGCAGCCAACGGTCCCGTTCCAACTGGTAGACCTCGACGACTCGTTCGCTGACGCGGTCGATGTATCCGAAGCTCAATTCCAGCATGAGCTGCGCGGTAGCCGTGCAGACATCCTCATCGGGCCCTTGACGGCGGAGCTCGTCCAGGCACCACTGCAGGAATCGGCAGTGTCCGAGCCGGTAGGACCTGATGAGCGAGCTGATGGGAACATTGCGCTGAGCCAGCCGACGCGCATAGTCCAAAGCAGCCGCGGGCCCCTCAACATGGTCCAGCGGCATGACGTTCTCGAAACCGTGCAGCAATGTGGCGATATTCTCCTCGACACTCGCTTTAAGAGTGTTGAGAATTATCCCGTCGCCTCTCAGTTGCGGGATTTCGGCAATCACGAGCTCCCACACGTCGCGGCTGACCTCCGGCGTGTGTGCGGCGACGTTCGACGCCACGGCAGACAAGCACTTTTCTGCTTCATCGCTGCCCACGGCCATATCGTCACGCTATCGCGACGGTCCCGACCGTGCCATCCAGCGCAACCGGCCAACACCTTCAGCAACCGGTCCCGGCGGAGAGGCCGCCAACGCCGGTCAGGCGAAGGACAGTTACCTTAATTCCACGCCTCACTCCTCTACCTGAATTCCACGCCTCACTCCTCACGCCTTTCTGTGCCGGGGCGGTCACCCCGGGTTTATCGGTTCGCGGGCACGAATTCTTTCGAAAAGTTCGTACCCCGCGTCCGATGGTTTCTCCCCGGACAGCCCCTAGCGTCGTGTCAGGGGGAGGGATCGGACCCAGGCCGAACAAGAAGGAGCGTCGGACGGATGAACGCGCAACGCCAGGACACGATGATGCCCGTCGACGTGACCACCGTCGGCTCCGGAAACGGGCATCCGGTCGTCCAGCCCCCCGTGCTGGGTGGCCCCGAGAACACGGACTACTACCTGCTGAACGATCTGCTCACGGATGAGCAGCAGGCCCTCCGCCAGAAGGTGCGGGACTTCATGGACCAGGAGGTCACTCCGATCATCAACCCTTACTGGGAGCGGGCGGAATTCCCGCACGAGCTGGTCCCCAAGCTGGCGCAGCTGGGCATCGCCGGTTTCCAGATTCCCGGATACGGTGCGCCCGGGATGAGCAACGTGACGGCCGGTGTGGTGATCATGGAGCTGGCCCGCGGCGACCTGAGCATGTCCACGTTCATGGGGGTGCACTCGGCGCTGGCCATGATGTCGATCGCGCTGCTGGGATCGGAGGAGCAGAAGGAGCGCTTCCTGCCGCAGATGGCACGTCTGGAGAAGATCGGCGCCTTCGGTCTGACCGAGCCGGCCCACGGCACGGACGTGGTCAAGCTGGAATCGACCGCGCACCGGGACGGCGACTCGTACGTGCTCAACGGCCACAAGCGCTGGATCGGCAACGCGACGTTCGCCGACTACTCGATCATCTGGGCCCGCGGTGACGACGGCCACGTGGGCGGTTACGTCGTCGAGAAGGGCACCCCGGGGTTCGAGGCCGAGGCCATCACCGGAAAGATGGCACTGCGCTGTGTGCAGAACGCGCAGATCTCCCTCACCGACGTCCGCGTGCCCGCCGAGAACCGCCTGGCGAACGTCAACACCTTCCGGGACACCGAGAAGGTCCTGCTGGCCTCGCGCTTCTGCGTGGCCTGGGAGTCGATCGGCGCCGCCATCGCCGGCTACGAGACCGCGCTGGCCTACGCCAAGCAGCGCAAGCAGTTCGGTGTACCGCTGGCGGCCTTCCAGCTGATCCAGTACCGGCTGGCGCGGATGCTGGCGGACATCACTGACATGGTGTGCATGAATTACCGGCTCAGCCAGCTCATGGACGAAGGCAAGATGTCGATGCCGCGGGTCGCGCTGGCCAAGATGCACTACACGGAACGAGCCCGGGCCATCCTCGCCGACGCCCGCGACATGCTCGGTGGCAACGGGATCCTGCTCGACTACCACGTGGCCCGGCATCTGTGCGACATCGAGGCCATCGACACCTACGAGGGCACCGACACCGTGCAGGCACTGATCGTCGGCCGCGACATCACCGGATACAACGCCTTCGTGCCCATGGCCCCCAACGGCCACCACTAGCACCGGTGCGCATGGCACCCCGCGCCTTGCACTGCCGAGCCGGGCGACTGCCGGACCGGTCACATCAGTACAGCT
Source organism: Streptomyces sp. NPDC090032 (assembly GCF_044748025.1). Taxonomy (NCBI): domain Bacteria; kingdom Bacillati; phylum Actinomycetota; class Actinomycetes; order Kitasatosporales; family Streptomycetaceae; genus Streptomyces; species Streptomyces sp. NPDC090032. The sequence goes on along the minus strand of NZ_JBIVFF010000002.1, from coordinate 136,187 downwards.
TCGCCGCAGCGTCTCCCGCGTCCGCATCCATTGGCGGCCCGGGTGCGGGCAGCGCCGGCGGCGAGGACACCGACACCCCGCCGGACACAGGGCGGGGAGAGGACCCTGTCATGGAGAACACGCCCTTGCTGGAGGGACTGCACGTCGTCGATCTCGCCAGCTTCATAGCCGGACCGGCCGCGGCCTCGGTGCTCGGTGACTTCGGAGCCGATGTCGTCAAGGTGGAGCCACCGCACACCGGCGACAGCTACCGTGCCCTCAGCCGAATGCCCCCCAATCCCCAGGTTGAAGGGGTCAACTACCCCTGGCAACTGGACAACCGCAACAAGCGCAGCATCGAGCTCAACCTGAAATCGTCCGACGCCCGGTCGGTACTGGAACGACTGGTGCGGTGGGCGGACGTCCTGATCACCAACTTCCCGCCCCGCACCCGGGACAAGCTGGGCCTGGACTACGACGATCTCGCCTCCCTCAACCCCCGGCTGATCTACGCCGACGTCACCGGCTTCGGCGAGCAGGGCCCGGACGCACACCTGCCCGGCTTCGACGTCACGGCATTCTGGGCACGCAGCGGTCTGATGGACTTCACTCGCCAGCGCGACGCGGCCCCGGCCATCAACGCGTTCGGCTCTGGCGATCACCCCACCGGTATCACCCTGTTCGCCGGGATCATGACCGCCCTGTACCGACGCGAGAAGACCGGCCAGGGCGCACGCGTCAGCGCGTCCCTGGTCGCCGAAGGCGCCTGGGCCGCCGGGATGTGGCTGCAGGCAGCCCTGCTCGGCGGGAAACCCCCTCGCCCCGCCGACCGCTCCCACCCACCTAACGCCCTGGCCAACGTGTACCGCACCGCGGACGACCGCTGGATCCTCCTGGCCTTCGCGAACGAAGACAAGCAAGTCCCCCTCTTCCTCAAGGCCATCGGCCACCCCGAGGCCGTCGAGGACCCCCGGTTCCACGACACCGCCAGTCGCCGCGCCCACGCCGCCGACATCGTCACTCTGCTGGACAAGCGGTTCGCCACCCGTCCCCTGGCCGAATGGCGCGAGGTACTCGACGCCGCCGGCCTCACCTACGGGGTTGCCCAGACACTCGAGGAATTCGCCCAGGACCCCCAACTCCTGGCCAACCAGATCGTGGTGCCGATCGAGGACGGGAGCAGCGAGCCACACCTGACCCTCAACAGCCCCGTGCACCTGGACCAGGAACAGAAGGTTCCCCCACGGCCGGCACCCGATCTGGGTGAGCACACCGAAGAGGTCCTCACCGAACTCGGCTTCGCTGCCGCCGACATCGAGTCACTGCGTACCGGCGGAGCGATCCCGAGCTAGCAGTGGTCCGAAACCAACAGCACCCGGCACTGGACGACGAGCGCCCCGAGGAGCTCTGCGCCGTCAGCGGTAGACGATCCACGCCGGCGGGAACGACAAGGAAGCCCCACCATGACCACCGAACCCACCACCGATGCGCCCACCGTGCACACCGAGGAACGCGACGGCGTTCTCGTGATCACTATCGACCGGCCGAAGGCACGCAACGCCGTCGATGGCGCCACCGCGCGGGCGTTGGCCGATGCCTTCGACCAACTCGACGCCCGTGACGACCTGATGGTCGGTGTGCTCACCGGTGCCGGCGGCACCTTCAGCGCGGGGATGGACCTCAAGGCGTTCGCAAGGGGAGATACCCCGGTCATCCCCGGGCGAGGCTTCGCGGGCCTCACCCGAACCCAGCTCCGCACCCCGCTCATCGCTGCCGTCGAGGGCTGGGCGCTGGGCGGTGGCACCGAGATGGCACTCGCCTGCGACCTGATCGTGGCAGCCCAGGATGCCACCTTCGGCCTCACGGAGGTGACGTTCGGCCTGGTGCCCCCGGAAGGAGGAATCGTGCGCCTGCCCGAACGCATCCCCCGCAACATCGCCGTCGAGATACTCCTCACCGGCGACCCCCTGCCCGCCGAACGGGCTCATCAGCTCGGCCTCGTCAACCACCTCACCCCACCCGGCGAGACGCTCACCAAGGCCGTGGAACTGGCCCATCGCATCGCACGCAACGCCCCGCTGTCCATCGCGGCCCTCAAACGCGCGGTCAACGAGCGGACCGCGTACGGCGACCAGGATGCCTTCCGCCAGCAGGACCGGCTCGTCGCCCCGGTCCTCGCGTCCCACGACGCGCAGGAAGGAGCTCACGCCTTCGCCGAAAAGCGCCCACCGCACTGGGCAGGCCGCTGACCGCGAAAGAGGTGCCCCGCAAGTCTCCCGAAAGCCCGGCTGAGCAGCACGCGGTCCGCCAAGGGCAGGCACCACGGCCGGCTTCGACCGGGACCATTGCCGCCTCGCTCTCGAACCACCTTCAACAGCCACTCGAACTGTCGCGTCCTCAGCCCGGTGAACGTCTCCACCTACACGGGCTCACCCCCTCAACACCCCACGCATACAAGTGAAATGCCGTGATCGCGGCCTTCTGCAACACGCGCGGTGCCGGGCACGCCCCGGTCCGTCAGGCGTCCGCCCCGGTCGCCCGCACGATGATCTTGCCTTGGTTCTCGCCCCGCAACATCCCCAGGAACCCGTCCACGGTGCTGCCGAAGCCGTCGATCACGGTCTGACTGCCCCTGCGGGGCTCAAAAACACGAATTTCGTACGGCGTTGAAGCCCGTCACTCTGAGGACTCGTCAACGAGTACCAGACCGCCGGTCGACACCACTACGAACCCGCAGATCAGCGGCGAATCCCATATTTGGGCCCCACACGATGGGTGTTGACCGGGGCGGACGCAATTTTCGGCACGCGCAGGCCCCTCAACGGGCCGTGTCGGAAGCATTCTTGCGTAGCTGGGCGGCCCTGCGGGCCGCGCTCCCTCAAGTAGCCGAGAATCGCCAAAGTGGCCTGGTGAAAAGGGGAGTTGGCCTGCGTCGGGCCGAGAGAGAAACACGTGTCGGTATGCTCACCGGCATCGGAACCACACCGGAGAACTTGATGACCGATGGCACTGCTTGGATAGGCGCACACCACCACACCCCCGTATCCGCGGGTGTGCACGGAATGCTCGGCGGGATCTCGCTGACCGCTGCCAGGGGCCTGGAGCCGGACGACTTCCTCATCGCGCTGGGCGCCGACATCGATGAGCTGACCGCGCGCACCCCGTACAGGGACCTTGATGTACCGGTGGGAGGTCCCGGCCGCCCCTCGCCCGCGGTGAACCCCGTCATGTACGGGACGTGCGGTGACTGGGTGTACGTGCTGGAGGACTGGGGGGCTGCGACGTGGTCCACCGGCTACCGCAAGGTGGAGTCGATGTGGCCTCGCCCGGGTGAGGAGATCGTCTGCCTGACGCTGAACCGCTTCAGTCCGCCGTCGCAGGTCCTTCACGTCCCCGGCGACGAGCGGGCCCGGCGGGCCGCGTTCGGGGAAGACACCGGCGATGCATCCGCCCTGGACTCGGCGCTCCACGCGGCGGGTGCCGTCTTCCCCACGATCGGGAACGTCGGCGAGGCCGCGGTGGTGGAGTATTACGAGGAGCACGGGCCGCGGCTGCCCGAGGCGGTGTTCACCGCCGTCGGCAACTACTGCGGCCTGTCCATCGACGAGGCCGCCGTCAGGGCCGGCGACCTTCCCTGTGTGCTGATCCCCATGCCCTGACCATGCCGGCCGACGCCACCGGCCCCCACCCGCGCGCAGGGTGGGGGCCGGTGCTGTTGCACGGAATCTACTGTGCGGTCAGCTTGCAGATGACAGGCTGGCCACCGCCGGTCCCGTACGTGCAGGTCCCGCCGTCGTCCATGCGGGTGTCCAGCCAGTACGGGTCCTTGTCCATGATCCTGTTGTCGCGCATGAACGTCGCGAAGTGATTGCCCATGGACTCCTGGTTGTGCATGCCGGAGATCGCCGAACGCCCGCACACCTCGGTGAACGTCGGGTCGGTTCCGTTCAGGCTGAACAGGTGCACCGCACTGCCCTGCTTCTTGGCGTACGTACCGATGCATGCCGCGCCGGTCGGTGTGGTCCCGCCCGGCAGCAGCGCCGGATTCAGCCCGCCCTCGGAGCTCGACATGCCGCCGCTGTTGTACGTCGACGCGAAGGCGAACTCGTCACAGTTCAGTTCGTCGGCCGCATCCACCAGGGCCGAGGCGTCACCGTTCTCCTTCGCCCACCCCGTGGGGCAGATCCGGTTCCGGCTCCGCGAGTTCTGCGCACTGTCGCCCATGTAGTAGAGCGGTTTTTGGTCCTGCATCGAACCGGGGTGCTTCGGCGTGGACTTCTGGATCAGCCACGCGTGTGCGGCGGCCTGCGGGAACGCCTTGGCATTGAAGCTGTACGTCGGCGCGTGGTTGACGAACACACAGCCCGTGCCGGGCCCGGCGTCGGTGGTGTCGCAGCGGATCTTGTCCATGTCCTCGACGCCGCCGCTGTAGTCCAGTGACCACTGGTAGCCGGTCATGAACGGGCGGATCTTCCCGTCGGACGGGAGGATGCTCGCGTCGATCTTGATGTCCGGCTTGAACAAGTACTGCTGGCCAGCGGTCGAAGCGTCCCACGTGTAAGGCGTGGTCACCGAGGTGGAGTGCATGTCACCCGGCGTCCACCACGTCTTGTCGGTCCAGGCACCGTCATCCGGCTCGATCGGCTTGCACGAGCCCTGGCACAGGTGCTCGTTGATGGCCAGGTCGATCTCCGCGAAGTCCGTCGGGATCTGCTGCGCCGGCTCGATCGTCAGGTGCTCGGTGAAGCTGTTCTGCCCGTCGAGCTGGATCATGCGCAGGAACATGAAGTACGCGATCGCGTCGGGCACACCGTCGGTGCGGATGATGACCGGCACGGATCGCACGTCGCATTCGGTGAAGCGCGTGGCGAGGATGTCGGGGAAGTCGGTGTGGCACCACTCCACCCCTGCGGTCCCTTCGGCTCTGGCCATCGAACGGGCCACGTTCTTGGGCGCCTCGTCCTTGGAGAGCTGCTTGCCGAAGCACACCTGCCGGCCGTCGGCGTCTTTCTCGCTGCACTGCTCGCCGCCCTGGGCTCGCTGCGCAGCCAGGCTGCCGGAGGAGCCCAGCGGCCGGGTCTGGCGCCGGTCCGGCGGGGTGTTCAGCGAGCTGGGGTCCGGCGCGGTGTAGTCGGGCGTCGGCAGCGTCAGGTCGACCGGGAGCTCCACCCGGAACTTCGCCCATGGCGACCAGGCCGTCTCATACAGGGAGCCGTCGTAGGCGTTGGTGTGGAAGACGTAGTTCTGGTTCAGCGACAGTTTCCCCGCGGGGACCTCCACCGTGGCCGTCGAGCCCGACGCCACGTAAGGGGAGACGATGACGCCGTACTGGCTGTCGTTGAGCATGACCTTCGTCTTCGGGTTGCCGGCAGCGTCCGCTGTCCACACCTCGAACGTCAGGTTCACCTGGTCACCGTCGGGGTCGGTCACGGTGTTCTTGAGCTTGACCTTCTGTGAGGTCACCCGCTGGAATCCGCCCGGCGCGCTGTTACGGGAAAGCGGGTCGGCCTTCGGGCTCTTGCCCGACGCCGGGCGCGCCCCCGCCGCGGCCAGCCCCTTCGGTTCCGGCCCGTGAACCTTGGGCGGCGGGGCCGACGGATCGGCTTCTTCTGCGGGGCGTGTCGAACGTGCCGCGTCCGTCTTCACGTCCGCCGCATCCACAGCGACCGCAGGTCCGGCTCCTACGAAGACGACGAGCGCCGCGCCCGCGGCAATTCTCCGTAGCGTTCTGGATAAGCGTCTGCGTCTCAAGAGTGCAATCTCCTTGGCGGTTGGCTCTGTTGACCTGTCGCACACCGCCGGACATATTCCTTGGCCCCAAGATCACGCTGCAAGCCGACAAACCTCCAGATTCACGGCTTCAGAGATCTTCGCAAGGTGACGGTGAACACGGTTGCATTCACGGAGATCACAATCCAGCAACGAACACTTGAAGGCTGATACTCGATTTCATGCTTCAACCCGGAAGAAACCAAGAAGATTTGATTGATCAACGCATAGGCCAATACGTCTTCATCGTGAATGGGCGACGCTCTATGGCTGGACGCTCCGTCCGCGTCCTGCCAGAGCATGGGCGAGGGGTTTTACGACGGCCTCGTCATCCGTGCCGATCGAGAAACCGACAGGTCTCAAGCCCTTCCGGCCGGACGGGACGATCACCGCCGGCAATTCCTCGCCGCTGAGCGACGGACGCCTGCTGCCTTCCTCAACCGATGGTGACGACGCGCGCCCAGGACGGCGGGGTGTCCGGTACGTAGTCGGAGTCGTCCTCGTCCGTGGCGCGGGCGGGTCGCGGGAACAGGCCGACGACGGTGCGGCAGGGCGGCTGCCCGGAGGGCCACGGCGTCTGCCCGTCGGTCAGGGCGACGATCACGTCGGGGCGGGGCCGGGAACGGAGCGCCCGGGCGAAACCGGAGCGCAGATCGGTTCCGCCGCCGCCGAGCAGCTCGAGGCTCTCGGCACGGCAGAGCGGGACGGCGACGCCGGCCGCCGCGTCGCAGGAGACCACCGAGACCAGGTCGCGCCGCCCGCCGACGGCCCGCGAGATCGCCGCGACCTCGAGGAGCGCGCTGCCCAGCTCGGCGTCGCTCACCGACCCGGAGGTGTCGATGACGACGCAGACGCGGGGCGGCGTACGGCGAAGGCTCGGCAGAACCACTCCAGGGACGCTCGACGAGCGGCGGGACGGACGCCGGTAGGTGTGGTTCTCCCCCACTCCGGGCGCACTCGCCGCCGAGCGGACTGCCGCGCCCAACAACTGCCGCCACGGCTGCGGCGGTTGGAACGCCTCGTCGGCCCACCGCCGCCACCCATCCGGCGCGTGGCCGGGCCGGCCCTTGATGCCCTCCGCGACCCGGAAGCGAACCGCGTCCCGCTGCTGCCGGGTGAGTCCGTTCGCCCCGCCGGGCCCCAGCTCCCACGGCCGGTCGTGCCCGTCGGCACCACTGCCGCAGTCCAGCCAGGCCAGTTCCGCGCCGAGCCCGGACATCGAGGCCGTCCGCAGGTACTCCTCCATCAGCAGACCGTCGGGCAGTCGCAACAGCGACGGCACGACCGCCCCGAAGGGCCGGGGCAGTCCGTCACCGTAGATGTCGTCGTTGATCTCGAAGTCGGCGGCGATGTTCCGACGCAGCCTCCCCCAGCCTTCGGCCGGGGGGACCCCCATCTCGCTTCGCTCGCCCGGCCCGGACTCCTCATGCTCCCGCGCATACCGCTCGCCGCGCCCGTGGTGGTCACGGAGCAGATGGGAGACCTCGTGCACCCAGACGCCCGCCAGTTCCTCCAGCGGTGTGCGGGCCACGAATCCGGGCGACACGTAGCAGCGCCAGTGCGCGTCCACCGCCATCGTCGGCACCGCACGGTCCTCCACCACATGCAGCGCGAAGAGCGCGTCGGCCAGGTACGGGCGGACCCTCACCGCGTGCAGCCGGGCGGCGAACAACTTCTCCCGGTCCAGCGGGAGTCCGGGCCGGTCGCCGGGCCCTGCGGCGCGCTCCGGCGCTGTCGCCCGCACCGGGCGTGGGGGCGCGGGCGGGGACATGGGGCGCGGCAGCGGGCGTGGTCCCGGGCGCCGCGCGGCAGCCGTCGCCGATCGCGGGAGCGGGCGCGGTCCGGGGTGGTTCGCGGCTGCCGTCATCGACGCGTCCCCGTCACGCGACGGGCGTCGGCCGCTGCCGCGACCCGTTCCACCGACCGGTCCGCAGTCCGGGCGAGCCCGACGACCCCGGCCAGCCGTTCCACCGCCACCGGCACCTCCCAGTCGTCTCGCCGCAGCCCGGCCAGAGCCGTCGCCGGGGCGACCAGGAGGTCCGGGGCTCCGGTCTCCAGGGCCCTGACCAGCACGGCCCAGCCCGCCTCCCACCGGTGCCGCTCCGGCCGTGCCCCGACGGCGGCCACCACCGCCTCCAGCGCCGCCTGCCGCAGATCGCCCCGCTCCGGCAGCTCGGCGGCGGCCGGGTCGGCGAGCAGCGACTCCGGGTCCGGCAGGTCCATCCGGTCGAGGTGGGCGAGGAGTTCGAGCCCCGGCCCGTCCCCCACCGCGCCCCGCACGAGCAGCGCGAGGACGTCCCGGGAGACTGAGGCCGCCGTACCGAAGGCGAGCAGGGTCAGCGCGGCCTCCCAGCTCCGGGGCGACGGCCACGCACCGCCGCGCCGGGTCTCGGAGGTCGGCAGCCGGTGGATCAGTGTCGGCCGGGCCTTCAGGAATCCGCAGACCGCGTGCCGGGCGAACGTCACCGCCTCTGCCAGCCGTTCAGGAGCGAGCCGGGGCAGCTCCGCCCGGGGCCAGACGCCGCCGAGGCCGCGTACCACGACGTCCCGGTCGTGCACCCAGTTCAGGTGCACGAAGCGGTTGGCGAGCGGCGGGCTCAGCTCCCACCCGTCCGCTGCCGAGGCACGCGGGTTGGCGGCGGCCACGATCCTTACGTCCGGCGGGAGCTGGAGCGCTCCGACCCGCCGTTCCAGGACTACGCGCAGCAGTGCGGCCTGGACGGCCGGGGTGGCGGTGGAGAGTTCGTCCAGGAAGAGCAGCCCCCGGCCGGCGCGTACGAGTTCGACGGCCCACTGCGGCGGCGCCATCGGCACGCCCTGCACGGCCGGGTCGTCGCCGACGATGGGCAGCCCGGAGAAGTCGGACGGCTCGTGGACGCTGGCGATCACCGTCGTGAGCGGCAGGTCGAGCGAGGCGGCGAGTTGCGTCAGGGCGGCGGTCTTGCCGATGCCCGGCTCGCCCCAGAGCAGCACGGGCAGGTCGGCGGCGACGGCCAGGGTGAGCGCTTCGAGCTGTTCGTCGGGGCGCGGCTCGGTGGTGGTTGACCGCAGGAGGGAGAGGAGATGGGCGGCGAGGGCCAGGTCCGTATCGGTCTTGGTGGTCGCGGTGGCGGGGGCGAGGGCAAGGACGGGCAGGACGGTGCTGGAAGTCATGGGGCATCACCTGGAGTGGGAGAGGGGAACGGGGCGTGCCGTTCCTGAGGGCGTATGGGCATGCGGCGCGCAACGCACCGTGCGTGAAGGGGACTTCGGCGAGTCAGCCGATTGGTGAGTGAGGGCGGATCAGATCTGACCGGTGCGAGGCCGGCCCCGGCTGCCGCGCTTGCGGCGCACTGCAAGGGATGTGCCGCGGCCGAGCCGGGGTCGGTGGCCCGCTTCCGTGTGCCGCGCGCCCGAAGGGTGCCCGCCCCGTGGTTCGCCGGGGCCGGCGGGTACGTCGGCGAGCCCCGCGCGGAAGAGCCCGTGATCGATACGGCGGATCGCGGCCGACTCCAGTTCCTCCCTGAGCGGCCCGTCGCGCAGCATCGCACCGGGACCGAGCAGCCTCTCGACCACGGCGAGCGCACCGGTGACGTCGCCGTGGCGGAGCCGTTCCCGTACGGCGGGAAGCGCCTCAGGGTTGCGGTGCACCGCGTCGATCGCCCGTAGGCAGGGCAGCGCCGTACCCCCGAGCGCCACCAGCAGGTCCTCTCGGCGGAGTTGGTCCGGGTCGTGATCGACCGCGCTCAGCACCCCGTCGCGCAGCGCGATGCGATGGACCTCGCCCCGGCACTCCACCCGGTGCGGGTCGCCGGGCTCGGATGCGCGGCCGGCCACGGACTTCGGGCCGTCTCCCCGCACCGCCGGGGCCACGAGCGGATGCAGCCGCCCGACCGTGATCAGCCCGGCCCGTAGCAGTTCCAGATCCGGAAGAATCCGTGCCGCCGCCTCGGGCAGCACGGGCAGCACCGCGACTTCCTGTGGGGGCAGTGTCTCCCGCAGCGGCCGGAACGTCGGCACGTGGCTGTCGTCGGGGGCGACGAGTTCGAGGACGGCACGACTGCGCGCTCCGAGCCGTACGGTGAAGGCCCCACGAGAGCGCCCCTCGGCCCGCAACAGCAACTCCGCCTCGGCAGCCCAGCCGGCCACTGCCCAGGGCGAGTCGTGAAGGGCGGGCCGGCCGGGGGGCGCCACGGACGGCGCACCTCCGCGCCGCGCCAGTTCGCCGCTCCGTCCCGAATCCCAGAGATGCCGGTGCAGATCGAGCCGGAAACGCCGGTCGGGATGCGGATGCGGATGGAGGTACGGACGGTTCGCGGAACGGTCGTTCGCCGACCCCTCCCACACGTCCAGCGACATCCGCTGTCCGGCGTCCGCGTGGGCGGGCGGTGTCCGCACCACGAGGTGCGGCGGTGTTCCGCCGCACCTCCCGTAACGGGCCAAGGAGATGGTGAGGCCGGGCCTCAGGCGCCCGTCGGGAGCGATCCTGGGCATGTGCCAGCGGAGCAGATCGGGCGCGAGCCTGCGCAGATCTGCACGGATACGGGTGGCGATATCGGTGCCGTGGCGGTCGCGCACGGCGCGCAGATCGAGGTCTACGTCGATCCGGGCGGCGGCACAGGCTCCCGCCCAGTCACCGGCTGCACGGCGCGCGGTCGCGGTCTCGATCATGGACGGTGGCACGGCGTACTCACGTACGCGCTGCCACATCAACAGGTGGGCCGGAATCTCCTGCGTGAAGTGATGTGCCATCAGCACTCACCTTGCGCGGACGATTCCTCCGATCCCAATGAGAAGAAGGTGTTCATCGCGGGCATCGTAACCACACCGAAGACCGTCTGTCAGTCCCTTTCGAACCGCCCGTCCGCGGTCCGGCCGTCTACATACGTACCGACCGCGACACACAGGGCGAGGCCCGCGAAGCTGTCGGCGCCATCGATCGCACCCTCACCAGCGCCGAGAAGCTCAGAGATCGTCCGCGTCGGTCGCGCGCTGCCTGGTCGGTCACGGACGGCGGTAGGCGGCACGACCGGTTCCCGGTACCGGGCCAAGGGTCCCGGGCTCACATGCCGGGGGATCGGAAGGTGACTTGCCGACGGGCGGCCTCGTCGATCTCGTCGAGGGTGAGGAGAGGGGTGGCCCGGGTGTGGAGGGCTCCGCTGGCCTTGACGGTGAGGCTGACGGCGGCCATGGAGACCGGGTCGGGGAAGTCGACGATAAGCACGATGTCGTCCTCCCCGAAGGCGAAGTACATGGCCTCGACCCGCCCGCCGAGATTGGTGACGACATGGTCGACGGCGGCGCGACGGCCACTCGCGCCTTCCTTGAGCAGACCCTTGGTGCCCTCGGGCGTGTAGGTGGCCTGGATGAGGAACTTCGGCATAGGGATGCTTCCTGCCCATCGTTTGTCCGGTGGGGAATGGCCTTCCCGCTGTCACATCGGCCGCTACGCGCGGAACGACTGGGTTCACTCGTTCGAACCTGAACCTCTCCGCTGACCGCGGCATCATGAAGTGCAGTGGTCGCCCGCCCGCGCCGTACGGAACGTCTCCGGCTGCTGAGACGCTGGCAGGCCGGGCCCATCAGACGTCTGTGCCGCATGCCGCCTCGCCGATGTGCGGTACCCCGCGCCGCGAGGCACCCTGGAAGTGGCCTGACCGTACGCAGGCTCCCGGCCTGCCGGGCTGATGCCCGTCGTCGGGAAGCGACGCATGGAGGCGAGCAGTCCATGGCACCGGACGCGCTGCTCAAGATCGACGCAGCGGGTGTCGTGGTGGCGTGGAGCCAGGAGGCCAAGTCCCTTTTCGACCACGAAGCGTCCGAGGCACTCGGCCGTCCCGTCCTGGAGCTGCTGGCCGGACCATGGGTTCGGGCCGTCACGGACCAGGACAGTCGTTCCAGCGGCCCAGGGGCGGTCCCAGACGGACTGGTGATGCGGCCCGTGACGCTGAGCGACGGTGGTTCGGGCTGGGTCCTCAGCCTGCTCCGGTCGCAGGAGTGCGGGGATGCGAGCGAGCACGCTCTCCTGAAGGCGCTGTTCACGCAATCGCCTATCGGCATGCAGGTGCTGGATCCCGAGCTGCGAGTCATGCGAATGAACACGGCAGCGTCAGGCATGACTGGTTTCGACCTCACGGTCACGCTCGGCCGCCCACTCAGTGACGTGTTCCGGCTGTCCGACCCCGAAGAGACCGTGGCGATGGCGCGCCACGTGCTTGCCACCGGCGAACCTGCACTGGACAGGCTCGTGCAGGTCCGCCCGCCCAACGACCCGGACCACGAGCATGTGTACTCCGTCTCCGTGTTCCGGCTCCAGGATGCTGACGGCCACGTCCTGGGCCTCTCCGCGGCAGAGGTGGACGTCACGGTGCGCGAGCGTGCCGTCACGCGGACACGGGTCCTCAACGATGTACGGCAACTCGTGGGAACCTCGCTGGCGCTGGACACCACCTGCACCGAACTCGTCGACGTGCTCGTACCTGCCTTCGCCGACGTAGCGATGGTGGACCTGCTGGACCCGGTCGTCCGGGGCGACGAGCCCCCGTCTGCACCGGTGGAACCCGACGTGCCTCTACGACGGATGTCCCTCGCGTCGGCGGACGGTCAACGGAACCCGGTGGGGGCGGGCGCCGGTACGGCCCCATTCCGCTTTCCGGCAGCATGGCTCCAGTCCCTGACCGACCTGCAGCCCCACCTGATCACGTACCACCCGGACGACGGCCCCGCCAACGATCCGCGTGGCTGGAGGGCCACGCCCACTCCGACCTCGCATTCCGCCATCGTCGCCCCGCTCACCCTCCGGGGCGGCGTCTACGGAACGCTGAGCCTCTACCGTTCCCCTGACCGCGACGAGTTCGTGGACGAGGACCTCGACCTCGCACTGGAGGTCGCCTCCCGTACCGCACTGCATATCGACAACGCACGCCGCTACACCCGAGAACACACCGTCGCCCTGACCCTGCAGCGCCGTCTCCTTCCCCAGCACCCAGAGCCGCTGGCAGCGGTGGAGAGCGCCCATTTCCACCAGGCTGCCCATGCCGGCGGCAGCTGGTTCGACCTCTTCCCGCTCTCCGGCGCGCGCATCGCCCTCACCGTCGGCCGCGTCTCCGGTACCGGCATCCAAGCTGCCATAGCGATGGGCCAGTTGCGCACCGCCATCCACACTCTGGCCGCGCTCGACCTGGAACCCGACGAACTTCTCGCCCGCCTCGACGACACGGTGGTCCGACTCGCCGACGAACGCACCGACCTGCCGCCCCGCGACCCCCTGCGGAGTCAGGAACTGACCGCCGACTGCCTCTACGCGGCCTACGACCCGCTGAGCAAGAGCTGCGTCATCGCCCTCGCCGGTGGCCCACGACCCGTCATCGCACACCCCGACGGAACAACCGAGACAGCCGACATTCCCATCGCTCCCCCACTGGGTGCCGGCGAGAAAGCACCGTTTGTCATCACCCGTCTCGACCTCCCTGAGGGGAGCATCATGGCGCTGTGCACCGACGCGTTTCTGTCCATGGGCGAGGCCGGGAGGAAGGCCGGCGAGGACCGTCTGCGGCAGGTCCTCGCCGACAGCGGACGGCCGCTGGACGACCTGCTCGACGAAGCGGTACGCACCGTCCCGGCTTCCTCTCCCGGCACCGACGCCGTATTGCTCCTCGCGCGGACGCACACACTCGATCCCGGCCACGTCGCCACCTGGGACCTGCCGGTCGACCCCGCGGCCGTCGCCACCGTCCGAGCCCGCACACGGCGACAACTGGCCGAATGGAACCTCGACGAGCTCTCACTCACCACGGAACTGATCGTCAGTGAACTGGCCACCAACGCCGTCCGTTACGGCACCCCGCCCATCACCCTCCGCCTGATCAAGGGCCGTACGCTCACCGTCGAAGTCAGCGACTCCAGCCCCGTCTCACCGCATCTGCGCCATGCGCAGGCCAGTGACGAAGGCGGCCGCGGCCTGTTCATCTGCGCAGAACTCGCACAGAGCTGGGGCGTCCGCTTCAGCGACGGCAGCAAGACCATCTGGACCGAACAAGAACTCCCCCAGCCGGCATAGAAGTCGGCGTCGGCCGGTCAGGCCGTCTCGCCCGCAGTTCTGGCCGCCTCCCGCCGCAGAGCGACCCCGGGATCAACTGGGAGAGTGCGGCGAGCCGGATCGGGACAGCCAACACAGCCAACTGGTAGCGGACTCGGGCGATCTGACGGGGCAGCACCGCGTTCTCGTGCCGTGGCGCCAGCACTCCGCAACTCTGACCGTGTGGCTGCGCAGCTCGGCAGCGGGCGCCGTGATCAGATTCCGGACCAGCGCGGCGACGACCGACCACGGCATCTGCAGATCGTTGCAGGGAAGTCGACGCCGCGTCGCCGGCATCAGCCAACGTGCAGGCCACAGCCGCGAATCGTATTTCGCGCGGGACACGCGGTGTGGACCGGCGGCCGGAGCAGTGCCGAAGGGAGCCTGAAGCGTCCTGACATACATCGGCCACCGGCCTGCGGACGTCTTGTCGCCGGGCACGACCGCGGCACACCACATCCGCGACCGCGGTACGCCACATCTCCGTGCGCCCTCTGCACACACGGGAGGCGAGCCACTTCACCGTGCGTTCCGGGCGGAGTGCGGCACGCACGGTCACGCCTGCGGTTGCCGGGGTGCGGGAAGCGATGCCGTGCTGGGGTCGAACGGAATGCCCCGTCAGGGATGCCGAGTCGGAGCGCCCGGGTCAGACTGGGATGTACGACCGCACTGGCCCCTGTGTGAGAACGGTCGGGTGATCATGAACGAGTGGGCAGACAGCGGCCGCCGCTCGGGCGGCTCCGTGGACGGCGGGCCGCGCACGGCCTCTTTCGGGGTCGATGACGAGGGCATCGTGATCGAGTGGAGTCCGGCCGCCGAGGACCTGCTGGGCTATCCCGCGCAGCAGGTCCTCGGCCGGGCGGTCACGGATCTGGCCACGGTCGAGGCGCCGGACGAGATGACCGCCGATGTCGTGCTGCGGCACCGGGACGGGCACCTCGTCGGCTGCCGCGTGCGGGTGAGCGCCGAACCCGAGGCGGGGGCGGTGCCGCACTGGAAAGTCGATGTGTCCTCGAGCAGGGTCGGCGATGTGCCGCCCGGCGGGGAAGGGTCGGCCGCCGTTGACCGGGCGCTTCTGGACGCGCTGTTCACCCGCTCCCCCATCGGTCTGTTCGTCCTCAACCCCGATCTGCGGCTGACCCGGTACAACGCCGCTGCGGAGGGCATGCAGGGCACTCGGGTGACCGAGGGACTCGGGCTGCGACCCACCGAGGCATGGCCGGACTTCAGCGCGGAGGTCGCCGAACGAGTGATGACCGAGGTCCTGGAGACCGGGCAGCCGGTCCTCGCCTTCGAAAAGCGCGGCCGTCCCCCCGGCGATCCCGACCGCGAACACGTGTACTCGGCGTCCGCATTCCGTCTGGACGATCCCGACGGCCGCGTCCTCGGAATCGCCGACCTCGTCGTCGACGTGACCGAGCAGCATCGTGCCCAGGAACGCCTCGCCCTCATCGCCGACGCCGGTTCCCGGATCGGCACCGGCCTCGATGTGCTGCGCACCGCGGCCGAACTGGCCGACATGGTGGTGCCACGGCTGGCCGACAGCGTGGCCGTGGACCTCCTCGAACCGGTCCTGGCCGGGGAAGAGGTCCCGGACAGGACAGCTGAGGCCGACTGGGACCTGCGGCGGGCTGCCTCCCGGTCGATCCGCCGCGACATCCAGCCCGGTGTGTACACGGTCGGCGAGATGAGCAGCTTCCCTGACGCCGCGCCCGCCGTCCAGGTGCTCGCCGACCGCAGGCCGCTTCTCGTGCGCACGGTCGGTGCGGACAGCAGGTGGGTGCAGGGCGACGCGGTCCGTGGCCGGCGCATGCAGGAAGAGGGGGTCCATTCGCTGATCGCGGTCCCCCTGCTGGCCCGCGACTGTGTACTGGGCCTGGTCACCCTCTACCGGTGGACCGCCCGCGGCGCCTTCGAGAACGACGACCTCACCTTGGCGTCGGACCTTGTCGCCCGTACCGCCGTCGCTCTGGACAATGCCTGCCGCTATCTACGCGAGCACAACACCGTACTCACGCTGCAGCGCGGACTGGTGCCCGAGAACCTTGAGGTGCCCCAGGCGGTTCAGGCGGCGCACCATTGGGTCCAGTCCGGCGCGGGCGGCGACTGGACCGACGTCATCGCCCTGCCCGGAGCCCGGGTGGCCCTGGTCGCGGGCAGGGCACCGGGCCGCGGCGTGCGCACCGCCGCCACCATGGGACGACTGCGCACCGCCGTCCACACCATGGCTGCCCTCGGTCTCGCGCCTGACGAGCTGATGGCACGTCTCGACGACCTGGTCCGCCAGATGGACGCCGAGACCGCCAAGCCGCCGGCCGGGAGCCCCGTCGGCGCCACCTGCCTCTACCTGGTCTACGACCCGGTCACCTGTGAGTGCACTGTGGCCGCAGCCGGACCGCCGGGGCTGGCCACGGTGGTTCCGGACGGCACCGTGACCTTCGCCGACATCCCGGCCGGGCCGCCGCTCGGTCGGCCCGGTCCGTCCTTCGCCAAGACCACCATGCAATTGCCCGATGAATGCCGGCTGGTCCTGTTCACACCAGGGCTGTTGCAGGCCTTCACCGACGCGGACGGGTACGACGACCTGGTGCGCCTGCTGTCCACGTCCCACGAGTCCCCGCAGGACCTCTGCCTGCGGCTCACCGAGGAGCTGATCCCGGCCGACCCTCCGGACGACGCGGCGGTCCTCGTGGCAAACACCCAGCCCCTCGATCCCTCACGCGTCGCCACCTGGGTGCTCCCCTCCGACCTGGAAGCCGTCGCCACCGCCCGCTCACTCACGGCCCGCCAGCTCAGCACCTGGGCCATGGACGCCGAGGCGTTCTCCACCGAGCTCATCGTCAGCGAGCTGGTCACCAACGCCATCCGGTACGCACAGCCGCCCGTACAGTTACGGCTGATCCGCGACCGTACGCTGAGCGTCGAAGTCTCCGACGGCAGCAGCGCCGCCCCGCATCTGCGGCACGCCCGCACGACCGACGAGGGTGGCCGCGGTCTGCTGCTGGTGTCGCAGTTCGCCCAGCGGTGGGGAACGCGCTACGAAGACCGCGGCAAGACTATCTGGGCCGAGGAACCCCTCACGGAAGTGGCATAAAGGGGCCGACCGAGGGCGCCGAACTCGCCCGACCACGCCGGACGAGGCCGGTGACCCCGGCCCGGGCGCGCCCATCAGTTGCTGGAGCCGCCGTTCATGAGGATCTCCTTGCTGGAGGGCCTGGCGGTCTCGCCGCCGAGTTCGCCCTTCACGTCGGGGTAGTGCGCGGTGAAGATGTCGTACTGGGCGCCGGTCGAGTAGGTCTCGGCGTGGCTGCCGACGGGTTCCGCCGCGCGCGGGACCATCCGATGAGTCTTCGTGAACCAAGGGTGCTGCCCTCCTCTTCTCAGACCTCTTCTCGGACGGGAGCCGTCGGCTGTCTACGCCGACGGCTCCCCCGCGCTTCGTCAGCCCTTCCGCGGGTCGTAGCCCTTGAGATCGCCGAGGTCGTACGTGGTGTCGCCGACCGTCAGCTCGTCGCCCGACGTGGTGGCGGTCTGCGGAGTGCCCTTGCCGACCGTCAAGACGATCTTGAAGTCTGCGTCGGTGCCGTTCCGGGTCACCTTGAACGCGCCCTTTTCCGTGGACAGTTGGGCTCCGTCCGGGTTCAGGACCCAGCCCTTGAGATAGCTGTCGCCCTTCTTGAAGAGGAAGGTCTTGGCACCGGACTCGGTCTCCCCGAAGGTGATCTCCGTACCCGCCTCAGGGGCCAGCTGCCAGGTGTACGCGTGGGAGGCGCTGTCCGCGAATGCGTCGTGGACGGCGATCACGGCGTCCGCCCCGCCCACCGGCCGCAGGTCCACGGCGAGGTCCCGCCGGGCCTTGGTCACCTCGTAGTTGAGGTGACCGTCGAGGGACACGTAACCGCCGCCCTGGCCGGCGTAGGCCCGGGACTCCAACGTCTCGCCCTTGCCCGCTGTGGAGTCCGTGCTGCGCTTCTCGGGGAAGCCGTCGATCAGCGGCTTGGAGAACAACTCCCGCTTGGCGTAGTCCTTGGCGGGCTGCCGGGCCCAGGTCACGTCCTGGCCGACCAGCGACAGAGCGAAGGTGTCGAAACCACCCCACCCGATGTGGGTGTCGTTGCGGTTCTGCGCGCCGACCAGCACATCGTCCTTGTCCTGGTAGCGGCTGCGGAAGAGGTACGAGCCGGCGTGGTCGTCGAGGAGCGCCGCGCGCACCGCGGCCGGTCCCTCGTCGGGGTCCTGCGGGGCCACGCCGTACGGGTAGTTGAGCAGTCCGTAGGCGCCTCCCCCACCGCCGACGGTCTTCTGGTACTGCCACAGCCACGCCGCCCGCTGCTCCTCGGGAACCTGGGTGAAGATCAGGCCGGGAATGGGCACCCCGCCATTGGGGGTGGAGACGCCCCATTGCAGCCGGGCGTTGTCGGGCTGCGCGGAGGCACTGTGCAGCACCAGGTTGGCGAAGGCGGGCCGCCGCCACTTCGCCTTGAGCGCGCCGATTCCGGCGTCGACGGAGCCGACGACAGCGGGTGCTCCGACACCGAGGCCGTAGCTGAAGTAGTCCATGCCCTCCTGGTCCCAGCCGGCGTCGGAGTACGCCGTGTCCAGGTGCCGTCCCAACGCGTCGACGAGCTGCGGGATGCGGTACTCCTGGAGGTCGAACGGGCCGTCACCGCGTACCGCAAGCCGCAGCGACAGCTCGGCGCCGCGCACTACCGCGGTCCAGTTGCTCTGCTTGGTCGGCAGGTCGAAGTTCGGGTGGTACGCGACCTCGAGATATGCCGCCACACGCTGCAGTACCTTCTGGGCCTCGGCGCGCTGTTGCGGTGTCCAGGCCGGGTAGGCCCAGTCGTAGGCGGTGGCCAGGGGCCCCGCGGCGTTGGCGGTCTCCAGGGCCGCGG
Source organism: Streptomyces sp. NPDC090032 (assembly GCF_044748025.1). Lineage (NCBI taxonomy): Bacteria > Bacillati > Actinomycetota > Actinomycetes > Kitasatosporales > Streptomycetaceae > Streptomyces > Streptomyces sp. NPDC090032. The sequence continues at coordinate 117,488 of NZ_JBIVFF010000002.1, read as the reverse complement.
CCCCGGCGTACCCGGTGCCGTTGATGAACGGCATGGTCCGGCCGGCCTCGATGAGCGCGTCAAAGGCGGTCTGCGCGTAGGCCGGGTCCTTGCCGACCTGGTAGAGCAGCGCGGCGTCCATGGCCCAGGACGCCTGTGACGGACCCGGCCCGTAGTTGTAGGCCGGGAGGCCCTTGCCGACCCGGTTGACGATGCTGTTGTACGTCGACTTGGGGGTGCCGTCCTGTTGGATCGCAGCGCGGATCGCGGCGAGTTTGTCGTCGGTGACCCCCATCCGAGGGTGCTGCAGGCTCGCCAGGCTCGCGGTGGCCAGGACCTTGCCGCCCTGCCCGACGACTGCGAAACCGGTGGCGCCGCGGCGCTCCCCGCCCCGCAGCGTGACGCCGCCGATGGTTCCGTGGCCGCCGTACGTACTGACCTTGCGGGCCTTGTGCAGCTTGCCGTCGGCGACCTCGGCGCCACCCGCATACAGCGTCACCGGGCCCTTGGTGCCCGCCCTGAGCCGCCACGCGAGGCGAGCCCTCTCGCCGTCCTCGGTCGCCGTCAGCACATTCGTCTGCTGCTCGTCCAGGAACACCGACGGGGTGGTGACGGTCTCCGGCTCGGTGACGCCCAGCTTCGAGCCGTCCGCGGCGAGCGCGACGACCTTGTACGTGTACCGGGTACCGGGCCTGGCGGATCCGTCCTCGGCGGTCCACGCGTCGGGAACCTCGCGGATCAGGGTCTTCTCGCTCGGGGTGAATCCCGGGCTGGTCGAGCGGTGTACCTGGTACGTGGCCGGAGTGCCGTCGACCGCGGCGAAGTGCCAGGTGAGCTGGACGGCGCCGGTCGGCTGGGCGCTGGCGCCCACCTCGTTGCCCTCGATGCGCTCGGCCCTGACGTTGTCGATGAGCATGCGACCGGTGGTCTGCTCGAGGGCGAGAAGGAGGTTGACGGCCTTGGCGCCGGGCCGGGCGAGGACGACGGCGTTGGCCTTGCGCCAGCCCGTGTTGCCGGTGATCCGGCCGATGACGGCGTCCTGGCCGACGTTTCGGGCCCACAGGTCGCCGCCGTAGCCGGACAGGCCAACTGCCCGCTCGTCGAACGTGATCCTGTACGCCTGGAACGTGGAGTTGTCGGCGATGGGAATGTCCTGGCCGACCGCCGCCTTGTCTCCCGGGTCGCCGAGGTCGAGGGCGAGGGCCCGGCTGCCGTCGGGGCCCGCGCCGTCCACGATGGTGGCGTGGCCGCTGGCCCGGTTCTCGCTCTGCGGCCAGCCGACGATGCTGCCGTCGGCGGCGACCTGCTCGAAGTCGCCGTTGGCGACCAGGGATTCCGCGGCATGGGCGGCCGGCACCGGAATGGACACCGCGAGCGCACCGGCCAGGGCCGTACCGGCTATGGCGGCACGGGTCAGGCGCGGCGGGACGGATCTGGACACGGATGCTCCTCCAGGAGGAAAAGGGAACGGGGAACCTGGCGCGGCAGACCTGCGCGTGTCAGGGGGAAGGAGCGGGCCCGCCTCCGACGACGGGCCCGCGTACGGGGAGCGGAGGGCTACACGTCCCCGCTGGTGGTGCCCATCTTCAGGCCGTTGATCCAGTTGACCTGGTCGGTATCGGCGACATTGGAGTCGTACACGCCCCACCGGGGCTTGTTGCCCAGGTCGTCCCAGGTCCGGACGTTCTGCTGATCGACGATCAGATTGCCGTCCAGATAGACCTGGAACGAGCCGGTGGTGCCCGACTGGGCGTTGATCCCGAGTTTGATCTTGTGCCAGGTCTCCGGCGCCCACGCACCGCTGCCGACCCCGATCCACTGCTCGCCCGGAGCGACGTACCAGACGCGGAGCTGGTTCTCCAGGACCATCATGATCACGGGGTAGTTCTGCTGATGCTGCTCGCCGGTGCCGTTCGACTTCCACTGGAACACGGTCCCGGTGTTGCCGGTACTGGTCATCGAATCCCAGCCCCACCAGTACGCCTTGCCGCTGGTGAATGCATACTCCGAGCCGCCGACCTTGACGCTGTGCGCCTCGCAGCGCGTGCCGCCCGCCTTGTTGACGAGGCCGAGGATGTCTCCATGGCCGTCGCCCCAGTCGGTGGTGTAGGTGTAGTTCGGGGCGTCGCAGAGGATCCCTGCGAACACGCCGGTCCCGTGGGAGGCGTCGCCGTCCCAGATGACCGAGGCGTGGGCGGGCGTCGCCGTGACCAGCATCATGGCGGCGGCACCCGCGGCGAGCGGGTACAAGCGCCCGCGCACAGCACGGGGGATGAATCGGAGCATGCGGCTCTGCATGGGGATCTCCTTGAGAGAGGTGGGGGATTCTCGTCGCCGGCAGGACGGGCAGTGGGGTGCCGCCTACCGCACCGTGATCTCGTGAGTGGAGCCTGTCTTCGCACTGGTGTCGATGCGCAGTCTCAGCGAGGAGCCGGCGGACACGACGGTCACCGAGGGGTCCTTGGAGACCACGGAGGAAGCCGGGTGATTCCAGATGACATCGAGACTTGTCGAGGACCTGGTCGGGTTGGAGACACACAGCGTGGCGACGGCTGCCTTCTCCTGGACCATGACGCTGGCAGGGCCGGAGGAAGTCAGCTTGCCCACGGTCCCTGCACTGTAGAAGTTGACCGCGGTGTAGCCGCCGCGTCGGGACCAGGACGGTGGCGCCATGGGGACCTCCGAAGGGCTGGGCTGGATGGGGCTACTGCCAGACGCGGATGTAGTCGACGTACATGTTGGAGCGGTAGTCCAGCGGCGCGTCGTAGATGCTGCCGTCCGCCCACTCGGCGGCCTCGTGCGAGATCACCGGGAACATGGGGACCTGGCTGATGAGGTTCGGGTCGTTGATGGTGCGCACGACGGTGCCGTCGTAGCGGTAGATGATCTGCGTCGGCTTCCACTCCACGGTGTACGTGTGATAGCCGCTGTGCAGTCCCGGCGCGCTGATGTTCGCCGATGACGCCTTGTGGTCGGCGCCGTAGCCGTCGTAGTGGATGGTGTTGCCGTAGGCGTCGGCCTTCTGCGTGCTCTCGATGACGTCGTACTCTCCGCCGTCGCGGGCCGTGCCGTCCACGCCGCTGGTGCCACCGGATGCCATCAGCCACAGAGCACCGAAGTGGTCGTCAGTGGGCGGCAGTTGGGCACGCCATTCCACCGTGCCGTACGTGAAGTCGAACTTGCCGCGACCCTCTATCTCGCCGGTGGCGTACGCGGTGGAGCTCAGCTGGGACAGCGAGATCCACAGGTTGCCGCCGTTGATCGAGTCGGGGTTCGGGTTGACCTTGACGTTCGACGGTTTCCACCATGCGTCGTAGTAGTCGCCGCTGCGGCGCAGGGCATCGACGGAGCTCCACTTGGTGGTGTCGAGCGAGGTGCCCATGAACTCGTCGCTGAAGACGAGCGTGCTGTGCGAGCTGCCGCCGTTGGGGCGGACGCCGGCCGGCGTGTTGGGGTCGACGGAGCCGGTGGCCGCGGACGCGTGCGGGGCCGGGGCCGAAAGCAGCGTGGCGGTCAGCAGCCCGGCGACGGCGAGCGCCGAACGGACACGGAGGGCGTGGGGGGAGGTGGATCCTGCGGTGTTCACTCAGACTCCCTTGTGTGAGTGACGGAGACAGCTGAGGTTGTGGGCCAGCGTTGTGGACCGGCAGGTCCCTCCGCGGCGGGGAGGCCAGGGGGGTGGAGAGACCTGCCGGACCGTGGGGGGTCAGGCCTTGGCCGCGGCGTACTCCTCGGCGAACTCGTCCGCGGCCTTGTCGCCTCCCTTGGCCTTCCAGTCCTTGACCATGGAGTCCCAGGAGGAGAGGGGCTTGCGGCCCATGACGATCGCCTTGATGGCGTCCTCCTTGAGCAGCAGCAGTTCGTTGTACTTGGCAAGCCAGGTCTTGGACAGGAGCCCGACCGACGGGTCTGCGATACCGATCTCCGCGACCTCGGTCTGGAAGGCGTGGCGGCGCTTGACCGCATCGGCACCCCCGGTGACACCGGCGGGCATGAAGAGCACCTGTTGGCCGGTCGCGATGAAGGCGATCCCCAGGGTGTCCTTGCTGTCTCCGTCGAGGGCGAGCTTGGTCTGCACCGGGCTGCCGTCGTCGCCGCGGGTGAAGTGGGTTCCTTCGACGCCGTAGTTGACGAGTTCCCACTCCTTGGTGCCGAACGGCGCGGCCAGGAAGTCCATCACCCGCAGAAGCATCTGGATGCGGGCCTTGGGGGCCTTCTTCAGCACCGTGAAGTAGTCGGCACCCGGGCTGAACCAGTGTCCCGGCTGCGCCCCGTTCGACGGCTTGAACGGGCGGACCGCGTCAAGCGTGAACCCGTCCTTCACGGCGGTCTCGAAGCCGGTGAACGAGACGTTGGACTGCGACACGGTCGCGGTGATGCCGGTCTGGAAGTCGGTGCTCAGCGTGGCGTCGTGAGACATCGGGTCCGGCCGGAACACGCCCGCCTTCTGCCACTTGGCGAGTTGCTCGATGGACGCCTTGAACTCGTCCGACTCCACGGCGCCGGTGAACTGGCCGTCCTTCACGGACCACCAGTTGGGTGTCCCGAAGGCGGGTGCCACGGTGTTGTAGCCGAAGGCGCCCGTGCCGGCCGCGCCCATGGCCCACTTGTTCCGGCCGGAGATCTGCTGCAGCCCCTTGGTGAAGTCGTCGACTGCGATCCCGCCGGTCTCGGGCACCCAGATTCCGGCCTTCTTCAGCCGCTCCACATTGGCGTAGAGGGAGTGGCCGATACGCGAGCGCTCGACCGGGAAGCGGTAGAGCTTGCCGTCGATGTGCCCGGCGGCCTTCCACGCATATCCGGGGATGGCGGCCAGGTTCGGGTAGTCCTTGACCGCGTCCCCCGACAGGAATTCGGTCAGGTCCTGGCACTTGGCGGCGATCAGCTCGGTCGGGTTCGGCAGGTTCTGCGCCACCGCGATGATGTCCGGCAGTTCACCGCCGGCGACGAGCGTCGCGAACTTCTGCTGACTCTCCATGGCCGGCACCACGACGAGGTCGAGGTCGACACCGAGCTGCTTGTTCAGCGCCTGCCACAGCTTGTGCTTGGCCTTCTCCTTCGGGGGCGCTCCCCAAGTGATCGTCCACACGGTCACCTTGGAGCCGTCACCGGGCTTCTCGGCGACGGACTGCTTCAGCTCCTTCGGGTACGCGACGTATCCGGGCTGCACTCCCTTGTCGCTGGGGGCGAGGTCCGGCTTGGGCGCGTCCGGGTGCGGGATGTAGGCCGGCCAGGGCGCCAGCTTCTTGCCCTCGTTGGTGAGAGGGTCACCGCCGGCCGAGGTGGAGCACGCGGACAGCGATACGCCGGTGGCGGCGAGCGCCGTGCCGATGCCTATCGTCTGCAGCACAGATCTGCGGGAGATGCCAGATGACATGACGAACCGATCCTTCATGAGGAACCCCGGGCAGGGGTGAAGTGGGACGAAATGCTGGGAGGAGAGAGAGCGGAAGCCGGTCAGCTCTTGACAGCGCCGGTCAGAACGCCCTTCGTGAAATAGCGCTGGATGAACGGGTAGACGCACAGGATCGGCACGGTGGCCAGCACCACGACCGCCATGTTCACGGTCTGCGGAGCGAACTGGATCTGCTCGTTGACGCCGCCCTGCACCTGCACCATGCTGCTCTGGGCCTGCACGACATAGGTGCGCATCCAGGTCTGCAGCGGCCACATCGTCGATTGGTCGGTGTAGAGGATGGCGCGGAAGAAGTCGTTCCAGTAGCCGACCGCGTAGAACAGTCCGACCACCGCGATGACGGCCTTGGACAGCGGCAGGACGATGGTCAGCAGGATCCGCAGCTCGTTCGCGCCGTCGATCTTCGCGGACTCGAAGAGTTCGAGGGGGATCCCCTGGAAGAACCCGCGCATCACCACGAGGTTGAACGCGCTGATGAGTACCGGCAGGAACAGCGCCCAGTAGGTGTTGCGCAGGTGCAGCTCATTGACCACCAGGAAGCTGGGGATCATGCCCGCGGGGAAGAGGAAGGTGAACAGGATCAGCAGCATCACCGGCTTGCCGCCGACGACACCGGGCCTGGCCAGGGCGTAGGCCAGCAGCACGGTGCAGGCAAGGCTGAAGGCGGTACCGACGACTGTGATGCCGGCCGAGACACCGAGCGCCCTGGTGATCTGCCCGCCGGAGAAGATCAAGTCGTAGGCGCGCAGTGTCCAGGTGTCGGGCCACAGGGCGTAGCCACCGTTGTCGATCACCTGCTGGTCCGGCGCGAAGCTCGTGGCGAACACGACCCAGAACGGGACCACGACGACGAGGACGGTGACCACCAGGGCCAGGCCCTTGGCGCCCTGGGTGACGGGCTTCGGCTTCTCCATCCAGGCCGGACGCTCGACGTGTTCCGTAGTGGCAGCGCTCATCAGCGGTACACCCCCTGCTCGCCCATGCGGTGAGCGATCTTGTTCGCGGAGAAGACGAGGCAGGCACCTATGACGCCCTTGAAGAGGGCAGCGGCGGCCGCGACGCCCCAGTTCTGGTCCCGGATGCCGTGGTAGAAGACGTACGTGTCGATCACCTCGGCGACATCGGGACCGAACGCGTCGCGCTGCAGCAGGATCTGCTCGAAGCCGACCGACAGGATGTCCCCGAGCCGCAGGATGAGCAGCAGGAAGATCACCGAGCGAAGTCCGGGCAGGGTGACGTGCCAGAACCGGCGCCAGGGGCCGGCGCCGTCCAGCGCCGCCGCCTCGTAGAGGCCGTTGTCCACCTGGGCGAGCGCGGCGAGGAAGATGATGGTGCCCCAGCCGCACTCCTTCCAGATCAGCTCGAGGACCATCAGAGGCTTGAACAGGTCCGGGTTTCCGAAGATGTCGAACAGGTGCCCGTCGGATCCGCCGAGCACGCCGTTCAGCGCCCCGTCCGCGCCGAGGACCTGCTGGAAGAGGGCGACCACGATCACCCAGGAGATGAAGTGCGGCAGGTACACCACGCTCTGCACGAACCTGCGCACCCTGCCCTGGATCAGGCTGTGCAGCAGCAGCGCGAGGGCCAGCGGAACGGGGAAGTAGAAGATGAGCTGAGCCAGGGCAAGAACCACGGTGTTCAGCGCGGCGTGCCAGAACGCCGGTTCACCGAAGAGGGTCTGGAAGTTGCTCAGGCCCGCCCAGGGGCTCTGGGCCACGCCCAGGAACGGCATGTAGTCCTTGAACGCGATGACGTTGCCGAAGAGCGCCAGGTACTGGAACACGAGGAAGAACAGCAGGCCCGGCACCATCATCAGAAGCAGTGCGCGGTCCCGGTGGAGCCGGTGGCGCAGCGCGCCTCCCGGCCGCCTCGCCTTCCCCGTCGGCCGGGAGGCCGCCCGTATCGGGCGAGCCTCCGGCTCTTTCGTCGTCACCGACATCGCTGATCCCCTTCTCACTGCGCCCGGCCACGGGTGCACCCTGCCGGCGTGAGCGCATCGCACGAAGGTGAGCTGACTCAGGCGCGGGGTCGTCCAGGTCGACGGGCAATGAACACCACCACAGAGATCCGATGTATCGGTGCTCCGGGCGAACGCTCCGAATCCTGGCGACCGTGACGATCGCAGTCAAGAGGAAGGGATCGAAGTTTCCGTATTTCGATCAAATTGATCGAAGCTACTCGCCCTGCAGCTCGGCCCCGCACGACTGACGGATCCACAGACGGGGCAACAGTGCGAGGTGTTGGCGCGGCGCCTCTTGCCCCTGCGCCCCCTCGCGCACCCTCTGCAGCAACAGACCCACGGCAGCACGGCCGACTTCGCGCTTCGGGGGCGCGACCGCGGTCAGCGGCAGGTCGGAGAGTGCCGCAACCTCGTCGTCGTACGCCACGATCGCGAGATCCTGCGGCACCCGGAGCTGCCGGTCGAATCCGCGCAGGAGCTGCAGCAGCATGATGGCATCCGTGTCGCTGACCACGAGCGCTGCGCTGATCTCCTGGTGTTCCACCGCCTCGACCAGCTGCCGCGCCGCTGCTTCCATGTTTCGCGCGTTGATCGCACCTACCGGCAGCTCGATCCGCAGGGTCTGCGTGTGCTCCAGGCCCGCGGCCCGTATCCCGGTCTCGTAACCCGCCCGGACGTGCACCCCTGTCGCACTGCCTGCGGCGAGCAGTGCGATCTTCCGGTGTCCGAGGCCGGCCAAGTGACGTACCGCGAGGCCCGCGCCCCCAGCATGATCCGAACACACATGGTCGAACTCCGCGGCCCGGGTGCCGGCCGCCGGGCGCCGCTCCACAAGGACGGTCGGTACGCCGAAGTCCAGACTGCGGGCGTCCTTGTCGGTCCCGTCCGTCATCCAGCCGGGCGCGAGCAGCAGCCCATGGGCGCCCGCATCGACAAGGCGCCGCGCCTGCACTTCGTCCTGGTCCGCCTGATAGCCGGAGAACCCGAGCACGAGACGGGCGCCGGCTTCCTTGGCCGCCTCCTCGGCGCCTCGAATGATCTCGCCGAAGTAGTGCTGGGACTGCGGCAGGACCATGCCGAGGACCAGACCTTCCCCATCAGGCACGGCACCCGCATGCGACACGGGCGCGGACAACGGCCCGCGGTCGGTCACGAGCGGCGCACCCGGCCACGAAACCGCACCGCGTACCCGGTTCAGGCGCCCGCGTGAAGCGAGAGCCTCGACGTCGCGGCGCGCGGTGACCGTGGAGATCTGCAAATGGCGCGCGAGGTCGGTGACGCGGAGCGTGCCGTGCTGCCTGACCAGTTCCAGGATCCGCTCGTGGCGTTCGTCCACCGTGTACCGCACGTGCACTCCTCGTCTCCCCGGGACAGTGACGTCAGCGTACTTCAGCGATCATCCCCCTCCCGAGTTTCACTTGATCGATCTTGACGATCGAAATATCGATCCCTAAGGTCGCTGCATGACCGCCCAGACAACGAAGCTCGACGAGTCATCCGTCCTGCCGGCGGAGCCACCCCGCCGTCCCCGCACCCTGCTGGCGATGGATCCCACGCTCGCGCCTTCCCTCCTCGACGAATGCGCCCTGCGACGGCTGTCGCGCGTCGCGGAGGTGGCACCAGGCCTCGTCGTCGACGACTTCTCCCAGGCCGATGCCCTCGCCGCGTTGCGCGACACCGAGGTGCTCCTCACCTCTTGGGGTTGCCCTCCCCTGGACGCCGAGGTCCTGGCCGCCGCACCCCGGCTGCGTGCCGTCGTGCACGCCGCCGGCTCGGTGAAGTGGCATGTGACGGAGGCCTGTTGGGATCGCGGCATCCAAGTGACCTCGGCAGCCGATGCCAACGCGGTGCCCGTTGCCGAGTACACCGTGGCCGCCGTACTCGCTTCCAACAAGCGCCTCCTCGAAGTCTGGGACACCTACCGCCGGATCCGCGACGAACACGACTGGCGCGCCGCCTACCCCCAAGTCGGCAACTACCGCAGGACTGTTGGACTCATCGGCGCCTCCCGCACAGGACGACTCGTCATCGACCTCCTGCGGCCGTACGCCCTGAAGGTCGTCGTCCACGACCCCTACCTCTCCACGGACGAGGCGGCCGCTCTCGGCGTACAGAGCCTGACGCTCGACGAGTTGTGCCAGACATCCGATGTCATCAGCGTGCACGCACCAGAGACGCCCGAGACCCGACACATGATCGACCGGCGACGTCTCGGCCTGATGCGGGACGGCGTGACCTTCATCAACACAGCCCGCGGATCGCTCGTCGATCAACAGGCCCTCACCGAAGAACTGGTGACGGGGCGTCTCCATGCCGTCCTCGATGTCACCGAACCCGAGGTCCTGCCCGCCGACTCCCCGCTCTACGACCTCCCGAACGTGCTGCTCACCCCGCACTTCGCCGGCTCCTTCGGCAATGAGCTCGCGCGCATGGGTGACCTCGCCGTCGACGAAGTCACCCGGTACGCCGCGGGCCTGCCGTTCACCCATGCCGTACACCGCGAGGAACTGGATCACACAGCGTGACGATGCAGCCCTGGTTCACCGACGCCAAGCTCGGAATCTTCATCCACTGGGGGATCTACGCCGTCGACGGCGTACCGGAGTCCTGGTCGTTCTTCGGCGGAGACCTGACGCGCGACGCGTACATGAAGCAGCTCGACGGCTTCACCGCATCGCGCTACTGCCCCGACACCTGGGCCCAGCTGTTCCGGCGTGCCGGAGCGAAGTACGCGGTCCTCACTACCAAGCACCACGACGGCGTCGCCCTGTGGGACACCCGGCGGACCGACCTCTCCGTCCCCGCCCGCACGCCCGCGGCCCGTGATCTGGTCGGTCCGTTCGCCGACGCACTGCGCCGCCACCACCTGCGGGTCGGCCTCTACTTCTCGCACAGCGACTGGAGCCACCCCGACTACCCGAGCGTCCGGCCCTCAGCCCTGCACCGGCCGTGGGTGGACAACCGCTACGCGATGCCCGCCCCCGGAGAAGAGGACCCGGAGCGCTGGGAGCGCTACCTCGAAGAGGTGCATCGTGGGCAGATCCGCGAACTGCTCACCAACTACCGGCCCGATCTGCTGTGGTTCGACGGCGCCTGGGAACGCGACGAACGTCAGTGGCGCATGAAGGAACTGCGTGAGGAGATCCTCGAGTTGGGACCGCGCACCGTCCTCAACAGCCGCATGCTCGGGCACGGCGACTACGCGACACCCGAACTGGGCGTACCGATCGCCCGGCCCGAGGGCCCCTGGGAGCTCTGCTACACGATCGGTGACGCCTGGGGCCACCAGCCACAGGACACGGGCCACAAATCGGTCCGCGAACTGGTCCGGGTGTTCACCGAGACCATCGGTCACGGCGGCAACCTGCTGCTCAACACCGGCCCCCGGGAGGACGGCACCATCCTCCCTATCCACGCCCAGCGCCTGGAAGGGCTCGGCCGATGGATCAACCGCAACCAGGAGGCCGTCTATCCGACCGAAGCCGGTCTGCCGTACGGCCACCACTACGGCCCTTCGATGCTCTCCAAGGACCGTCGCACGGTCTTCCTCGTCTGCTTCGACGTGCCACGGCTCTTCATCGAACTGCGCGGCATACGCAACTGCGTACGGAGGATCTCCGTGCTCGGCACCGGCGAGGAACTCATGCACCGCGTCGTCGGTGGTTTCCCGAGCGCGGGTGTCCCGGGTGTGGTCCGTATTGCCGCACCTGAACTCTGCGACCCGTACGCCACCGTGATCGCTGTCGAATTGGACGGAGAGATCGACCTGTACCGCGGCTCCGGTGAAGGCTGACCGCTCGGCACGGGAGCAGACAACGGAAGGAAGTCCCTTGACGCCCTCGGCTCCTCCTGCCGGTCCTCTGTACATTCGGCTGGCAGAGCAGATCCTCCAGGACGCCCGCCGCGAGAAGGGCACCGCCTCCGCGATCAGTAGGCTCCCTTCCGAGCGGACACTCTCCTCCTCGCTCGGCGTGAACCGGCAGAGTGTCCGGCGCGCGCTCAGCCATCTGCGCACCCATGGACTGGTCTTCACCGACAAGTCCGGCACATACCTCAGGGCCGAAGGCCCGCCAGGACCTCCGGCATTCGACGCGGAGCAGCTGTTCCCCGGAGGAGCCATATTTCCCGGTCTGACCGTCCGCGCGTCTGCCCGGCTGTCCGTCGAGCCCGTTCCACCGCCCATTGAGGCACTGCTCGGTCTTGCCCCGACCAGGCCATCCCTGGTGCACCGGCAGCACATCAGGCTTCCAAGCGGCGAGACGTTACAGCGCTCGATCTCGTACTTCTCCCCGGCCGCAATCTCATCAGTACCTCAGCTGAAGACCCGCCTACGTCGTCTGCCCAGCGACGCCGAACCCGACATGCGCCACCTCTACCTCTGGATGGCGCAGGCCGGGATCCACGCCGTGCGTCGGGACTGCGTGCGGGTGAGCCTTGCGGCCGAGTGCGGGAACCTCTGGCTCTCCATGCGGCGCCTGGTCCACGACCAGCGCCATCAAATCCTGGAGCTCACGGACTTACATATCGCTCCTGAACACGGTGAGCTCACCTACGAGTTCATGCTCCCGCCGGCTGCCGAGGCGCCGTAGGGCGGATCTGAGATGTTGATCGATGTCTCGTGCGGATCGCGATCCGGTGGGCTACCGGCCGCTGGAGCCCGGCGTGTAGCAGCAGCAACAGCGCGACATCGTCACCACGCTCGCCATCTGGTCGGTGTGCGCAAGGAGCCTGTCGGCCAGCCCTCAAGGGGCCGCCCTTCGGCGTTCCCGAGTCGCCCGGCACTTTGAGTCTCGCCGCCGGCGCGCGGTGCCAATGCCCGACCGAAGCTCGTGTCCCTTGTGGTGGTGGAGCGGGCACGACGCCATTAGGCCAGACATGTTCGGACGGCCTCCCCGTCCATCGAGAAATGACGCAGGCCATGCGGCGGAGCTTCGATGATCACCGCCACGTCCAGGTTGCGGAGAAATGATCAAGGGAGGGCTGCGGACAGCTGCCCGGGAGTACCCCTGACCTTTGACAGGGGTACCCCCCACTCAGGTCGGTCTCGTATCCCCCGGCGCTGCCGCCAGCATTGATGAGAGCCGCGCGGAGCCCGAACCCCCCGACGCGCGGCCGACGGCAGGCACCGCACGTGGCCCTTCCCCCCGTACTGGCCCGTGCGGTGCCCGCCCACCTGCGTCCCCCGACAACCCGAACCTGAACCCCGACCGACCGCAGAACGGAAATGGCGCACGTATGTCTTCCCTTCTCCACCGACTCGGCGTGGCCGTCCGCCGACACCGGAATGTCGCCGTCAGATGCTTCGGCGGCACAGCACATGCCGGCCCGCAAATCGCAGCAGTTACTGAGCGACTCGCCGCGGGAGCGGTCGGCTCGGACGGCATGCCCGCCCGAGCTGCGGCGACGGAGAATCTGCCGCCGAACCATGGCGAGGACGCGACCGGCTCAGGAACCCGGAACGGGCTCGCGGCCGGGCGCGAGGCAGGGAAATCGACGGAGATCGGCATCGGCGCAACGCTCGCCGAGCCACGTATGCGCCATGGCAAGGCCAACCGGATGACGCTCGCTGCCGTGGCCCTCGGCCTCGCCTTCGGCTCGCTGATCGCCACCGGACTGCCGCTGCTGGCCGCACTGTTGGGCTTCGGCCTGGGCATCCCTGCGATGTTTGCGCTCAGCGCAGCTTTCGGAATCTCCGCCGGCGCCACCGCAGCCGCGATGCTGATCGGTCCCGCTATCGGCATCATCTGCACCCCGTTCATCGCCGCGCGCTGTCGCGCCGAGCTCATCAAGGGACACAGCAGGGAGGAAGCCCTCGGAAAGGCAGCGGGGAGCGCAGCTTCGGCCGTGGTCTTCCCTGGGCTCACTCTGGTCGTCACCCTCACCAGCCTGGTACTCGGGGAGATGCCGATGTTTGTCACGATTGGCCTGGCGGCGGCTGCAATCGTTGCCATTGCTCTTTTCACCGTCACTCTCGTGCCAAGATCGCTCGCCCGCATCAGCCATCGGGTTTTCGGGCGTGGTGTCCACCGAGTGCCTCTGGACGGCCGACGTCCCCGACATGCCCTACCGGGCCGGTCCAAGGTGGGACCCCGCCGGGGCCGTGCAGTTCTTCAACGCCCCCAGGTGGTGCTGCTCACGACGGTGATCACTCTCGGAACAGCGGCCGTGCTCGGGTCAGTTCTCATCCCCGGCAACGAAACGCACCACGAGGCCACCAGCACCCACGGCAGTGGGCGCGCGACGGCTGAGCTGACCAAGAATCTCGGCTCCGGCACCTTCACCCCAGGGGTCCCGTCGCGGGGCGACGGGGTGGGTCGCCAGGTTACTGTCACAGGCACACCCACCTCTCCTCCGAACAGCCCCGGCACCGCGCATCTGGCCCGCAAACCCCGCTCTGCGCCGCACGGACAGCATCAAATTCCTTGCACGGCTGGTCGTCACCCGGGGCACCTTGGGGGACGCGGACTGCTACCAGAGCGGTGGACGCATGAGTGCGCCATCTTGCGCTCATGGTCGATCTGGCCCTACTTCTGCTCCTGCTGATCGTCAAACCGGCGCTCCCGCGCCTCCAGATCGGCTTCCAACGGTCCAGGGCGTCTGCCGGCGTCGGGGCGGGGCCTATGCAGGAGGGGGCAGCCCGAACTGGATGTCAGAACACGATCGCGCGCCGCCCGACCTGCTGGTCCCCCCCATGCCGGCTTGCCGCCAGGAAGGACTGGCCGGCGCCTCAGCCTGCGCCTCCACATGGAACGCCCCGAGGAAACCCGCCAGAGCGTCGGCCGCGTGGTCGCCGCGGCTGATCCGGGCTTGCGGGTCGAGCTGGAGTCTTGTTCGGGCCCCGGCGTGGCCGGTGCACGGAAGCAGGGCCCCTTGGTGATCCGGATGGTGTTGAAGCCACACCGAGCGCCAGGAGGCCCTGCTTGTCGCAGTAGTGCGCAGCATTACGCCGTCACCACGGATGTCCTTGCCGGTCAGTCCTTGGTGGTGGCGATCCGGCCGGCGTAGCGCTGCGTCCAGGTCGTGTCGCTGTCCACGGTGACGACCACGTCGTAGTAGCCCTCCTGGGTCGGCCACATGACGACCTTCGTCGCACCGTGGGGCACCGTGACCTTCTGGGTACGGCCGAGGTGGTCGTTTGCGGTGAGCGTGTAGTCCACCGGCTTGGTGCCGTCGTTGTGCAACGTGAACTTCGCCTGAGCCTGGTGCTTGGTGCCCCTGGCCTTCAGCAGGTCGACTTCCACACGCGGGAGGGCGCCGTCCCTCGTTCCGGCGGGCGCGACCTGGCCGGCGAAGGAGCGCACGAACCCGTCGTTGGAGTAGATCGAGAACGCGTACTTGCCGTCGGTGGCCTTGGTGTCCCAGGTGTACTCGCGCGTCTTGCGCGCGGTGACGGTGAAGGGCGTGCTGGAGAACGGCTGGTACTTGTCGGGGAAGACCTGGAAGCTCAAGGCCTTGTCCTTCGGGCCGCCGGTCAGGGTCATCCTGGCGGTGACCGTCCCCGTCGCGCGGTCCTGCGAGATCGTCGCGTGCGGATGGAAGCTCAGCGGGCGCGGCTTCATGTGGTCGGCGGCGATGGACACCGACTGCTCGGCCTGCGGGTCCACGAACGTGGCCGGCCCCGGTTGCGGGTGGGCGAAGTCGATGGCGCTGGTCAGGTCGCCCGCGATCGAGCGCCGCCAGTCGCTGATGTTGGGGCACCGGAACGGCTTGCCGAGGTGGGCCGCCCAGGTCTCGAGGAACTTGATCGTCGAGGTGTGGTCGAAGACTTCCGAGGCGACGTACCCGCCGCGGGTCCACGGCGAGACCAGCAGCATCGGCACGCGCGGACCGAAGCCGAGCGGGTAGTCGCCGACGTACTCGCGCGACGTGCCCGGCTCGGGCCACGGCGGCAGCACGTGGTCGAACTTCCCGTCGTTCTCGTCGTAGTTGAGGATGAAGAGGGTGTGGTTCCAGATGTCGGGGTTGCTCTGCAGGATGTCGAGCGTCTTCTTGACGTAGCGTTCGCCGTGCAGGGTGTCCGCGCCCGGGTGCTCGGACCAGCCGTAGGGCGCCACGATCCAGGAGACTGCCGGCAGCGGGTGCTCCGCGCCCGGCCGGCAGGCGTCACGGAGGTCTTTGAGGACCGCGTCGAGGTTCGCGTCGGAGTCGTCGTTCGGCGCGGTCATGCCGGAGTAGTACGTGGCGTTGCCGCGCCAGATCAGCCCGGTGCCGGGCCGCAGCTTGGGGTCGTCCGCGCTCAGCCCTTCCGGGTCGAACCCCTTGAAGTACTTCAGCTCGTTGTCGCCGTAGTCGCCGACCCACGTACTGATGTAACCCTGTCGCCCGTTACCGCTGTTGTCGGAGTAGAGCCGCCAGTCGATGCCGACCTGCTGGAGCTGCTCGGCCACCGTGGTCCAGGAACGGGAGTAGTTGGACTCGTCGGTGTTGCCCGTCTCGCTGTTGGCGGTACCGCTCCACAGGTACTTGCGGTTGGGGTCGGTCGGCCCGAACTCGGAGCAGAAGTTCTGGTCGGCGATGGTGTACTGCGCGGCGACCGAGTGGTAGAAGCCCATGTAGGTGTCGCTGTGGTAGTTCATGCAGCTGGCGCCGTTGTGCTGCACCCACCGGTCCCACTTGCGATGCTCGACGTCGCCCCAGGCTCCGTGGTCGTTGCCCCAGGCTCCGTCGTCGACCTGTGGGGTGACGATCTTGCCGCTGCCGTCCTTCTGCTGGAAGACGGTAGTGCCGTCCTGGAACCGCAGCGCCTGCTTGTCGTTGAAGCCGCGTATGCCCGGGAACGTACCGAAGTAGTGGTCGAGGGACCTGTTCTCCTGCATCAGGATCACGACATGCTTCAGGTCGGACATGTTGCCCTTGAAGCCCTTCGGCAGGACGTACCTGGAGTTCGGGGCGGCGTACGCGCCGCCCGCCCCGGCGGTCGCGCCGAGCACCAGCGCCCCGGTGGTGACCCCCGTGCTCTGAAGGAACTTACGGCGAGTGGTGCCGGCCGTCGTCCCGGGTCTGTCGTCCAGCTCGGACTCGGACGTCGGGTTGATCGGATCGGGGGACATGGAAGCTCCTCAGAGGCATGGACAGTCGAGGGTGGTGCTGCAACCCGCTCATCGAAGCGAGTGGACACCAACCCTGTGTGAACACCGGCTGAGCGATCAGCAGGACAACGACCGCGCGGTGGCCGACTTCTGCGTGTATGTGCTGGTGTGCGTCCTACGTGACAGCCGTGAGGGTCTGATGATCGGGTGACATCTGAACTGGGTTGTCCTGCAGGGCCGGAGCCGGAGCCGCTTACCGCGTGACGACAGCGCGCAGGACGCATCGACACCGCCGACCCGCGGGAACCCCCGTCAGCGGGGACCGCCCGCCAAGGTGACGAGGGCGATCAGCACCTCCTTGCCGGACTCTCGTTCGCGGGCGTCGCACAGCACGACGGGGGTCTCGGGCGACAGGTCGAGTGCCTTCGCCACCTCCTGCGCGCTGTAGTCGCGTGCGCCGTCGAAGCAGTTGACGGCCACGACGAAGGGGAGCCGGCGGCGCTCGAAGAAGTCCACGGCGGGGAAGCACTGTTCGAGGCGTCTGGTGTCGGCGAGCACCACGGCTCCCAGGGCTCCTTGAGCGAGTTCGTCCCATAGGAACAGGAAGCGGTCCTGGCCGGGTGCGCCGAAGAGGTAGAGGGCGAGGTCGTTGTCGATGGTGATGCGGCCGAAGTCCAGGGCGACCGTCGTCGTGGTCTTGTGCACGACGCCGTCGAGGCTGTCCACGGGGCGGCCGGCTTCGGTGAGGTTCTCCTCGGTGCTGAGCGGCCGGATCTCACTGACGGCGCCGATCAGGGTCGTTTTGCCGGCCCCGAAGCCGCCGGCCACAAGGATCTTCAAAGCCAGGAAGGCTTCAGAGCGCGTGGAGTCCATCGATCACTCTCCTGAGGAGGTCGGGTTCGGGCAGGCGTGCCGGTGGTACGGGGGCGGTGACGCGTATCAGACCGGCGGCGAGCAGATCGCTGAGCAGTACGCGTACGACACCCAGCGGAAGACCGGACTCGGAGGCCAGGTCGGCAACCGGCCGGGGACGCGTACCGCACAACTGGGCCAGCGCGCGCTGCTCGGGCGAAAGCACCGGAGCTTGGCGGGGCTGCTCGGGGACGGCATGAACGACGGCCATCAGATCGAACATCTCACCGGCCGGCTGTGCCCGGCCCTTTGTCATCGCGTAGAGCCGGACCATCGGTCCTGCCTCGTCGTCGTACCACTGAGGGGTGTTGCCACTCATTTCTGCGAGGGCGCCTCTGCACTGTGCCGGGTGGGTGTTTCCAGGTGTTCCCCCACGCGCTGGACCAGGCGCGCCATTTCGTACGCGACCAGGCCGAGGTCGGCATCGGCCGAGCTGAACACTGCCAGGCACGAGCCGTCGCCCGCCGCGCAGACGAACAGGAAGCCGCCTTCGAGCTCGACCATGGTCTGGATGACCTGGCCCGCTCCGAAATGGCGTCCAGTGCCTTTGGCAAGGCTATGGAATCCGGAGGCGATGGCTGCGAAGCGCTCACCCTCCTCGCGGCCAAGGCCCGAGGAGACCCCGACCGCAAGGCCGTCGGACGACAGCACGACGGCGTGTCTGATCTCGGCTACTCGGCCGACCAACTCGTCGAGCAGCCAGCTGAGTCCACTGGGGCGGTGCGTGGCGTCGGTCATGATCCCTCTTCTCCTTGTGACGGGCCCTGGGCATCGAGACGACGGCCTCTGGCCCAGCCGGTGCGGAGCGCGGACATGGTGGCTCGGGCCTCCTCGGGCGAACGCCGGGGCCTGGACGGCTGGGCGGCAGCCTCCCGCTGTGATTCCTGTGTCTCGGGCGTCAGGTGTGTCTCGCGTACGCGTCGCGGCAAGGGCCGGCGACCGTCTGGTGGGTCGGCTTGCCGGCCGGCCGATACCTGGACGGGCGGGAGTTCAGGTGGCCCTTGGGGCGCCGGCGGGGCAAGAGGAGCCTCGGGCCGTGCGGGCGGAGTTGCCTCAACTGCCCTGGCCCGTACCGCAGTCCTACGAGGCAGCCCCTCTTGGGAGTCGGACTCGGCCATCTGCGCCGGCGCTGTCACCAGTGCCTCGGGAAGCAGGATGACGGCGGTGACGCCGCCGTACACCGAGGTCCGCAGTGCCACGCGCGCACCGAGCTGATGAGCGAGCCGGTTGACCACGAACAGACCGAGCCGCTCGGTGTCCAGGAGGTCGACGCGGCCCGAGTCCTCGATTCTGGCGTTGGCCTCCGAGAGTGCCTGCTTGCCCATTCCAAGGCCACGGTCCTCGATCTCGATGACGACGCCGGTGCCGACCGGCTCGCCGCGCACCTCCACCGTGGTGTGCGGGGGCGAGAACACCGCTGCGTTCTCGGCGAGTTCGGCGAGGAGGTGGGTGAGGTCGGCGACCGCCTTGCCGGGGATCCGCACCTCCGGCATGTCGCGGACGTCGATGCGTGCGAAGTCCTCCACCTCGGCGACGGCCGCCCGTACGACATCCATCAACGGCACCGGATTGCGCCAGCCTCGGCCAGGTGCGGCGCCGGAGAGAATGATCAGGCTCTCGGCGTGCCGCCGCATACGCGTGGTGAGGTGGTCGAGACGGAAGAGATCTTCCAGCTCCACCGGGTCCTGGCTGCGGCGCTCCATGGTGTCGAGCAGGGCGAGCTGGCGGTGCAGAAGCACTTGGCTGCGGCGGGCCAGGCTGACGTAGACGCCGGAGATCCGGCCGAGGACCTCGGCGCGCTGCGCGGCCGCCTTGAGCGCGGCGCGGTGTACGGCGACGAGCGCGGAGCCGACCTGTCCGATCTCGTCCGCGCCTCGCCTGCGGACAGGCACGGGTGCGTCGATGTCGACTTGTCCGCCCTGTTGCAACTTCTCGATCGCTGCGGGAAGTTCGTGGCCGGCGAGGCGGAGGGCGTCGTTGCGCAGGTCGACGAGTTCGACGACGAGCGCCCGTCCGATGCGGACCGAGATCAGCAGGGAGAGCAGCACGCCGGCGAGTCCCAGGACCACCGCGATGCCCGATCCGCCCAGTACATCGAAGGAGTACGGGTCGAGTCGCGCGGCTGCCACATTGCCCGCGCCGGCCTCCACTCGTCGGAGCTGCTGTTCTACGGCATGGCTGTGCGCTTCCCAATTCGACGTGGACACCGCGGCGGCCGCAGACGTGCCCGAACCCGGTTGCAGAACGGCGTCCTCGGCGCTGCGCAGTGCGCGATAGTCCTCCCCCGCGAGGACAGTGCGGTAGGCGTCCCGGTCCACCGGACGGAGATCGTCGACGGCGGCGAGGAGATCACGTCGGGTGTGGACGGCTCCGGTGATCTCTGTCTGCTGCGCACGGGACATCCGCCCGGCTGCCTGGGCCACGCCCAGCAGGGCGTCCTCGCGCGCGAGCATCTCCCGGGCCCTTGCCAACTCGAGCAACACGCGCGCCGGGGAGGCAGCCTGGACACCTGCGGAACTGGCGACCGCCCCTCGCACGGCGAAACCACTCTCCACGACGGCCGTGTACGCCCGGTAGGAGGCGTCCACTCCGCTCACCTGCTTGCGCAGCCCCGGCAGCGCGTCGGCCGACTCCAGCAACTGGTCGATACGTCTCGGGAGTTCAGGATGGAGGGCTCCGTACTCGAAGGTTCCGGTGGCGATGCTGTCGCGGAGCTTCCTTGCCGAGGCATCCGTCGCCCGCGTCGCCTCGCGCAACGCAGCGGCGCGTTCGGACCCTGGTGCCGCGACGTTGCGTGCGGCGGCCGAGCGTTCGTCCTGCACGGCGGAGACGAAGGTGTCGACAGGAGTCAGCAGGGTCGCATCGACGTCCTTGAACTGGGCCAGTTCGGAGACGTTGCGGGCCGTGCTGACCGTCGCAAAGGCCCAGAGGGCCATCAGGGAGATGATCGGAACCATGAGCAGCGCCACGATCTTCGCTCTCACGGACTTGGGGCGCAGCCTGCCAAGTGAGCTGCGTGCACGCATAGATGCCTCGTTCGGTGATGAGGGGGACGGCAAGGATGGTCAACCGGCGGGCAGTTCGGCTCCACCGACCCGAGCAGCGGACGCCTCCTCCGCCCGTTCACGCGCCGTCGGCGAGAGCGCCACGAAGGCGCAGGTGAGAAAGAGGAAAGAGCCGAGCAGTACGGTCAGCGGGAAGATGAACTCCATGGCGGTCGCCCCCGGCAGCGAGGTCCGCTCCCCCGTCACGGTGACGTGCACGGCCCGCATGCCGGTGTAGTGCATGCTGCTGACGGCGAGGCCCATCACCAGCGAGGCGAGCGCGGCGCCTGTGACGCCATGCACCGTGAGTGCGGCCCACAGTGCGGCTGTGGCTGCGACAACGGCGATCAGGACGGAGAGGGCCGCCAGACCGAAGTCGTACCCGATGCTTCCGTGCAGCCGTAGCGCTGCCATACCCAGGTAGTGCATCGCGGCCACGCCGAGCCCCGTACCGAGCCCGCCGAGGGACAGCGACCGAAGCCGCGCACCGCCGTAGAAACCCACGGTGAACATGCCGGCGCTGACCACGGCGACTGCTACGAGCAGGCTGAGCAGAGTCAGGGGCACGTTGTAGCGGATGGCGGTTCCTGAGACGCCGAAGCCGAGCATGGCGACGAAATGCATCGTCCAGATTCCGGAGCCGATGGCTATGGCGGCGGTCATCAGCCAGTTGCGCCGGGAGCGGCCTTCGACGGCCAACGCCCTTACGGTGCAACGCAGTCCGAGTGCCGCGCCGATGCTCGCCATGGCGTAGGCGAGGACGGGAGACACCCAGCCGGCACTGAAATGGTGCAGATGGCCCACAGGGTTTCCTTTCGCTTTCTGAGTCGGCGGCGACGGACGCTAGCACGGTGGGCGCCATGGAATTCCAAGGGAATTACGCCGGGAAGCACACCTGATTCACGCTGCGCGTCGTTACCCGTGCGTTACGTGAGTGGCCGGCCCCAGACCATGCCTCCATGCGGGAAGGCGGCACGGCACATGCCCGGCGTACAACACAGTTCCCCCAAGGAGGTTGCGTAAGTACGCCCCTGGCGACCTGCGCGAACCGGCGTCGCCCGTCCCGCATTCGCGTGACCTCCGAGAAATTCTCCGGGTCGCTTGCGCGTGGTCCGTATAAAACGGACAGCTCAGATCGTCGACGCCAAAGGGGCATATGCGGGGCGACCTGTGACTTTCGTCAGGGGTCACCCCCCCACCCAGGTCCCCCTTCTGAAGCCGATACCGCCTCGAGACTCGATGGAAGGGCCTGCAATCCGCAGCCCCCGCTTCCGAAGCAGTCCACGAGGTACGAATCGATGCCCCGCCCCACAGTGCGATATCTGCAAATCGCGGATCAGATCATGGAATTCGTCGCTGCGGCACCCGGAACCTCGGACGTGCGAATCCCCTCCGAACGCGACCTCACTGAGATGTACGGCGCCCATCGCGACACCGTGCGGCGCGCCCTGCGGCATCTGCGTGAGAGGCGCCACATCTACACGAGCAAGCGCGGCACCTTTGCGTACGCACCGCGCTCGACACCGCTGCAGACCGCAGCGCGGGATCCCAGGACGACCGCTTCGACGCAGCTGACGTACGAGCGGATGGCACACGAGATCCCAGAGCTGTTCGGACTCGAGGAGACATGCCACACCCTCGTCCTGCGCCATCGGGTGTTCCGCGACTCCGCGACCCTGGTGCGCTGTTCGACGTCGTACTTCGCACCCTCACTCCTGGCTTCCGTACCGCGGTTCAAGCGTCTGAGCCGGGCGGGCGCCCTGTCGGAGCCGACGACCCTGCGCGACATCAACATCTGGCTCCTCGATGCAGGTGTGCGGCCGGCCCGTCCCCAGATCGTCCGGTCGAGGACAACCGATCCCCCCGACGGCTGGTCGTGGGCGCGCACTCTGGTGCACGACCAGCATGGGCGGCTGCTCGCGGTGACTGATCTGGGGCGGCTGCGCGACACCTGAACCGGCCCCACCGGGCGCGCTCGCCGAGCAGGCGAGGACCGCGGGGACGATGGCCCTGCCACAGCCGTGGGTTCAAAGCCTGCCCTTGGTACGGGGAACCCCTGCCCTTGGTACGGGGAACCCCTGGCGAAGGTCGGGGTGGGTGATCGGTCTCGACCGGAGGGCTCAGGACCGGGCAACTGGCACAGCGATCGGTCCTCCCACGAGGTCCCGTCGTCGGTCAGGAATCATCGCCCGTCATACCCGCCCGGTAGGCGATCCTGGCCGCCTCCACCCTGTTTCTGGCGCCGAGCCGGGACAGTAGCTGGGTCACATGCCCCTTCACCGTGCCCTCGGTCATCCCGAGCTCAGCTGCGATGTCCGTATTGGACATCCCGCGGCACAGCAGTCGCAGCACGTCCAGCTGACGTCCGGTCAACATGCCAGCGAGATCGATGCCTTCGCGTCGTTCGCCCACTGTCTCGTCACGTGCGGCGAGGTCGATGACATGGCCGGTGACTGCGGGGGCGAACACCGCGTGGCCCTCACCGAGACTCCTCAGCGCGCTCAGCAGATCGGCGGGCGGGGTGTCCTTGAGCAGAAAACCGGAGGCACCCGCGGCCAGTGCCTGTTCGACGTACTGGTCCAGGCCGAAGGCGGTGAGCATCAGTACGGCGGGCGGCGAGGCCAGCTCCCTCAGCCGACGAGTGGCTTTGATCCCGTCGGCGCCCGGCATCCGTACGTCCATGACCACGATGTCCGGAAGCAGGCGACTGGCCTGGTCAACCGCGGAGCGGCCGTCCCACGCCTCTGCGATCACCCGCAGATCAGGGCTCGAGTCAATGATCTTCCGCAGCTTTTCTCGCACCGCGGCTTCGTCGTCCGCGACCAGGATCGTGATCATGCCGTGCGCCTCACTCCCCCATCGT
Organism: Streptomyces sp. NPDC090032; assembly: GCF_044748025.1. NCBI lineage: Bacteria > Bacillati > Actinomycetota > Actinomycetes > Kitasatosporales > Streptomycetaceae > Streptomyces > Streptomyces sp. NPDC090032. Next base: position 94,285 of record NZ_JBIVFF010000002.1, on the reverse strand, counting down.
CGCCCTGCGTCCCGGATCCCGCGCCCTGGCGGCCCGAAAGGGTGAGGTGAGTCCGGTGGTTCCGATCTACGGTGACGGGATCCCGACCACCGGACCGAACACCACCGGCTCGGCCTGCATGATTCCCGCAGCGGCCGGGCGGCGCCCCTCCAAGAGCGATGGCCGGGCCCCATCCAGCGGGAGCACTCCCGGGTCGTGCACCGCCCGCGCCTTGCGCGATGGCACCACACGTCCCCGGAATCGCCTGCTTCAGCCCGGTCTCTCGGACCGTCTCCACCACCGGGACGCCCTCCGGCTGCAAGGCCCCGCCCGCCCACCGCCCTCGACGCGAACACGCAGGCCCCCTCGGCTCCGGGTCCCCCTCCAGAGGGAGACCCCTTCGGGGCCTGCAGCCGAGGGTTCGGACGACGTCAGCGCTGGAGCCCCGGCCTGCGGCGCTTGGCGTAGAAGACGAGGCCGCCACCGACCACGAGCACCGCTGCCGCGCTCAGCGCGATCGGCGTAGCGCTGCTACCGCTGCCCGTCTCTGCCAGGTCGTCGCCCGAGTCTCCCTGCGAGGTCGGCGACGCGGCGGGCTTCGAGGGGGTCTTCGACGGTGGCGCCGGCTGCGAAGAGGTCCCGTTACCGGGGGCCGGCGCGGGCGCCTCGGAGTCGGGCACGGAGGCGGACGTGGGCAGGCACCCGGTGAACGGGTAGTAGTGCGTCTCCGCGCTGCCCACCGCCGTCAGCGACTTGGCGATGACGGTCCCCTCGAGCGGCCCGCCCGTGCCCAGGTCGACGTGCGCGTCGGGTGCGAGGACCGTTCCCGGCCACAGTGTCTCGCTCTTCTTGACGACCTTCGTCGCGTCCTTGAAGTTCCACAGGACCTTGCTGTTGAGGCCCGCTCCGGAGGGGCCGTCAATGGCATACGTGCCGCCGGCATTCATGTCGTACGACGTCCCGGAGACGTTCACCACGGCCGACGATCCGCCGGGGACGTCCAGTACGAGGTGCTTGGCGCTCTGCAGCTGTTCGGCGGTCACGTTGATGACGTTCAGCTTCGGGTCTTGGCCGTTGAGTGTGAGTGTCGAGTCACCGCCGGACTGTGTGCGGCTGGCCTTGCCGTTCGCGGTGGCCGCCGCGAGTCGGTCGGAGAGGCCGCGCAGCGTGCCGAATTCTGCGCTGAAATCGACGGGCGAGCCACCTTGCGCTGCCTTCCCTCCCTTCAACTCAACGGCTCTGCCGGAGAGTTGGCCGTACGCGACGTTTCCCTTCTCCACGACGGTGTAGGCGGCATCGCCCGTACGGAGGGTGCCGCCGACGACCAGGGCGTTGCCGCCGGGCAACTGGCCCGTGCCATTGAGATGGCTCCCGACGCTGAATCCCTTGCCGAAGTCCGCGTCGCCACCGACGGCGACGGCGCCTTCACTGTCAGGGGTGCGGCTGGCGTCCCCCTCGATGAATTCGTTGAACTGGCCGGCGATGCCGAGGGGGTTGTCGCACTGGGCCTCTGCGGCCGAGGCGATGGGGGTCATGAGCGTGAGAGAGGAGCCGAGCACGGCGGCGGCCGCGGCGGCTGCGGATATGCGCATGGAGGGAGGATTCGCCTTCACTCAATGGGGGCGGATGGAGATCCAGCCATATGGTGCCCGAGCTGGACGCCCATTGGTCAAGACCAATTCGGTTTCTCCGTACGGGACATCCAGTACCTCTTCACACACCGCGCACGTCAGACCGAGCCGGCTTCGTGCCGCGGTCAGAGCGGGGAGCATGTGTGGAAGCTGGTCGCGGTTTGGAGTCCCCAGCCAGCAGGAGCGAACCCGCGTGTCGTCCTCCCCCCCCTCCCCCCCCCGGGTCCGCAACCTCGGGTGCAGGCATCGCTCTCCCGCGTCGGGTTCGCAGCGGCATCCGCCGTATTGCGGCGGGATTGCCTTGGGCCATGACTTTCGTCAGGCCCATGCCCGGACCTTGGGTGGGGGCAAGCGGCCGGTTCGGGCGCTCAGACTTGATGCGGGACGTGCCGGGCAACCACCCGGCACCGTCCCCCACATCGGCACTCCCCTGCGGTGGGTGCGGGACCGGCCGAGCTCCTGGTTGGTGGCGCCCCGAGCGACGAGAACGACAACCTCCTTCTCGCATTCGGTGAGCTGTTCGGCGGGCTGGCGCCCTGCCCCGCTGCGGCCGGCGATGTGGGCGAGCAGCCGGACCGTGACCACAGGGGCCATCAGGGACTCGCCGTTGACAACAGCCCAGACGGCCTCGATCCGCTGGGCCGGCCCGGAGTTTTTGAGCAGATCAACACCTGGGGGCGCCGCCCGCGCATTCAGCCGTCGGGTGACCTCCAGGCCGTCCATTACGGGCATCCGGAACCCTGCCCTCGCCGAGGTCTGAGGGCGCCGGACCGGCGGCGAGGGGGCGAACGACGTGTCCGCCCGGTGCCACACCTGGACGAGGGGCGTGTCGTGTTTGGGCTGCCCGGTCGTCAGGACCGATCGGCCGGGCGCCGGTCCGGAACGCAGACAAGGTGAGGACGAGAGAATGTGGAACCGGATCCGGAGCGGTCTGCTTGTGGTGCTGCTGCCTGGATTGGTGGTGGCGGAGTACGTCGCGCTGAAGCAGCAGCAACCATTGCAGCACGCGGCCGCGCTGGCGAGCGGGCTGGTGGTGTGCGTGTGCGCGGTGCCGGTGCCGCAGGTTCGGCTGGAGGGCAGGGCTGCCGGCGCGGCGGTGGTGACGCTGGCGACGACGGTCGGACTGCTGGTGGCCGGGCACCCCGTCCGCGTGTGGGGTTTGGGGGAGTCGATCGCCCTGCTGTTCCTGCTGTCGCCGATACTGTGGCGCAGCGCGGTGCGAACGGCCGCGCAGCTGTGCCGGCTCTTGGAGTGGCGGCGGTATCCGGTCCCTCTCTTGATCTCGTCCCGGCCGATGTCACCCCGCCCGCGGCGACGGTGACGGCGGTGGTGACTGCCCATACGCCGTTACTGCGGGTGTATGACGGGAAGCGGGTCACGGATCTGGAGCCCGTCGGGCACACGGGCGCCGGGACCTGGCCCGTGAGCCGCACGACCTGGTGGCCCACCACGTCGGTCGTGGAAATCGTGGTGCTGGCGCAGGCCGCTGGCAGGCCCGTGGTGAGGACGCGGACGCCGTGGGGTAATCGGTGCGTGCCGACGGGCCTGCCGGGGTGCGGCTCGCGATCCGCGACGACGGCAGGCAGCGGCCCCCTGATCAAGGCAGCCGACGCAGCGGAGTCTGGGTGTTGTGGGCATGACCGAACGTGTGGAGATGTGGGGCCCCTCAGGACCAGCCGGATGCCGGAGGGCCGCCGGCAGGTCGAGGCGGTGTTCCGAGTCCCGCGTCACCGCCCAGGACTGAGCAGCGAGGTCCGCTCCCGGGCCGATGGCGCTACTTCGCAACACACCCTGTCCGAGTCGCCAGGCCCCGGTAGCGCTACAGGCTCCTCCACGCGGGTCCGTGGCACCGGGACGGGACAGCAGCTGGGTCGTGCGCAGGCGGCCCGAAAGGGTGAGCCCGGTGGTTCTGAAATACGGTGACGATATGTCCGTACCGACGGGATCCCGCTGGTCACCTCAGCGCGTCGATGCGATGGTCACCGCGCTCGTCGTCGCGCTCGGCGTCGTCGACTCCTGGGTGAAGCCGTACAGCGGGCTGCTCACGGGCCTACCGACGCCTGTGATCGCGGTGGTATCCGGATCCGTAGGTGCCACGCTGTGGTGGCGACGGCAACGGCCGCACCTGGTCGCCGTCGTCGTATTGATCATGCACGCGGTCGCCTTCACGCCGGCGGCACTCGCGGTTGCCATGTACACCATCGGCAGTGTGGACAGGCGGCTTCGCGTCCTGGCCGGGTTCGCCGCGGCCGGATTCGTCGCAGGTCTGGCGGGAATTCGAGGCGGTATGCCGGATGCCGGTGTGCGCGAGGCGGCGGACTCGCTCGCACTGATCATCGGTCCGCTCGCCGTCGGGTACGCGGTGGGCGTTCGGCGCGATCTGATGGCCTCGGTGCAGGCGCATCTCGCCGACCTGGAGCGCGAGAACCAGCTGCTGGACGAGCGGGCCCGGGCCGAGGAGCGGGCCGAGATCGCGCGCGAGATGCACGACGTGGTGGGGCACCGGGTCAGCAACATCGTGCTCGCCGCCGGGGCCCTGCAAGTGGGGGATGTGGGCACAGAGCCCGAGGTGCGGCGTACCGTCGAGCTCATCAGGGCCGATGGCCGCCAGGCGCTGGAGGAGCTGCGCGGGGTCCTCGGTGTGCTCTCCCAGGCCCACGTCACCGCCGCACAGGCGCCGACGGAGCCGCAACCGGACTCCGGGGAGCTCCCTGGCCTCGTCGCCCATGCGCGGGAGCGCGGACAGCTTGTGGAACTGCACGTCAACGGCTACCCCGAGACCCTTCCGCCGCCCGTGCAGCGCGCGCTGCACCGCATCGTGCGGGAGTCCCTGACCAATGCGGCGAAGCACGCTCCGGGTGCCCCGGTCCTGGTATCCGTGGACTGTCGCAGGGACGGTCTCCATGCCGAAGTCTCCAATGCCGCACCCACCGGCCGGCCGTCGTCGGACCTGCCCCGCGGCGGGCACGGCCTCGTCGGCCTGGCCGAGCGCGTCGAACTCCTCGGCGGCACACTCACAGCAGGGCCGCACAAGGGCGGCTTCCAGGTCTCGGCCGTCATCCCCCACCGCCGAGGAGCACCATGACCATCCGCGTCCTGCTCGCCGACGACAACGAGATCACCCGCCGCGGGCTGCATTGGATCATCGACGCCAGCCAGGACATCGAAGTGTGCGGCGAGGCCGTGGACGGCGAGGAAGCCGTCGCACAGACCGTTGAGAAGCAGCCGGACGTGGTCCTTCTCGACATCCGGATGCCGAGGCTCGACGGCCTCGCGGCCGTCCACCGGCTGCTCGCACTGCCCGAACCGCCGAAGGTCCTGATGCTCACCACGTTCCACGAGGACGAACAGGTACGTGAGGCGCTGCGCGCGGGGGCGGCCGGCTTCCTGCTCAAGGACACCCCGCCCGACGCACTGTTGCGTGCCGTGCGTGACGTATACGCCGGGCACGCCGCGCTCGGCCCGCCGGTCGCCCGGCATCTCGTGGACGGTCTGACCCGGCGCGCCGCGCAGATCGACCCGGCGGAGCAGGCACGGGTCGCGACGCTCACCCCCCGCGAACTCGAGGTTCTGCGCCTGCTGGCCCGCGGGCTCACCAACATCGACATCGCCGGTGAGCTCGGCATGACCGAGGGGACGGTCAAGGGGCGCGTAACCGGCATCCTGGCGAAGCTCGGCGCGGACAGCCGCGTGCAGGCAGCGAGGATCGCCTACCGAGCAGGTCTGGATACGCCCTGACCACTGGCGATCCCGACGACCCGACGGGCATCACGTGCCTCCTCCGACCGAGTCGGGACCCCTCGCGGCCGGGACTTGACCTGTGCGACGCGAGGTCACGCCTTCGGCCCGCGGATGACGCCGGTCCTCCGGGGCCTGAACCTGCCCGAACCGCAGCCTGATGCCTCAGCCGGGCACATGACGAAAGTCATCCTGCTCGGTGACTCCAAGCTGACGCAGACCGGAGCAACTGCACACGGTTTGGCCCGTGTCGCGCCGTCACTCTGGAAGGGAAAGCAGGGGGCGATTCGGCTCATTCGGGCAGCTGAGAAACCTGGAGTTTTCATGAACGAACACAGTGGCGTCGCCGTCCTGCCGCGGCATCCCCGTGCGGCGGCCGAGGCGCGGCAGGTCCTGGAACAGACGGTCCCCGCCAACTGCGGGGAGACCGATATGGCCGCCCTGCTGCTGACCGAGGTGGTGTCGAATGCCATCCGTCACGCAAAGGGAGCGGCCATCGAGGTCTCCGTCGACTTCGACCGGTCGGCTGGTGTGATCACGGGCGCCGTCTTCGACACGGAACCGCTGATGGGTGCGGGTGCGCGGTCCAGCAGCGACCACACCGATGCTGAGGTGACGGACATGGAGACGGGGCGCGGACTGGACCTGCTGGACACCGTGGCGGGGGCCTGGGGGGTGGCGACCGCGGGGTGTCGCGGCAAGTGGGTGTGGTTCCAGGTTCACGCGGCGTGAGGGTGCACGGCTGTTCCCATCGCCGGCGGACGGCGGGTGGGTGGGCAGTGCGGGCAGTGTGGGCAGTCAGCATCCCAATCCAGCGCGGAAGGCCAGTCGTGCGGCCTGCACCCGGTTGTCCGCTCCGACCTTCGTCAGCAGCCGACTGACCTGATTCTTCACGGTCCCCTCGCTCACGTGGAGGGCTGCACCGATGGCGGCATTCGACAACCCTCGTCCGATGAGGCCCAGCACCTCTCGTTCCCTGCCGGTCAAGGCGTCCAGGGAACGCTGCTCCTGCTCTGTGAGCCGGACCGCGTGCTGGGCAAGCTGCTCCATGACCCGCCCGGTCACCGAGGGGTCGAGCGTCGCCCCTCCGGCCGCGATCAACCGGACCGAGCGCAGCAACTCCTCCGGCGGGGCGTCCTTGAGGAGGAAGCCGCTCGCTCCGGACTGAACTGCCTCATCCACGTACTCGTCTGCCGCGAACGTGGTCAGAATCAGCACACGCGGGGGTGCGGGTAGGGCCTGAAGCTCACGGGTGGCAGCCAAGCCGTCCATACCGGGCATGCGAATGTCGAGCAGTGCCACATCGGGATTGAGGCTGCGTGCCGCGTCCACAGCGCTGCGGCCGTCCCATGCCTCCGCAACCACGTGGATGTCGTCCGCCGAGGCGAGGATGTTGCTCAGCCCACGACGGACGATCTCACTGTCGTCGGCGACCAGAACCTGGATCACCATGAGTGACTGCCTCTCACACCCTCGACATGTGTTCACCCGGACCTACGACCGAATCGGCCTTTTGCGGTCAGAATATCCCGAATGGAATGGCATGGTGGCGGACCGGCCGAGGACCCGGCGGTCCACTCGGTCTTGCCCGTGGCTTCGACGACATCCACGCCAAGAGCAAGACCGGCAGCCCTCCCCATCAGGTTCGCGGACGAGGTGAAAATAAACCAGAAATGGTGATCGCTGCCCACGCGCCGACACACCACCGCTGCCTAGCGTGGGCACATGCCAATGCAGCCCTGGTTTTCCGACGCCAAGTTGGGCATCTTCCTCCACTACGGCATCTACGCCGTGGACGGAGTGCCGGAGTCCTGGTCCTTCTACACCGGGAAGGTCACACACGAGCAGTACATGAATCAGCTCGACGGCTTCACCGCCTCGGAGTACGACCCGAGCGCCTGGGCCGATCTGTTCGCCCGCGCGGGCGCGAAGTACGCGGTGCTCACCGCCCGTCATCACGACGGCGTGGCCCTGTGGGACACCGCTGAGGGTGATCTGAATGCCGTCCGCCACACTCCGGCGGGCCGCGACCTGATCGCCGGATATGTCGACGCGCTGCGCGAGCAGGACCTCAAGGTCGGTCTCTACTACTCGCACTCCGACTGGAACCACCCCGACTACGCGAGCATCAGGCACCCCGAGCCGCCGAACGGCGAGGTGTCCACCAACCCGTACTCCCATGCCGAGCCCGGCAAGGAGGACCCACAGGCCTGGGCGCGCTACATCGCGTACCGCGACGGCCAAGTGGGCGAACTCGTGGAGCGTTTCCAGCCCGACCTGCTCTGGTTCGACGGCGAGTGGGAACGCAGCGAGGAACAGTGGGGGATGCGGGAGCTGTCCGAGCAGATCCTCGCGGGCAACCCGGACACCGTGCTCAACGCCCGCATGCTCAGCTACGGCGACTACGCCACACCCGAACAGGGGGTTCCGCTCCAAGCACCCGATGGGCCATGGGAGTTGTGCCTGACCGTCAACGACTCGTGGGGCTACCAGCACCAAGACGACAACCACAAGTCGGTGCGTCAGCTGGTGCGCTACTTCACCGAGACGATCGGCATGGGCGGCAACCTCCTGCTCGACGTCGGCCCTCGGGAGGACGGGACGATCCCCGAGGAGCAGGTCGAACGCCTGGAGGGCCTCGGAGCCTGGATCGCCAAGCACGTCGACGCCGTGTACGGGACGGTCGCCGGCCTACCCGCGGGGCACCACTACGGCCCCAGCACGCTGTCCGCCGACCGGCGCACGCTCTATCTGGTCTGCTTCGACGCCCCTCGTGAGGCCGTCTCGGTCAGGGGGCTGCGCAACACCGTCGAGCGCGTCACCGTCCTCGGCACGGACCGGGAGCTCGGCCATCACGTCACCGGTGGCCTCGGTGAAGTCCCGGGAGTGACCTGGATCGACGCCCCGGACGCGGCCGACATCGACGACCAGGCCACGGTGCTCGCCGTCGAGCTCGACGGTGAATTGGACCTCTACCGCGGCACGGGCCGCGACTGATCAGCCGGTACCGGCGCGAACAGCCCTCGGCGACGCACCCAGTTCGCGTCGGCACGCCTTGTTGAAGGCCTGCAGATCGCCTATTCCGACGGCGGCCGCGACGGCGGGAATGGACAGTGTCGACTCCCGCAGCAGATGTCGGGCACGTTCCAGCCGACGTCGGCGGATGTAGGCGACAACAGTCTCGCCGTTCTCGCCCTTGAACAACCGGATGAGGTGGTTGTGCGAAATCCCGGCCACACGCGCCACCTCGGGAACGGTCAAGGGGCCCGCCAAATTGGACTCGATGTACGCGATGGCCAGGGCGACCGAGGGATGCGGCTTGGCCGTTCCTCCGGTAGCCGGTGCGGCCAGCTCTGCCACGCGCCACAGGGCAGCCCAAACCTCCGCGGCGGCTCGGGCGGAGCTGCGCGGCGCCGCCGCCATGGCCTGCTGCAACAAGTCGGTCAGTGCGGGGGTATGAGCGCCTGCGTCCTGCATGACGGGCACTGTCAACATCTCACCGGCGGACGGCAGTTCAAGGTGGGCGTACAGATGTTCCGAGCGTCCGCGGTAGTGGAAGTGCACCAGCGCATCGGGCGGCACCAGGCTGACATGGCCGGGCCTGACTTCGTGGACCACACCATCGACGGTCAGTTCAGCCTCGTACCGGTACAAGTGCAGCTGCCAGAGGTCCGGCAGCCGAAAGACGTCGCGTCGACTCGCGGTCCCGTGGACCCCCACCCCAAGGCTTGCCACACGAGGGGGCGCATCAAGGCCGATCTGTACATGTGTTCCGACCACGGCGCCTGCGCTCAAAGTGAATACCTACCAGTCAAGGAGAAGCCGACCGTGCCCAGCACAGCTCACGGAACAGGAACCGGAGGGATCTCGTGACCGGCCGTCCGACGATCCACCGACACCCTGAGGTGGCCCGCTGGCTCCGGATCCAGAGCTACGGATCCGGAGCCGCAACCGAACGGCCGGAGGGCGGCACGATCAGTACCACGTCCCGCATATGGACGACATCCGGGGCGCCTCTTGGGCGGCACTCGGTCGCGGACTTGCCCAACAGCATCTCATCACCAGCAGACTCTTCGGCTACATCCACGACAACTACCTGGGCCGCCGCGATGCCAGGCGAGCTGAACCGTGCCGGTGACGGCGACGGCGGCCGGGCCACCCACCCACGGGGTGCGGTGCGGCAGGCCACGGTGCCCCAACTGGCCACGCTCGGTGACGCCATGAGGTCTTCATGCTCTCGCAATGGTCTTACCCTCCACACCTCCCTCAGGATCTTCGACATAGCCGTCCGAAGGAGTCCCTGGTGCCAAGTCGCCGTCAGTTTCTTGCCGCATCAGGCGCCGCACTCGGTCTGAGTGCACTGCCGTCCGCCGCCGCGTCGGCAGAGGATCGCACGCGCCCGCGCCGGCCGAACATCGTGGTCGTCCTGGCCGACGATCTCGGCTACGGCGACCTCGGCGCGTACGGACAGCAGCTCATCCACACGCCCCGGCTCGACACACTCGCCGCCGAGGGCCTGCGCTTCACCCAGGCCTACTCGGCGGCCGCCGTCTGCGCACCGTCCCGTGCCTCGCTGCTGACCGGCCTGCACGGCGGGCATGCGCCCGTGCGCGAGAACCCCTTCGACGGCCCGCAGGACCCGATCGGTGACGGCGACACGACCTTCGCCGAGGTACTGCGGGCACGCGGCTACCGCACCGCGTGCATCGGCAAGTGGGGTTACGGTCCTGAGGAGGCCGACCAGCCGAGTCACCCCAACTCCCGTGGTTTCGAGGAGTTCTACGGGTACATCACGCACGGTCACGCCCATGAGTACTTCCCGACGTACCTCTGGCACAACGGCGAGCGGGTCCAGTTCCCCGAGAACGCCGACGGCAAGAGGGGCACGTACGCGATCGATGTGATCCAGGAACGCGCCAACGCGTTCATCACCGAGCACGCACACGAGCCGTTCCTCCTGTACCTCACGCCGAACGTGCCGCACGGGCCCAGCGACATCCCGGACGTGAGCGAGTACGACGACCAGCCGTGGAATGCCGCGAACAAGGGCCACGCCGCCCAGGTCACCCGGCTCGACACCCTCGTCGGCTCGGTCGTGGACACCCTGCGCGCGCTCGGCATCGACAAGGACACGCTGGTCCTGGCCGCGAGCGACAACGGCCCGCACGAGGAGGGCGGCGTCAACCCCGACCTCTTCGACGCCAACGGCCCGCTCACGGGCTACAAGCGCAACCTCTTCGAGGGCGGAGTGCGGGTCCCGCTGATCGCCTGGCAGCCCGGCACCATCAGCCCGGACACCACCGACCGGCCGACCCCGCTGATCGACCTGCTTCCCACCTTCGCCGACCTCGGCGGCGCCCCCGCACCACGCGACATCGACGGCCTGTCCGCCGCCTCGCTGCTCACCGCCCGCCCGCGCAGCGCCCCGCTGCACGGACACCTCTACTGGTACCGCAACGACCCCGGCTCGACCGCCCGGGCCAACACGGTCGACAAGGGCCGGATCCTCAAACTGGCCGAGGCGGTTCGCCGCGACGACTGGAAGGGCATCCGCTTCGCCCCGGGCCGCGACCGTGAGGTCCCGGACGACCAGTGGCAGTTCGAGCTGTACGACCTGGCCACCGACCCGGGCGAGACCACCGACCTGGCCGCCGCGCACCCGAAGGTGGTGACGGAACTGACCGCACTGCTGCGGGCGTCGTGGGCGGACACGTACGAGCGCGAGCGCTTCGGCGTACGCCTCGAGGCGCCGGAACTCGTCTTCCCCGGGCAGAAGTTCACGGTCACAGCAACCCTGGGCAACGCCTCCGACCGGACATGGACCAGCGTCGCAGTGCGACTCGGCGCGCCGGAGGGCTGGCGGCTGCGCCCCCTGACGGCGCGCGACGCCCACCGCCTCAGGCCCGGTTCGGCGCTGGAAACCCGTTGGGAAGTGACCGCGCCCCCCGGCCTCACCTCCGCCGGTACCTGGGCGCTGCGCGCCGAAGGTACGGCCCGGTACGGCCGCGACACGGTCCGCTACACATCCGCCCGTACGGTCGCCACTCCCCCGCCCGCGCCGGCCCAGGACGCCTACCTCAGCGACCTGACCTGGCTCTCGGCCACCAACGGCTGGGGCCCGGTCGAACTCGACACCAGCAACGGCAAGAAGCCGGCCGGCGACGGGACTCCGATCGCCTTCGGCGGCACGACCTACGCAAAAGGCCTGGGCGTCCATGCCCCCTCGGAGATCGTCTACTTCCTCGGCGCCAAGGGCGCCCGCTTCACCTCGGTCGTCGGCATCGACGACTTCTCGGCGCTGCAGAACGCCCGGGGAGGGGTCGTCGCCGAGGTGTGGGGCGACGGCACCAGGCTGTTCGACAGCGGCCCGCTCACGGCGGCGGGTGGCCCGCGCCCGGTCGATGTGGACGTAACGGGCGTACAGCTGTTGCGTCTTGTGGTGAGGGACGCCAACAGCGACGGCTCGTACGACCACACCTCCTGGGCCGCCGCCCATGTGCAAGTCCGCGACTGAGCGAGCTCCTGGCCGCGTCCGAACGCGGTCATCATGCGGAGACCGACGGTTCCGCCGGTGCTGTCGGGGGAGTTTCGGGTGCGGGCGGCGACGCGGTAGCGGTTGCAGTACGAGGCGGCGTGGCACAGGTACGAGCCGCCGCGCATCATCAGAGATCTGTCGGTGATCCGGGTCGGCCGCGGGAGGCTCCTACCGAGGCCGGCCGCGCTCCCTGTGTGCGTCACGAGGTGGGCGACAGTGCGCACGTGAAGGACCGTGCGAGCTCGTCCAGGCCGGTCAGAAGCTGTCGGCCCGGTGCTCGCCCGATGGATACGAACGACGGGACGACGGCGACTCTGCAGCCCGCCGCCTCTGCCGCTGCGACGCCCGTGGGGCTGTCCTCGACCGCGAGGCAGGCTGCCGGGTCGATCCCCAGCGCGTGGGCCGCGGCCAGGTAGGGGTCGGGGTGCGGCTTGGTGCGGGCGGTCTCGCCCGCGGCGATGGTGGTCGCGAACGACTCCGTGCCGAGCACCTTCAGTACCGCGTCGACGACGGGCCTCGGGGAGGCCGACACCAGTGCGGTCGGGATGCCCGAGTCGAGGAGGGTGTCCAGGAGGCGGCGGGCTCCCGGCAACAGCGCCGTGTCCGCCTCGACCGCGGCCAGGAAGCGGGCGTCGAGGTCCGCCGCGATGTCGTTGAGCGGACGCGCGGTGGCCGCGACGTGCCGCAGATACGCGGCGGTGTCTTCGACCGCGCGGCCGAGGACCTCCGGGGTGTCCGCGTCGGTGAGCGTGTGCCCGAGCTCGGCCGCGACCTCGCCGACCGTGCGCAGCCAGAGCGTCTCGCTGTCGACGAGGGTGCCGTCCATGTCGCACAGCACCGCCTGCGGGGCGGTGATGAAGGGCCTGCCGTCCAGGGTCCAGTGCGAGTCGGCGGGGCGGTCCAGGGCGGCGAACACCTGGGCGGCGACGTCCTCGTGGTGCAGGGTGCCGACCTGTGCCCCGGCCGGGATGTCGGGGCCGGCGCAGGCGATCCATGCGGTTCGTTCAAGGTCCGAGGGGCCACCGTGGCCGCCTTCGTCGCGATGGCCGTGGTCAGTGACGACGATGACGGTCCAGGCTTCGTCCGCGTACGAAGGGCGTGAGCGGACGGCGGTCAGGACCCGGCCGAGGCGCTCGTCGGCGCGGGCGATCGCCGCCGAGTAGGCCGGACCGCAACCCTGGATGTGACCCGTCTCGTCCACGGCGCCGAGGTAGACGAAGGAAGCCTCGGGGTCTTCGCAGGCCAGTACACGCACCGCCTCGGTGGTGATGAGCTCGTCGGTGTCGTCCCAGTCCTCGCAGGTCTCGGTGGCCGGCGCGATGTGCGTCAGACGGCTCGGGCCATGGAAGAGGGGGCCACCGTCGGCCACGGTCACCAGTGGCTGCCAGCCCGCGGCGACATAGGTGCGCCTACCGTCCTGGCGGGTCAGGCGGGTGGCGAAGTCGGAGAAGACACCGAGGCGGTTCCCGCTGAAGTCGTTGCCCCACACGGCGTGCTTGTCGACACGCACGCCGGTGACGATCGTGGCCCAGCAGGGTCCCGACATGGTCGGGGTGCCCGCGTCGATGGTCAGCGGCGCGAGGAAGCCGGCCGCCGCCACCTCATCGAGGTGCGGGGTATCCGCGGTGTGGAGTGTGTCGAGACGTACGCCGTCGATGCCGACGACAAGGACGCGGCGGGCGCCACCAGGCATGACTGATCCTTCCTCAGCGATTGGCAGTCGGTGGGTGAGCGGGTGGGTGGGCCGGTCGGCTCCTGCGCAGTGTGGCAGCCCGGAGGTCCGGGCGACGGGGTGTCTTTGCCGGTCAGCTCACTGGACAATGACGGCCCATCGGGTGTCGCTGAGGCCGGTGCGCAAGTGGAACAGGGCCGTGCTCCACGTCTCGGTCGAGGGGACGGTCAGGTTCAGGGCCGTGTTCCAGGTTGCGCCGGGCGCCAGGGCGGGGACGTCCCAGTACTGCCAGGTGCCGGAGATGCCCTGCGGGGCTCCGGTGAAGCTCTGCATCGTGGTGGCCGCGGTGGTGGTGCTCGAAGTGTTCTTGATGACGACCGGGACCGAGGTCGTGGCGCCGCGGGTCACCGTGCAGTTGCCGCTCGGCGCGGCCGCGGTGGCGGTCAGCGGACCGCTGCTGCCGGTGCCGGTGATGACGCCCATCTCGTACGAGTTCTGCGAGACCCAGTTGCAGGCGCCGGCGTCCGAGGCCGAGGGCTCCCAGACGACGGCGCCCTCGGTCTTCGCCTTGAGCTGGCTGAATATGAAGCTCCAGGTACCGCCGGGCAGATAGCCGCCGCCGATCGCGCTGGGCGCGATGTACGGGTAGATCGGCTGGCCCGGGGCGAGCGCGTGGTCGTTGGCGATGGCCTGGTCGAGCTGGGTGGACCAGCTGGACTCGGTCTCACCGCCGTCCCAGTACATACGGGGCGCGAAGAAGTCGAACAGTCCGTTCTGGTGGAGCTGTTGAGTGAGGCTGTTGTTGGTGGTCGACCAGTCGTACCCGTACATGCCGACGGGGTGGCCGGGGGCGGCGCTCTTGGTCCAGGGGATCAGCTGGTTCTTCCAGAGGTTGAACGCGTTCGTGGCCGCCTGGCCGGACAGGGCGGTGACCACGATGTCCTCGAAATCGAGCACGACCGGTGAGCCCGCTGCACCGCCGAACTGTCCCGTGCCCATGTACTCCTGGACCTTGGCCTGGTAGGTGGCCTGGGACGGAAGCGCACCGCCGTTGGAGTAGCAGCCGGCGCTGTCACAGGTGAACTTGAAGAAGTCGTAGACCACGGTCGACTTGACCGCGCCGAACTGCTGCAGACCGGGCGGGTTGGTCCCGCGCTCGTTGGTGTAGACGGTGAAGCCGGCGGCCGAGGCGGGAGTGACGAGGAACGGGGTGAGGGCCAGCGCCATGGCCGTCGCGACGAGTGCGGTTCGACGGAGCAGGGGGGTGACGATCGCGCTCATGACATTCAGCATCGTGCGGGGCATGCATCCTCCTACAGCGCGGGGGGAGAAGAAGCGGGCCCGCCGCCGACGACGGGCCCGCGGTTCAAGGGGGCTCAGGCCAGGCGGACGGTGATCTCCTGAGGGGCGCCGGCGGCGCCGGTCAGGTCACCGAAGCTGAGTTTCAGCGAGGAGCCGGTGGTGGCGCCGGTGAGTGTGGACGGCTTGGTGAGCACCTTGGAGACGCGCCGGTTCCAGGTGATGTCCAGTGAGGTGGCCTGGCGTGCCGGGTCGGAGACGACGATCGTCGCCGTGCCGTTGCGGTTCTCCCGGATCAGGACGGAGGCGGGGGCGCTCGTGGTGAGCTTGTCGACGGTTCCGGGCACCCAGAAGTTGACCGCGGTGAAGCCGAGCTTCGGGACCCGGATGCCCTGATGGTCACCGGTGTTGGACAGGATCTTCAGCCAGCCCTTGTCACAGGCGCGTTGGGCGGTGGCCCTGGCGCTGGCGCCCGGCATGAGGATGTAGGCGTAGTCGCCGTCGGTGGGGTCGGTGCCGTGGTCGGTGAACAGGGTGAGATAGCGGCGGGTGATCGGGTCGGCGGGCCCGCCGGTGTTGATGTCCTTCCAGGCGCCGGTGCGTTCCTCGCGGACCGCGCTGATCTTGGCTCTGACGGGAAAAACGTAGCCGGCCTGTCCGGCTATGTGCGCCCACTCGGCTCGTGTGAAGGTGGCGGTCCACCCCTGAGTGGTGGGCTGGGACTTGCCGTCGACCGTCAGGGCGGGGGTGCCCGTGGTTCCGAGGTGGCGGTTGTCGACGGTGGTCTCGACGGCGTAGCCGTCGGTGGAGGTGATGCCGGCGCCGAGGCAGACGATGGAGTCGTCGAGCCAGAACCAGGACTTCTTGGCGTTCATGGTGCTGGACAGGCCCTTGAGGTGCTGGCCGGTGGCACCGTACTCGCCGTCGGTGGTGCCGCCGACCCAGGCCGAATCGGGCCTGGGGCCACCCCAGTTGCCGCCCTCGCCGTCGGCGAGGGGCTTGCGGGATGCGGTGATGCCGGGCAGGCGGTAGGGGTCGACGGTGGGCCAGTAGGCGTCGGAGTACTGCTCGTTCCCGAAGTCGCTGCCCCACCAGGACAGCCACCCGGCGCCGGTGTGGTAGCCGCGGGCGTGCTCGCCGTTGCCGAACTCGTAGTGCGAGATCCGCTTGGAGGCCATGGAGATCGAGGCGGCCCAGTCGCGGCGGCGATGGGTGGCGCGGTCCATGTTGTGGAAGAGCCGGTGCTCGACCGGCTCTGGAGCGGCCTTGACCGTGGTGTCGTCCTGCAGTGACTGCAGCAGCGATGCTCTGATCAGGCTGAGGCCCGGGTTCTTCAAGGCGGTGCTGTAGTAGTCGCGCTGCATCCAGCCCTTGACCATGGCCCGCCAGCGGGCGTTCTCCTCGGCACCGGCACCCTGGCCGACCAGCAGGATGCTCGCCATCATGCCGTGGGCGCGCAGGTGGTCGTTGCTTCCGTTGCGGCTGATGCCGCGCGCGGAGACGTTGTCCATCATCAGGCCGTTGTAGATGAACGGTGCCACGGCCTTCTCGACGGTGTCGAGGAAGAGCTGTGTGTTGGGGTCCTTCAGCTCCCAGCTCGATCCACGCAAGAGCGCCAGCAGGCGCCCTACACCGTCGTGGAGCACCGAACCGTAGCCGCCGATGTAGGGGATGCTGGTGTGCTGGATGAAGGAACCGTCGGTGTAGAAGCCGTCGCCGGAGGTGACGTACGGGAACACCGGAGCCAGCGCCTTGGAGGCAAGGGCGATCTTGTCCGGGTTCTTGCCGACGATGCCGCGCAGGATGACGCCGCGGCACAGATCGACGCGGTTGGCGCCGGTGCTGGTGCCGCTGTACGAGGCGAAGACCGAGTCGGGGACGAACTTGTCAACGGCCTTGCAGTAGTTGGCGATCTGCGTCTCGGAGAGGGCGTCGTACAGCAGCACACTGGTGTCCATCAGCGACTGAGGGGCACCGATCTGGAAGTTCCACCAGTTGCCGTACTGCGTGGCGTTCTCGTTGAAGACGTCTGCGTACAGGTGGTCGAGGCCGCTGAGGACGGCGTCCCTGAGCGCGGTGTCGCCGGTGAGCCCCGTGCCGGGCTGCACATACGCCTGGGCCATGGTGTTCAGCCGGGAGTAGCTGTCGTTCATGTTCGCCGAGAAGGTGTAGGACTCCGCGTCGGTGTCCGGATCGGGATCGGCGTAGCTCCGGTCGGGCCACAGGGAACCGTCGGCCGGAGCCATGCTGGACAGGTAACTCTGCGCGGACGTGCCGATGTTGGCGAGCAGAGTCCGGTAGGGCTCCGCCGTGGGAGTGAAGCCCGTGCCGAGGATCAGGTCGCGCCATGTGCCACGCAGAGCGGCGTACTCGTCGTCGGCTGCGAAGACCTGTCCGGTGGTGGTTCCCATGATGCCCAGTGCGAGGGCGGAGGCGGTGGATGCCTGCAGGAAGCGGCGGCGGGACCAGGTGGATGGCATGGGAAGAGACCTCCGGATGACGGGCAACGCCGGGAAGACCGCTGAGGGCCTGCGAGTGCAGGGGTATGTAATACCCCTGCGCGCCAGGAGGACAATGCTTTGTGCGCGATTATTTTGCATTTGCTTCGTTCGTTCGAAGGTGATCGTCGGCGGTGGCGTTGCCGGACGATGACGTCGCCGCCGGTGACCGGAACCGTGTGCGGCACGACAGGGACTGGACTCTCCTGCACCTGACCTCTCCCCGCGCGAGACGAGGGGAGCGGCATGAACCCACAGGTTCAGCTCTGGCGACAACAGCCCGCGCCAAGAGATCTTGCATTTTCTTCGCTCGAAACGAAACAAAACGTTAAAGTTAGAGGTCAGAGCTAGTGTGGCTCCGACCGGGACGCGAACAGAGGGGAGCCGCATCGTGCATGCGGAGGAGAGGCACCAGGCGATCCTGCGCCGGGTGCGCGAGGAAGGGTCGATGCGGGTCACGGACTTCGCGGCGGAGCTGGGGGTCTCCCCGGTGACGGTTCGTAAGGACGTCGAAGTCCTCGCCGAGCGAGGCCTCGTGGCCAGGGTTCACGGCGGCGCGATGCTGCCCGAGGACTGGGCGGAGACCGCTCCCGAGGGTGCCGCCGCACGCACGAAGCCGAGCCCGCCAACGGTGCGGACTCTGGGCATGATCGTGCCGTCCTCCGCCTACTACTACCCCGAGGTGATCAAGGGCGCCCGCGAGGCGGCGGAGGCGCGGGGAGTACGGCTCGCGCTGGCTGTCTCCGGGTACGACTCCGAAGTGGAGAAGTCTCAGGCGGCCCGGCTGATCGAGGACGGAGCTGCCGGACTGCTGCTGGCGCCCTCCGACACCGATGGCGGCCAAGGGCGGCAGTGGTACGAGGATCTGGACGTTCCCGTGGTGCTGATCGAACGCCGCCCCGCGCAGGACGCGGCCGCCACCGAGCACGTGGGCACGGACCACGCCTACGGGGCCAGGCTGGCCGTACAGCACTTCCTCGACGGCGGGTGTCAGCGGATCGCCCTGTTCATGCGCGGCGGAACGCCCACTTCGCCGTGGTTGAAGGAGGGCTACTTCGCCGGCATGCGCGCGGCCGGCCTCGACGGTCCCGACGACACCACCTACATCGATCTCAGCACGGGCGGCCCCGGTGATCCGGGCTACGAGCGGCCCATGGAGGAGTTCCTCGAAGGTGTACGGTCCGGCCGGATCGACGCCGCGCTGGTTCATCCGGAAAACGATGCGCTGGTCGTGCTGCAGCGACTGCGCGCCGCCTCGCTCTCGGTCCCGGGTGACGTGGCGCTCGTCTCGTACGACGACGAGGTGGCCGAGCTCGCCGATCTGCCGCTGAGCGCAGTGGCCCCTTCGAAGCACGAAGTCGGCTTCTCCGCAGTCGAGTTGATGGTTCAGAGACTCGTTGAGCCGGGTCGACCCAGGCGCCGGATCGCCATCCTCCCTGAGCTTCGGGTGCGCTCCTCCTCCAACGCTTCCTAACCTGAAACTTGGCTTTCCTTTCGAATTTCTTGCTTTTCTATTGACTCCGTATTGGGCTGGCCGAATGATGTGCGAGCAGCCGCCGCATCGTCGGCCCGTCCATGAGGAGCAGAGCCTTGAAGCTCATATCCCGCACATCTCGCCTCGCCCTTGCAGCCGTCACCGTCTCGCTGGCGATGACCGCCACTGCCTGCGGTGGAGAGGACGTCGGATCGAAGGCCGGCTCGCCCGCCAAGCCGGTCACGCTCACCTACTGGGGCTGGACCGCCGGCGCCCAGCAGACGGCCGACGAGTTCAACAGAACCCACAAGGACATCCAGGTCAAGTTCTCGCAGATCACTGGCGGCCCGGACGGATACGCGAAGATCACCAACGCGATCAAGGCGGGCAATGCCCCCGACCTCGCGGGCATCGAGTACCCGCAGCTTCCCGAATTCGCCTCCCAGGGCCTGCTGGAGGACCTGAGCGGTGAGGCCGGCGCCACCGTCAAGGCGAAGTTCCCCCAGGCCATCCAGGACCTGGTGACCCTGGGCGGCAAGACGTGGGCGGTGCCGTTCGACGCAAGCCCTCAGCTGCTCTACTACCGCAAGGACCTCTTCAAGAAGGCCGGCGTAGAGGTCCCCAAGACCTGGGACGAGTACAAGAAGGCCGGCGAGAAGATCAAGAAGGCCGACAAGAACGTACGCATCGGCGGCTGGGGTTCCGATGACCCCATGCTGCTCGCCGCCCTCTCGTGGCAGGCGGGAGCCAAGTGGTACGGCGTCGAGGGTGACGCGTGGAAGGTCGGCATCAATGACGCCGCCTCGAAGAAGGTGGCCGACTACTGGCAGGGGCTGGTCAAGGACGACGTCGTTCTCAAGACCACCTTCGCCGGCGACGACTTCAACAAGTACAAGACCGACGGCAAGGTAGCCAGCTTCATCGGAGCCTCGTGGAGCGCGGGCGGTCACACGGTGGCCTTCCCCAAGCAGAGCGGCAAGTGGGGCATCGCCCCGCTGCCGAACTGGGGCACCCCGGCCTCCGGCATGTACGGCGGCACCACCTACGCCGTTCCCAAGGGAAGCAAGCACGTCAAGGAAGCGACTGTGTTCGCGCAGTGGGTCGCCACCGACGCCGACGCCGTGAAGGCCCGTCTGAGCAGCCTGGACGCGCCGAGCAGCGCCCTGCCCGCCAACGTGGAGATGCGTGACGTGGCCGCGAGCCTCTTCGACGACAAGGGGTACTTCGGCGGCGACGACGTATACAAGATCGCCGGCGCGCAGGTCGACACCATCGTTCCGGGCTGGACATGGGGCCCGGTCCAGGTCGGCGCCAACACCGCCATCCAGGACGCAGCGGGGAAGGGCACCCTCGTCGACGCCCTCGATGCGGGCCAGGAAGCGGCCCAGAAGGCCATCAAGGAGCGCGGTCTCAACCTCGCGAAGTGAGCCGGTGCGGATCCGGGCTCTGATGCCCGGGTCCCTCCCGCCGCGGGGCGCACTGTCCGACGTGCCCGGCGGTTCCCTCCCGACGCCTCTCACGCCCCCACCAAGGAGTCCCCGGTGGCAGCACCCCTCACCCGGTCCGCACGCAGCGCCACGCTCAGGCCCGGCCAGCGCAGCGCGGTGGCCTTGTTCCTCACTCCCTTCTTCGCGATCTTCGCTGCCGTGACGGTGGCCCCCATCTGTTACGCCGTCTGGATGAGTCTCTTTCAGGAGCGCTCCTCCGGCCTCGGCTTCGGCGGCGTGAGCGAGCGCACCTTCGCCGGCTTCGGCAACTTCACGAAGGCCCTGAGCGAGCCCGGCTTCGTCAGCTCCTTCCTGCATGTGGCTGCCTACTGCGCCTTCTACATCCCGGTGATGATCGGCAGCGCACTGGCCCTGGCCCTGCTCGTGGACTCAACGGTGGCCCGCGCCAAACGCTTCGTGCAGCTGGTGGTCTTCCTGCCGCACGCGGTTCCGGGAATGATCGCCGGGATCATCTGGCTCTATCTGTACACGCCCGGTCTGAGTCCGGTGCTCGACTGGATCCAGGCCGTGGGCGGCAGTTGGGACTTCTTCTCCTCCGGCCACGCCATCTCCTCGATGGTCAACATGGCCGCCTGGCAGTGGATCGGCTACAACGCGATCATCTTCTTCGCCGCCCTGCAGGCCGTTCCCCGCGAGGTCATCGAAGCGGCCACCGTGGACGGTGCGGGCGGATTTCGTACCGCCGTCCAGATCAAACTGCCGATGATTCGTTCCGCGGTGATCCTGACTCTGCTGTTCACCTGCATCGGGGTCGTCCAGATCTTCAACGAGCCGAAGCTCCTGTCCGCACGAGCAGACTCCATGGGCTCCAACTGGTCGCCGATCATGTACATCTTCAAGGCTGCCTTCGAGAAACACGACTACGGCCTCGCCGCCGCGGGTTCGCTCGTGCTCGCCCTTGTAGCGGGCGTCCTCTCCTACATCGTCACCACGATCGGAAACCGGTGGAAGGCAGCATGACCACTCCCACACTTCCCACCGTCGCCTCGAACGACGATCCGGTGAACGAGCCGGAGCGCAGCACACCGCCGAAGAAGAGCACCGGGCGGGGCCGTCGGCCCACGGGCGGCCGGTTCGCTTCCACGCTCGTGGTGAACGCCGTGCTCCTCCTGACGGTTCTGTACGCAGTGATGCCGTTGACCTGGCTGTTCATCGCGGCCACCAAGAACCACGCCGACCTCTTCGGGACGTCCGGGTTCACCTTCGGGGAGTTCCACCTCTTCGACAACCTGCATGCCGTCTTCACCTACGACGGCGGGATCTTCGTACGCTGGCTCCTGAACACCCTGATCTACTCGGTCGTCGGCGCGCTTGCCTCATCGCTGGTGTGCGTCGCCGCCGGATACTGCTTCGACAAGTACGAGTTCCGCGGCAAGCAGAAGCTCTTCGGTGTCGTCCTGGCAGGCACGCTCGTTCCCGGCATCGTCATCACCCTGCCTCAGTATCTCCTTGCCTCCGAGGCCGGCCTCGTCAACACCTACTGGGCAGTCCTCCTCCCCTCCCTGGCCAGCCCCTTCGGCGTGTATCTGGCCCGGGTCTTCTCCGAGGGCTATGTCCCGGGCGAGATCCTGGAGTCCGCGCGCGTCGACGGAGCGAGCGAGGTGAGGATCTTCGGATCCATCGCCCTGCCCATCCTGATGCCCGGCTTCATGACCCTCTTCCTGTTCTCGTTCACCGCCAGCTGGAACAACTTCTTCGGCCCGCTGGTCATGCTCAACGACCAGAACCTCTACCCGGTCGGACTCGGAATCTACGGCTGGAACAACATGGTCGCCCAGAATCCGGAGATCTACCGGCTCGCCATCACCGGCTCCCTGGTCGCCGTTCTGCCGCTCATCCTCGCCTTCATCGGCCTGCAGCGCTTCTGGCGCTCCGGACTCACCGCAGGAGCGCTCAAGTGACCCACCGCCCCCGCATCGTCCTCGCCATGGGCCAGGACGCCATGACCGCCGTGCTGGGCGACGACGCACTGCTCCGTCTGCAGTCCACCGCACACCTGCTCCCCGCACCGCTCATCACCGATTTCACCGCTCCCGGCCCCGAGGCAACAGCCGCACTCCGCGACGCCGAGGTGCTGCTCACCGGCTGGGGCTGCCCTCAGCTCACCGAGGAAGCGCTCGCACAGATGCCTGGGCTGCGTGCCGTCGTGCACACGGCGGGCTCGGTCAAGGGGCTGATGACGGAGGCCGCTTGGGAGCGCGGCCTGAAGGTGACAAGTGCGGCCGAGGCCAATGCGCGGCCCGTCGCCGAGTACACCGTCGCCGCGATCGTCTTCGCCAACAAACGTGTCCTTTCGGCAGCTCAGACCTACCGGGCTGCCCGCGGCCAGCTCGACCCCCTCCGCCTCTACCCGGAGGTCGGCAACTACCGCAGGACCATCGGTATCGTGGGGGCCTCACGCACCGGCCGGCACGTCATCGAGCTTCTGCGTTCGTACGACTTCGAGGCGCTGGTCTACGACCCGTACCTGGATCCGCAGGACGCCGCAGAGCTGAACGTGGAACGGACGACACTGGATGACCTGGTACGCCGCAGCGATGTGGTGAGCATCCATGCGCCCGAGATCCCCGAGACCCAGCACCTGCTCAACGCGACGCATCTCGCCGCCATGCGTGACGGCGCCACCCTGGTCAACACCGCTCGCGGCTCCCTCGTCGACACCGAGGCCCTTACCGCCGAACTCGTCTCCGGCCGGCTGCATGCCGTACTCGACGTCACGGAACCCACCGTCCTGCCGCCCGACTCGCCGCTGTACGACCTGCCGAACGTGCTCCTCACCCCGCACATCGCCGGATCCCTCGGCAACGAACTGGCCCGACTCGCCGACGCCGCCATCGACGAGCTGGAGCGCTACGCCCGCGGACTGCCCTTCCAGCACGCCATCCACCGTGCGGTCCTGGCCCGCTCGGCCTGACGCCTGTCTGTGCCATCCGAGAGATCGCATGCATGACCTCCCTCTGGGACCGACTGGTTCACCCAGGCGTGCTTCCACCTGCCCACTCGGCGCCCCCGCGTACTGCTGCCGGTGATCGAACCATGACTCAAGGAATGCACCCATGACCGCAATCCCGACCCCAGGGCAACTCGCCTGGCAGCAGGACGGGTTCGGCCTCTTCCTGCACTTCGGCATCAACACCTTCAACGGCGAGGAGTGGAGCGACGGCTCCCTCGATCCGGCCACGTTCGACCCGACCGAGCTGGATGCCGACCAATGGGCGGAGACAGCGGTCGCGGCCGGCGCCAAGTACGTCGTCCTCACCGCCAAGCACCATGACGGCTTCTGCCTCTGGCCCACTTCCACCACCGACTACTCAGTGGCCTCCTCCCCCTGGCACGACGGCAAGGGGGATGTCGTCGCCGAGCTGTCCCGGGCCTGCCGCAGCGCGGGCCTCGGCCTGGGCCTCTACCTCTCCCCCTGGGACCGCAACGCGGACTGCTACGACGATCCAGCGGCGTACGACGCCTTCTATCTTCGCCAGCTCACCGAGCTGTGCACCCGCTACGGCCCGCTGTACGAGCTGTGGTTCGACGGCGCCGGATCCGAGGGCCGCACGTACGACTGGGACGCCGTCATGGCCGTCATCGACAAGCACCAGCCCGACGCCATGGTCTTCAACATGGGGCGCCCGACGATCCGTTGGGTGGGAAACGAGGACGGTCTGGCCGAGGACCCCTGCTGGTACGTGACCGAGTCCACCGGGATCAGCGTGTACGACGACGGGCAGGCCGCCCTCGACTCCGCCCGCTATCTGCCACCCGAGTGCGATGTCCCGATCCGCGCCAACTGGTTCTGGCAGCCCGACGATCTCCATACGCTCAAAAGCGCCGATCACCTGCTGGGCATCTGGTATCGCTCGGTCGGCCTCGGCGCGGGTCTGCTGCTCAACGTCCCACCGGACCGGCGCGGCAGGATCGACGACGCCGACCGCACCCGGCTGCTCGATTTCACCGACGAGGCGGCCCGCCGATTCGCCGAACCCGTTCCTGCCACACTCGCCACCATCGACGGCGGCATCCAGGTGTCCTTCGCCGAGCCGGTACGCATCGACCATCTGGAGCTGCGCGAAGACCTCACCACCGGACAGCACATCACGCGCCACGAGGTCGTCGCCGAAGGGCAGTTGATCGCCGTAGGCCAGACAGTCGGTGTCCGCCGTATTCACGCCTTTGATCCGGTTACCGTGCGAGAACTGCGGATCCGGCTGGCGGGCGGGAGTGCCACCGCCTTGGCTGCGGTGACCGGTTACTTCACCGGGCAGTCCGCAGCGCCCGGCTTGTGAAGGGCCCGCCCCATCTCCGGTAGGAGCAGGCCGTCGACGCCGGCATCGATCGAGGTGCTGGTCTGTGCCGCTTCCCGGCCCCATCGGTACACGGTGATGCCACCGCAGGTGTACACACCGGCGGCTGCCGTGGCACGGGCGCCACGGCGGCCGACCGACGGACCAGGAACAGTCGGCAGCCGGCACCGCCAGAGGTGGTGGCAACAGGATTTCTGAGGCTGCGGATCGTGAGGGAACGCGCACAGCCGCACCCGCTGCAGCACATCCCGCGGCGCCGCCCTATGGCCCCGCAGCCCCCGGCCCGCTCGGTCATCCGAGCCCGTAACCCCCTCGCACGGCAGCGTCACACGAATACGGGAAAGCGCTTCTCTCCCTGCTGATGTGACGTCTCGCCGCAGCTCTTTGCCCCTAGGAGAAGGTGGTCCTCTCGTGTCCCTCGCGCAAACGCTCCCTGCCTGGCTGGCCAATGCGGTGATCTACCAGATATACCCGCAGAGCTTTGCCGACGCCGACGGCGACGGCATCGGGGATCTGCCGGGCGTGATGGACCACTTGGACCATCTCCAGTGGCTCGGGGTCGACACCCTATGGTTCAGCCCGCTGTTCACCTCGCCCTTCGCCGACGCCGGCTACGACGTCGCCGACTACCTGACCGTGGCCCCGCGCTACGGCACCAACGCGCATCTGATCGCGCTGATCGAGGCCGCCCGCTCACGCGGACTGCGGGTGATGCTGGATTTGGTGCCAGGTCACACCTCGGACCAGCACCCCTGGTTCCAGAGCTCGCTCCAGGACCCCTGTGACGACCGCTACGTCTGGGCGCACTCCCCCACCGCTCCCGGCCCGGACTGGGTCGCCTCGACCGGACCTCGACCTGGCTACTACCTGCCGAACTTCTATCCGGTCCAGCCTGCCCTGAACTTCGGCTACGCCCGCATGGACCCGGCCGAGCCCTGGCGCCGGCCTGTCGACGCCCCCGGCCCGAAGGCCAACCGCGCCGCGCTCCGCGACATCATGGCGTACTGGTTTGATCGAGGCGTCGCAGGCTTCCGGGTGGACATGGCCTTCTCTCTGGTCAAGGACGACCCCGACCGCGCCGCGACCGCCGCCCTGTGGGGCGAGATGCGCGCGTGGCTCGACCGCGAGTACCCCGATCGTGCACTGCTGTCGGAGTGGGGCGACCCGAAGGTCTCGGTCCCGGCCGGCATCCACGCCGACTTCTTCCTTCACTTCGTGGGTCGCCCGCTGCGCTCACTCTGGGGTAATGCGCAAGGCAGTCACAGCGACGCTTGGGGCACCCAGCCGTGCTACTTCGCCCCCGAGGGCGAGGGCTCTATGCAGGAGTTCCTGCACGCCTGGCAGGAGGCCGACGCTGCCATCGCCGGGAGCGGCTACGTGGCCCTGCCCACCGCGAACCATGACTTCTCCCGACTCGTGTGCGGTACCCGCACGCGCGATATGGTCGCGCCCGCCTTCGCCTTCCAGCTGACCTGGCCGACTCTGCCCGTCATCTACTACGGCGACGAGATCGGTATGCGCTACCTGCCGGGCCTGCCCACGAAGGAGGGCAGCCAACTGGGCAGCGAGGCCCGGCAGGGCTCACGTACACCGATGCAGTGGGACAGTACGGCGAACGCGGGCTTCTCCACTGCCCACGCCGACGACCTGTACCTGCCGATCGACCCGGACCCCGAGCGCCCCACGGTGGCGGCCCAACGAGACGACCCCACCTCACTGCTCCACCACGTACGGACCCTGATCGCGCTGCGCGCCGAGCACCCGGCCCTTGGCACTGGCGCGACGGTGACCGTGCTCAATGCCGACTACCCGCTCGTCTACACCCGCGGAGGAACCCACCTGGTCGTCGTGAATCCGAGCGCCGCCGATACACAATTCACCCTCTCTGAAGGAGAGTTGGGCCGAACGCGAGCACTGGTGACACACGGCGTCAGCGTCGCCGACGGGATTACGTTGCAGGCCTCTCCGTTCTCCTACGGCATCTTCGAATTCTCCCCCGCCTCCCACTCCGGTTGACCACTTCGGGTGGGGCGGGGAGGAGCGACAGGCGATCAGGCGATCAGGCGGCGAGGCGGCGAGGCGGCGAGGCGGCGGACCAACGTGCGAATCGCCTTACCGACCGTCATCGGGCCTCCAGCTCCGGGTAGCGGTTGTCGCCAGTCATCTCGATGACACGCATTGGCGGTGACGCCTGCCGCCCCATCAAGTGGACCGATGACCGGCCAGGTCACCCCGCCCCACTCGGTGAGCGACGTTATCGTCGCGCGTCAGCTTGCGCGCGGGCGCGTTCGATGTCGGGGACGTGGAGCTCGGCCCATTCCCGGACGGCACGTAGCGGCATCAGCAGTGACCGGCCGAGGTCGGTGAGGGCGTACTCGACATGCGGGGGATTCGCGGGGATTTCCGTGCGGGAGATCAGACCGTCGTACTCCATCGCGCGAAGCGTCTCAATGAGCGCCTTCGGCGTGATCCCCCGTACATGTGCCTTGAGTTGAGTGAATCGCATCGGGCCGGCGTCCAGCGCGTTGACGACGAACACCGTCCAGCGCGCCCCGATCCGGTGCAGGACGGTGCGGCTGGGGCAGGTCGCGGCCATGACGTTGTAGGCCTTGCCCATGCACGCCTCCCGGTAGCGTTGTAGATACCGGTATAGATTCTATACCGTCCGCGCTGTGACCACTTCCGATCCCCCGACCCATCCCCTGATAGCTCCCCATCGCCGTTTCGTCGCGGCGATCGTCATCGACTCGATCGGCACCGGCGTCTTCGTCCCCGTTTCGATGCTGTATTTTCTGGCCACCACGTCTCTGACGCTGGTGCAGGTGGGTGCAGCGCTGACGACGGCCGGGCTGCTGGCGCTCCCTGCGGGCCCGCTGGTCGGCGGACTGGTCGACCGGTACGGCGCCAAGCCGGTACTGCAGGCGGCGAACCTGGCCCAGGCGCTCGGCTTCGCCGGGTACCTCGTCGCCGGCCAGACATGGCAGATCTCCCTCTGTGCCTGGTTGAACAGCGCGGGCCGGGCGGTGTTCTTCGGCTGCTACGGGGTGACCGTCACGGCGCTGGCCGCGCCCGGCCGGCGTGAGCGCTGGTTCGGCCTGCTGGGGTCGGTACGCAACCTCGGCTATGCGCTCGGCGGGCTCCTCTCCGCCGTTGCCGTCACTATCGGCACTCACGGCGGCTACGCCGCGATCGTGGTCGTCAACGCCCTGTCCTACGTCGCCGCATTCGCCCTGCTGCAGGCCGTGCCGAACGCCCGCCCCAAGCCCGGCCAAGATGCTGCTGGGGGCTGGCCGCGTGTGCTCCGGGACCGGAGATACCTGTCCCTCGTCGCACATCAACTGTGCTTCGCCATCTCGTTGTTCGCCCTCAACATCGCGATACCGGTCTATGCCGTCGACGTACTGGGATTGCCGGGCTGGACCGCCGGGGCGGTCTTCACGCTCAACACCCTGATGGTCGGCTTCGGCCAAGGCATCGTGGTCAGGTGGCTCGGCGGGCGGATCCGCAGCCGCGTCCTCGTCGCCGGCCACGCCTGCTTTGCGGCCGGCTACCTCCTCTTCCTCGCGGCCGACCGGATGGCTGCGCTGGCCCTCGCGATCGCCGTCGTGTTGCTCGGCACCGGCAGCTATACCTTCGGTGAGATCCTCGGCGGCCCCGTCACGTCGACTGTTGCCGCGGAGAGCGCCCCAGACGCTCTCCGCGGGCGGTACTTGGCCCTCAACCAACTCGCCGTGACCGTCGCAGGAGCGGTCACTCCGTTCGCGCTCTCCGGGTTGCTGTCCGCCGGGGCAGCCGCGATCTGGCTGACCCTGTTTGGCGTCAGCATCCTCGGAGCCACGCTCGCCACCGCAATCGGAAGGGCAGTGCCGGCGGCGCAGAACCGCATCGGAGGTGTCGAGTCATCGCCGAGGCAGCTACCCGAAGGCTCCTCACCCACCTGAACGGGTTCCCCTTCAGAGGAACTGCCCCCTTCGACGAACCACCCCGCCCATCAATGACCCGACACTCACGACGACGATGCGTTGCGAGCGGTGGCCGAGGGCCTCGACGCTTGCCCGCACTGCCGGCCCGACACCGAGCTCGGGGTACTCGACTGAGGCGCTACGCCACGGCTTCTTCGCCGACGTCTTCTTGGTGGCCTTCCTCGAAGTCACCGGTGCAGCTCCTCGTCGACCCGGTGCCAGCAGATGTCGCGGTCCGGTCCCTCGGTGTAACTGTCGGGGGAAACCGACATGCCCAGAATGATGTCTCGCATCTCAACTCACTCATTTCTCGCAGTGATCAGCGCCGTACGGGTTCCAGGTCCGTGGTGCGCGCTCTCGCGGCCGCGCACCACGGCCGCCGCCCCCACCAGAAGAACGATCGCGCCCACGCCGAGGACGACGTTGCCGAGCAGAGACGTCGCGAACGGGACGCCCATGTCACGCGCGTGCCCGAAACCCACCCACACGTAGGTGAGCAGCGAGCCGCCCGCAAGGGCGAGGCGGTGCCGCGCGCCCCAGCCCCGGCCGCGCGACCAGTACGCGCACAATGCCACGACCGCGGCGACGAGGACGCACCATGCGCCGACCGTGCCCCAGGCCGGCACCCCGTCCGGCAGGAACTCGCGGCCCCAGTAGAGGCTGGACGCGGCGAACGCCGTGGCGCCCACCACCCACGACGCCGGAGCGGTGCGCCCGGCCGCAGAGGCCGAGTAGGGGCGCAACCCGAACGCCGCCGCCACCAGCGCGCCGATGACGACCCCCGCGCCGCCGAACTGGGCGGGTGACGCCATGAAGTGCTCGGACTCGGCCTGGGCGAAGGCCAGGAACAGCGACCCGGCGGCGAACACCACACCCGTGACCCCGAGTCCGGCCGGGCCGAGCCAGGGACGCGTACGGTCGCGGCTGAACGTCTCGACGATCGCGATCGGCACGCAGATGCTCCAGACCGTGTGCATCGACAGCACGTCCTGGACCATTTCCACGCTGACGCCGAGCACCGGGACATGGGTTCCGGCGTAGGCGAGCCCCATGTCGAAGCCGCCGTAGTGCGGGTTCCACAGCATCTGGTCGATCGGGCCCTCCTCGAGCAGGGCGTAGGCCGCGCCGAGCAGGATCATCGTCGGCCAGCCGCGCCCCGCGCGTCGGGTCGCCTCGCGGATCAGCAGAGCCCCGCCGCCGTACATCGGGGCCAGGAGCACGAGTGAGGGCAGCGCGGTGACCGGCTGGTTGCCGAGGAGGAACTCGCCCACCAGTGGGGCGAGCAGGAACAGGGCGGCCGCGAGGAGGAGGCGGTGTCGTGGTCCGAGTTCGTGGGGCATGACGTCGACGCTAGAGACGCTGTGCGGCGTGGGCATCGGCCGAAAGTTCATGCCTGCCGGCCAACTGGCCAGAGTCGGACCGGGGCCGGCGGGCGCCCTCGTCATGGACGAGGAGGGTGACCTGGATGTGGTCGTCGAGGCCGGGCTTGGCCAGGGCACGGGAGGACAATGCCTGGACCGCACCTACCCGAGTTGCGGAGGGTGCTCGGCTGGACGGCGTCCCCAGGCCGAGATCAGCGGCGCGAGTGTCAGCTCGAGTTCGCCCGCGTGGATGGCGGCCAGGTGCGCGTCGATCTCGGCGTCGTCCGCCAGGCCGGCCGCGAGCAGCTCGCCGCGCACGTGCCGGATGGTCGCCGCCTCCAGCCGGTCGCAGGCCAGGCCGCCGACCGGGAAAGAACCCGCCGCGGCGACATCTACCAAGCCGGCCTCACGCAATGCCCGCGGCAGTGTCCGGCCGTAGCGCAGCTCCGCGCCGCGGCGCGTCAGCAGCTCCCGGACCGCGTCGCGCAGCCGGTTGGCCCGCCGCTGCACAGGGCCGCTGTCGTCCAGGCATGCCAGTGGCTGCAGAGCGGTATCGGCGTCCTCGACCAGCAGACAGCCGCCGGGCCGTAGCGCTGGCGCCATCGTGGCCAACGCGCGAGCCCGGTCGGGTACATGAACCAGCACGAGCCGGGTGTGCACCAGCTCGAACGTCCCCGGCTCCGGGGGCGGATCAGCGGCGACGTCGTGCCGGCGCACCTCGTACCCGTCGCCTGCCTTCAGCCACGACGGGTCGATGTCCGTGGACAGCACGTGCCCGGTCGGACCGACGGCCGCCGCGAGCGCCTCCGGGATACTGGGGCCGCCGGCGCCCACTTCCCAGCAGCGCGAGCCGGCCCTGACCCCCAGTCGATCGAAGTGCCCGCGCGTCACACCGTCGACAGCTCGGCCAGCCAGACGAATCGCTCGCCCGCCTCGGCGCGCGCGTTGTCCAGCAGGTACCCGCGGGCGGGAGCGGACTCTCCACCGAGCCCGGTAGTCCCGTCTATCGGATCCGGTCGGCCACCGACGTGCGGCGGGCGGCCCGGGCGCAGACCGTGTGCGGCAGCTCGCCTCTGAGGATGCCGTACGCCGCGACGCGCTGAACCCTCGGCGTATCCGTCGCCGGCTCCCCTGGTGCGGAAGCGCCCCGTACGACGGATCGTGGGATGGGGCTGCCGGGCGAGTGAGGGAGACGGACATGAACGGCGGAGCCGGCGTGCGGGACGTGAGCCTGGACAGTGCCGGAGGCGGGCTGCGCTGCCTCGTCACCGGTGCGACCGGCTACATCGGCGGGCGTCTCGTTCCCGAACTGCTCGCCGCTGGGCACGACGTCCGTTGCCTGGCCCGCACACCCGCCAAGCTGCGTGACCATCCGTGGGCGGGTGACGTCGACATCGTGCGCGGTGACGTCATGGACCCCAAATCGGTCGGCGCCGCCATGGAGGGAGTCGATGTTGCGTATTACCTGGTCCACGCCCTCGGCACGGGACAGGGCTTCGAGAGGACCGATCGTGAGGCGGCACGGATCTTCGGTGAACAGGCCCGCACGGCGGGCGTGGGACGCGTCGTCTACCTCGGCGGGCTCACCCCGGCCGGAGTGCCCGCCGAGGAGCTGTCGCCGCATCTGCGCTCGCGCGCAGAGGTCGGCCGCGTCCTCCTGGACTCGGGCGTGCCGACAACGGTTCTGCGCGCCGCGGTCATCATCGGTTCCGGCTCCGCCTCCTTCGAGATGCTGCGCTACCTCACCGAGCGACTGCCGGTGATGGTCACACCGAGCTGGGTGCGCACCCGTATCCAGCCCATCGCGGTACGTGACGTGCTGCGCTACCTGGTCGGCAGTGCCCGCATGCCCGCCGACGTGCACCGCACCTTCGACATCGGGGGCCCCGACGTCCTGACGTACCGGGACATGATGCGCAGGTACGCGTCCATCGCGAAGCTGCCCCGACGGCTGATCCTGCCCGTGCCGATGCTGACGCCCCGCCTCTCCAGCCACTGGGTCGGCCTGGTCACACCCGTGCCCAGCTCCATCGCGCGGCCGCTCACCGAGTCTCTGCGGCACGAAGTGGTCTGCCGCGAGCACGACATCGCTCGCTACGTGGCCGATCCGCCGGGGGCACCCATCGGACTCGACGCAGCGTTGGAGCTCGCCCTGCGGCGCGTCCAGGACGCGCGGGTCGACACCCGCTGGTCGTCCGCGTCGGTGCCGGGTGCGCCCAGCGACCCGCTGCCCACTGACCCGGACTGGGCGGGCGGCAGCCTCTACACGGATCGCAGGGAGCTGGGGGTGGACGCCTCACCTCATGCCCTGTGGCACGTCATCGAGGGAATCGGCGGCGACAACGGCTGGTACTCGTTCCCACTCGCCTGGGCCCTACGGGGCTGGCTCGACCGCCTCGTCGGCGGCGTCGGCCTGCGCAGGGGCCGCCGCGACGCTGCGCGATTGCGGGTCGGGGATTCCCTCGACTTCTGGCGCGTCGAGGAGATCGAGCCCGGCCGGCTGCTGCGGCTACGGGCCGAAATGCGGCTGCCGGGCCTGGCCTGGCTCGAGATGTCCGCGGATCCCGACGCCGACGGGCGGGCCCGCTACCGCCAGCGGGCCCTGTTCCACCCGCACGGGCTGCTCGGGCACGCGTACTGGTGGAGCGTCTCGCCGTTCCACGCCTTCGTGTTCGGTGGCATGGCCCGCAACATCGCCGCGGCGGCAACGGCAGTGGACTCGCAAGCCCGGCGAGAGCAGAACTCGTCGACCGGCTGAAAGTACGCGCCGACTCTTCTCCCGCCGATCCGGCTCCGCCGACTCTCCCGACCTGATCGTCGTGCCCTTGGAGGGGCTGGACCGGTTCTGGCGAACACGAAGGCTGCGCTGACCGACGTACACAGGGAACACAGCCGGGCCGGCGTAAAGCCGTACAGCGTCGAGGGAGGTCCGCGCCTTCGTTCATCGCGTCGGGGAAGCCCTGACCGGGTTCGGTGACGAACGCGGCGGCGGTGCACATCAGTTCACGTCTGCCTGTGACGCCGCCACGCACCCGCGGGTCGGCGGGTCGGCGGGAAGATGCAGAACTCCGGCCCTGCGTCGCGCACGAGGGGCGCGTGTGTCTGTGGAGGCGAGGGCAACGTCGTGACCGGCCCTGCGCAGTTCAACCCCCAGGCGAGGCCTCGCAGGCGGCCGCCTCGGTTCTACAGGCTGAGCGTGATCGCGGCGCCGATGCCGCCCAGGCCGAGGGCGAAAGCGGCCTCTTTCCAGCCGCCCTTGCCCCAGCGGAAGGGGCGGTCGGCGGCGAGCCTGCCCGGCCCGATGGCGGCGATGCCCAGCGCGACGACGGCGATGCAGACGTTGTATTCCACGCCGCCGTGCGCGTCCCACAGGCCGTGGGCGCCGGTGACCGTGACCATGGCGTTGATCATGACGCCGATCAGGGCCGCGGCCGCCAGCGGCGTCAGCAGGCCGAGGGCCAGACCGAGGCCGCCGAGCAGCTCGGACATGCCCCCGATCAAGGCAAAGAGCTTTCCCGGGTGGTAGCCGAGGGCCGCGAATCCCTTGCCCGTCTCCGTCAGGCCCTGGCCTCCGAAGAATCCGAAGACTTTCTGAGCCCCGTGTGCGGCCATCAGCAGGCCGACGGTCAGCCTGATGAGCAGCAGACCGAAGTCGGCGGCGGTCGTCGTGGGCGCGGCGGTGGAAGTGGACTGCGCCGGTGGTGCCGTGGAAGAGGCAGAAGATTTCAGAACGCGTTTGGGCAACATGGCGATGCTCCGATTGGAACGCCAGAACGGGCGTTTCCCCTAGCTCGACGACACGTCGAGCACCGATGCTGGGCGTGCCCCGCATCAGATCGTGGGCGATTCCCTGCCCCATCCGATCCTTTCGCTGCGGGCAGAGTTGTGCATCGGGTCGGTGGCCCGCGGGGGCGGGCGGCCGGTGCCGTGTCAGTGGTCCTGGGGCATCTGCTCATCACGATCGGTGTCGTTCGGGCACAGCCGCAGGCAGCATGCGCCGGGCTCGGGGGTCAGGACGGCCTTGACTCCGTTGACCTCAAGGCCGGTGAGGTAGCCGCTGAGGAAGGCTTGGTTCATGCCGCACACCAGGTCGGGGGCCTTCGCGGCCGGCGGATGGAACGGGCAGTTGCGCAACCGGAGCCGGGTGGGGGCTTCCCGGACGGGTTCGTAGCCGTACTCCTCCAGCAGTCCTTCGCAGACGGCCGGTCCGCACTCGGGGCCCAGGCGCCCTGGGCGGGTCTCCTCCCGTGCGGGTCCGCTCAACTGCCGACCGCGCTGCTCCGCGGTCCGCTTGGCCGCCTGTGCGGCGTTCTCGTCGGCCTCCTCGGTCAGAACGGCGTCCGGGAGCAGGTCCGCCAGGAGTTCGTGGCGCCGGTCGGGGATGGTCACGGTGATCTGTGCGTCGGTGGCCTCGTACACCTTTGGCCGCCTGCCGGCCTTGCGGATCCCGCCGGCCGTTTCGTAGCGGGCGCGCAGCAGGCAGGCGTCGACGAGCTTGTCGAGGCGGATGGCGGCGAGCCTGCGGCAGATGCCGACGCTCTCGGCGGCCTCGGCGCGGGTGACGGCGTGGCCGGCACGGCGGATATAGGTGAACACGCGCCGTCGTGAGTCCTCGCTCAGGACACTGACGGAGTCGATGGCGCTGCCGACCGCGTCGGCCGACGCTGCCTGGTCACAAGCCACAAGACCACGGTAACCCTCATCCGCGTAGGCCCAGGTGTTCCTTCTGATCTGATGTCCTGCGATCTTGTCGGCCTCCCTCGATAAGACCAAGATTCATTGGTGAAACGAGGGGTCGCGATGATTGCTGAATCACAGCTTCAGGCGAAGCGTCCGGTCAGCGCCTCGCTCGCGGCGCCGAGCTCGTTGGCGTCCTCGCCGGCCGGGCGGGCGGGCGGTCACGTAGGCGAGGGTGCCGCCGTCGTGCAGACCTGGCCCGGCGGGCCCGTTCAGTGAGCGTGCAGGTCAGCCACCCGAGGAAAGCAGTCGCGTCACGGCTGTCGGCGGGGAGGGCGCGCAGCCGTCAAGATTCGCCTTTCGGATGAACCACCAGGCGGCGACGTCCCCGCTCTCCTCAGCCTCGACCAGCAGCCGCCCCAGGTGGTTGACCGCCATCCGCTCGGCGACCTGCCAGGTGTCGCACCACAGGTTGACCTGCCACCAGCGGGTATCCGGTTCGCGCCGCGACGTGCAGGGAGCGCAGGGCCAGCAGAAGGAATCCGATGTCGTCGAGGTAGACGGGGTCCGGCAGCAGGTCGACCGGTGACACCGTGTAGATCACGGCGGCCCACACCAGCGCCTTGTTGCGGAGCGGGATTCCCGCGTCGAGGAGCAGTCTCTTCGCCCGGATCACTCGGACCAGGAGAACTGCGGCGATGCCCATGGTGAGCAGCACGACGGCTGAGGCGAGGATGAGCCAGGCTCTGGTGTCCATGCCTCATCGTCTACCCGCTGAGCGGGGGGAGCCAGGGCCGAAGGCCCCCCGGATGCGCGGGGATGCGGTCAGAGCACCGAGCGGCGCAGCGCGAGGAGTGCCTGGTCGTCCTGGGGCCGGCCGCCCGTGTGGCGCCGTACGTCACGGATCAGCATGTCGAGGACCTGCGCCGGTGTGAGGTGCTCGCCGGACCGGGCGCGGTGCCGGAGCAGAACGGGCAGGCGCGCCGCAGCGTCGTAGAAGGTGCCTTCGGCGTCCCGGGACTCGGTGATGCCGTCCGTGTAGCAAAGGAGTGTCGCGCCCGGCGGGAACGCAAACGTGTCGACCGGTGCGTCCCAGCTGCCCAGCGCCGCCATCCCCAGCGGAGGCACTTCCTGAGTCGGTTCGAGGACGGTGGCCGAGCCCTGTGCGTCGAGGAGCAGGGGCGGCGGATGGCCGCGGTTGACGATGCGTATGGCACTGAGGTCCGCGGGGAACTCCGCGAGCAAGGCGGTGGTGAATCCCTCCTCCTGTTCGAGGCCGCCTCGCCGCCCGCCCTCACGCAGCAGTGCCTGCTCCAGTGAGCGCACAAGCTGCGCGAGGTCCTCGGCCTCGTCCGCGGCGTACCTGAACGCGCCGAGATCGGCGCAGACCGCGCTCACAGCACCCAAGCCCTTGCCCCGTACGTCACCGACGAGGACGCGTGTGCCGTACGGGGTGTCCTGTACGACGTACAGATCGCCGCCGATCATGGCCTCTTCCTCGGCGGGCACGTACCGGGCGGCGATGTGCAGATCACCCAGGCGAGCCGGGGGTCTGGGCAGCACGGCGCGCTGGGCGACGGCCGCGACGTGCTGAGCACGCCGGGTCCGGACGTCCTGGCTCTTCAGCGTCCGGTTGATGAAGATGGCCAGCAGGGTCACGGCCAGGAGGGTGATCTGGTTGGCCAGACCGCGGTGCCAGCCGAAGGTGCCGTCCACCCAGGCCAGTCCCGCGTGGACGGCCATCGATGCTAGGCCCACCCAGATGATGCCGGGCAGCGACAGGAGCGGGGCGGCGGCGACGGGCGCCGCCATGATGAGCGGGGCCGACGTCACCTCGGTCGGCGTCACCAGGTCGAGCACTACGGCCAGCACGATCACGCCGGCGGGAATCCACTTGGCTTTATTCTGCTGCACCACTCCCCCACGCTGGCGCCAGCCGGCGTGCGCCGCATCCCGGCGGACGCGCAGCGGAGAGCTCATGCGGGGAGAGCGCCGGGGTGCAGGGTGAGCGCGCAGGCGGCGTCGAGCCGGACGCCAGGGGCCCGTCGAGGACCGTGCCGGGGCGTAGCGAGCCCATGCCGGCCACGGCCAGCTCCATCCACGCTGAGGTGACCGTCCGCCCGGACCGGGCCCGTAGCCGGACGGTCTCGGGATCGCGCCACATCACGGTGCGGTGCTGTCGTTCCACCAGCCCTTGCCGCGGGGCAGCCTCGGTCGGCCTCGGCGAGGGTCACAGTGACGGGGTACTCCACCTGGCCGGCCTGCGGCGGCCGAGCCGCGGGTGCGCGCTGACCTGGTCTGAGCCCAAACGCAACCGGCGAGGACGACCCACCTCCGCTGGCGCGGAGACGACCCGATCCCCCTGGACACCATGGCGTCGATCTCACGGCACGGCAGGAGGATGGCCACTCGTGCTGCTCCGTCTCACCTACCTGCCCCCAGCTCACCTCTTCGCCGCCCTGCACCTGCCGCGCACGAGAGACCACGCCAAGGCCGCCGAGATCCTCGCCCGACGCCACCAGCCCGCTGTTCTCGAACGTCAACTCGGCTCGCGGGAAGTGAAGTTCAGCCAAACCCGAGGCCGACGAATGGTGGCCCGTGCCCGCCGGCGAGCCACCGTCCGCCTCACCTCATGACCGCCCCGGGGCGGTCATGACCGAATCTGTCACCCAACTCTGCATCAGACCCGCCCGTCCCGACGTACGCCGAGACGACCGACTCAGCAGCACCCTCCACGAGTAACGCGTACCAGCATGCTGCTTGACCAGCACGGACGAGATGCTCGGCAGGAGCAGCGTTGGTGCAGCTCTTGTGCGTCGCGAGCCTCGCGTCGAGGGCAAGCCTGCTCACCACATGACAGCGCTCGCGAACGAGCGCAAGCTGGAAGCAAGTGGAGGGGTGACACCTGGCGATAGATCAGGCAAGGCGCGCTGTACATATGGCGTCGAGACCCGCCGGAGGTTCCGTCGTTCCTGCCCAGAACGTCCGCCGAGTTCATCCGGTGCTGAGCGAAAAGGCCACTCATGCCGCAATCCATGCGCGCGCTCGTAGCCGGAGAGGTTGGCGAGCCGAACGATGTCCTTCGGCTCGAATCCCGGCCCGTGCCCACGCCGGAAGCCGGTCAGGCGTTGATCCGTGTGAAGGCGGCTCCGATTCACGCCAGCGATCTGCACGTGTTGCGTGGTCGCTACGGTTTCTCCCCCGAGTTTCCGACGGTCGGGGGTCACATGGAATGCGTGGGCCGCATTGAGTCCCTGGGTCGGGACACGGAGGGACTGAAGATCGGCGAGCGCGTGGTGGCCGTTGCTGTCCCGGCGGTACCCGGGCCTCGTGCGGCCGGTACCTGGCAGGAATACCTTGTTGCCGATGTCCATAGGCTTGTGCCGGTCCCCGATCGTCTGAGCGACTCCAGCGCCTGTCAACTCGCTGTCAATCCGTTGACCGCGCTGCTCCTGGTGGCTCGCGAACTCGACGTACAGTCGGGCGAGTGGCTGCTGCAGACGGCGGCGGGGTCCACCGTCGGCCGGCTCGTCATTCAGCTGGCCAGACATCTGGGTATTCGCACGATCAATGTGGTGCGGCGGCGCGATGCTGTCGAGGAGCTCAAGGCGTTCGGCGGCGACGAGGTCATTTGCACTGAGGACGAGGACCTGCTGCAGCGTGTGACTGAGATTGCAGGACCGGCCGGCGTGCGCAAGGCCATCGACTGTGTCGCGGGACCCGTAGGTGCCCAGGTCTCCCAGGCGTTGGCTCCGGGAGGAGAGGTCGTGGTCTACGGCGCGCTCTCCACCCATCGGCAGACTGACCCGGCGGCGCTGACGATTCCGCTGCTGGCGCGCTCGGTCATCTACGAGACCAAAGTGGTCCGTGGCTTCTGGCTGAACCGCTGGTTCGGCACTGCCTCACCTACGGATGTGCTGCGCGCGCTGTCCGAGGTTCGCAGCCTCGTCGCTGCTGATGTGCTGAGCATCCCCCAAGGCAAGCCGTTCCCACTCGAACGCTTCGCTGAAGCCATCTCGTTCGCCGAGACCCCCGCTCATGGCGCCAAACCCCTCCTCGTCTTCGAAGATGTCCGGGACAAGGACGACGAGTAGGACGCGGTCTTTGGACAGCGGAATAGCGGCAGCCTGCAGTGGAGGAGGAGCAGAGGAGCATCTGATCCGCAGCTCTGGCAGGAACCGTCAACGACGGCCATACCGGCCGCTCCGCTGGAGGCCCTCAAGGGCGATACCGGACGGGGCGGTTGCTGGGGTCGCGGTACGGCGCTGCTGTACAAGTGACGGGGCCGTCCTTCAACGGGATGCCGCTCGCTCCTTCTTGTCTATCGCGGCGGCAAGTGCAAGGAGTGCCTCAACCTGGGCCATCCGTACGCGGGTCTCGGCGGAGAGCCGCCCCTTCCCCCCTCGCTCAGCTGCTTCGAGCAACTCCTGAGCCTTGTGCGCGTGCGCGGCATACTCAGCCACGAGAGCCCCCTTGTCGTCGAGACGTCCAGCGTAGCGATCACTTCGGGGAGTTGGAGTCTCATTGCCCTAAGGGCTGTCCCGTGCAGAAGCACTAACAGAAGTCGTTGATCAGGCGACTGTCGGCCGGCCGGGCGAAGTACGCCGACGGCTTCCTCAAGCCGGTCGGCCGGGACGAGCACGGGGTCTCCGCCGTAGCTCGCGGGGGTCCAGACCTGGAGCTCGCTGGCGGCGAGCGGCGCGACGATGGCGCTGAGCATCCCGGTCGCTCCGGGTCGGACCGGCGTCATCCACCCGACAGCTGCCGGATGGCCTTGAGCGCCTGTCCTGCTCCGTCCTCGGTCAGAAGGTGTTTCGCCGCTCTCGCGGCGGCTTGTGTGAATGCCTACTGCTTCACTACTTGGTCGAGTGGGTGGGCAAGCCTTCGGCGGTCAGGGACCGGAACCGTATCGGCTCGGTCGCGGCGCCGAGGCCGGCAAGTCTGCGCCTGCCGGCCGCCCGACCTGGACGGGTGCAATATTCGACGGCCGCAGTGCT
This sequence comes from Streptomyces sp. NPDC090032, assembly GCF_044748025.1. Taxonomy (NCBI): domain Bacteria; kingdom Bacillati; phylum Actinomycetota; class Actinomycetes; order Kitasatosporales; family Streptomycetaceae; genus Streptomyces; species Streptomyces sp. NPDC090032. Next base: position 54,656 of record NZ_JBIVFF010000002.1, on the reverse strand, counting down.
CCGGGGACCGGCATTCTCGATAGCGTGACCATCTGCTGCATGGAGTGTTCATGTTTCCGGCTGGTCCGTGCGATGGCTTCCGACGGAGAGTGATGAGGCTGCAATGAGTGAACTGACGAAGCCCGAGGTCGGCGTTCCGGAGGGTGACGCTCCTACCGAGCTGACCATCCGGGACCTGGTCGTCGGGGACGGGGCCGAGGTGAAACCGGGCATGGTGGTCAGGGTCCACTATGTCGGGGTGACCTTCGAGTCCGGGAAGGAGTTCGATGCCTCCTGGGACCGGGGCCAGCCGTTCAAGTTCGCTCTGGGCAGTGGCAAGGTCATCAAGGGCTGGGACCGGGGGGTGAGGGGGATGAAGGTCGGCGGTCGGCGCGAGATCATCGTTCCCCCGCGTCTCGGCTACGGCAGTCAGTCGCCCTCGCCGTTGATCCCGCCGGGCTCGACCCTGGTCTTCGTGGTGGACCTGCTGGACTCGTATTCCAGCACAACCGGATGGAGCAGCGCCTGGTGACCCTGGCCGCTCCTCCCTTACGACGTGCTGCGTCGTCCCCCCGGGGTTGGCGCCGCCGTGCTCCTCAACGCCGCTCCTGCTTCCGCCTCCGCAGCGTCCCAGCAGTTCCCCGCTGCGACCCAGTGACCGCCGAAGGCCACAAGGCGGCCGGCTGCCTCAAAGGCCTGCCCGGCGCCGCCGCCCGGACGTCTGAACTCGGCGGCCACGCTCGGTAAAAGAGGGAGGTCCCCGGTGGAATCCAGCTCGTCGCACTGCCGATCACAGCGCTGGTCCGAGAAGGCCCCGCCCGGCAGCAGCACATTGCGCAAGCCGATACGGACCAAGATCCGGACCTCTGGCTGTCTGCAGAGCGGGCACTCCACCCTGTCGACCACCGCAAACCTCTACAGCCACCTCACCCAGCACGCCGCCCTCGAAGCCGTCAACGCCGTCGACCGCACTCTCACCCAGGCCGAGACCACCAGTCTTCGAACCAACCGGCCAACGTGGCCGCGACCACCACGCGACCACATCCGCAGCCTCCTCGAAGCCTTCCGTCGGCTGTGCAACCCTGCCCCGCCGCCCTCAGCATCACGGCCGGCCAGCACCGCCCAGGGCGTGCGACCACACTGCGACCACCACGCCCCAGGAAGCACGAAAGGACGCCCTCTCGATCACGAGAGAACGGCCTTCGACCTGCGATAACGCAAGTCGGGACGACAGGATGTGAACCTGCGACCCCTTGACCTCCACCGGGCGACCTCCGTACATCGGGGGTGGCTGTGTCGCGCGAACGCTCCACCGGGGTAGCGCACAGGCGGAACCACGTGCTTGCTGGGAGAGAGCTACGTGTGATGTGGGAGTCCCAGGAGTGGAGAGGTAATGCGGTCTCGGTTCAAGCTGCCCGAACTGGCTACCGCCGTCGCTGTCGTCATCGCCCTCTTGGTCGGTGGCTGTTCCGACGAGCAGCCACCAGAGCGGGAACCGGCTCAGGCACAGCCGGTAGCAGTCCCCCGGCAGTCGCCGGCGGTCGCGCAGGGCGCGCCGCTGAAGGAGCCGGCGCAGCTGGTGAGCCGCAACGGGGTCCTGCGGGTGGAACTCGTCGTTGAGAGGCGAAAGGTCGAGGTGGGCGGTCGCAAGCTGTGGGCCCTCACCTACAACGGCAGTTACATGCCTCCCACGCTGCGTATCCGGCCGGGGGACAAAGTGAACCTGTCGATGAAGAACTCGCTGAACGAGTTCACCAATCTGCATGTTCATGGACTTCATGTGTCGCCGAACGGCAACTCCGACAACATCTTCGTCCACATCCGTCCCGGCCAGACGTTTCACTACGCCTACCAGTTTCCGGACACCCTGCGGCCCGGCACCTACTGGTACCACTCACATGCACACTCGATCTCGGCACAGCAGGTCGCCGGGGGCATGTCGGGCGTCCTGATCGTCGACGGGCTGCAGGAGTACCTGCCGGCGAAGTTGCGCCACATCACCGAGCACGTCATCGGGCTCAAGGACTTCCAGATCCAGGGTGATGCGGTCAGGACCCAGAACCTGCACATCGGCGCGTCCACCAATCGCACCGTCAACGGTCAGCTGAACCCGACCATCCGCATCCGGCCGGGTGAGACCCAGCTGTGGCGGCTGGCCAACATCAGCGCCAACATCTACTACAAGATCCGCCTGAAGGGTCAGCGGTTCCACGTGATCGCCCACGACGGCACCCCCGTCGACCGGATCTGGACGGCCGACTCGCTCCTTCTCGCGGCAGGCGCGCGCTTCGACGTACTCGTACAGGGCGGTCCGACCGGCCGTACCCAGCTGCAGACGCTCGCGTACGACACCGGGCCGGCCGGCAACAAGTTTCCGCAGGCGACCCTGGCAACCCTGGTCTCCGAAGGACCTTCCGCGCACCCGGCGGCCCTGCCCACCTCAGCCTTCGCGCCGGTCACGGACCTGAGCCACTCGGCGATCGCCGCCCGGCGCACCCTCGCGTTCTCCGAGAACAAGGACGGCAGCAAGTTCTACATCAACGGCAAGCAGTTCGATCCGAACCGGGTGGACGTCCGGTCCAAGCTGAACACGGTCGAGGAGTGGACCGTGCGCAACGACAGCAACGAGGAACACTCATTCCACGTGCACGTCAACAAATTCCAGTTGATGAGCATCAACGGCCGACCGCACCACGGCCACGGCTTGCAGGACACGGCGAGCGTGCCCGCCAAGGGGAAGCTCGTCGTTCGGACCCACTTCGGGAACTACACCGGCAAGACCGTGCTTCACTGCCACATCCTCAACCACGAGGACGCGGGCATGATGGCCGTTCTGGAGATCGTCAAGTGACGTGCCGACGCCCGTAGCTCCGGGTCGGAGCGGTCAGCATCGGCGCCGACGTCGGACGGGCGAGATCTCCGTGACGACGGCCCATGTGTGTGCCGATGATTACGTCCGAGCGGGTCACCGCAGTCATGGCGTCGATCGCACGGCGCGGCAGGATGGATGGTCACTCGTGCTGCTCCGTCTCTCCGCGACCGGGACACGGAGTTCACCCCCCGCCTTCGACTCCGTGTTCGCCGGCGAAGGCATCACCGTGGTCAAGATCCCTCCACGGCTACGCCGGCCACTTCAACAGCCACCGACCCCACCGAGGCCGAGACCGGTAGCCGCGTCCCGTCCCGCAGGAACAGCGGTATCCGCTCCAGCGGCGCGTCCACCGTCACCCGGGCCCCACCCTCGAAGTCGGCGCCGGTCCAGGCGCACGTCCAGCGCGCGCCCGCCGGGAGGTACACCTCGCGCGTCGTTGCGCCCGCGGTGGTGACCGGGGCGACCAGCAGGTCGGGCCCGAGCAGGTACGAGTCGGCGACCGTCCAGCAGGCATCGTCGTCAGGGAACTCCAGGAACAGAGCTCGCATCGGCGGCAGTCCCTCGCGCGACGCGGTACGCATCTGCTCGTCGATATAGGGGCGGATGCGTTCGCGTAGGGCGAGGTAGTCGCCGAGGATACGGTAGGCCTGATCACCGTACGACCAGACCTCGTTGGGGCCGCCGGTCATCTCGCCGCCCAGCGGCAGCCAGGGCAGGCGGAAGCCGTGGAGGCGGAAGATCGGGCAGAGCGCACCGAACTGGAACCAGCGGATCAGCACCTCGCGGAAGGCCGGGTCGTCCGGGTCGCCGCCATGGAAGCCGCCGATGTCGGTGGTCCACCAGGGGATGCCGGAGATGCCGATGTTGAGGCCGGCGGCGATCTGCTGCCGCAGCGCGGTGAAGTCGGTGCCGATGTCACCGGACCAGACGGCGGTGCCGTAGCGCTGGCTGCCCGCCCACGCGGAGCGGGAGAACGACATGCCGTCGGTGTTGCCGGAGGCCGCCATGCCCTCGTGGAAGATGCGGGCGTTCTCTCGCGGGTACAGGTTGGCGACCTCGGCGCCGTGGCCCGCATGCAGGCGCAGGTTGGCCGGGTGGCCGGGCTTCATCTCGGGTTCGCAGGCGTCCAGCCACCACAGGTTGATGCCGAGGGACTGGTAGTTCTCGCGGACCTTGTCCCAGACGAAGGCGCGGGTGTCGGGGTTGGTCGGGTCGTAGAAGGACACCATCACGCGGTGGTCGGCGCCCTTGTCGACCCAGGTGGCGTGGGCCGCGGTGCCGTACTCGTTGGCGGCGAGCATGCCGCCGCGTTCGAGGGCGTCGTAGTGCTCGGAGGAGCGGTTGACGGAGGGCCAGACGGAGACCATCAGCTTGACGCCCATCTCGTCCAGCTCCTCGACCATCGCGGCCGGGTCGGGCCACTCGGCGGGGTCGAAGCGCCAGTCGCCGAGCCGGGTCCAGTGGAAGAAGTCCGCGACGATCACGGAGAGCGGCAGGCCGCGCCGCCGGTGTTCTCGGGCGACGGTGAGGAGTTCCTCCTGGGTGCGGTAGCGCAGCTTGCACTGCCAGAACCCGCTGGCCCAGGAGGGGAGTTCGGGGGCGTGTCCGGTGGCGTCGGCGTAGGAGCGCAGGATGTCGGCGGGGCGGTCGCCCGCGGTGATCCAGTAGTCGATCTGGCGGGCGCTGTCGGCGACCCAGCGGGTGCCGGTGACGGCGAGTTCGACGCGGCCGACGGCGGGGCTGTTCCACAACAGGCCGTAGCCGCGGTTGGAGAGCGCGAACGGGATGGTGACCTCGGTGTTGCGCTGGACGAGGTCGGTCACCGTGCCCTTCTGGTCAAGGAGTCCGTGCTGGCGCTGGCCGAGACCGTAGAGGCGTTCGCCTTCGTACGCCTGGAAGTTCTGCTCCAGACGCTGGTAGCCATGACCCACCGGGGTGTGCACCCGGCTGCCGGGCCACCAGAAGTGGGCCGGGCGTTCGGCGAGGAGTTCGGTGCCGTCGGCGGTGCGCACGAAGCGGATCAGGCCGTCGAGGGTGAGTTCGGCGGTGATGTTGCCCTGGGTGATGCGGGCCGGGGGCACGGGGTCGGTGGGCGAGCCGAGGCCGTTCTTGAAGACCCGCAGGCCCGTGAGGTCCGGGACCGAGATCGTGGCGGCCGCCCCGGTGGCGTCGTCGCGGTCGAGGAGGGCGCCGGGGATGTCGTCGCGCAGCCGGCCGAGGGCCGCGCGGACGCGCAGGGAGTCGGTTCCCCAGGGTTCGATGCGCAGCACTTCGTGCTCGCCTCGCCATTCGAGGCCGCCGTTGTGTTCCCGGAAGGTGGTCACGTTCATTGCTCCAGTACGGAGTGGAAGGGGTGGACGGGAGGGGAGGCTCAGTCCTTGACCGAGCCGCCCGTGATGCCGACGGCGATATAGCGCTGGGCGACGATCAGGAGGATCGCGGCGGGTACCGACGCGAGGACGGCGGAGGCCATCAGGGCGTTCCAGTCGGTGGCGTTGGCACCGATGAAGCGGTAGATGCCTACGGTGACGGGCGTGACGGCATCGCGGGAGGTGAGGCTGATGGCGAAGAGGAAGTCGGCCCAGGAGAACAGGAACGCGAACAGGCCAACGGTGATGAGCCCGTTGCGGGACAGCGGGACGACGATGCGCAGGAAGGTGCGCCACGTTCCGGCGCCGTCGAGCGCGGCCGCCTCGATGATCTCGGCCGGGATGTCGCGCAGTTGGGAGCGGAGCAGTACCGCGGCGAACGGCACGGCGAGCGTGGATTGGGCGAACATGAGGCCGATGGTGTTGTTCAGCAGCCCGAGGTGGCTGTACAGGGTGAACAGCGAGTTGGCCTTCACGATGCCCGGCAGCATCTGCACGATCAGGAGCACGAACATCAGCGTGGCGGCGTACCGCAGCCGGAACCTGGCGAGCGCCCAGCCCAGGGGCGTCGCCAGGAGCAGCGTCAGCACGACGACCCCGCAGGCGACGAACAGGCTGATCAGCAGGTGCCGGCCCTGGGTGTCGAAGGCGGCGCGGTAGCCGTCGAGGGTGGGGGCGGTCGGGATCCACTTCGGCGGGATGGACAGCAGTGCCTGCGCGGGCTGGAGCGAGGCGTTGAGCATCCAGTACAGCGGGAAGAGGAAGACCGCGACGATGACCAGCGCGAGCACGGTGGTGGCCCACCTGCGCACGGAGGGGGCGCCCGAGGAAGGGGCGGGAGCGGACATGGTGGTCGTCTACCTCTCGTTCTCGGACTGCTCGGCGCGCACGGCCCGCAGGTACACGAGGGCGCAGAGGGTGGCGATGACGATGAGGACGTTGCCGACGGCGGCGCCCTGACCGAAGTGCAGCTCGGTAAATGACAGTTGGTACGACCACGTCGACAGCAGCTGCGTGGCGCCCGCGGGCCCGCCCTGGGTGAGCACCATGACGACGTCGAACGCCTTGATGGTGTAGATGAGGCCCAGCATCAGCACCACCGAGGTGGTGGGGCGCAACAGCGGCCAGGTGACGTGCCGGAACTTGTGCCAGGCACCGGCGCCGTCGAGGGACGCGGCCTCGTACAGCTGGGGCGGGATGGACTGTAGTCCGCCGTAGAGGATCACCATGTTGAAGGGGATGCCGATCCAGACGTTGGCGAGGACGACGGCCGTCATCGCGTAGTCGGGGCTGACCAGCCAGGGCACCGGGTCGGAGATCAGGTGCAGATTCATCAGGACCTGGTTGACGACGCCGTAGTCCTGGTCGAGCAGCCAGCGGAAGACGGTGCCGGAAACCAGCAGCGGCAGCAGCCACGGCAGCAGGAGCAGGGCGCGAAGGACACCGCTCAGCGGGAAGTGCCGGCGGAAGAACAGCGCCAGGCCCAAGCCGATGGCGAACTGGAAGACGAGCGAGGCGACGGTGAAGACGACCGTGTTCCACAGCGTGCCGGAGAACAGGTCGTCGCCGAGGACGTGCGCATAGTTCGCGACGCCGTTGAAGGGCGCCCCGCCCCGGTAGAAGGACGTGACCGTGTAGTCCTGGAAGGACATGACGACGTTGGCGGTGATCGGGTAGCCGAAGAAGACGGCCAGGTAGAGCACGGCGGGGACCCAGAAGCTGAGCCGGACGAGCCGTGCGCGGCGGGCCGCCGGGCACTGTGCGGGTGGCCGGGCGGCGGCCGCGGTGGCAGGCCGGTCGAGGAGTGTGGTCATGGTCGGCGCCCCTTCAGTTGTCGTCGGAGGTGGCGGCGGCCCGCTGCGCGGCGGCAAGGGCGTCGGCGGGCGTGCGGCGGCCGGTCGCCGCCTCCTGCAGGGCCGTGTACAGGGCCTGCGAGACCGTGGGGTAGCCGGTGCCGAGTTCGGCGGTGCGCGAGCGGGCGCCGGGCACACTCGCGAGGAACGGAGCGAGGTCGGGCTGCCGCTTCACCAGTTTCGCGGCGACCGCCGGGTCGGCGGGCACGTCGGCGCGCAGGCTTGCCCAGCGCAGCATGTTGTCGCGGCCGAGCACGCAGTCGAGCAGCTGGACGGCCTTGTCCTGCTTGTCGCCCTTGGGGACGGCCCAGGTCTCGCCGCCGAGCGGGGTGACGGGAGCCGTGCCGCTCACTTTCCCCGGCAGCGGTACGACCCCGTAGTCCAGGCCCTTGGCGGCGTCGAGGGCGGCAAGCTGCCAGGAGCCGTTGACCATCATCGCGGCGTGGTGCCCGATGAACTGCTCGGCGACGTCGGACTGCTGCCAGTTGAGCGCCGACTTGGACACCGACCCGTCGGCGAACAAGGACGTCCAGTAGGACAGAGCCGACACAGACCGCGGCGAGTCCAGGTCGTCGAGGTCGGCGCCCGCGCCCCACAGGAACGGCTCGTACTGCCAGGACCCTTCCTCGGTTCCGACGGCGGAGAGCGCGAGCCCGTAGCGGTGACCCTGCGTCAGTTTGCGTGCGGCTGACCGGAGTTGCTTCCAGTCCGTGGGCGGTTCGAGTCCGGCCTCGCGGAAGGCGGCCTTGTCGTAGAAGAGGGCGAGCCCGTTGACGCCGGGCGCGACGCCGTACAACGTCCCCTTGTAGGTGCCCGCCGCGAGAACGCTGTCGTAGAAGCCGTCGGTGTCGAGTCGCCCGTCGAGCGGCAACAGGGCGCCGGTGGAGGCGAGTTTGGGCAGGTCGGGATTGTCGCTGAGGATCAGGTCGGGCAGGGTCCTGGCGGCTCCGTCGCGGAGGAGCTTCGGTACGAGCTGGGCGCGCGGCATGACCTCGCGCACGACGTCGACGCCGGTGTCGGCGGCACACGTGTCCAGGATGCTGGTGAGGGCGGTGTTGCCGGGTTCGGCGGTGTAGTAGTCGGCGACGGTGAGGGTGTTCGCCGGGGTGTCGGCGGTGATCAGTCCGCAGCCGCCGAGCACCGCGCTCAGAGCGAGGGCGGCGCAGGCGGCGACGGCTGCGCGGGGGCGGGGATGCATGGGGTCCTTCGGGGAGACGGGATGGGACGAGGGCGGCTCTTGCGTGCGGGCAGGGGGTACTGCCGAGGGGGACGGAGTGGGCAGGGGGCTGCGGGGAAGTTCAGGCGGGGCCCGGTGGCGCGGTGGTCGAGGCCCGGACGGACAACCGGGGCTCCAGCAGAACCGGTCGGCGGCCCGGCGCCGTGGCACCGTCGAGCCGGGCGACGAGCAGGTCCACGGCGCGTTCGGTGAGCGCGGCGGCGGGCACGGGGACCGAGGTCAGTGCGGGGGTGCCCGCGGTGGCGACGACGTCCGAACCGAGCGCCACCACGGACAGATCCTCGGGTACGGCGCGGCCCATGCCGCGCAGCAGCGGGGCGAGGTGGGGCGTCGCGGCCTCGTTCTGGACGATGAGGGCGGTGGTGCGCGGCCGTTCGGCCAGGACCCGGGCGAGGGTGCCCGCCACGCTGTCCCAGTCTCCCGCGACGGTCCTGTGGGTGAGCCTCACTCCGCGCGCGGCAGCCCGTTCCGCGGCGCCCGCCACGGTGCGCACCGCGAAACCGGCGTGTCTGGCGTACGCCGCTTCGGGCGCGCCGAGCAGCACCACTTCGCGGTGCCCGAGGTCGGCGAGGTGCTCGACGCACAGCGCTCCGGCGGCCCGGAAGTCGAGGTCGACACAGGCCAGGCCCGCGGGTTCGCGGGGCAGCCCGATCAGGACGGTCGGCACGGGCAGTGCGCGGATCACGTCGAGGCGGGGGTCGACGATGCCGATGTCCATGAGGATCAGCCCGTCGAGGAGGGCGGCGTCCAGGACGCCGTGCTCCTCGTGGTCGGTCAGGAGCAGCACGTTGCAGGCGTACCGGCGGGCGGCCACGCTCGCCGTGAGCATGAACTCGGCGAGCAGCGGCCTGTGCGCCCCGTCGTCGACGCGCACCGCGAGCCCGATGGTGCGCGAGCGCGCGGAGGACGGCGGCCGGTAGCCGAGCCGGTTCATCGCGTCGAGGACCTTGCGGCGGGTGGGCGCCGAGATGGGGCGCTTGCCGCTGATCACGTACGAGACCGTGCTGACGGCGACGCCCGCCTGCCGGGCCACATCCGTGATCGCAACCATGAGGTACTGCCTGACTCTTCGCCGGGGTCCGCCGCTGTCGTGTGGCCGCTCGGGTCGGCTCGTCGAAATCGTTCGACACGGTGCGCGGGGAGCCGCTCGTCCCTGGGCGGCCTCGGTGAGGTTAGGTTCGGCTCCCGCCGGGTGTCTACGGATTCCTCGGCTCTTCGATGAATTTCGATGATGGGGGGTTTCACGGACGGGGCGCAGTGAGATCACCGTCGGCGACCGGTCCGTGCAATGGGAGCCGAAAGACCGCGTCGATCCGACGCGCCTGTCCCGCTCGGGCCTGCGGCTTCTCCACGCAGGGCCCATCGTCAGATCGTCCCGGGCGCTGTGCCGGCCGGCTGCCGCGCTGCGCGGCGGCGTGGCCAAGGACGCCACCGTCAAGACACCGGCGCGGCAGGCGATGCGGCCTGGACATGGTCAGACCACCGCAGCCATGAGCGAACGAACCTGGTTGAACGCGGACAACTAGCTGGAAGTCAGGCGCGACGCGGCACGGCAGCCGAGCGCTCGTGACGTGTCCAGAACCGGGCTTGCTTGACGCCTTTGCCGCTGGAGCCACTTGACTGCCGCATGAGATTCCTGACGGGCAGTCATATTCAGTACGATCACGGGTCCATGTATCGACGGCCAGAACCGACCGACGGGTCGATCGCATCCCCGGCCGGTCGACTCACCAACGAAGCGACGGCGGGAGCGAGTGCAAGACAGGCGAAGGAGCGACGAGTCGTACGGGTACTCGACGGACCTGCCGCCGGAACAAGAAGACCCCGTCACGAGATGAGTCATCGGGCAGATCGCCGCACGATCTGCCGGCAACTCAACTAGTGAGAAAGGGAGTTGCTTCCCTGGCAGCCCCACCTGATCACCGGCCGTCAGGACGGCCGCCCCGCCAAGGTTCGTGCCATGGAGTTGCTCCGCCATGAACGGGACGGAGCAACTCTCGTGGCCTGGTCAGGACGAGGCGGTGCCAGGGTCGCTGGTGCCTGCTTCGCCGGTTTCGATGTGGCCGGCGAGGCGGCGGAGGTAGTGCGGGTCGCCGGGGGTGTGAAGGGTCAGGTCGTACCAGCGGTGGCCGCGGGTCGCGGGCACGCGGTGTCGGAGTCGACCGCGGGCGGGCACGGTCAGGCGTGTGGTCGAGCCGTCGCGGTAGGCGTCGGTCACGGTGACGGTGATGGGGCTGTGTGCCGGGTTGGTCAGGGTGAGTTCGAGGCTGCCGCCGTGTGCGGCGTCGTGGCGGGCCGTCAGCTCCGGGGTGCCGGATGAAACGCTTCCCCGGAAGGTGCGGAGGAACCCGTTGGGGCCGTAGACGCTCAGGTCGTAGCGGCCCCCGGTCTGGTCCGTGTTCCAGTGGTCGGTGAGCGCGCGGCCGGCCGTCGTGGTGTAGCTCCAGGGGCCGTCCTCACGGTTGCCCGAGATGACCAGATGGCATCCGCCGGCCTGGGGACCCGTGCTGAACGTCAGGGCGAACGTGCCGGCGTCGGCGTCGGCGGTGCCGTCCACCCGAGGTGCGTAGGGCAACGGGCGGGCGGGCCGTGTGCCTGGTTCCTGCTGCGGCATCGAGGCGGTGGCCGGGGCGAGGGGGGTGAAGGTCCGGTAGGGGTCGGGGTTCGGTGGACGGTAGCTGTCGGTCTGCGGGAGCTGCGCGTGGTGCCGGCTGGTCAGGCGGAAGTCGAAGGCGGAGGTCAGGTCGCCGCAGATTGCCCGGCGCCAAGGGGAGATGTTGGGCTCGTGGACACCGAAGCGGCGCTCCATGAAGCGGATGATCGAGGTGTGGTCGAAGGTCTCGGAGCACACGTACCCGCCGGTGCTCCAGGGGGATACCACCGTCATGGGGACACGTGCACCGAGCCCGTACGGTCCGGCGCGGTGTCCGTCGTCACCGGGGAACCAGTCCTGGGTGACATCGATGTCGGACAGTCCGTGGTCGGGGGTGTGGGGCGGGAACGGCGGGACGACATGGTCGAAGTAGCCGTCGTTCTCGTCGTAGGTGACGAACAGGGCGGTCTTGCTCCACACCTCGGGGTCGGAGGTCAGCGCGTCGAGGACCTGGGAGATGTACCAGGCGCCGTAGTTCGCGGGCCAGTTGGGATGCTCGGTGAAAGCTTCCGGTGCCGCGATCCAGGAGATCTGCGGCAAGTTGCCGGACATGACGTCCGACCTGAGGATGTCGAAGAAGCCGTCGCCGGCAGCGGCGTCGGTACCGGTGCGCGCCTTGTCGTACAGCGGGTCGCCCGGGGCGGCGTTGCGGTAGTTGTCGAAGTAGAGCAGCGAGTTGTCGCCGAAGTTGCCGCGCTGGGGATCCTTGATCCAGCCCCAGGTACCGTCGGCGTCCAGCCCGTCGCCGACGTCCTGGTAGATCTTCCAGGAGACACCCGCCTTCTCCAGGCGTTCGGGGTAGGTCGTCCAGCTGTAGCCGGCCTCGTAGTTACTCAGGACGGGGCCGCCGCCCGTGCCGTCGTTGCCGACGTACCCGCTCCACATGTAGTAGCGGTTCGGGTCCGTGGCGCCGATGAACGAGCAGTGGTAGGCGTCGCAGACGGTGAAGGTGTCGGCCAGCGCATAGTGGAAGGGGATGTCCTTGCGGGTGACATGGGCCATCGTTCCCGCGCCCTTGGCCTTCACCCACTGATCCCAGCGGCCGTTGTTCCAGGCCTCGTGTCCGCCCTCCCATTCGTGATCCATCCCTTCGAGGAACTCCATCCCCAGATCGTCACGGTCGGGGCGGAAGGGCAGCACGTCCTTGGTGCCGTCACTCTGATGCCAGACGGACTTGCCGTTGCCCTGGGGGAAGGGACGTGGGTCGCCGAAGCCGCGTACGCCCCGCAGAGCACCGAAGTAGTGGTCAAAGGAACGGTTCTCCTGCATCAGCACCACGATGTGCTCGACATCGCGCAGGCTCCCATGACGGCGGTGAGCCGGGATGGCCGCTGCGTGAGCAATGCTCTGGGACAGGGCGGAGAAGCCTGTGGTTGCTCCGGCGAGCTGGAGAAAGCGCCGGCGGTTGAGTTCAGACACGGAGAGACATCCTCGTGATCAGGGAAGGGGCACTTCAAGGTTCAGGCCCGAACGGGCAGCTGTGCGTCCCGCTTGTGAATGGCGGGGGGACACCTGGTGACACCTGGTCGGCCTCCGGGAAGGGCTGCGCACAGAGGATCGACGATCATCTGGTGCCGCGGGCCACGCAGGTGACCGGGACCCATGAACACGGTGGCTCCCCGGCAGGCCTCCGATCCCGTCGTACGGTTCGGTAGGGAAGGGTGGTCAGGCTTTGCCCGAGGGACTGTCACGACCTGGCGCCAGTGCGGGTGTTGCGCGGTAGACGCCGTTGCCACAGGTGGCGGCGTGCAGGGTGCCGTGCCGGTCCAGGGCGATCCCCTTCCAGCGCAGTGCCCCGTGTTCGGCGGGGTGGATGTCCTGCCAGTGGTTCCCCCGGTCATCGCTGACCAGGATGCGGGCCGGCGTACCGGTCCAGCGCATGGGTTCGCAGGCGAGCAGCTGGTTGGCGCCGGCGCCGTTGCGCTTCTGGTAGACGACGACCGGCAGCAGCTCGCTCTCGATCCAGTCCTCTTCGGCCGGCAGGCGGTGCAGCGAGTCGGGGAACGGCGAGGGCAGCGGGTTCCAGGTCAGGCCCGTGTCGTCGGAGCGATACAGGCCTGCGCTGTGCGGCGAGTCGTCGATCACGCCATCGACGTATGTGTAGAAGCGGCCCTGTTCGTCGGGCGCCGCGGCCAGAGCTTGCAGGAAGCGGTGACCCACGAAGGTGTGCACGACCTCCGCGGTGCGGCCGCCGTCGGTGGAGCGACGCAGGTGAGCGTCCGTGTCGTTGCGGCGTTTGCCGCCCGCGCCCCACAGGAGCAGACCGCTCTCGTGCGGGGAGAAGGCGAGGGCGGCAGTGCCACCGTGGCCGCCGGGGGAAGGTTGGAAGGTCTGTCCGCCGTCGGAGCTGACGGCCACCGAGTGGTCGGCCATGGCGATGGCGATCCGGTCGGTGCGGGGGTCGGTCACGGTTGCTTCGACGCAGATCGTCTCCGTACCGTTGAAGCCTTGGCCGGTGAAGGTGTTGCCCGCGTCATCGGTCCTCGACACCCCGAAGCAGCCGGTGATGAAGAAGGTTCCGGGCTGCTCCGGGTGGAAGACGATCTCCGAGACGGCCGCGCCGATGTCGGCCGGAGTCGTGATGTACGAGGGATAGTCGCTCAGGTCGGCCTGTGCATGGGTCTGCTTGAGCGGCTGCCAGGTGCGGCCGGAGTCCAGGCTCTCGTGCAGCGGGATGTCGATATCGCCGAAATGCGGGGCCGTGACGAACCTGCCTCTGCGGTGCGGATCTCGGCGTACGAAGTCGTGCTGGCGGGGCGCCTCGGGGCCCTGCGTGGCGGTGAAGACGTGGCCGCCGTCGGCCGAACGGAACGCACCGTGCGAAGTGGAGGCCAGTATCAGGTCGGGATCGTGGGGATCGAGTGCGAGCCCGGTGACCGACCAGTCGGCACGGCGGTACAGAAGCGCCCGCTCGCAGCCATCCTGCTGGCGGGAAAACGCGCCTTCGCCCGAGCCGGCTCCTACGCCCGGCAGGGCTTCCAGGCCGCGAGCGGTGTTGATCAGGACGGCGCCGTCTCGCACCAGGCCGAGGCGCCGGTCGTCGATCATCTCCCAGGATGCGGTCACGCACTGGGCGTGATGTGGGAGAACGGAATCCCTGGCTCTCAGTGCGTCCGTCAGTCCGGCGAGCGTCCGGGGTGGTCCGGGTCGGGCCGGGTACGCGGTACGCGTAGCTCGCAGACCACGGCCCAGGCGACCGACACCATGGGTACGGACACGACCGCACCGACCACTCCGGCCACAATGCTGCCGGTGATGACGGAGACAGCCACCACCACGGGGTGCAGCCGCACCGCCCAGCCCAGGACCAGTGGATGCAATACGTGGCCTTCGATCTGGCCGACGACCACGATCAGGGCGAGCACCACGAGCGCGATGACCGGGCCCCGCGCGGCCAGGGCGACGATCGTGGCCACCGCCAGCGCGATGGGTGAGCCCACCAGAGGGATGAAGGCGGCGAAGAACTCCAGCAGCATCAGCGGCAGGGCCAGCGGCACGCGGAGCGCGAACAGGGCGGTCCCGACCAGTACGGCGTTGGATGCCGCCACGATGATGATGCCCCGTGTGTACCCGGCGAACGTGCGCCACGCCGTTCGTCCCGCACGGCCCCAGGGGTCCCGGGCGCCGTCCGGCAACAGATCCTGGAACCAATACCAGTACTTGTCCCCGGAATGCATGAAGAAGAAGGAACAGAACAGGGCGAGCGCCGCTGCGGTGAGGATTTCCACCAGCCGCCCGGCGCCACTGAGCGCGCTGCTGATCAGTTCCGAACGGTGCTGCGAGACGAACGTGGACACCTTTCCCTGCAGATCCGACAGCACCGCGTGGCTCACGTGGAAGGGAGGGCCCTCCAGCCACCGTTGGATCCGCCCGATGCCCCCGGAGAATTCCTGTCCCAGCCGTGTCGATTCCCCCGCTGTCAGTCCGCCGACCAGCGCCAGCAGCCCCAGCACGACCATCAGGCTCCCCATCACGCTCAACGCAACTGCCGCGGCCCTCGGCAGGCGCCGCGCCAGCAGGTCGGCCAGCGGACGCAGCACCGACGTCACGACCAGCGCTAGGAACAGCGCCACACCGACCAGCTGCAATCTCCCCAGGATCGTGAAAGCCGTGTACACGGCCGCCCCGAGCAGCAGCAGCCGCCACGCGTACGCCGCCGCCACGCGCAGCCCGCGGTTCACAGCCACGCCGTCGTGGTCCCCGCGGCGCCGCACTCCGGTTCCAGCCGTACGTGCCCGTGCCTCCGCCCCCACCCCGCGGGCGGGCCGGCTCCCCAGCACGACATACCGCAGCCGTCGCCCACCGCGACCGGATCCGGGACGCGAGCCGGACCCGCCCGGTTGCTGCCGCTGCGACCGACGCGAACGGTGGTCCACCTGTGTGTCACCGCCTCCTGTCGTCGAGTCGCGCAGCTATGTGTTCCCCCAGGGGCGGCTTCGCACAACGCTGTCGGACTCGTGTGACTGGGCCGGAGCGGAGCGAACACAAGGGGGGTCTTGGAAAGGGTGTGGCTGGACAAGAGTCGTCGCAAGCCGGGACGGGCGCGGCCAAGCCTTCCGGCCGGGCGGCCTGACACCCTCCGCTCACGTCCAGTCGGGCGTAGAGCAGCCATCTCCCGCGGCGCGGCGCTCTGGTGCGCGTTGTGGGCCGGCGCACAGCGATAGCGATCGGCCTGCGCCATCCGGGTCCGGCGACACGAGGACAGTCGACTGGCAGATCGGGCCGTCCGACGGGCGGGACCACCGCCATCGAATTCCTCGACTCCGGCATCCAATGCCTGCCGATCCGGGTCGATTTCATCCAGACCGACAACAGCGCCGAGTTCCAGTCCGCCTTCCACTGGCACGTGCCCGACAAGGGCACGTTCTGTGCCTGCTCAGGCGCACCGATCCAAGTCGGGCAGGCCCGCCTCATGCCGCCCGAGGACGACCTCGGATTCTTGCGCCAGGGCCGCTCTCGGCTAGTGCAGCAGCGGGTCGGGGAGCAGCATAGAACTGAAGCCGTCCACCGCCGCGCGCCCCGTACCGGGGTCGCTGAGGAGGAAGCCGTCAGGGATGGGTGCACACGAGCCGCTCCCTAGGGAGGAGCAGCCCCGATCGGAGGGGCCAGCGCCGCCGGGAGGGCTGCTCGACCTGCTCAGTGTCGCCGCTGTTGTGTTGGACACCAGTGGACGGATCGTGTTCTGGAGCCCGCAGGCCGATGACGTGTTCGGCTACACGGCCGAGGAGGCGCTGGGCCAGTACGCGGCACATTTGCTGGTCCACGAAGAGCACCGGGACATGGTGATCAAGCTGTTTGCCGAGGTGACGAGCACCGGGGCGAGCTGGGCCGGCGCCTTCCCCATCCGCTCCAAGGACGGCAGCACTCGTCTGGTGGAGTTTCGCAACATGCGGCTGTTGGACGACCTCGGCGACGTCTATGCCCTGGGCATCGCCGCTGACCAGAGCACGCTGCAGCAGGTGGAGACCGACCTGGCCCTGTCCCAGCGCCTGGTGTCGCAGGCTCCCATCGGCATCGCCCTGCTGGACACCGAACTGCGCTATCTGCTGGTCAACCCGGCACTGGAACGTATCAACGGCATCCCGGCCGTCGATCACATCGGCTGCCACCCGCGCGACATCCTGCCGTGCCTCGACGTCGACACGATCGAGTCCGCGCTCCGCCAGGTGCTGATCACCGGCACACCCCTGATCGACCAGTACATCGTCGGCCGCACGCCCGCCGACACCGACCATGACCATGCCTGGTCGGTGTCGTACTACCGGATCGAAGGCCCCAACGGCCGCGTGATCGGTGTGGCGAACTCCGTCATCGACGTCAGCGAACGCCACGAGGCCGCCGCCGCAGCGGACCGCGCCCGTCGCCGCCTGGCCGTGATCGCCGAGGCTTCCGCACGCGTGGGCACCACGCTGGAAGTAGACAAGACCGCCCACGAACTGGCCCAGGCCGCTGTCCCCGCCCTGGCCGACCTGGCAGCCGTCGACGTCCTGGACGCCGTCCTGGCCTTCCGCCGCACCGCCGGGGACCACGACGGACCGGAGGTGTTCCGCGCACTGGCCGTGGCCTCCGCCTACCAGACCGAAGCCACCGCAGCCACAGACCAGGTCGGCGACCTGTCCTCATACGGGGCAGACCGGCTCGTCACCCAGTGCGTCCACACCGGGCAACCGGTGCTCGTCGCCCGCGCCCGCGACGAAGACCTCCTGCGCATCGCCCGAGACTCCGACGCCGCCGCCGCCCTGAGACGAGCCGGAGCGCACTCCTATCTCGCGGTGCCACTGATCGCCCGCAACGAGGTCCTCGGCGCCTTCGACCTGCTGCGCGCCCGCAACCCGCTCCCCTTCGACGAGGACGACGTGATCCTGGCCGGGGAACTGGCCGCGCGCGCGGCCGTCGCCATCGACAACGCCCGCTGGCACCAGAGCGTCCGCAACGCCGCCGAGACCCTCCAGCGCAGCCTCCTGCCCGGCCCCCCTCCCCCGACCCGTGGCCTGGACGTCGCCTCGCTCTACCAGCCGGCCCAGGCATCCAGCGAAGTCGGAGGCGACTGGTACGACGTCATCCCCCTCACCGACGACAAGACCGCCCTGGTCGTCGGCGACGTCATGGGCAACGGCATCGACGCCGCCGCCACCATGGGCCGCCTGCGCACCGCCACCTGCGCCTTCGCCGACCTCGACCTGGAACCCGACCAGGTCCTCCAGCACCTCGACAAGATCACCTGCGGGCTCGAGCACTACATCGCCACCTGCATATACGCCGTCTACGACCCCCACGAACACCGCTGCCGCATCGCCAACGCCGGGCACCTCCCGCCCGTCCTCGCCACAGCCGACAGACATACCCGACTGCTCGACCTGCCCACTGGTGCACCACTCGGCGTCGGCGGCATCCCCTTCCAGAGCACCGACTTCGAGCTGAACCCCGGTGACCGGCTCGTCCTCTACACCGACGGCCTCGTCGAAACCCGCCACCACCCCATCGACGAGCGACTCAACACCCTGCTGCACACCCTGGACACATCCCGCCGGTCTCTCAAGACAACCTGCCCATGGCTCGTTCAGACCCTGCGGCACCCCGACGACCACGACGACGTCGCCGTACTCATCGCGCAAGCCACGCCTGAACAGACCACTTGACCTGGCGCACTTGAAGTCATTGACGCAGACCGTGTCCTTCTGTCCGTGAATCGCGTGGGTGGGATCGACGCGTTACTGGTTTGCCCCCTACGGCGAACTGGTGCGGTCCCCGGCGCCGGAGCCGCGCCCGCCTCATACTCGAACCCGGGCCGGTGCGAGCCCGGGTGCGAAGCGTAGAAAAACGAGAAATACCGGTCGCCCTGCGGGTCGGCGCGGTGTTAGAACTTGAACATGATCGGACGTTCCCGCCGGTCCCCATCGAAGGCGGCGTCGCCGCTCAGCGGCCGCCGTCCGGTACGCTCCGCCGGGCTCCGCCTCACGCCGTCCCGGTTCCTCGGCACTCTGGCCGTGCAGGTGTTCCTGCTGCAGGTCCTCGTCGTCCTCGTGCTCGTCGCGTCGGCGGCCGCCGCCCTGGTGCTGCAGGGGCGCTACGACGCCGAGAACAGTGCCCGGCAGCGGTCCATGGCCGCAGCAGAGGTGTTTGCCCACGCCCCCGGCACGGCACTCGCGCTGCAGTCGCCCGACCCGACAAAGCTGCTTCAGACGCCCACCATGCAGGCACAGGCCGGTGCGGGCGTCGACTTCATCTCCATCCTGAACACGAAGGGGATCCGGCTCACGGACACCCAGCCCAAGCTGATCGGCACCAAGGCAGTGGACGTGCGGCGGGCCGTCGCGGGCGAGAGTTTCACCGAGGTCTTCCACGGCGAGCCGTCCGACGCCGTGCGCGCCGTGGTGCCCGTCACGGACGCCAGCCGTCGGGTGGTCGGGGTGGTCAGCGCCGGGATTCAGATCGAAACCCTCGGGCACCTGGTGAACCAGCAGGTGCCCATGGTGCTGGGCTCGGCCGCGCTGGCCCTGGCGCTCGCGACCGGGGGCACCGCCCTCGTCAGCCGGCGGCTGCGCCGGCAGACCCACGGTCTGGGGCCGACCGCGATGACCCGGATGTACGAACACCACGACGCGGTGCTGCACGCGGTGCGCGAGGGTGTGCTGATCATCGGCGCGGACGGCCGGCTGCTGCTCGCCAACGACGAAGCACGCAAACTGCTGAACCTGCCGAACGACGCCGACCAGCGGCACGTCACGGAACTGGGGCTGTCCCCGGAGCTGACCCAGCTGCTGGTGGCCGGCGACATCGCGTCCGACAAGGTGTGCCCTGCCGGGAACCGGCTGCTCGCGGTGAACATCCGGCGCACCACTCCGTACCGCGACGCCCCGGGCCTGGTGGCCAGCTTCCGGGACACCACGGAGCTGCGGGCGCTGTCGGGCCGGGCCGATGTGGCGCGCGGACGCCTGACGTTGCTGTACGAGGCCGGGGTGCGGATCGGTACGACGTTGGACGTCCGGCGTACCGCGGAGGAACTGGCGGAGGTGACGGTGCCGCGGATGGCGGACGTGGTCACCGTGGAACTCCTGGAGGCCGTCCTGCAGGGCGAGGAGCCCACCGGCGCGGTACACCGGATGCGCCGTACCGTGCTGCACGGGGCCTACGCGCCCCATCCGCTGCAGCCGGTGGGTGACCTGATCCAGTTCGTGGTGGCCGACACGCCGATGGTGGCGGCGCTACGGGGCGGCACGGCCGTGCTGGTGCCGGACCTGCAGAACGCCCGGGACTGGCAGGCCCAGGACCCGGAGGGCGCCCGCCAGGTGCTGGCCTCGGGGATCCACTCGCTGATCACGGTGCCGCTCAGAGCGCGGGGCGTGGTGCTCGGCATGGTCAACTTCTGGCGGGGCGCCGGCACGCCGGCTTTCGAGGAGGAGGACATCGCCGTCGCCGAGGAGCTGGGGGCCCGCGCGGCCGTCGCGATCGACAACGCACGCCGGTACTCCCGTGAGCACACGATGGCCGTCACGCTGCAGCGGAGCCTGCTGCCCCGCGATCTGCCCGAGCAGGACGCGCTGGAAGTGGCGTTCCGATATCTTCCCGCGCAGTCCGGCGTCGGCGGCGACTGGTTCGACGTGATCCCCCTGCCCGGCTTCCGGGTGGCACTGGTGGTGGGCGACGTGGTGGGCCACGGGCTGCACGCGGCGGTGACCATGGGCCGACTGCGCACGGCGGTGCTGAACTTCTCCTCGCTGGACCTGCCGCCGGAGGAACTGCTCGGCCGTCTCGACGAGATGGTGATGCGCCTGGACTCGCAGGCGGACGGGGCGGACCGGGAGGGCTCGCAGGTCACCGGTGCGACCTGCCTTTACGCCATCTACGACCCGGTGGGCGGCCGCTGCACCTTTTCCCGCGCCGGACACCTGGCGCCCGCGGTGGTGGATCCGGCGGGCCGGGTGACTTTCCCGGACCTGCCCCTGTCGCCGCCGCTGGGCGTGGGCGGGCATCCGTTCGAGGCAGGCGAACTGGACCTGCCCGAGGGCAGCCGCCTCGTGCTGTTCACCGACGGCCTGGTCCAGGACCGCAAGCGGGACATCGACGAGGGACTCACCCTGCTCGGCGCCGCCGTGGCCCACCCGGACCAGACAGCGGAGGAGACCTGCCAGGCCCTGACGGAGACGCTGCTGCCGCAGCACCCGAGCGACGACGTGGCCCTGCTCGTGGCCCGCACCCGACTGCTCGATCCCTCCCGCGTCGCGCTTTGGGACGTACCGTTCGACGTCAGCGCGGTCTCCCGGATACGGACCGAGGTAAGCCGCCGACTGCGGGACTGGGCGCTGGAGGAGGAGTCCTTCGCCAACGAACTGATCCTCAGCGAGCTGCTCACAAACGCGATCCGCTACGGGGCCCCTCCGGTCCGGGTCAGGATCCTGCTGGGCCGCCGTACCCTGGTCTGCGAGGTGTCGGACGGCAGCAACACCTCGCCGCGGCTGCGCCGCGCGGCAACGACCGACGAAGGGGGCCGCGGCCTGTTCCTGGTCTCGCAATTCGCGGCCGGGTGGGGCACGCGCTATGTGGCGAACGGCAAAGTGATCTGGGCCGAACAGTCGCTGGGAGGCGCCCCCGCGCTGGATGTAGCGGCACTGACCGACCAGCTGCCCGAGTGAGGCCGAGCGCCACAGGCCCGAGGGACGGCTCCGGCTGAGGCCCAGGAGTGAACTGCGGGAGCACGAATACATCGCGGCGGAGAAGCCTGCTCTCTGGCAAACGGTACGGCCGCCCACGTCACGTCGCATGGCCCGGCCGACGGCAGGCTGTACGGCGTGCCCGACATGGGACGTGCCTCGCGCAACGGCCCGCTGGAGGCCGATGCCGAAGGTTCACCGCTGTCGACGGGTCATGTCGATACGTCGAGGCACACGGGAGTGAGGAGACACGTCCAGCGCCCGCCCACGCGTCGCTGTCAACGTGCAGGACGGCGCGCGGCCAGAAGATCGGCGCTTGGGGCCTGCACGACTTGCAGGCCCTGTTCCTCAAGTTCTGCGCCGATCTGCGAAGCGCTGGCCGGCCACAGCTCGAATGTCTCCCGCTGCTGGCGCAATACCCGTCCGTCCCGTTCGACGTGATAAGTGAAGACCATCCGCACGACCCCCGCATCGGGTTCTCGGGTGATGTCGGCGCCGTAGATGTCCGGGCCTAACCGGACCGGCCCGAGCCGACCCACCGTCTCGCGCCCGGTCGGCAGTTCGGCGGGGGGAGGGTCGAAGAGCAGTAGCCCGCCGGGCAGGAGCGCGCGGCTGACGGCCTGCCAGGCGGAGCGTCGGGTGGCGGGGTCGAGGCAGGCGATGATGTTGGAGGCGACGGCCAGGTCTGCAACCTCCTCGAGTCCCGCTCTCTCGATGGACACGGGGTGAAGGGTGACGCGGGCACGCTGGTCAGCGCCCAGACCAGCCAGGCGGGACAGCAGGGCCGCGCGCATCGGGGCCGCCGGCTCGACAGCATGGACAGGCGCGGCGGAGGCGGTCAACAGAGTCTCGGTGACGATCCCGGTACCCGCGCCGACATCAAGGATCCCGTGCCGGGCGCGGCCGGCCGCCTCGGCGAAGCGCCGCTTCGCCGAGCGGCGGTCGGTTTCGGCCTGGAGCAGATCGTAGAACTCGACAGAGACCGTGTAGTCGGCGCCGAACATCTCACTCACGGCAGTGCGGTCAACCGCATTCGGGGGCGTAGCGGACAGGGTCCGCGAGCGCACCGCGGTTGAGCGGGTGCCGGCAGCTCATGGCGAGCGGAGGCCCATCGACATGGAAAAGCGTCACGACCGGCATCAGCTGCTTCCCTTGCTCGAGCCTCGTCTGCCTGTTCTCGACCCTACGAGCAGCCCGCCCCCACGGCACGGTCCCTACGGCCGTTTGCCAGCGTTGATCCGGGAAACCCGCCCCGTATGACACGTCACGCGGGCGCTTGCCGCACGGTGGTGGCCAACTGGCACCAGCAGTGGCATCAGGCGCGCGTGCGCTGCTGCGGTCGGCGCCCGAGGCGACCGGCTCGCGTTGACCGCCCAAGGCCGGGTCGGCCTGGACGGAGCGGTGCGCGCAGCCGAGCGGGCCGGCGCCCGTCAAGTGATTGTCATTGACACTCGAACGCGCGCCCGGCCGATAGGAGCCGTGATCATGGGAACTGTGCCTGAACCAACCGATCCCGACGTCGCCCCCGTGCCACCGCCTTCGCCGCCGCCACGCCCAGGGCCGCCAGACCCTGGCGAACCGCCCGATCGGCCGAAACCGGTCGAGCCGCCAAGCCCACCGGATCCCCCGGCACCGCCCGGCTCCCCCGTCCCGCCAACCGAGCCGTCCGCGCCCCCCGGCCCTGATGAGCCCGACCCACCGGAGCCAACGCCGGGTCGGCCGCGCCCGATGGAGCCGCCGGACTGACGGGCCCTGCGGGTGGGCTTGATCCACTTCGACGACATCCGAGGTCAGGAGCCTCGCCCCGGGAGTATGTCCAGCATGGGGAGCATAAGGAAGGAGAAGCCTCGGCCTCGTCGTTCACTCAGGCCGGGGTTCGAGGCCGAGATCGTCGAGCTGTGCCGGCGTGGTGACCGCTCGGTCGATCAGTCAAGGACTTCCCTCTGACGGAGGCCGCGGTGCGGTTGTTGGTCAGCCGGGCTGAGGTTGACGCCGACGAGAGGACGGTCTGACCAGCAGCGAGCGCGAGGAGTTGGCAGCGCCGTGCTGCGCCGCCAGACCGCCCGAGTCCGCTACGCGCCTGCCGGTCGGATCTGGCTCTCCGTCCTCTCCCGACTGGCACCACGGGAACTCCGGCACCAAGTATGCGCAGTCACACCGACCACGCTGTCGGCCGGGCACCGCCAACTCATCGCGCGGAAGCTGACGTTCACTTCGCACCATCACCCCGGCAGGCCATCCACCACACGCACCATCAAGCGGCTCATCCTGCGCCAGGCCCGAGAGAACAGCACCTGGGGGTGCCCGATGGCTCGCACGGGACTGGACTCGTTCCTCACGCAGGTGGGCCGATCAACTTGCGGTTCACCAGGGGCCGGAGCTCGGCTGTGTCAGTCGGGAGACCTCGCCGGCAGCCATGGTTCGTGCCACCGCGGATATCCGGCGACGAGCCTGCTCGCTCCCTCCGGTCCCCAGGTCCCCGGCCGGTAGCGCTCCGGATCGCCGGGCGCCTCCAGCAGTGGCTGGACGATTCGCCACGTCTCCTCCACCGAGTCCTCCCGGGTGAACAGGCTCGCGTTGCCCTGCATTGCATCACTGAGCAGGCGCTCGTACGGTTCGGGTGCCTCACCCAGCTCGGCCGCGAAGAGGAGGTCGAGGTCCACCAGCTGCGTGTCCTGCTTGCCCGGCCGCTTGGCCTGGATGCGGAAGTTCACGCCGGGGCTCGGATCGATCCGCAGGATCCACTGGTCGGGCTCGGGCGCGAACCGCTCCGCGAACGCAAGCCGCGGCGGGCGCTTGAACACGATCCGGATCTCGGTCACACGCTCGGGGAGTGACTTGCCGGCGCGGATGAAGAACGGCACCCCGGACCAGCGCCAGTTCTCGACCTCCAGCCGCAACCCGACGAAGGTCTCGGTGCGCGAACGCGGCCGCACGCCGGGGACTTGCAAGTACCCCTCGTACTGCCCGCGGACGTAGTGGGCCGGGTCGGCGTCGGGGATCGCCCGGAACACATCGACCCGGCGGTCCCGGAGCGCGTCCGCATCGGCGGCTGACGGCGGCTCGGACGCCATCAGGGCGAGCAGCTGCAACAGATGGTTCTGCACGACGTCGCGAAGCGCGCCGACCGGGTCGTAGAAGTGTCCGCGGTCCTCGACCCCGAAGTCCTCGGCCATGGTGATCTGCACGCAGGAGACGTGGTCGCGGTTCCACACCGGCTCGAACACGGAGTTGGCGAACCGCAGGAACTGGATGTCCATCGCCGGCTCCTTGCCGAGGAAGTGATCGATCCTCAGCAGCTGATCCTCGTCGAGGAGCTGACGCAGCTCGGCGTTGAGGGCACGCGCCGACGCGAGGTCATGCCCGAAGGGCTTCTCCACGACGACCCGGGCGCCCTTGGTCAGCCCGACACCTGCCAGACCCTCGACCACCCGGGCAAACAGCGACGGCGGGATCTCCAGATAGAAGACCGGGTGCCGTTTGCCGTTGACCGCCCGGGCGAGGCGATGGAACGTCTCCGGGTCGGCGTAGTCGCCCTGCACATAGCTGAGTCGGGCGGCGAACCGGGCAAAGACGCTTTCGTCCAGCGGCTCGCCAGTTGCCTTGATCGCCGCGCGGGCGTGGTCACGCAGCGCGTCGTCGGACCAGCCGTCGCGCGCCACTCCGACGATGGGGCAGGTCAGCAGCTTGCGCCGCTCAAGCCGATAGAGCGAGCGGAACGTCATCTTGCGCGCGAGGTCTCCACTGATCCCGAGAATGACCAGCACGTCTGTGGGAACGTTCGACGAGTTCGAAGCCACCTCATCCTCCTTACGGAGCCGGCACCGCAATGGGGTCGGGCATCATGGTCCTGCCGGCGGCTGGGCGCCGACGCGAGCAGGACCCCGGCCGGCCGCCGCCGTGTCCGCGAGGACGAGCGACGGCGCCGCCCTGACCCGGCCGGCGGGAATCGACCGGTCTCCCGCAACGAGCCTCAAGAGCGGTTCGCGCTGCCCGTAGGCGGCGGCCGCCGCGTCAGGGTCGGCATCGTTCACGGGCGTCGCGATGACCTCGGCTGGGGCCGCACCGAGGCTCTCCCGCAGGTGGGTGAGGTTACGGTCCGGGTCACCGTCGGGCGCGACCGGCTCGTCGGCCTGGAACACTGTCACGTGCTCCCAGGGCACGTCCTCCTGTGCGAGCCGCGCGAACATCGCCCAGGGCGTGTGCCCCCCGCTGACGGCGAACGTGAGCCGGCCGTGCGCTTGCACGCAGGCCCGGGCCGACCGCGCCACGAACGCCGCCGCGGTGCCGGCGACCGCGTCGGGGTCAGCGACGACCTCGAGTTCGTGATGCACAGCCCTCAGCCCTTCTTTTCGGCGTGCCCGCCGAACTCCGAGCGCATCGCCGAGAGGATCTTGTCGGTGAACTCCCCGGCCTGTCTGGACTCGAAGCGCTCGTAGAGCGAGGTGGTGATGACCGGTATCGGGACGCCTTCGTCCACCGCGGCGAGGACGGTCCAGCGGCCTTCCCCGGAGTCGGAGACCCGCCCGGCGAAGCCTTCGAGGGAGGGCGAGGCGGCAAAGGCGTCGGCGATCAGGTCGACCAGCCACGAGCCGACGACCGAGCCTCGCCGCCAGACCTCGGCCACCTCGGCGACGTCGATGTCGTACTGGTAGGCCCACGGATCGCGCAGCGGCGTCGTCTCCGCGTCGGCCTCTTGACGACTTGTACCGGCGTCCGCGCGCTTGATGATGCTGAGGCCCTCGGCGATCGCGGCCATCATCCCGTACTCGACCCCGTTGTGGACCATCTTCACGAAGTGCCCGGCGCCGTTCGGCCCGCAGTGCAGGTACCCGAGCGGGGCGGTGCCGTCGGTCCGGGTCCGGCTCGGCGTCGGTTCGGCGCAGCCCTCGCCGGGAGCGATCGTCTTGAAGATCGGGTCGAGATGGGCCACGGTCTCATCCTCGCCGCCGATCATCAGGCAGTAGCCGCGCTCCAGCCCCCAGACCCCACCACTGGTCCCGCAGTCGACATAGTGCAGCGACTTGTCGGCAAGACGCTTGGCGCGCGTGATGTCGTCGCGGTAGTAGGAATTGCCGCCGTCGATGAGGATGTCGCCGGGCTCCAGCAACGGCTCGAGGTCGTCGAGGATGGAGTCGACGATCGCAGCCGGAAGCATGAGCCATACGGCCCGTGGCTTGTCCAGTTTCGCGACGAAGTCCTGGAGTGAGTCTGCGCCCGTCGCACCCTCGCCGACCAGTTCGGCGACGGCGGCCGCGTCGACATCGGACACGACGCAATGGTGGCCGTCTCGCATCAGCCGACGCACCAGGTTCGCCCCCATCCGGCCGAGCCCGATCATCCCCAGCTGCATGGGCTTGTCTGTCGCCATGTGGTGCCTCCTGGTCCTTGAGCGTGCGGTGGTGCCGGATCAGCGCGTTCGTGGACGAGTGGTGGAGTTGTGGCCGAACTCAGGCTCGGTCGCGCTCTCGAGGTCCGAGATGACCGCGACAGCGAACACCTTGCCGAGCTCGACGGCCCACTGGTCGAAGGAGTCGGCGTCCCTGAAGGTGCTGCCCGGGCCGTCATATCGACCGCGGAGGGCTAGGGTTGCCCTTCCCCGGCCGGGGCGAAGAGCGCCGCGCCGACAATGCCCGCATCGTTGAACAGCTGCGCCGGCACGATCTCGGTCCTGAGCTCGATGTGCGGCAGGAACTTGTCGGCTTTCTTGCTGATGCCGCCGCCGATGATGACCAGGTCGGGCCACAGCAGCCGTTGGACAAGCTCGAGATACCTCTCCAGACGGTGCGCCCATTTCTTCCAGGACAGGTCGTCGTGCTCGCGCACCGACTCCGCGGCCCAGTCCTCGGCATCCCCGTGGTGCAGCGGCAGGTGCCCCAGCTCGCTGTTGGGCACCAGGAACCCGTCGGTGAAGACGGCGCTGCCGATACCGGTGCCGAGCGTCACCATCACGACGACGCCCTTGCGTCCCTTGCCGGCGCCGAAGCGCATCTCGGCAATCCCGGCCGCGTCGGCGTCGTTCACCACCCTCACGTCGCGGCCGGTCGCTCGTGCGAAGAGCTGGGCCGCGTCCGTCTCCATCCAGGCCGGGTCGATGTTGGACGTCGTCTGGACCATGCCGCCCCGAATGACGGCCGGGAGCGTCAGCCCGACCGGTCCTGGGGCGCCGATCTGGGAGAGCAGCGTCACGACCACGTCCGCGACTGCCCCCGGGGTCGCCGGATGCGGGGTCGGGATCCGAACCCGCTCACCGATGAGGCTGCCGAGCTCGAGGTCGACCGCCGCTCCCTTGATACCGGTGCCGCCGATGTCGACTCCCAGCTCGTGGGCCGCCTTGTCCTGAATTTCCTGCGCCACTGCCCGCTCCCCTCAGGGGCTGGCCCAAAATGTGTTGTGTGAATCTTGGACGTTGGGCCCCGCAAGAGCTTCGCCACGTAATTCCCAATTTTCACACATGCCCCTAATGCTCGCCACGTCACCTTAATCGGGTTATATCGATGATTAGGGGGTATATCCGATACTTGCGTACCCGCAAGGGCATTACCCGGGTTCCAGAACAGGGGCGTCGTACTGACTGCGGATCTACGCTGCCCTTTCGTACTCGTCTATGAGTGAGTCCGCCGAGGACTGGGCGGCGCATGCTCCTCGCGTCGGAGAGGTCCCTTGGCCCTCACACCCCACTCGCGCTCCCGGTCGCAAGGTGACGAGGTGACGAGGTGACGAGCGAAGGCCAGGGATCGGTTGAAGATTTCCTCGACTTGGGCATCAGGCAGCCGGCACCAGCCGTGGTCGGCGCCCGTGACCTTCCATAGCCTGGCCGGCACCTGAGCCTGCTCCAGTGCCGCGCCGAGGGATTCGCTGTGTGAGCAGGCCACCAAGGTGTCCTCGTCGCCGTGGACGAGCAGGAACGGTGGCGCACCGGGGCGGACCTGGGCGAGAGGGCTGGCCGCGCGGGCGCGCTGCGGGACTGCGGCCGGGGCCGCGCCGAGCATCAGGGCCTCGGGGGTGGCGGCGTCTTCGGGGGCGAAGCAACCCCGTGCAGTGGTCAGGTCGCTCGGGGCATACCAGATCACCGCACCGGCCGGTGACGGGTCGGTGTGTGTCAGGGCGAGGAGTGAGGCGAGGTGTCCGCCGGCGGACTCCCCCCACATCACCGTCCGTTCAGTGTCGATGTCCAGTTCCGCGGAACGCAGGGTGAGCCAGCGCAGCGCGGCGCGCAGATCGTCGAGCGCGCCGGGGAACGTGGCTTCGCCGCTGAGCCGGTAGTCGGCACAGGCCACGGCGAAGCCCGCAGACGCGATGCGCGCGAAGGGCCCCGGAACCCAGGAGCGCATGCGCGGGCCCATGTCATCGCGTCGTCCCCGGCGCCAGGCGCCGCCGTGCACGAACAGCACCAGCGGAACAGGCCCCGCCTGGCTGGCCTTCGGCAACCACAGGTCCAGCTCCAGCGGACGGCCGCCCTCGACAACGCCGTAGGGCACGCCGCGCAGCTCGCGTACGCCGGGCTCCCTCTCATCGGCGGGCGGCAAGGGGGCGCGGTCCGGGTGGGGCGCGACGATCAGTTCCCGCACCGAGGGTTCGGCTGCCGTCATCAGGTCCGCCACTGGTGGTCCGGCAGGAAACGCACGTCGTACTGCTCGGGGATGCTTACGAACTTGCCGGGTTCCGGGATGACCGGCTCGGTGGGCAGGCCGAGTTGCTCGGCGGGGGCGCCGAGGTTTTCGAAGAACCGCTCGAAAGTGCCCCCGGGCCCGGCGGCGACGCCGACGACCTGACTGTGGTGGCGCTCCATGCGGTAAGCGTGCGGGCAGTTCTTGGGCACGAAGCCGAAGTCGCCGGGGGTGAGCAGCTTCTCCTGCTGGTTGCCCTCGGTGTCCTCGACGAACAGCCGGACCGCGCCGGCGGCGATATAGAAGACCTCATGGGTGTCCGAGTGCACGTGGGCCGGGATGAGGTCGCCCTTGGGACCTTCGACGGTGAAGAAGTTGAAGGTGTTCTCGGTCTGCTCACCGCCCGCGTAGATGGTGACCAGGTCACCGAACAGGTGGGCACGGTCCCCCTCCCCCTTCTCGATGAAGTAGGGCTTGCCCACCTCGGCGGGTATGCGTGAGGCCCGCCGGTATCGGGTGGCGTACTCGATGGTCATGGGACTCCTCGGATCGGCTACCGCCAGGAATGTCAGGTAGCCTGACATGGAAAATGTCGGTGGGCAACCCCCGAGGGGAGCCCGGCCCCCGCACCCCTGTCGCCGTGAGGAACACATGCGATCCACCCGCCGCAACCTCCCCCAACTGCTCGGTGACGCCAGGCGCTGGTTCGAAGAAGGGCTGCTGGCGGCCATGGCAGCGAGCGGTGCCGCGCCGGTCTCCCCGACGCAGGCGCAGCTCTTCGCCGTACTGGACGACGAAGGCACCACGGTCTCGGAGCTGGCGCGGCGCATGGGCGTGACCCGGCAGACCGCACACCAGGCCGTGCACGGCCTGATCGACGCCGGACTGCTCGAACAGGTTCCCGACCCCACCTCCGCCCGGCAGCGCCTGATCCGGCGCACCCCGGATGGGGAACGCGCGCACCGCCAGGCCGGCGTCATCCTCGAACAGCTGGAAGAGCAGCTCGCCGAACGGATCGGCCGGGAGACGGTCGACGCCCTGCGCACGGTGCTGGAGACGCAGTGGGGCCGGCCCCCCTCTCCCGGATCAGATTGAGGCGAGGCCGCTGCCGCGCGGCCGTCCGCGGTCAGCGGCACATTGAGGTCGCCCTCGGACAATGGGCCGGTTGCACCGACTGGTGGCGTTGCTGATCACCGAAGAACTGGCCGATCCTCACCAGGAGCACGGTCATCGGCCTCGTGATCCTGCCCAGGAACCTCTACAAGAGCCCGCTGATCGTGAACTACTTCCTCGGCGGCCTCGGCGCGCTGCTCGGGCCACTCTTCGGCGGATCACGGCGGACTGCTGGCTGATGCGAAGGTCCCGGATCAACGTCGCGGACCTCGACACCGAGGACCCGACGGGCGGATACCACTATCGCCGCGGCTACAACCCCCAGGCCATCTGGGCGTACATCCCTAGTGCCACGACGTGGACGGCGAGACCATCGCTGTCCGGGCCGAGTGAAGGGCTGAGGTACGTCGACGGACCGGCCGGACGCGGCACCACGCATCCCCAGCGTCCAAGCGATCTGCGTCGGCCCGCCCATGGGCGGCGGGGAGCCACCCGGCGCGCGCAGGGCTGGTCGGGGGTCAGTGTTCGGTGGAGTAGCCGGCGGCTCAGGGACCGATCTCGAACTTGGGCGGTTCGAGGCTCTTCAGACATGCGGTCTTCGGTGCAGCCGGGGTGTCGAAGAAGGAGACGGTGATCTCCTGGGCGCACTTCGACGTGGCGAACACCACGTGCGGCTCGTACGGGACGGTGACGACCTTGGCCTTGCTCAACGTGCGGGCGACGTAAGGCCCGTTGTCCGCCCCGGTCTGGGAGTCGAAGGTGCCCGACAGGGCGAGGGTGGGGATGTCTCCGCGGGTCACGTCCCGGATCGAGCGTGGTGCCGCGGGGACGTTCCAGACGTCGCAGTCCGGGCGGAGGAACGTGAGCTGAGGGGCTTGGGCCTGGACCGAGCGGGGGAAGGAGGGGAACGCGTCCTGTCCGCCCTGGAGCGCCTGCTTCTCGCTCTCGTACGGCGTCCACTCGCTGCAGAAGACTCCGTAGCCGAGGCCGTGCGCGACCCTGCCCATGGCCTGGGGGCTCAGCTTGCCGCCGGCCCACTGCTGAGCGATCCGCCGGGGCTTGCCGTGCGCCAGCTCATCGAGGGCGATGGGCACTTGGGGCGCCACGTGGGTGGCGGAGGTCATCCAGTTCACCAGTGCCCCGCCGTCCAGTACGACCTTCACCGGCTTGTCGCTCCCGGGGAGCTTGACCGTGGTGGTGACCGGCTTGGCTTCGAGGTCGCGGACGAGCTTGTCGAAGGTGGCCGACAGGTTCGGGTAGCGCTTGTTGCACGCGGGCTGGTCCGCGCAGGCCTTGAACAGACCGTCGAAGCCCTGCCGGGCACTGCTCCAGGTCAGGGCCGACCCGCCCTTGGACGGCGGCAGTATGCCGTCGAGGCCCACCGAGCGGAGCCCGTCGGGGTGCAGGCGCATGTAGACGAGTGCCAGGTGGGTGCCGTAGGAGATGGCGTACAGGTTCCACTGCTTGATTCCGAGCGCGGTGCGCAGGTCGTCGTAGTCGGCGGCGCTCTCGATGTCGTTGTAGGCGCTGAGGTCGATCCCACGGGCCGCCAGCTGGTCGTGGCAGGCCTTCGTGGCCTCGACGTGCAGGTCCTTGGTGGACGGAGCGTCGTAGACGAGACCGACCGCTTGCGCGTTGAACCTGTCGATGTTGGGACACAGGAGGTTCGGCTCGGCCGAGTACGTACCGCGCTGGGACATGAGGATCACGTCACGGTCGCGGTTCAGGCCGCCGTCGATCGCCATCTTCGCCTCCCCTACCGCGTCGTCCCCTGGCCCGCCCGCGAGCCACACGATGGGGTCGGGTTTCGGTGTGGCGGACTTGGCGGGCACGATCGCGACACCGAGTTTGATCGCTTTACCGGTCGACCTGGCGCGGTTCTCGGGCACGGTGAGGGTTCCACAGCGGGCTCCCTTGAGCGCCTCGACGGGTTCCGGCGTCTTGGGGCAGGGGCCCGGTTCGTAGCCGGCGTCGCCCACCGTGCGTGCGGCCGTGCCGATCGGCGCCTCGGGGCCGGCGCTGGTGTCGGTGCGGGACTGTGCCTGAGCAGGCGCTGCGAGCAGGCCGGTGACGAGGAGACCGGTTGCTATGCCGACCGACGTGGCCGGAAGTCGTCGTAGGGGGCGTCGACGACGGGGCGCGTGGTGGAAGGTCATCTGGTGCCCTCCCAGTCATTTCGGGGTGATCGTGAACGGTTCGGGCTCGAGACCGTTCACGCACGAGGTGTCGGGGGCGGTCGGGCGAGCGAAGAACGACGCCAGCACGCGCTGAGCGCAAGGCGACTGCGGGACCACCCAGTGGCCGATGCCGGGGACCTGTACGGCGGTCGAGCGGGACAGGTTGCGGGCCACGCCCTTCGCCCAACTTGCCCCGGTCTTCACGTCGAACGTGCCGGAGACGACGAGCACCGGCACCGAGCTGACCGTGGCCACCCGCTGTACCTTCGCGCGGTCCGGAACGTTCCAGATCCCGCACGCCGGGTACTGGAAGGGCAGCTGCGGCGCCTGGGCCAGGACCGTGTCCGGCCACCCGGGGAAGGCCTTGCGCCCCGCTTTCAGCACGTCGGATTCCGAGTGACCCGGAGCCCACTCGCCGCACGCTATCGAGTTCGTCAGGCCGTGCGCGAAGGCGCCGACGTTCTGGACCGAGCCCGCCGCGCGGGCCCGCGCGAAGCGCTTCGGATTTCCGCGGCTGAGTTCGTCGAGCGCCGCCGGGATGTCCTTGGGCCGGGGGGTCAAGGCGACGATCAGGTTCAGCAGCGCGCCCCCGTCGAGGACGACCTTGACCGGCTTTCCTCCGCTGGACGGCGTGGCGTTCAGAGTCAGGGGGTGAGCCTCCAGTTCGCGCACCTGCTCCGTCAGCAGGCGGGGGAGGTCCGGGTAGCGGTCCTTGCAGGCGGGCTGCGCCGCGCACGCCTTGAAGATGTTGTGGATTCCCTCAGCGGCGCTGCCCCATCCCCACGGCAGGGTCGTGACCTGAGGAGGTGTGACCGAGTCGATCGCCACCGCGCGGATTCCCTCGGGGTGCAGGCGCAGGTAGGTGAGGGCCAGATTGCTGCCGTAGGAGTACCCGTAGACGTTCCATCGGGGGATGTCCAGCGCCTTGCGCAGGTCGGCGAAGTCCGCGGCGTTCTCGGTGGTGTTGTAGGCGCTCAGGTCGACGCCGGCGGCCGTCAGGCGGCCCCGGCAGTCCTTCACCGCCTTCAGCATGAGCTGTTCCGCCCGCTGTGAGTCATATCCCAGGCCCACGGCCTGTGCGTTGAACCGGTCGACCTCAGGGCAGGAGAGGTTCGGCCGGTCGTAGAGGTTGCCGCGCTGGGCCATGACGATCAGCTCGCGGTCCTTGTTCAGCCCGGAGTCCATGAGGAAGGGAATGTCGTCGAACGTGTCGGCACCGGGGCCGCCCGCCATGAACACCACCGGGTCCTCGGAGGGCTTCTCCGCCGCGGCCGGAATGACCGCCACGGCCAGCTTGATGGTCCGGCCGCCGGAGCGGGAGCGGTTCTCGGGGACCTCCAGGAAGCCGCACCGTGCCTTCCTCAGCGCTTCGATGGGCTCGGGCGGCTTCGGACAGGCACCGGGCACGAACCTGGGGGCTGCCGGTCTGGGTTCTGCGGCCTGGGCAGCTGCTGATGAGGCGCTGATCGGTGTGGTGCCGAAAGCTGCCAAGCAGGCCAGAGCGGCCGCGGCAGTCACCGCGTGGATGCTGCGCTTTGGCATGTGATCTCGTCCCTCTGCCGGCAGCGACGGCGGCCACTGACGAGACCAGGCCGCGACGGATTGGGCGGAACGCGCGTTTTCGACGTTACCGGGTAGCGCATTCGGGTGCACGCGGAGCGGTCACAACCCGTGCCCCCCGGCCCATCCGACACGATGGACGCGCGCCGCATCACCGGGCCCGACCCGCACGAGTCGCCCCCCCGTCGGCGCGAGGTCCGCTCCCGGTATCGGGGCGACCGAGGGAACGCCCAGATCACCATGACACATCGCCGCGTCACCGGATCGTAGATCGCGTACAGGCAGGTGGCACCCACGATGCCCATGGCGCTCTCCGTATCCGACTCGTCCGGACAAGGCATGCACGCCGCCGCCACCATGGGCCGGCTACAGACCGCGGTCCACAAATTCTCCTCGCTCGATCTGCCACCCGACAAGTTGCTGAGCCACGTGGACGACCTCGTCGGCGCGCGCAGGGCCCGCAACCAACTACCGCCAGGCACCGACCTACAACCCATCGCCCTGCACGCACTCGAAGGCCGCAGAATCCTGCGCACCCGCGTCCTCAGCAGCGTCACCAACGGGTACCGCTATGCCGCTTGACCTGCCGCGACGCCTCTCCGAGCCCCACAACCACCGAATACGCCAACGCGCACAAGGCACTGGTCGAACTCGACTTGGCCCGTGCGCCTTCCGAGCTGTGAGTGCGAGCCGGACTGCTCTGGGCATTCAAGTAGCCGGTGGGACTCGTGGCTGCTCAGGAGCGCTAGCATCAGGGCACCGCTGATGTCCGATCGAAAGCGATGCCGAAATGGCCGACGACGCATACTTGTTTTTGCTCCCCGACCGACATCCGCGGTTGGGGGCGGCTCTTGCTGCCGTGGGCCTTCTGGAATGTGCGGAGACTCCGGCCGTACATGGCTGGTTGCAGGCCCACGACGTACCAGCGACCTCCGAGCAGGTTCGGGTTCTTCCCTCTGAGGCGCAGACCTTGATCCCTCCGGACGCGGAGCGCTTGCCCGTTCCGTTGAGCGAGGAGGAAACGCTGAGGGTCCAACAGGAGTGCGCGCCCCAGTCCATCACGGACATGGAGACGGAGCTGCTGGAGTTCCGGGAACTGACGCAGGACTGGCAGGCTCTCGTCCACCGGGCCCTGACTGCTGGCATTCCCCCGGCGCGCATCGCTCAACTGACCGGCCTGGACCCGCAGGAAGTCGGCCGCCTCAGCGTGTGACCGAGGCGCGCAGAACGCGGTGCGGGGCTGTGGATTGACGCCCGCACCGCGTCTCCAGCCCTGACCCGCGGAGGGGCCCGGGTGAGGCGAAGATGTCGCAGCGAAGCCTGACCAGAGTGCCGTGCAGGATGCGGGAAGTGCTGTCTGTCTCCCGCGAGTTGGCCGGAATCACGAGGCGCCGTAATCCCGGATGGTGGGAGAGGCGCCGGACGCCAACAACGCCGTGCCATGGCGACGACCGGTCGGCGACGAGGTCACGGACCGCGCCAAGCCCCGCCCTCCGAACCAACCGACGGGGCCCCGTTGGCCAGAGCAGCGATCAGGTTGCCGGGGCCCTGGACAGCAGGTTGAACGGCCCGCAGAGCGCCATCATCGCGGCGCCATGACAGAAGGCGGGCGGAACTCTGTCGCTGGACCACTCCAGTTCGTGGACCGACGGCTCCCGTCGGCTGACAGCGGGCTACTGTCCAGGCATGAGCAAAGTGGATCCCCTGCTGAAGAGGTTGACCGACCGAGTGGAGACCGACGCCCTCACGCTACCGATCACACTCGTCGTATGCGGCACCACGGTCACCGGAGAGGTAGTACCGCACACCGTCTGGGCCGAGCACATAGCCGAGCAACTCGGTGATTCGGCGAGCCGTGCGAATGCCTTCTCCGCCGATTTCACCTGGGCGGCGGAACAGCCCGAGCAGAACAGCAACTACCTGCATCTGAACGGTGGCAAGGTCGTCAGCGGCGGGGCCGCCTTCCCCGAACACGGCGGACTGTTCCGCATCGGACTCGACGAGGTAAGCGGCTGGTTCCTGGGTGAGATTCAGGTCCACGGCTAGGGACGGCCCGGTCCGCACATCCGGTCCGGCGGGTAGACACGGCCGGTAGTCGGCCCAATGTATTCGCTTCGCCTGCCGGGGAAATTCGGTATGACATGACTGGTGGAGCGGCAATGGCGCGCGGACGCCGGCGGGCCCGACGCGCGGTGTCTTCTCCTGGGCCAACGCCCGCTGGCGCAAACCCCGACACACGCGAACGCGGCACACTCGGTACGTGAGGGCGGCGGGGGTGACGGACTCATCCCGTCGCCCCCGCCGCCTTCCTGCGATCGACGCCTGGTGTCAGCGCAGCCACTGGTCCTGGTCAGCAGGCCGGTACAAGGTGACCGCCTTGGGCATCTTGTCGAGGACCAAGTGCCGGTAGGTGGCATCCGTGACCTCGCCGTCGTAGGCGAAGTGCGGTTCACCTTGCAACACTTCCAGGTCCAGCCGACGCACCTGCGCTGTCGTCAGCACCCGGGAGTTGTGCAGGGTCCCGGTCAGGACGGCGAGGAGCAGCCGTGTGCGGGCCAGCGGGGTACCGGCCTCCACCGCACGGACGTCGAGGAGCCCGTCGTCGAGCTGGGTGCGGTAGGTCGGGGCGAAACCGGCCGGGTGGTAGATCCCGTTACCCGCGAAGAGCAGCCATATGCTGCGGGGGCGGCCGTTGATGACCACTGAGAGCGGGGTGCCCGTGGCCAGGACCTTCGCCAGGCCCACGGCCAGCGCAGGCCATTTACCGATGCGCTTCTCCATGCGTTCCCTGGCATGGACGAGTTCCGAGTACACCCCGATGCTGAACGTGTTGAGGAAGAGTTGCTGCTCTCCACCGCTCGGGAAGACACCGGCCGAGTCGTCGGGTGAACCGTCCGGAGCACCCGTCTCGGGGCGCGTGCGAGGGCTCTTGGGCGACGATGCCCGGCCCACGTCGGCGGTGACCGCGTCGCCAGCCCGAATCGCGCGGGCCACGTCCTCCAGCGTCTGATTGCCGAGGTCCACAGCGAAATGGTTGAACGTGCCGCCAGGGAAGACAGCCAGGGGAACGTGATGGCGGGCAGCCGTCGCACTGCCCGCGTTGACGGTGCCGTCCCCACCACACACTCCCAGCGCACCACCGTCGGCGACGGCGCGCATCGCCGCCTCGTCGAGCAGCGCTACGAGGTCGTCACCCGGCTCGAATACGGTGATCGCGGCCTCGGGAAGCAAGGTGCGCAGAGTCTCGGCGGTGTCCTGGCTCCAGGAGATGCCCGACGACGGATTGACCACCAGATGCAGACCCTTGCCGGCCACGAGCGCCGGAGCCGGCCTGCGGGGAGGAGCTGCGGCGGCCGCGGCCTCCGGCTTCACCGGCCACCAGCGGCAGGTGAGCAGTGCGGCACCCATACCTACGATGACGCCCATCGCCGCGCGGCCTCGGTGGTCGAGACCTTCACGGCCGCGTACGTAGGCCAGTCCTGCGGCGAACGGCAGCACCGCGAGCCCGTAGCGGGGCGACTCCAGGACGACCCCGGACGCGAAAGCGGCGGCCGACGTCATCGGACTTGAAGGCAGGGAATCGGTGCTCGGGCGGGGAAAGATCCCAGGGAGCGCGTCCAGGACAGGGCGCGTGCTCCGGGCAGCTGGTCTGGCCAGCGCGCGATCGATCGCCACGACGATCGCCACGGAGCCTATGCCGCGCAGGGCGGCCCTGCGGGCACTCCTGCCGCCTGACATCCCGAGTACGGTAGCGGCGGCCAGCCACACCGCATCGTGCCCGCCAACGCTGCGCAGCAGGTCCGTCGCCGAGCTCCCCCTCACCGCACGACTCCTGGCGAGGGCCCCGGCCAACCGGCCCCCCGTTCCGGGTATCTTCCACAGCCGTCCAGGTCGCCTCATGCGCTCGCTACACCTCTGCACCTAGGGTCCGCTGCGCGCGACCGGACCGGACCGCAGCGCCGCCTCACCCTATCGGCGACTGACTCGACCGTCCGACGAGATGGTTCAGGTACAAGAAGTGCTCGGTACCTGGCGCCCCGGTGGACAACCGATCTCCCGTCGGGGCCAGGGCACGGGCTCAGCGCCGCTCTCCAGGGCTTCCACCACCGCTCGCGCTGGCTGGTTCACGTCGCCTCCTGCTGGCATCGGTGGCGCTATGACCTCTACTGCGCGGTCGGCAAACTCGGTGTCGAAGTGCCCGAACCTGACGTCGAGGACCTGGACCCCGACGGTATGCGTCTCTCGGCGGACGGCGTCGGGCCAGGCACTCAGAGCGGCCTTTGACGCGCTGTAGTCGGCCATCGCCGGCTGCGGGTGCTCCGCCACCGCGCCGGATACCGCGGCGATCTCCGCCGGGCTTCACGCCGAGCGCTCCAACGTGGCGTAGTAGTTGCCCACTTCGGTGAGGTAGGCCGGCTCGGTGGTCTGGCTGTCGAGGGTGAAGCGGGGCGCGCCCTTGATCTCGTCCCTGGTGTGAGTGACCGTCACGTTCTGGGCACCCGTATCGATGGCGACGACGATGCCTGCCGGGATCAGGACACTCCTGCCGAACAGCCATACACCGGTATCGACGACCAGGTGTTGCATACCGGCCTCATCCACCTGACGTTCCACCTGGCCGACCATCCCGTCCGGCGCCGTGAGGGTGAATCCCGTCAACGCCGCCTGCTCCTGCCCCTGATAGCCGGTGCCTGCCGGGTAGGCCCAGACGCTCTGCAT
The DNA here is from genome assembly GCF_044748025.1 of Streptomyces sp. NPDC090032. Taxonomy (NCBI): domain Bacteria; kingdom Bacillati; phylum Actinomycetota; class Actinomycetes; order Kitasatosporales; family Streptomycetaceae; genus Streptomyces; species Streptomyces sp. NPDC090032. The sequence continues at coordinate 16,363 of NZ_JBIVFF010000002.1, read as the reverse complement.
GAGGTGGTTCCTTTCTCTCCGCATTGCTCGCCAATGGCGGGGCCGTGGAGCCGATTGCGACATTGACGTCGACCGCCCGCCGCGGAATGGCCCCGCTCACCACTCCCCCGTACCCAGGTAACAGACCGTCATACAACCGAGCGCTCTTCGGTAGGCCACACGAGTTCCGCCTCGGCCCGGGCTGAGCACACCGCCAGAGACCTTCGCAGGCCGCCTACCTGCGAATTAACCTCCACGTACGACCGCTGGCGACGGCTCCGAACCACCCAACGGAAGACTCACCATTTTCATCGCGCTCCCGCGGGGTAGATGCGCTGTGTAACAGCAGCCGCACCGAAGTCCGCCCGAGGGGTGAAGCCCATGCAGCACCCGCCAACGGTCGAAGACCACCATGCCTATCCGGCCGAGGCACTCAGCCGCCCGCAGAAAGCGACCGACGCCCGTGACGCGGCGAGCTGTTTCCTCGCCCGTCTCCACCCCACCCCACCGACACCTACGGCCCAGGACCTGCTCCTGCTGGTCTCAGAACTCGTCACCAACGCCAGGCGCCACGCAGGCACCGTAACGGCACTTCATCTGCGCGCCGACCGGCGGCACATCCACGTCACCGTCGACGATCCCAGCCCCGCGCATCCCCAGGACCGCAGTACCGACCTGTCCGGCGGCGCCGGAGGGATTGGCTGGCCCATGATCCGCCGCCTGGCCCGAACGCTCACCATCCATCCCCAGCCCGGCGGCGGCAAATCGATCCATGCCACGCTCCCCCGCTGAGCAGCGATCCCACGACCGCAGATCCTGGCTGCCGAGTCCTTGCCCGGTCCGGTACTTGGCTGTGAGGCACAGGGAGGCGAACTGCTCGCCTGAGAACTGACCCGGCACGCGTGTTCAAAACATCGCCCAAGAGCGGGCTCGCATCCACCGGTCGACGAACCACAAGGTCGCGCCACCATGCCCCATCGGCGGGGACTCCTGGCACACGACCATGAACCTGCTGTGAGGAGAACTCGTGACTTCCGAATCCTCTGTGCCGCTCCCCGATCCCCTCGACGCCATGGCAGACGTCCTCGACCCGCGGCCCAAACTGCCAGGGCCTCAAACGGACCCGACCGCCCAGGGCCACTTCACCCGCGCCCAATTGACCCGCTCCCCAGGGGACGCGAACTGGGAGATCGCGGTCGTCCTGTACGGGGTCCCGGCCGATGAGTGGCCCTCGACGAACCTGCCCGGCACCGAAGCCCCCACCCTGCGCGCACGCGGACAGGCCCTCACAGACCTGGGCTACGTCCAGACGGGCCCCGGGTCCGATTGCCACTACTGGGAGTGGGCCGAGTGCCAGGACGGCGACCACACAACCGTACAACTGATGGCACACACCGAAGTCCAGCCCATCGGCATGCCGGAGATCGAATGACAACGGTGGCCTTCGCGTCATGCCCTCCCCTGCGACCAGGCAGCGCTGCACAGCCGGCGGGGCACCCGTGCCGCCGGTGGCCCTATGGCCGCTGATCGCCGGGCTCACATCCGGATGCAGCTCGCTCGCCCGGCCGATCGCGGTCGGTCTCCCGTCGCCGTGGGAGAAGAAGAGCGAGCCGCACAAGCCCGCCCCGACCCGAGTCCGGCGGTCGTTCCGGAACCTGCCGGCGAAGAGCCCTGCGCCAGGGTGCGGACCGAACTCGGCGCCGAAATGGGGAGGTTCCTCCGCCGCCGGCAGTGCCCTCCGCACGGCATCACCGGCATTTCGCCCTGGAGAAGATGCTCACCGCGGGGGCCTGAAGCACCGGCCGCCGTCCTCCTCCCCGTACTGGGCGAGGTGGCGCCGCGGGCCGTGGTCCCGGTGGGCGCGCAGGGCGTCCCGCGCGCACACCGGGGTTGCGGCGGAGCCTGCCATCGGCAGTTCGACCAGGCGCCGTCCGCCGCCGAAGGCCCGGACGCCTATGCGGTACGCAACGCGCCGACCCCGCGCAGCTGCCAGTCCCGGCGGGCCCGGGGGGCGATGGCCGTGGCGGCGCCGGGGGCCTGCGGTCGCTGGAGGTAGCCCTCGACGACGACGCTGCGTTCGGCGTAGGCGTCCTGGGTCCACGGGATGAACTCGACCAGGGGCGGGGCGGCCGACAGACCGACGCCTACGAGGTGCTGGTGCAGCTGCATCATGTCACCGGCGTGCGGGGCGACCCGCAGGCCGCGGGCGTCTGCGGTCCTCGCCACCTGCAGCCATTCGGTCACGCCGCCGAGTCGGGTGGCGTCGGGCTGGACGACGCGCAGGGCATCGTGGGCGATGAAGCCGGTGAACTGCTGGTAGCTGTAGATGCTTTCGCCGGCGGCGATGTCGAGGGTCGTCGAGCGCTGCAGGGCGACATGGCCGTCGAGGTCGTCGGCGTGCAGGGGTTCCTCCACCCAGTCCATCCGGGTCTCCTCGAGGACGGGCATGATCCGGTGGGCGGTGGACAGATCCCAGCGCTGGTTGGCGTCGCACATCAGGGGCACGTCGTCCCCGAGTGCCCGGCGTACCGCCCGCAGCCGGGCGGCGTCCTCGCACCAGTCCGCCTTGCCGACCTTGACCTTCACCCGGCGCCAGCCCTGGTCGACCAGGGCCGTCAGGCCGCGGATGAGTTCGCCCACAGGGGAGTTGAGCCAGCCTGCGTCGGTGTTGTACGCCTCGACGGGTTCGGCGGATCCGCCGAGGAGCCGCCACAGGGGGACGCCGGCGCGCTGTGCGGCGAGGTCCCACAGCGCGATGTCGACCATGCCGAGCGCCATGTGCACGGGACCGGCGCGGCCTATCCAATGGGTGGGCAGCCAGTACAGACGGTTCCACGTGCCGAGGATGTCCTCGGAGGACGCGCCCAGCAGGGTGGGCGCGTAGTGGTCGTCGATGACGGAGCACAGGAGTCCGGGTCCGGTGTGGACGCCGGAGATCCCGGTGCCGACCCGGCCGTCGCGCGTACGGATCTCGACGACGGGCACCGTCCAGTGGTCCATCGCGGCGGTGGCGTCCGCGATAGGCCGGGCCAGTGGGACGGCCAGCGCGTACGTTTCCACCGAGACGATCTCGGCGCCCTCGTCACCGTGGACCAGATCACTGAGGGTGGGCGACAGCACACCGAGCACCTGCGGAGCAGCATCGGGCATGGAGGGTTGTTCTCCTTCGCTACGTGACTTCGCTACGTGACAACACCGCGGGTCCGGCGGCCGGTTCAATGCAGCCAGCACCCTCCTCACCGGGCAAGAGTGGATCGCGGATGGACGGCATCCGCGATCCGAGGGAGCCCGGGTCACGCGCTCGGCGGGACCGGGATCGTGCCCTGCGGCAGTGGCGCCGCAGCCACCAGGTCGATGAACGTCCTGGACGCGCGGGGAAGTGGTCGTTCACCGTGCCACCAGATACCCACGTCGCGGTACCGGTGCAGGTCGCGGATCGGACGGTGCTCCAGCCCGTCCTGGCGGACCATCGACGCGGCAAGCAGGTTGACGACACCGACACCGAGCCCGGCGCGGACCATGGCAGCGAGCGTGGTGGGCTGTTGGGAAACCTGTCCCATGGGCACCTCCACGTAGCTCGCGTGCAGCGCGGCCTCGGCCTCGTAGCCGAGATAGTTGTCGAGCAGCGGGTTCCCGATGGTGATGACCCGGTGGGCGGCGACCTGTTCCAGCGCGACGGACTCCTCCGCCAGCAGGGGATGGCCGGTGGGCAGGAGGACCACGAACGGCTCTCGCCACAACGGGATGCAGGTCAGCGCGCGGTCGGCGGGTTCGGGGCGCAGCGGCCTCAGCGCGACGGTGACGCGCCGGTCGGTCAGCGCGGTCTCGGTGGACTGGACGTCACCGTCGAAGATGCCGACCTCAAGTCTCGGGTGCTCACTGCGCAGTTGCCGCACGACGGCCGGCAGGAAGGCGTCGCTCGCGCTGGCGAAACTGCCGATCTTCAGCAGGCCGGTGAGCGGATCCCGGCCGTGGCCATGGCCCGTGAGGTCGTCGACCGCGGCGAGCACCGCCCGGGCCTTGGGCAGCAGGGCGCGCCCGTCCTCGGTGAGCGCGAGCGGCCGGACCCGGCGTTCGATCAGGGTGCAGCCGAGCGCCCGTTCCAGGTTGGCCACGTGTGCGGAGACACGTGGCTGCGAGAGGGGTATGGCTTCGGCGGCTCTGGCGAAGCTGCCGGTGTCGACGACGTCGAGCCAGGTCTTCAGCCAGACCAGCTCTACCCCCATGGCGACCTCCGCATGACGTTCTCCGAATCAGGTCCGCGCGGCATCAGGTCCGCGCGGCATCAGGTCCGCGCGGCATCAGGCCTCCACGGCCAGGTTCCCTTCCACCAGCGCCTGGATCACCGAGGCCGCCGAGCCGCGCGCCCAGTCCTCGAAGGTGTGGGACTTCGCGACGATGGTGCAGGCTCCCGCCGAGCCGAATACGTGCGCCTCGAAGGCCTCGCGCAGCCGGAGGTCGAAGAGGTCGTAGTTGGTGACGGATTCACCGGCCACGAGGATGCTGCCGGGGCCGACCAGGTTCGCCACGGTCGCCAGCGCCAGCCCGATCACGGATCCGGCGCGCTCGAACGCGCCACGGGCCTCGGTGTCACCGTCGCGCGCCAGGGCGACGGCCTCCCGCATCGTGAGGAGCGGGTCCTGCTTGGCCGTACGGATGGCCTGGATGATGGCGCTCGACGAGGCGACCGTCTCGACGCAGCCGTGCCGTCCGCAGGTGCACAGCAACTCGCTCGGGCCGAGCGGCAGGTGTCCGATCTCACCTGCCACCCCGTGATCACCCGCGACGATGTCGCCGTTGACGTACAACCCGCAGCCGATTCCGGCACCGATCGTCAGGATGGCGAACGAGTTCGTGTCGACGCCGATGCCGAACCACTCCTCGGCGATCGACAGCGCCCGGACGTCGTTGTCCACGTACACCGGCAGGTCGTGACGTTCCTGGACGAGGTCACGCAGCGGCACCTGCGACCAGTTGAGCCGTGGTGAGGTGCGTACGATTCCCAGGGCGCTGTCGACCTCGCCGGACACGGCCACCCCGGCGCCGAGGACTCGCGCGGCGTCCGGGCCGAGCTCGGCGAGCAGGGTGTCGATCACGGTGGCGACGCTGTCGGCGACGGCCGCCGGGACGGTACTGGCGAGCGGACGGTGGATCGAGTGCCGCACCTCGGCACGGAGGGTGGTGACCACGCCGAAGATCTCGTCGACGCGCACCGTGATCCCGATCGCCAGGGCCGCCTCCGCCTGCACGCTGAGCGGCTGTACGGGACGGCCCGGCGCTGACGAACGGAGGTGGTCGTGGGCCGAGATGAGGCCCTGTTCGGCGAGGCGGGCGACCGCCTTCGTGACTGCCGTCTGGGACAGTCCGGTCCGCTGAGCGACCTCGGTCCGCGGGATCGGGCCGCGTTTGAGGATCTCGGTCAGGACCGTCGTCACAGCGGGCGCAGTGGGCAGCCGGCCCCACTCGAGGCCCGGCGCCACAGAGTCGCCGTCCGTCGATTCCTCGCCGCGAGCTGCTCGCCCGTCGCTCATGCCTGTCCCCGATCTCCGCTACGGCAGTGCCCTGCTGTCGATCATTTTGGTTTCCGTCGCCATGTAAAGCAACCGTTCCTGGACAACACATGGTCGAAGAATTACTGGACAGAGGAATGTAATGAACTTATGGTCGCCACACGTCGGCGACCAGCCGGTGCCCTGCCGAAGTGCGTCCGCTCAAGGGAGAGTTCATGGCAACGACGCTGAGGACCCGGCCGGAAGGACGTGAACGTGCCCTCCGCGGAGGACAGTTGCGCAATCCGGCCCATCGAGGCGACTGGCGGCTCGCGCTGCTGCTGATCGCCCCTGCCGTGCTGGGCTTCGCGGTGTTCGCGGTCTATCCGACGCTCCGCGGCGTCTACCTCAGCTTCACGGACTTCAAGATCCTGACGCCGCCTGTCTGGTCCGGCTTCGACAACATCAGGACGCTGATCAGTGACGAGAAGTTCTGGCACTCCCTGCGCGTGACCGTGTACTTCGTCGTTCTCTCCGTCGGGATCGGCCTGACGGTCTCGCTGGTCACCGCCGTCGTGCTGCACCGGCTGACCAAGTCGACCGTGGTCCGGGGCCTGGTCATCCTGCCGTTCCTGATCTCCGGCGTGGTCGCCGGGCTGGTGTGGCAGTGGATGCTCGACCCGCAGCTCGGGATCGTCAACATGCTGATCGAGAAGGTCACGGGGGAGCCGATCCAGTTCCTCGGCTCCCAGGCGTGGGCCATCCCGTCAGTGGCCCTGATCAGCGTCTGGAAGTCGATGGGCTACAGCACCATCCTGATCGTCGCGGGCCTGCAGACCATTTCGCCCGACGTCTACGAGGCGGGCCGCCTCGACGGGGCGAGCGAGATCCAGATGTTCTGGCGGCTGACCCTGCCGCTGCTGCGGCCGATCATGGCCATGGTCGTCGTGCTCAGCGTCATCAGCTCGTTCCAGGTCTTCGACATCGTCGCCGTCACTACCAAGGGCGGACCGGCCGACGCGACGAACGTGCTGCAGATGTACATCTACGACAAGGCCTTCGGCCAGCTCGACTTCGGCTACGCGGCCACCATGTCGCTCGCCCTCTTCGCGATGCTCATCACCATCACCTTCCTGCAGATGCGCCTGCTGCGCGCCGACGAATCCGACACGAAGTGAGGCCGGCCGCCATGACCGCCACAGCCGTCACCGCTCCACAAGTCCAGGCGCCCCGGTCGTCCGAGGGCGGTCCCGTGGCGCCCCGACGTCGGCGCCCGCCGGTGGGCCGGGCCGCCGCCTGGCTCTACATCATCGGGTTCCTGCTGGTCACCGTCTTCCCGTTCTACTGGATCCTGCGGACCGCCCTGTCGGACAACCACGCGCTGAGCAGCGACCCGCACTCCATGCTGCCGACCGGCTTCACACTCAACGCCTTCGAGCGCGTCTTCGGCATGACCAGTCAGAGCGAGGCGATCGCCCAGGGCGGCTCCGGCGCCACCCTCGACATCCCGCTCTTCCTGCGCAACTCGATCATCTACGCGGGCCTGCTCACCGTCTGCGTGGTCGCGTTCTCCGCGTTCGCCGCGTACGCCTTCGCGCGACTGCAGTGGCGTGGCCGCAACCTGGTGTTCAACATCCTGCTGACCGGCTTGATGGTGCCCGGCATTCTGATGCTGCTGCCCAACTTCGTGCTGATGAGCGACCTCGGCCTGCTCAACACCTTCGCCGGACTCATCCTGCCCGGCGCCCTGTTCTCCGCCTTCAACATCTTCTTCCTCCGCCAGTTCATGCTCGGGCTGAGCAGCGAGGTGGAGGAGGCGGCGGTCATCGACGGCGCAGGACCGCTGCGCATCATGTTCCGCATCACCTTCCCGATGACGCAGGGGCCGCTCGTCACGCTGGCCGTCCTCACCTTCATCGGAGCCTGGAACGACTACTTCTGGCCTCTGCTCGTCGGCAACAACGAGCAGGTCAGGCCGCTCACGCTGGCGCTCGGCGTCTTCCAGCAGGCATCCCCGAAGGAAGCGCCGGACACCGCCGGCCTGATGGCCGCGACGCTGGTCGCGGCGGTTCCCATGCTGCTGCTCTTCATCGCCTTCGGTAAGCGGATCGTCAACTCCATCGGCTTCAGCGGGATCAAGTGACCCCGCCCGACCTCGACTTGAGGCACCCCATGACAACCAGGAAGTTCGCCGCCGCCGCTGTCGGCGTCGCCGCCCTGCTCACCCTCACCGCCTGCGGCACCGGCGCCAGCACCGAAGGCGCGGGCACCACGGTGGACTGGTGGACCTGGTCCCCCGAGCAGGCCGCCGCTTACAGCGCGTGCATACCTGGTTTCGAGAAGGCCAACCCCGGCATCGACGTAAAGATCACGAACTACAGCGTGGACTACTACTTCACGAAGCTCACCGCCGGTTTCGCCGCGAAGGACGCCCCCGACGCCTTCCAGAACAGCGTGACGTACTTCCAGTCCTACGCGAGTCTGGGGCAGCTCCTCCCCCTGAACGACCTCATCAAGAAGAGCAAGTACGACCTCGGCGCCTTCGCCGATGGCGTCGACCTGTGGAAGTACAGCGACGGCAAGCAGTACGGGCTGCCGCTGGACTGGGCGGGCAGCGCTCTCTACTTCAACAAGGACATGGTCAAGAAGGCCGGGCTCAAGGAGAAGGACCTCCAGCACCTCACCTGGAACGCCAAGGACGGCGGCACGTTCCTGAAGGTGGTCAAGCACCTCACCGTCGACAAGAACGGTGTGCGCGGCGACGAGCCCGGCTTCGACAAGAAGAAGGTCAAGGTCTACGGCATCGGCACGATGGCCTCGGACGACAACCTCGGCCAGACGACCTGGGGCCCCTTCGCCTCCAGCACGGGCTTCAAGCTCACCGACCAAGCCAACTGGCCCAGCCGGTTCAACTACAGCGACCCGCGGTTCATCGGCACGATGGACTTCATGCGGAGTCTGTCCGATGACGGCTACGCGCCCAAGCTCAAGCAGTTCACCACCGGCATCGCCGACGAGGTCGGCTCGGGTTCGGTGGCGATGGCCTCCGGCGGTTCCTGGGACGCGCCCGCCCTCGCCAAGCTGACCGGTGTGCAGGTCGGCACGGTCCCCGTGGTGTCCTCCCCCGACGGCAAGCGCTCCGTCATCAGCAACATGAACGGCAACAACATCTGGTCCGGCACCGACAAGCCCGAGCAGACCTGGAAGTGGCTCTCCTACATGGGCTCCGCGCAGTGCCAGTCGAAGGCGGCCGTCGTCAACGGCTCCTTCTTCCCCTCCATCAAGAGCTCGATGGACACCCTCGTCAAGTCCTCCGCCGAGCAAGGTCTCGACCTGTCCGTCTTCGGTGCGTACCAGAAGAAGGGGCAGCTCGTCCCGGCCCCGGCCTACAACAACGGCACCCAGATGGAGTCCGAGATCAGGCCGCAGTTCGAGGCGTTCTTCCTGCACCAGAAGAACGCGGGATTCTGGCCGGCGCTCCAGAAGCAGACGAAGTCGATCATCGCCGACGCCGACTGACTCCGGCACCGCCGCGCACCATGCCGGTCGGCGGGCATCGCTCCCGACCGGCCGGCGCCACTCCACTACCCACATGAGGAACCGTGTCCGACCTCGCCCAGCCCGCACCCCTGATCCACCTGCGGGGCGGCGCCACCAGCTTCGTCGTCGAGCTCGGTGCCCCACTGCCGCACGTCCTGCACTGGGGTGCCGACCTCGGTGAACTCTCCACCGCCGAGCTCGACACCATCCGCGCCACGGCCGTACCCGGCATCACCCACAACTCCACCGATCTTCCTCGCCTGTTGACCGTGCTGCCCACCGAGGCGGACGCCTGGTCGGGGACGCCCGGTATCGAAGGCCACCTGCGCTCGACCGGAATGCCCTACCCACGCTTCCACCTCACCGGGCACACGCATGACGCGCAGGCATCGAGCCTCACCCTCCGGCTCCACTGCGACCTGGGCCTCGAACTGTCACTGCGCTACCGGCTCGACGCACACGGCATCCTCGCCGTCGACGGCCGGCTCCACCGCCCGGACCTGGCCGGCACTCCGGGCGAGGGCGACGCCTTCGACCTCACCGCCCTCACTTTCCTGCTGCCGCTGCCCGAACGGGCCACGGAGATCGTCGACTTCACCGGCAAGTGGTCACGCGAGCGCAGCGCGCAGCGCCACCCCGTCCCGTTCGGCACCCACCTGCGCGAGAGCCGGCGCGGACGGCCCTCACTCGACTCCCCGTACCTGCTCATGGCGGGCACGGACGGCTTCGGCTTCCGCACCGGCGAGGTCTGGGGCATGCACGTGGCCTGGAGCGGCAACCAGCGCTACTTGGTCGAGCAACTCCCGGAGGGCGCCGGTGCACACCGTTCGGTCGTCGGCGGCGGGGAACTCCTGCTGCCGGGCGAAGTCACCCTCGCCGACGGCGACTCGTACGACAGCCCCACGCTCTACTTCGCCTGGTCCGACGGCGGAATGGACGGTGTCGCCGACCGGTTCCACAGGTTCCTCCGGTCCCGGCCGCACCACCCGGCGAAACCTCGGCCACTGGTCCTCAACACCTGGGAAGCCGTCTACTTCCAGCACGACCTCGGCCCCCTGCTGGACCTGGCCGACCGGGCGGCCTCGGTCGGCGTGGAGCGCGTCGTCCTTGACGACGGCTGGTTCCTCGGCCGCCGCAGCGACCGCGCCGGCCTCGGCGACTGGTTCGTCGACCCTGAAGTCTGGCCGAACGGCCTGACCCCTCTGGTCGAGCGAGTGCGCTCGCACGGCATGGAGTTCGGCCTCTGGTTCGAACCCGAGATGATCAATCTCAGCTCGCGCCTCGCGCAGCAACACCCCGACTGGATCCTGGCCCCGCCCTCCGGCGCGGGCCCCTCGATCCGGCACCAGCACGTCCTCGACATCGCCCACGAGGAAGCCTGGAAGTTCCTGTACGAGCGGATCGACTCCCTCGTGTCGCAGTACGGGATCGACTACATCAAGTGGGACCACAACCGTGAACTCCACGAAGCGAGCAGCCGGGCCGACGGCGGTCGGGCGGCCGTCCGGGCCCAGGCCGAGGCGCTGTACCGGCTGCTCGACGCCCTGCGCGCCCGGCACCCCGCCCTGGAGATCGAGTCCTGCGCCAGCGGCGGCGGCCGCGTCGACCTGGGCGTCCTCCAGCACACCGACCGTGTCTGGGCCTCCGACTGCAACGACCCCGTCGAGCGCCAGCACATCCAGCGCTGGACCGGTCAGCTCCTGCCGCCCGAGCTGATGGGCACCCACGTCGGCGCCGCCGAGGCACACACGACGCAGCGCGTGACCTCGCTGTCGTTCCGGCTCGCCACCGCGCTGTTCGGGCACGCGGGAATCGAGCAGAACCTCAATGCCTGCGAAGACGGCGAGTTGCGCACGATCCGGGCCTGGGCCGACCTCTACAAGGAGCTGCGGCCACTTCTGCACAGCGGGCGGGTCGTCCGGGCCGACCTGGCGGACGAACAGACCCTGCTGCACGGCGTCGCCGCCCACGACGGGACGTCCGCGCTCTTCACCTGGGCGCGGCTCGGTACGTCGGCCGCGGTCACCTCGGGCCGGGTCCCGGTGCCCGGCCTCGCTCCGGATCGCCGGTACAGGATCCGTACGCGCACCGAGATCGGCCGGCCCGCCCTGCACGAAGGCCCGCCCGGCTGGCTGGCCTCGGCCGACGAGGGTGCGCTGACGCTCAGCGGCCACGCCCTGTCCACGCTCGGCCTGCCCATGCCGACACTCCAGCCCCAGCAGGCGCTGCTGCTGCAGTTCGACGCCATCTGACCCGACCGGCCCCCACTCCCCCACTCCTCACGCTCACACCGAAGGCCAGGCACATGCTCCTCAACTCCCTTGGCGGGACCGACCGTTCCGAATCCCTCGCGCCCCTGCCGGCCGGCTCGCTCCGGTACAGCACGCCGGCGACCAGATGGTTCGAGGCCCTCCCCATCGGCAACGGCAGACTCGGCGGCATGGTCCACGGCGCCGCCGACGTCGACCGCATCCAGCTGTCGGAGTCCACCGCCTGGTCCGGCGCACCGTCCGACACCGACGTCAGCGACACCGGCCGCGAGCAACTGCCGCACATCCGCGCCCTGCTGTTCGCCGGAGACCACGCCAAGGCTCAACAGCTCACCGAGGAACACCTGTTGGGCCGCCCGACATCCTTCGGCACCAACCTCCCACTGCCAGAGGTGCTGATCCGGCACCTCGCCACCGGCCCGGTCCAAGGCTACCGACGCGGCCTCGACCTCGACGACGGGATCGCCCGGTCCGCATACACCCGGTCCGGGACCGACTACGCGACCGAGGTGCTCGCCTCGCACCCGACCGGTGTCATCGCCTACCGGATCACCGCCTCCACGCCGAACGCCGTCGCTCTCCAAGTCGACGTCGGTGACGCCGTGTTCCCGCTCCGACGCCGGATCGACAACGGTGACCTGGTCCTCTCGGGCCGGGCCGTCGAGACGCTGCACAGCAACGGCCGGGACGGCGTCGACCTCACGATCCGGATCCGCCTGCTGCCCGACAACGGAACCGACCACGGAACGCCGGACACGTCCGGTGACACTCTGCGCATCGACGGCGCGGACGCCGCGACCCTCCTGATCGCCGTAGGCACCAGCTGGCTCGACGGCTCCCCGGAGGCCGACGCGGCCGCAGCCCTCGACGCCGCGGAGCGGCAGGGCTGGCCGCAGCTGCGCGCCGCGCACGTCGCCGACGTGTCCGCGCTGATGGGACGCGCGGCCATCGACCTCGGCCGCACCGACCCCACCGTCCGCGCACTGCCCACCGACGCACGCCGCGACCGCCTCGCCAAGGGTGCCGACGACCCCGAACTGCTCGCGCTCTACTTCCAGTACGGCCGCTACCTCACCATCGCCGGATCCCGCCACGACTCACCGCTGCCGCTCGCACTGCAGGGGCTGTGGAACGACGGGCTGGCCAGCAGCGCCTCGTGGACGAACGACTTCCACCTCGACATGAACACCCAGCAGAACTACTGGGCGGCCGAGCCGACCGGCCTGGCCGAGTCCCAGGAGCCGTTGCTGCGTCTCGTCGAGAACCTGCGGGTGTCCGGACGGTCGACGGCCTCACGGCTCTACGGTGCCCGCGGCTGGGTCGCCCACACGGTCACCAACGCCTGGGGCTACTCCGCGCCCGGCCGCGGGATGGGCTGGGGCCTCAACGTGACCGGCGGCGCCTGGATCGCCCTGCAGCACTGGGAGCGTTGGGAGTACGGGCGCGACGAGACGTTCCTTCGCGAGCGTGCGTACCCGGTCCTCAAGGAAGCCGCCGAATTCTTCCTCGACTACCTCGTCCCCGAGCCCGAGCACGGGTGGTTGGTCACCGGTCCCTCCGACTCACCGGAGAACTGGTATCTCGCGCCCTCCGGCGCCGAATGCTCCGTGTCCATGGGGCCGACCGCAGACCGCGTCTTCGTCGAGGCGATCTTCCGTATGTGCGAAGAGGCGGCCGCGCACCTGGACGTCGACGCCGACTTCCATGCGCGCGTCGCCGCCGCCCGCGCCCGCCTCGCCCCGTTCCGGATCGGTCGCCACGGTCAACTGCAGGAATGGCTCCACGACTTCGACGAAGCCGTGCCGAGCCACCGCCACACCTCCCACCTCATGGCGCTCTACCCGGAGCGGCAGATCTCCCCGCGCACCACACCGCAACTGGCGCAGGCGGCCCGCGTGACCATCGACCGGCGCGAGGCGGCACCCGGCTGGGAGCAGACCGAGTGGGCCGAGGCGAACTTCATCGCCTACTACGCGCGCCTCCTCGACGGCGACGCCGCACTGCACCACGTCCGCAGCCTCGTCGCGGACGCCAGCGAGGCCAACCTGCTGTCGTACTCGCGCGGCGGGGTGGCGGGCGCAGCCCAGAACATCTACTCCTTCGACGGCAACGCGGGCGGCACCGGCGGCATCGCGGAGATGCTGCTGCAGTCAGACAGCGACGAGATCGAGCTGCTCCCGGCGCTGCCGACCACGTGGAGGGACGGGCAGGTGCGGGGACTGCGCGCGCGAGGCGGCATCCAGGTCGACATCACCTGGTCCGACGGCCGACTGCGGCACGCCACGCTCCGCGCCGAGGCGGCACGGCAGGTCCGGATCCGGTACGCGGACGACACCCTCGCCCTGAGTCTTCTCCCGGGACGATCCTGCGAGGTGACGCCCGACAGCTGAACCCCCGCGTCGTCTCCTTATCCGAAAGTTCGTCATCCGCACTTCGGTGTTGTCCGGCGCGGCCGGAACTGGCTGAATCCTCTGCGTACCGTCCCCACACCGAAGTCGGGAGAACCGTGTCGAACACACCCCCGCGCGTCGAGGTCGGCGACCACGGCCTGCGGCTGCCGCGCATCGGGCTCGGGACAGCGTCCCTCGGGAACTTCCTCGGAGCCATCACCGACCAGCAGGCCGTCGACACGATCCGGCGCGCGCACGCGCGGGGGATCCGTTACGTCGACACGGCGCCGCTGTACGGCCACGGCCTGGCGGAGACACGTACCGGCGCGGCCGTGCGGGACATGCCGCGCGAGGACCTCGTCGTATCCTCGAAGGCCGGGCGGCTGCTGCGGGCGGACGCCCCCCGCGACGAAACCCAGCACCTGGACGGGGAGCCCTTCTACACCGACGTCCCCGACAGCGGTCCCGTCTGGGACTTCTCCTACGAGGGGGTGCGCACCTCGCTGGCGGAGAGCCTCGACCGGCTCGGCCTGGACCGCATCGACATCCTGCATCTGCACGACCCCGACGACCACTACGAGCAGGCCGCCTCGACCGCCTACACCGCGCTGCGGGATCTGAGGGCCGAGGGCGCGGTCAAGGCCATCGGCGCCGGCATGAACCGCACGCCCGTGCTGACCAGGCTGGTGGAGAACTGCGACCTCGATCTCGTCCTGCTCGCCGGCCGCTACACCCTGCTCGACCAGAGCTCGATGGCCGACCTGCTCCCCGCCTGCCGCGCACACGGCACCACGGTCGTTGTCGGCGGCGTGTTCAACAGCGGCATCCTGCTCGATCCCTCGCCAGGGGCCCGGTACGACTACGCCCCCGCCGACGCCGCGATCGTCGCGAAGGCACGGCGGATCCAGGAGGTGTGCGACCGGCACGACGTCCCTCTCGCGGCCGCCGCCCTGCAGTTCCCGCTCGCCCATCCGCAGATCGCCAGTGTCCTGATCGGGGCCAGGTCCGTCCCCGAACTCGACATGGACCTCGATCTGTTGGACGTGGTCATCCCTGACGCGCTCTGGCACGACCTGCGGGCGAGCGGGCTCCTGCCCGACGACGTGCCCGTTCCGTCCGGCGCCCTGGTCACGAGTCCGGAAAGGAGCGTCCGGTGACCCCCCGGCACGCCGTGCGCATCGACGCGCACCAGCACTTCTGGGACCCCAAACGATTCCACTACCCCTGGATGGAGGACGCCGCGCTCGACCCCGTACGCCGCCCGTTCTCGCCCGACGACCTCGCCCCCGAACTCGCCGCGCGCGGCATCGACGGCACCGTCCTCGTCCAGACCGTCTCCGACCTCACCGAGACGCGGATGTTCCTCGACATCGCCCGCGAGACCCCGTTCGTCCACGGTGTCGTCGGATGGGTCGACCTCACTGCTCCGGACGTCGGCGACGTACTCGACCAACTGCGCGACGAATACGGCCAGTTGCTCGTCGGCATCCGTCACCAGGTCCACGACGAGGCGGACGCGTGCTGGCTGGAGCGGCCGAACGTCCGGCGCGGCCTCGGCGAGATCGCGGCCCGTGACCTCGCCTACGACCTGCTCGTGCGCACCCGCGAACTCCCCGCAGCCGTCTCCACGGTGGCTGCCCTGCCCGGCCTGCGCTTCGTCCTCGACCACATCGCCAAGCCGCGCATCGCCGACAGCTGGGACGGCCAGTGGGCGACGGCTCTCGCACCCCTCGCGGACCTCCCCAACGTCGACGTCAAGCTCTCCGGCATGGTCACCGAGGCCGACTGGAAGAACTGGTCACCGCAGACGCTGCGGCCGTTCATCGACCACGTCCTCGGCCTCTTCACGGTCCAGCGCGTGATGTTCGGCTCGGACTGGCCCGTCTGCCTGCTGGCGGCCGACCGCTACGGCGTCGTCGCCGACGCCCTCGCCAACGCCGTCAACACCCTGAGCGCCACCGAGAAGGAGCAGGTATTCGGCCTCAACGCCCAGCGGAGCTACCGGCTGCCCGGCCTCTACTGATCCGGACGATCCGGACGTCACACCGCTCGCCAAGGTGGTGGCGATGGAAGGGGCCTGATGGGTTCGGTGGAGTTGAGTCGAGCGGAGGCGGTCGCGCTCGTGCAGCGAATCATGGAGGAGGGCTATGCCTCCGAAGGCTGCAGGCCTTGTCCGCCGCGACGCTGTCGGGCCTCTTGCGGGGCCTGCCCGACCCGAGCCGGGGCACACGGATCTTCTCCAGCAGCGGCGGCCTCTGGCTGGGGCGCTGGTCACCGTCGCCGGTCGACGCGCCCGCTGTGATCCGTGTCGCCGATCGGGTCGTCGCGAAGATCGCCTCCCGGGCGGCTTGTGAGGCACTGCGCATGGCGGGCAAGCGCTCCCGCGGCGGCGACCGGGACCAGGCACTGCGGGCCCTCGCTGCCGGCCCGACACGGAACTCGGCGTTCTGGGATGAGAGGCCCCGCCCGGCCGGAAGGAAGGGAGACCGGGCGGGGCTCTGCGGAAATCCTCCGAGACGGACACCCGCACCGCACGTACGGACCGGCCATTAGGGTCACCGTGCACGCATGACGGGTCGTGGGGGGGGGGGGGGGGCGCCCCCCCCCCCCCCCCGCCGCCCCCCCCCCCCCCCCCCCCCCCCCCCCCGGGGGGGCCCCCCCCCCCCAGCCGGGCGGGGGCGAGCCGGGCCGCCCC
>NZ_JBIVFF010000001.1:819244-871617 GCF_044748025.1 Streptomyces sp. NPDC090032 | reverse complement strand
TCGCCCCCCCCCGCCCCCACCCCCCCCCCCGGGGCCCCCACAACCCCCCCCCCCCCCCCGGGGGGGGGGGGGGGGGGGGGGGCCCCCGGGGGGGGGGGGGCCCCCCCACGCCACGATGAGGGTTACGCCTTCGGCATCAGAACGGTGTCGATGATGTAGACGTTGGCGTTGGCGGTCTTGACGTTGCCGCAGACCACGTTGGCGGAGTCGTTGACCTTGTACGACTCGTCGGAGCCCGCGGTCGTCAGCTTGGACTTCTCCAGTGTGGCGAACGAGCCGTTGTTCAGGTCCTTGGGAGCCAGCTTCTGACCCACGACGTGGTATGTGAGGATCTTGGTGAGCGTGGCCTTGTCATTGAGGACCTTGTCCAGGTCGGCCTTCGGGATCTTCGCGAAGGCGTCGTTGGTCGGCGCGAACACGGTGATGTCCTGGGCGTTGTTGAGGGTGTCGACCAGGCCGGCCTTCTTGACCGCGCTCACGAGGGTGGACAGCGCCGGGTTGTTCGAAGCGGCGGTGGCGACCGGGTCCTTGGCCATACCGTCGAAGGAGCCGGAACCGTTCTTGGGCACGGAGGCGCAGGCCGGGCCGAACGGCTCGTCCTTGCCGCTCATGTCGCCCGACCCGGTGTCGGTTCCCTTGGCGGTCGACTTGTCGGAGGCGGCGGACGACTTGGTGTCCGAGGATGCCTTGTCCTTGCCGTCGTCGCTCGAGCAGGCGGTCAGGGCCAGCGGCAGCATCGCCGCCGCGGCGAGAACGAGGGCTCCACGGCGGGTACGGCGGGTGATGACAGTCATCTTCTGCTCCTTGATGATGTTGGTGGTTGCAGGTAGGTAAGGGTTGGAGTCGAGGAAGTCAGGAATCTTGGGTGGCTCAGTCCACGGTGACCACCACCGAATGCCGGCCGCTGGCCCCGTCAGGGATGGTGGGGGTCCGTTTCGCAGTCTGTGTCTCGCCGGTGCGGTCGGTGGCTCGGACGGTCAGGGTGTGGCCGCCGGAGGTGGCCTCCCACGCGTAAGACCACTGCCGCCAGGTGTCCCGGGTGTCCTCGGCCGCGAGCGTGGCACGCTCCCACGGCCCGTCGTCGACACGCACCTCGACCTTGTCGATGCCACGGTGCTGAGCCCAGGCCACCCCGGCCACCATGACCATGCCCGCCATGGGCCGCGCGAACGGCTTCGGGGTATCGATCCGGGACTGCGTCTTGATCGGCGCTTTCCGGGCCCAGTCCCGCTTCACCCAGTAGGAGTCGTAGTCATCGAACGTCGTCAGCTCGATGTCCTGGATCCACTTGCACGCCGACACATAGCCGTACAGGCCCGGAACCAGCATCCGCACTGGGAAGCCATGCGCGAACGGCAAGGGCTGACCATTCATCCCGAGCGCCAGCATCGCGTCCCGGCCGTCCATCACGTCCTCGACCGGACTGCCGATCGTCATACCGTCCACCGACCGCGCCACCAGCTGGTCCGCCGGTCCACCCTTCGACGGAGGCGTCACACCACTAGCGGCCAGCAGATCCGCCAGACGTACGCCGATCCAGCGCGCGTTGCCCACGTACGGCCCGCCCACCTCGTTCGACACACACGTCAACGTGATGTCCCGCTCGATCAACGGCATCCGCAGCAGGTCGTCGAACGACAGAGTCCTCTCCCGGGCGACCCCCTTCCCATGGATCCGCAACCGCCACGTCGTTGCATCCACTTTCGGCACTACCAACGCCGTATCGACCCGGTAGAAGTCCTGATTGAGCGTCATGAACGGGCTGACGCCCTTGATCCGCAGCCCCGCTCCCTTGGGCACGGGGGCGGCGGCCGAGGCCGGCGCCGGCAGCATCACCTGCGTCCGGGAAGCGACCGCGTTCTGCCCCTGCGAGCCATTCAACGAACGGCCCAGCACTCCGACGCCCGTAGAGGCAGCCGCCGCAGCAGTCGCGGCGACGATGAACCCACGCCGGTCCCAGCCCGACTCCCCCTCGTCCCGCATCGAGGCTTCTCGGCCGCCCAAGACCGTCATGCCTTCATCAACTAGAGGCTCTTCGCCGCGGGCCCGCCCTCTCCGCGACCGCAGGCGACCCGACAGCCAGTACAGAAGGCCCGCTCCCACCACGGCGCCGACGACCGAGGGCAGTGCGTCCGAGACGCTCGTGGAGTCGGGCCGACTCGTCGCGGCCACAGCCCCGACGACGCCGAACAGCAGCACTCCAGCCGAGCCGATGCGCCGGTACCAGACCGCCACCACACCGAGGACGAGAGCGAGAAGGGCGAGGACAACGAGGATGCCCAGTTGCAGGACGAGTTTGTCGTTCGTACCGAAATGGCGGATCGCCCAGTCTTTGACCGCGGCCGGCGTGCGGTCGATGGCCGCACCACCCACCGACACGACCGGACTGGACTCGGGACGCACCGCCGCGGACACCAACTCGGCCGTCGCCAGAGCGGCATAGCCGGCCAGGAGGCCACTCAACGCGCCAAGGCCCGCCTGGCGCCAGACCACTCCTGTGCCCCTCGATGCCTTCGCTTCTTTGCTCACACCGGCTATCCGGAGCCGCGACAGGCCGCGGATTGGTCTCCGATCGGTCACTCACTCATTTGAGGGAAATATTCTTCTTCGACCAATCTAAAGGGCCCGCAGATTCGAATAGATGGGCCGCGTTCCTTGACCAGGCCCTCCTGTCGCCGAGTGTGCGGCGGCTGCTTGGCAGCCTCGCGTCCCCATGAAGTCGCCTTGGAGCAAGTGGTATTCGGGCGGCGATCCGGTAGGCCCGCCGGCCCCGTCCCTCAGTGGCGACGAAGCACAACCACCGGCGGCAGCGAACAGCCCTTGCGGCACCTGAGGATCTCGATCGTCCTGTTCACCTCCGACCTCCGCGTACACGATCACCCGCCACTGCGGGCCGCACCCGCGTCGGCGGACGCGGTGGTGCCGCTGTTTGTCCGGGACGCGGGGATCGCCATCTCCGGTTTTGCGGCGCCCAGCGGGAAGGCGTTCCTCGCCGGCCCACTTCGTGGCACAGGCAAGACGCTACGACCCTGACGGCACCCATGTGCGCCGCTGGGTTCCTGACCTCTCCGGCCTCACAGGGCCCGCTGTGCACGAGCCGTGGAAGCTTCCGGGCCCTCAGCGTGCGGCGCATGACTTTCCCGACCCGATCGTCGCGCTCCCGGAGGGGCTGGACCGGTTCCGGCGAGCACTTGGGCTGGACTGACCGACATATACGGGAACGCGGCCAGGGCCGACGTAAGACCATTCAGCGTGGGGCGGACCAGTCCGGTGCTCCCGGCCGCTCCGAATTACTCACAAGCAGGGAGGTGATGGTGCGATGACTGACGAAGAGTTCGACGAACTGATCGCTCAGGCCCGTCGGGAGATCCGGCAGCGGCGCCTAACTCCGCCGCCTCCACGCGACAAGCGGGACGACGTCTACGCTGCGAGCGCACGGCACGCGGAGTTCGGGGCCTGCGCCCACTGACACCGCCAGGAAGCGGAGATCGTTCGCCCACGCGGATGAGAGTCAGCTTCCAACCCTATACACCGGACCGAGCTCCATGGAGAACCGATCGGGGGGTGTGACAGCGGCCCTCGCGGCAACATCTGCGTCTGCGGGTATAGACAGCGCCAATCCGCGGCGGCGTCGGCTACGAATCAAGGGCGGCTCTCCGAAATTTCCACGGTGAGGACAGGCACTGACTCGAGTCGGCGATGATGTGGGCATGAGGCAAGCGGTGTTCATCAGCGGCAATCCGGACGACAAACCGGACCTGGCCGCACTGATGAAGCAGATCGCCGACGGCGATGAACAAGCCTTCGACAGACTCTACGAGGCTGTCGCAGGGCCGGTCTTCGGGATCGTGAAGGCCGTGGTACGCGACGTTGCGCAGTCCGAGGAAGTGACGCAGGAAGTGCTGGTGGAGGTGTGGCGTCATGCCGCCGCTTACCGGCCGGAACGGGGATCAGTGATGAACTGGGTGCTCACGCTGGCGCATCGGAGAGCCGTCGATCGCGTCCGATCCGTCGTGGCCTCCGCCGCACGTGAAGAGCGGGCCGCCCGACGCGAGCGCCTACCTGAGTTCGACGTGACCGAAGCGGAAGTCGAGGCCCGCCAGGAACGCGAAGACGTGCTGCGGTGCCTGGGAACACTGACGGAAATCCAGCGCGAGTCGATCACTCTGGCGTATTACCAGGGCCTGACCTACCGCGAAGTGGCCGAGCGTCTTTCCGCATCGCTCGGGACGGTCAAGACGCGCATGCGGGACGGACTGATCCGGCTGCGTGACTGCCTGGGGGTGGCTACATGAGTCTCACCGACCCCCACACCTTCGCCGGCGCCTATGCGCTGGACGCTCTGGATGCCGACGAGCGTGCCGCGTTCGAGGCGCATCTGGATGCCTGCCCGGACTGCCGTCTGGAAGTCGCGGAGTTCGCGGCCACTGCCGGGCGCCTCGCTCTCGCCGTGGGCGTTACTCCGCCTCCCGCACTCAAGGACTCCGTCCTCCGGCAGATTAGCAACGTCCGGCAGGAGCCTCCGCGCACGGGCCGGGATCCGCAGGTCGAGCGATCGTCCGGGCGGTCTTTGCTCTGGATGCGCCGGTGGATGCTTGCCGCCTGCTTCGTCGCAGCCGCCCTGGGCGGCGTGGCGACCTGGCAGCACCAGGAAGCGCAGGACGCACAACAGCAGGCAGATCAGGCTCAGGCCAGTGCCGAACAGGTGGCCGCGGTTCTCGGCGCGTCCGACGCCAAGACACACGCGACGTCCTTGCCCGACGGCGCCCGAGGCGTCGTCGTAGTGTCGAAGCGCCAGAACCGTGCAGTCTTCACCGCATCCGGCCTCAGCACACCGCCCGAGGGCAAGGTCTACGAACTGTGGTTCGACGACCACGGCACCATGCGCCCCGCAGGCCTCCTCGGCCCGGACCGGAGCAACCAGATCACGCTCATGGACGGCACCGTCGACCAGGCCAGCGGCGTCGGCATCACCGTCGAACCCGCAGGAGGGTCCAAGACGCCCACACTGCCACCCGTCGGCCTGATCGAGTTCCCCGCCTGAAGTCGTCAGGCGGCAGCATGCGCCGGCTCTTCTCCGGCCAATCCTTCGCCGCAGTGGCTCCGAATCACTCGTGAGAGCTCCGGACGGAGCCGGCGGGAGGAACGGATCCATGACGCAGGCAGCACAGCGGATACGGACGGCGGTCGTAGGAAGTGGTGTAGCGGGCCTGACCGCCGCCCACATCCTCGGCCGCTGCAACAAGGTGGTGCTGTACGAAGCCGACGACAGGACCGGCGGACACGCACACACCCACGAACTGCCGTCGGCCGACGGAAGCCTGCACCGGGTCGACTCCGGCTTCATCGTGCACAACCGCAGGACCTACCCGAATCTGCTGCGGCTCTTCTGCGAACTCGGCGTCGCCACGCAGGAGTCGGAGATGAGCATGTCGGTACGGTGCGAGGGATGCGGTCTCGAGTACGCGGGCGCGCGCGGGCCCGCCGGCCTGTTCGCCCAGCCCCGCAACGCCGCGCGCGGCCGGTACCTGCGCATGCTGGGCGAAGTGCCAGTGTTTCACCGGGCGGCCCGCCGCCTGATCGCCGACGGTAACAAGGACAGCCTCACGCTCGGCGAGTTCCTGGCCCTTAACCGCTTCTCCCCCTACTTCGTCTCGCACTTCATGACCCCGCTCGTCGCCGCCGTCTGGTCGTGCGACGCGGCCACCGCGCGGCGCTATCCGGCGGGCTACCTGTTCCGCTTCCTGGCACACCACGGAATGCTGTCGACCGGCGGCTCACCCACATGGCGCACCGTGACCGGCGGCTCACGCAGCTACGTCGAACGCGTCGTCAAGCAACTCGACGCCGTACATACCTCCACCCCCGTTCGAGCCGTGCGACGCCACCCAGCCGGCGTCGAGATCACCACCGAGGACGGGCAGACCTCGTCGTACGACTCGGTCGTCATCGCCACCCACCCGGACCAGGCGCTCCGGCTCCTCGCCGACCCCACACCCGAGGAACTCCAGGTCCTCGGAGCCTTCCGCTACTCGCGCAACGAAACCCTCCTGCACACCGACACCAGCATCCTGCCGAAAGCACCGGGCGCCCGCGCCGCGTGGAACTACCTCATGCCCTCCTGCGACGTGGCCGCCGACCGCGTCCGGGTCAGCTACGACATGACCCGCCTCCAGCGCCTCACCACGTCCGAGACCTTCGTCGTCACCCTCGGCGGCGAGGACCTGGTCGACCCCGGCAGCGTCCTGGCCAGAATGACCTACGAACACCCCGTCTACACGCCCGAGTCCGTAGCCGCCCAGCGCCGGCTGCCCGCTCTCAGCGGGCCCGTCACCGCATTTGCGGGTGCCTATCACGGCTGGGGTTTCCACGAGGACGGCTGCAGCTCCGGAGCTGCGGCAGCCGCGGCGCTGGGGGTGGTCTGGTGATCCCCACCCCCGCGCTCTATCCCTGCACGGTCACCCACGTACGGACTGCGCCGAAGCGCCACACGCTGCACCACCGCACTTGTCTGTGGCTCATCGACGTCGACCACCCACCCCAGATCCCCACCGTTCTGCGGCCCCTGGCCCGGTTCCGGGCGCGCGACCACTTCGGGGGAGACGAACCCACCCTGCGCGCGGGATTGGAGAAGTTCCTCACCGCACACGCCGTCGCTCCCCCGCGCGGCAAGGTCGTCATGCTGGCGCAGGCCCGCGTGCTGGGCTACGTCTTCAACCCCCTGAGCCTCTACTGGTGTTACGACCCACAGGGCGAACTGCTCTATGTCGTGGCCGAGGTCCACAACACCTACGGCGAGAGGCACTGCTACCTGCTGCGTACCGACGCCGCGGGACGGGCGAGCGTGGACAAGGAGTTCTACGTCTCGCCGTTCTTCCCGGTCGACGGGCACTACCGGATGCGCCTGCCGCCGCCCGGGGAGCGGCTCGATGTCGCCGTACACCTGGAACGGGCCGACGGCCGGCCATTCACCGCGACTGTCCGCGGGAGCCGGCGAGACGCCACCTTGAAAGGCCTCGTGCGCGCCGCGGTGCGCTACCCGTGGTCCACTCTCGCGGTCTCGGCCGCGATCCGGGTGCACGGCATCCGCCTGTACTTGAAAGGGCTGCCGGTGGAGCCCCGCCCCCACCACCGAGTACAGAAAGGCATGAAATGAACTTCCCGGTGACCCGCCGCCACAGCGTGGAGCGACGATCCGCCGCCCAGGCAGTCGACGCGACCCGCTGGCCGCACGTCGCCACGCCGCCCCACGCCTCGCGCGCGCGAGCCGCCGTCGCCGAGGCTGTGGTGCGCGGCGCCCTGGCCCGCCTCCCTCTGCGCGTACATCTGGCTGGCGGGAGTCAACTCGGTCTGGGCGGCCCCTTGTTGAACATCCACGACCCAGACGCCTTCTACAGGCGTATCGGCGTGTCCGGGCTGGTCGGCTTCGGCGAGTCGTACATGGCCAGGGAGTGGGACGCACCCGACCTTGTGGCGGCCCTGACCGTGCTCGCCGGCCACGCCGCCGATCTCATCCCTGGGCCCCTTCAGCGACTGCGCAAGGTGTGGGCACTGCGGCAGCCCGCGTCCCAGCGCAACACCCCCGCTGGTGCCCGCGACAACATCAGCCGCCACTACGACCTGTCCAACGACCTGTTCGCCCTGTTCCTCGACGAGTCGCTCAGTTACTCCTCCGCCATCTTCCGCGGCTTCCCCGCGACCTGGCAGCGCCTCGAGACGGCACAGCACAACAAGATCGACCGGTTGCTCGACCTCACCGAAGTCGGTCCGGGCACACGCCTGTTGGAGATCGGCACCGGCTGGGGAGAACTGGCGATCAGGGCCGCCGCTCGCGGAGCCCGCGTCACCACGCTCACCCTCTCGGCTGAACAGCGGGACCTGGCACGCGCACGCGT
Source organism: Streptomyces sp. NPDC090032 (assembly GCF_044748025.1). Taxonomy (NCBI): domain Bacteria; kingdom Bacillati; phylum Actinomycetota; class Actinomycetes; order Kitasatosporales; family Streptomycetaceae; genus Streptomyces; species Streptomyces sp. NPDC090032. The sequence continues at coordinate 863,722 of NZ_JBIVFF010000001.1, read as the reverse complement.
CGAGGCAGCAGGGATCGCCGACCGCGTCTCCATCGTGCTGTGCGACTACCGCGAGGCCACCGGGACGTTCGACGCCGTGGTGAGCGTCGAAATGATCGAGGCGGTGGGCGAGGAGTTCTGGCCCGTCTACTTCCAGACCCTCGACGCACGCCTCGCACCCGGCGGCCGCGTCGCCCTCCAGGCCATCACCATGCCGCACGACCGGATGCTCGCCACCCGCGACACCTACACCTGGATCCACAAGTACATCTTCCCCGGCGGTCTGCTGCCCTCCGTGGAAGCGATCGACAGCACGGTGCAAGACCACACCGGGCTGCACACCGTCCGCCGGGACGGCTTCGGCATCCACTATGCCGAGACACTGCGCCTGTGGCGCGAGCGCTTCACCGAACGCGCCGACGAGGTCGATGCGCTCGGTTTCGACGAGACGTTCCGCCGCATGTGGACCTTCTACCTCGCCTACTCCGAGGCCGGCTTCCGCTCGGGCTACCTCGACGTCCAGCAGTATCTGTTCACAAAGGGAGCATCGTCCGCCGGCAGCACCACCAGGGACGCGGGCCGGCAGCTGGGCGGGTCCGGGCGATGAACGGATTCGCCTGGGCCGCGTTCTCCCAGAACCTCGCCCTGTCGGCGGGCGCCGTCCTCCTCGTCATGCTGGCCACCTTCGCCCTCGCGCTGCGCGTCGGTGTGCACCGGATCGTCGACGTGGCATGGGGCATCGGCTTCACCGCCGTCGCACTCGTGTCCTTCGCAGCGTCGGACGGACAGGGCGACGTGGGAAGGCGGCTGCTGATCACGGCGCTCACCTCGGCTTGGGGGCTTCGCCTTGCCGTGCACATCGCCCGGCGCGGCCGGGGCCACGGCGAGGATCCCCGCTACCAGCGACTACTCTCCAAGGCCCGCGGCAACCGCGACCTGTACGCGTTGCGCATCGTCTATCTGCTGCAGGGCGCGCTGATCTGGTTGGTGTCGCTTCCCGTCCAGGCCGCGCAGTACGGTGCGGTGCCCCTCTCGGGCCTCGCCCTGGCCGGTGGCACTCTGTGGGCAGTGGGGCTCTTCTTCGAGGCGGTCGGTGATCATCAGCTCGCCCGTTTCAAGTCGGACCCTGCCCATCAGGGCCGCGTCATGGACCGCGGCCTGTGGCGCCTGACCCGGCATCCCAACTACTTCGGCGACTTCTGCGTGTGGTGGGGACTCTTCGCCATCGCCTGCGACGCCGGGTCGCCCCCAGCACTCGTTGCCATCGTCTCCCCGCTGACGATGAGCTACCTGCTCATCAAGGGCAGCGGGAAGCCTCTGCTGGAGCGACACATGGCCGAGCGGCCCGGATACGCCGCATACGTCGCCCGCACCAGCGGCTTCTTCCCTCGCCCACCGAGGGGAGACGGTTGACTCGGGACCACGGCCGAACCCAAGCCGACCCGCGCGTCGTCCGCCGAGGGGCATATGCGTCCTCATCCTTGCATCAAAATCGTGAGACACCCGTCAGCACACCGCGAAAGGTCGCGACCTCGGAGGGCATGACCGTCGGGTCATCCGCGACATCTGTCAGGTCCCGCAGGCCGACAATGAGTCCGGAACGTACCTGCGTAGTGTGCTGCTCCCCTACCGAGCCGAGACCCTCTGTCAGAGGCTCGCCGGTTCGGGGTGGGGGGCGCCCAGGTAAGGAAACTGGGTCTGCAGGTCAGTATGGGGACCGATATGGTCGCTGGTGATCTTGCCGCCGGAGACCATGTTCAGCCGGGCGGAGGTGACGTCGTCGGTGAGGGCGCGTCCGTTGGGGTAGGCCGCGGGCTTGGAGCGGTCGAAGCGCAGGATGTCTGGCAGGACCGTACGCAGTGCTTCCTCGGCGGCCTGTGTGTCATAGCCTCCGGTGTGCTGAAGCACCTCGGTCCACGGCTGGAGGTAGGTGTCCCAGTCCTGGGCGGGCTCGGCTTCGTTGTACGCGGTCTTGGCACTGTTCTCGGGGTTGAAGTAGGCGGTCAACGACGGGTGCGCGCCGCGGTCCACCGACTTGAGCTGACCGTCCTGGCGCAGGCTCACCCGTCCCCACAGCCCGATGACCGGGTCTGGACCCAGCTCCGAACTGGGCATCTCCAGCGCGATGCTGAAGATGTTCTTGTCGGCGCCCCAGTCCTTTCCAGTCCACTTGAAATCCTGCGCGATGCCCTCCAGATCGGCGAAGAAGGGATCGCTGCGCAGTCCGGCGGAGAACATGAACGGACCGGAGGTGACCGTCCGGGGTTCCGCGCCGAAAGCAACAGGCCCGCCGCTGACGATCTTTTCGCCCCCTGCTTCGTGATCGCGCGCCTGCTGCCCGGTCGCCCGGAACACGGTGACGGTCTGCCGGCCGTCTTGCGGTGGAGAGAAGACGAAGCTGAACGCCACGTCCGCCTGATGGTCCCCGTCGGTATCGACATTGATGCGGTAGACCGCATCGGGGTGGAACGCGGAGCCTTCCTTGGGAACGGCCGGGTGAGCGTTCATGATCAGTACGGTGCGGTCCCCCGGCACCGTGAACGCGAAGAGATCGGTCATGTCCAGCCGGGCATCGCCCATGGGTGAGCGCAGATCTGGGCCACTGAGGTGATGAGACATAGCCCCAATGCTGCACCGGCCACCAGGACACGACATGGAAGCTGCGCCGCACACCACGCCGGATCACTCCGTTGCTCACAAGTGACACGGTTGGCTTCTGCAGTGCACTGAAAGAGCGCGACGTGCGGGAAGCGGGCACGAGGCAGGCCGATCGCGAGAGCCCAGCTCCCCCTGGTTGACACCACTCGGCACGTGACACCAGCTGGTCCCGCCTGCGCAGGTACGTCCGGGCGCCGAGTTCGGTCGTGAGGGCGCTAGTTGTATTGAGCATGAGCGTTGTTGACACGCGCGGGCCTTGAAGAAGGCGAAGGCCTCCGTGTGTGGTGGAGGTGTCGAATCTGCACCGCACGGAGGCCTTCATGTCCCACCGTAACGCCCGTCTGACCCTTCACGGCAGGCGGATCCTGGTCGACCGAGTCTGCTCCGGACGGCCAATTGCGCACGTCGCAAAGGAAATGGGCATCTCCCGCCCCACCGCCTACAAGTGGGCACGACGCTGGCGAGGGGAGGGAGAGGCCGGGCTTTACGACCCGCTCCTCTCGCCCTTACGCAGCACCGCCCGCTGGTCCACGGCCACGGTCGGGCCGGACATCCACATCAAGGTCGGCCGCACTCTCTACTCGGTTCCCTGGAAACTGATCGGCCGCAAGGTCGATGTCCGGGCAACGGCCACGATGGTGCAGATCTTCCGCGACGGCGAACTCGTGAAAACGCACGCGGCCCTCGAACAGGGAAGACGCACCGACAAGCACGACTACTCGCCGGAGAAGATCGCTTTCCAGATGCGGACGCCGGTCTGGTGTCGTGCCCAGGCATCTGAAGCCGGGGATTCATGCAGGGAAGTGATTGACCACCTCCTGGAGGTCAACGTCCTCTACCGTCTCCGAGCCTCTCAAGGAGTTCTCGGACTCCGCAAGAAATTCGGTGACACGAGACTCGAGGCCGCTTGGTCGGCTGGCTCGGCGATCGTGCACCGGATTCCCCGCCTGCGCAGATAGGCACGGTTGGCGGCCGACGAATACGCCTTGTCTGCCCGCACCCGCACCGGAGTCCGCCGGGGACGGCCCGCCCCGACCCGCGGCACTCGGATCGCCTCCAGCACCGGCACGAACTGCGGACTGGCCCCCGACTGGCCCGCCGTCACCAGCAATGACAGCTGCTTCTGGACCTGCTCGCAAGCGAGATGTTCGTTCCGAACCCGCCCCGCGATAGGCCCAGCCCGTGATCGTTCGGCTCACGGACCACGCCACCTGGCGGTTCTTTCTGCCCGGCGCCGTCCCGCCGCGCACCAGCCGCGTGTTGATGGGCCCGACAGACCGTCGAGTCGACACTCACCTCCCACGTGATGAGCCCCGCCACATCAGCCCTCGCCTGCAAGAGCGTCAATACCCGAGTTCAGGTGCCCTCCCGCTGCCAGCGGCTGAACAACCCGTAAACGGTCTGCCAAGGCCCGTACCCAGGCGGAACATCACGCCACGGAGCGCCGGTCCGCAGCGTCCGTGAGGTAGCACGTCACGTTGGACACCCGGCCCGGCTCCCACGGATACGTCCGCGCCCCAGCCGAGCCGTCACCATCCCATCGAAGGGGCGCTCCTTCTCGGTGCAGGAATTTCATCACATTGCTAATTCTTTTGACTCTTGAAGACGTAGTCGGTGAAGGGTCCTCCAACGTGGCATTCCGCAAGGCTGTCGAGCGTTCCGGCGAGGAGCCAAGCGATGGCATAGCGCAGACGGCCCACCATGCGCCCCGATGGGCCGTCAGGAATGATCGACTCTAGCGGCTGATTGGGTCCTCTGAGTTGATTGCGTCACGCACTGCGGTGAACTCCTCCTCTGCTTCCGGGTCGCGATCCATCATGCGTTCCCAGAAGTCTCCGGAAATCCAGCCCTTCGGCCCCATGCTCAACCCACCTTGGGCATAGAGCTCCACGCTCCAAAGGGAAGGGATTACGCAGGAGATCTGCTCGAAGAATTCACCGCTGAACAAGCCAGCAAGGTCTCCACGAGCGTGCTCGATCCGCAAAGACGAAGACCCGTCAACCCGCACATGGAGTTCAAGTACGACGCACTCCTGCCCCGGCGTGAAGTAATACCTGCCGTCAATCGGCTTGGGAGGGGTGCCCGGCGCACCCAGATAACGAACCCTCATCACCTCACTCCTCCACCAAGCCTTGTAGTCATAGTAGTAAATTTCCCCATTCACTTCATTCTTATAGAAGTGACATCAAAGGTTCCTTCCCGTCCCGGACGACGCCTGCACGGATGCCGAGGCTACGAAGTCACGGCCGAGCTTCCCACTCGCGCCGCTGCCACCGAGTCGGCTCCATTTCTAGCCCCGAGGACCCGGCTGACCCAGGGCGCATTGCGGCAAAAGGTAATCGACCATCTCCACACCCACCCGGAAGAGGCATTCACCGCGACTCACATCAGCCGAGTGATCGAAAGAAGCTCGGGCGCGATCGCGAACGCGCTCGCCATCCTCGCCCGGCAGGGAATCGCCGAGCAGGTGAGCGACACACCGCGCACCTACCGACTGGCAACCCCAGAAACCGCTACCGAGTAGACGTCGCCAGCACGGCGGCGGGCGCCCATCAAGGGGTGCCCACCGCAAGGCCTCATGCGCTTGAACAGTCACGGCCCACTCTGGGCCAGCTCCTTGCCCCAAGCAACGAGGGGTAAGCGAAGTATCCGATTCAGTCCACGTGCGCGTCCACTTTCAGAAGCGTATTCACCGCTACTCGAACATTACGACAAACCGCTCCTCGAGGTTGAATCCCTCATCTTGCGCCTGGACCCTCAAAAGGACGTCACGCAGCGCGGAGAAGTCGGAATCACCCATCGCCCTCCGGCTCAGTTCGGAATCCCTCCAAACGAGCCTTATCGGCCTTTCGATGTCCACCGAAAGAATGTCCCACAATGCCGCAAGATTCGGACGGTAATAGGAGCCGAGATCCAAGGCATTCGCCAGCCAGGAATGGAACTCGGCTACCGAATTTACCTTAGCCCCGTCAATTTCGATGATCACTGCTGCTACTTCCAATTGGGTATCTGATAGAAGGAGTCGTAATGGTCGCTCGTGACGTATGCCAATCCGTCATTTGAGTAAAGCAAACGCGTCCCCGGCTGCTTCGCTCGCGTGCGACTCGAGTCGATTCCAATATCTGCTTCATACCACGTGCGCCCCTGTGTCGATGGAAGCCTTCCATCAGAATTCTCGAATACGTCGCCACCAAGCTGGGCGCCCGGAATCTTGTTACCCAGAGCCTTTCCTGGCTTCCATCCCGCTGCGATAGCCTCCGCCTTGGTTACATAGTTGCCGGGCAGCTTACCGGTGAGTCTCAGGCTCTCTACACCGTCGTTGGCCAACTCGGCCGTAGCCAGATCCCGCTTCAGAGCGGCGCCCTTTGCGGCTGAGGCCGCACCACTCGTTCCTGCACCGCCGGTGGCGATCTCAGCTACGGCTTCAGCACAACCTGCAGGGTTCGCCAAACAGACCGCCGCGATCTCCGGACCTAGAGCCACCGCGACAGGACCAACAGCTGCGACCAGGCCAATGCCACCGGCGATGCCGATCAGCACTTTCTGCCAGGTCGAGAGGTGACGGTTGAATCCGTCGCTGACGTTGGGGTCGTAGTTGGGGTTGGTGCCCATGGCCCAGCCGTGGAAGACCGGGGGCTTGTGGTCCACGTGGGTGGTGAACAGCGTCTTCTGGCCGAGGTCGAAGTAGCGGGTCGTGGTGCGACCGGTGCCGTTGCTGAGGGTGGTGGTCTTGGTGCTGCTGCAGACTCCGTAGTGGCAGTAGCCGGCCGAGCTATTGCCGGGGTCGACCGGGCCGGTGGTAATGATTCGTCCGGAGCCGTCTGCGTAGGGGACGCCGATGCCGCACTCGTCCGGTCGGCACAAGCCGCTGGGGTCGGCGTAGGTGACCGGGTTGTTGCCGCTGTAGGCGTAACCGTTGAGGGTCTGCGGTTCGCTGGAGTTCATCAGCGGATCGACGCTGATGAACCGGCCGGTGGTCGGGTCGTATTCACGGGCTCCCAGGTGGGTGAAACCCGTGTCGCCTGTGTCGTCCGTACCTCCGACGTACCCCTTGCTTCCTGGCCACCTTGTCGGCTTGGAGCCTCGTGTGTCACCGAAGGGAGCGACACGACGCTGTTGCAGCGTCAGATCAGCTGCGTTGATGGCGAGTTGAGCGGTTCCGTTTGCGTCAGCGACGAGGAAGGAGAGCTTGCCGTCGTCGGTTCGAACGGCCTGGTTGCCGCTGCCGAGGCCGTAGTAGCGGGTGGCTTTGGCAGTGGAGGCACCCTTGGTGAGGGTGAGTTCGGTATTGCCGAGGTAGAGAGTGGTGGTTGCGTCGTTTCGGCGAATGAGCCGGGTGCCGTCTGCCTCGTACAGGTACGACGTGGTCTTGGTTCCGCCGCTGCCGTCGTCTGTAGTGGCCTTGGCCAGGTGGCCTTCGCTGTCCCAGTCGAGGGTCTGCTTGTCGCCGCCGCTGGTGCGTGTGCTCGTATTGCCGGCCTTGTCGTAGCTGTAGCCGGTCGTCGTGTTGCCGTCTGGGCCAGCAGTGTCGACTTCGGTGAGGGCGTGGGGCTGGGCTGTGCCGGCATCCGGGTAGACGTATGTGCGCTTGACGTCCTTGGTGCTGTCACCTGAAGCGTTGTGATCGGTCTCGGTCTTGCGGTTGCCGACCAGGTCGTAGGTGAAGGACTGCCAGTACGGTGCGGGACCGCCGAGCGCACCACTGCCCGGGGCGCTGGCACAGGTATCAGCGGACTGGGCCCAGGCTTCGGTGAGGCGGCCGAGGTAGTCGTAGTTGTAGCACTGGTTGTCGGTGCCGTCTCTGGAGACGTCCTCGATCGAGGTGATGTTGCCAGCCTCGTCGTAGGTGTAGGTCGCCGACTTGTCGGTCCCGTTGACGTCCTCACGCCGGACGTTGGAATTGCCCAGGCGCTGCGTGCCCCACTCGTAGGTGTTCGTTACCTGGGTCTTCTTGGCGCCGGTGGCCTGGTACGAGTACTGCAGCGGCTTGCCGGTGTAGCTGTACTGCGTGTCGGTGACGTAGGTGGCGCCGCCGGTGCCGCCCAGCGTCTTGACGCGCATGACGTCGTCGTAGGTCGGGGTGAGGACCTCGCTGGCCAGGCTGCCCGCAGCCGGGTAACTGGTCGACTGGACGGTGTCGTCGAGGTTGTACTTGGTGTTGGACTGGTACGAGCCGGCCAGCGCGCCCTCCGTGACGGGAATGCTGACGGTGGTGCGAGTGGGGCGGTACAGGTTGTCGTAGAGGCTGTAGGCCGTGGTGTAGGCGCTGCCCGTGGCACCTCCGACGTAACGGGTGGCAGAGGTGAGCTGGCCCTTGTAGCCCGTCGGGTCCCACACGTGCTTGGTCAGCAGAGGGGCGGAGGGACTGTCGCCGTCGTGGGTCTCGGTTTCGCGCCCGAGGTCGTCATAAACGTACGCGATGGCCTTGTTGTGGGAGTCGGTGGTCGAGATCAGCTGGTTGCGGTCGTCGTACTTCGACGTGGCGTCACCCTTGTCGGGATCGTGCACCTTGGTCTGGTTGCCGCGCTGGTCATAGCCGTAGGTCCACTTGTTGCCTGCCGGGTCGGTGAGCTGGGACAGCTGACCGGACTGAGGGTCGTAGTCGTAGTGGGTGGTGTCCGCGGCGCCTGTGGGAGTGTCGCCGTGGTACTGCAGCAGATCCGTGGTGCGGCCGCGGACGTCGGCAACCGTGGTGGTAGGGGTGCCGCCCTTGGGCGGGGTGACCGAGACACGGTCACCGCCGTAGACGGTGGTTCCCGTGGCCAGCACCTTGCCGCCGTCACCGTTGCCGGCGACCTGCTGGGACTTGGTGATGCGGCCGAGACCGTCGTAGGTGTTCCACGTCTGGGTCTCCACCGACAGTGCATCGTCCAGCACGAGAAGGCCAGTGGAGGGCGCGCTGGTGTTGTAGTACGGAGCGAATTCCTTGGCGTTCAGACCGCGTTCGTCGTAGAAGGTGTCGCCAATCAGGCGCCCGCCGTCCGGGCCGGGGACCTGGGTCTGGCGCGCGCGGAGGAGGCCGTCGTAGAGGGTGTAGCTGGTGCGCTGAGTGCCGTCGCTCTTCAGCGTTTTGGTGCCGACCGCAATCGGACCGCTGCCGTCGATCGTGTACGTGTATTCGCTGTTGGGAGTATCGCCGTTGGCCTTGGACCGGTTAGGCAGCCACACCTTGAGCTTGCGCCCCAGCGCATCGTATGTCTGGTCGGTTCGCTTGTTGTTGGCGTCCAGCACGGTGACGGGCAGCCCACGCAGCGGATCGAGTGTCGAGGTCGTGGTCTGCGCCGTGGTGGCCGCGCCGGCGGTGGCGGGAGGCGTGGTGACCGCAAGTGTGGTCGGAAAGCCTGTGGTCGGCGTGTAGGTGGTGGTCGTGGTCCGTCCGTCAGTGCGGCCGGTGCGCACGGGGGCAGTGGTCTCGGTGGCGGCGACGGTGCCGGTGAGGTCAGTGACCTTCAATGGCCGCCCGTAGGCGTCATAGTCCGTGCCGGACTCGAGGTATGTGGCGGTGGTGCCATCGTGGGACTTGAGCGTTGCCGTGTGTGTGGCGTCACCCTTGGTCGGCGCCGCTCCGTATGCCTGGCCGTCGTAGGCCGTGCGGACATCGGAGACCACGGCCTTGGAGCGGTCAGGGGTGTCGGCACAAGCCGCGGCGACGGTCTCGACCCGGGACGGTTCGTCGAGGATCCAGTCAGTGGTGTTGTCGACGTAGGTGGTGCGGGTGCACTCGTTGTCCGCGGCGGTGGAGGTATCGCCGGCGTCGTGCTGGACGGTGATGCGGCCGGCGGTCTTCTCATGGGTGTAGGAGACGTAGGTCTTGCGCCACTGAGAGCCCGCGCCGTCATCCAGCGAGGTCCAGCCGTAGCTGTTCTGGGTGCCGGTGAGGTTGGCTGTGGTGGTGCCCCAGGAGCGCACCCTCTTGGCAGTTTCGTAGTGCCAGGGCGTGCTGGTTGTCTTGGTCAGGACCTTGCCGCTGGGGCCACTGTAGTTCTCGGTCTTGTACTCGTAGCCGGCCCGGGGGTCGTCGTCCGTGATGGCGCTTCCGTTGTCATCTGTGACAGTGACGGACCGGGTCCCGCCACTCGCGTCTGACTTGTCACCGTTCATGCCGCGCAGGAAGTAGTGGTCGGTCTGGGTCTTCATTCCGACCGGATCCTGGCCGCCTGTCTGCACCCGGACGTGGCCATAGCCGCGCCAGGTGGACCAGGTCTTGTACTTCTCTTTGGTCAGCCCGTCATCGTCGTCGTAGTGCCAGGCCGCGCCGTCGAGGTAGGAATAGCGGGTGACCATGTCGGGCGAGGCGCCAGTGCGGTCGGTCTGCTGGACCTGAGTGACGACGTATTTGTTGAACCACTGCAGACTCGGGTCCGCGTCGCCCTGTTTCGTGAAGTACACGGGATAGCAGCGCGTGGTGTTGGTCTGCGGCGTGGGCAAGTTGCCGGCGTCGCAGGCGGCGGTGGAGTAGGTGACATCGGTCTGTCCGCCGGATTCGTCATCAATGGTCGCCAGGCGTTCCTTGATGAACGGCGAGGTGTCGTCTCCGGCGATATCCAGGCGGTTGGCCCGCTGGTCGTAGGCGAAGGTGACCTTGGGCAAAGTGATGTTCGAGGTTGCCGACTTGCCGGTGTGCTGGACGGAGTCCAGGAGCAGCTGGTAGTCAATGTCGGACATGCCCCACTTGTGGTTGAGGGACCAGCTGTCGACCGCAGCGTAGGTGTCATCCGACTGCAGCACCTCGGTGCTCACGCCAGTGAGGCGCTTACGCGTCCAGAAGGTCGGAGAGGCCGATGCGGTGCAGTCCTTGCCCGAGGTGCAATTCAGGTCCCATGGGGTGTCGTACCAGTAGAACGCCTTGTCATCGATGGTCGATGCGTCGCAGGTGACCCCGGCCTGGGGAAGGCAGCGTTCAGCGGAGGTGAAGTCCACCTTGGCCAGCGGCTTCTTGGAGTAGACGGCGGACGACTTCAGTCCGTACTCGATACGGTCAAGTGAGCCGCCCCGGTCGTAAACCGTCTCGTCGGCCGCGGTGAGGTTGCGGGCGTAGTAGTTAGTTTCCTTGTTGTAGTAGTTGGCGATCGCGTTTCCGTGGACATCGACGGCGTAGTCAAGGTTCCAGCGCCATGCCTGCTGGCACCACGAGTCCGCGAACGCGGCCGCGTGGCAGGGCTCGCCAGCGTCGTCACCGTAAACCGGCACGGTCCAGGTGGAGTCGGTGGCCTCATTGCCGCTCGCGTAGCCGGGCAGCCTGTTGTAGCCGAAGTAGTAGCGAGTGCCGTCGGTTGTGGTGACCCTCCAGTACTCGTCGTTGTGAGCACCGTTTCCGCGCACGTTGGACGAGTCGCCGTACAGCCGGTCGACCTTGGTCCCGTCATCGTTCTTGATCTTGAAAGAGTTGGAGCCGCTCGGGATCAGCTCACCGGAGTGCCCATTGAAGGAGATCGTCGCGTTGTCGTACGCCCAGCACAGGTCACCCGGCTTCTTGCCGTCCGCGTTCGTGGCTCCGTCCTCGTCGCAGGACTTGTAGGTGCGCTCGATTGACCCAGGCCACAGACTGAACCCGTCACCAACCCAGGATGCCTGGTTGTTCGTATTGGAGGTACGGCCATCGACGCCGCCCGAGGAGTACGACAGACCGACCTCGGGGGTCAGTCCGCCGGGCACATCCGGCACGGGCATGTTGTACGACCAGCTGAAGTCACCCGTATTCAGGTCGGTGTTCCACGTAGCCGACGGAGAGAGGGAGGTGGCCTGAAAACTGCCGTGATCGCTGGAGGTACCGCTGACGGCCGCCAGCACCACTGGCGTGGACGCCTCACTGTCACTCGCGGCAAGGGGCACTGTAGAAGCCGACAGAATCTGCGCCTTGGCATCGTTCTCCGTGGCGAGCGGCTTAGCCGCGGTGCACCTATCACTTCCGGGATCGGTGATCGCACAGGCCGGCAGGCGTACCAGATGCAGGCGGGCGGCATAGGCACCGCCATATGCCCGCGTGAAGTCGGAGTAGTCCACCGCCACTGCGGTCTGGCCTGCCTCGGCGCCTGGCTGCGCCTGGAGGGTGAACATGAGGCCGTCAACCCCTGCACGCTGGGCGGTCTTGGCATCCAGGATGCGGACCGTGGCCTTGCCCGAGAAGGACGGGCGGTTCGCCGTCTTCCCCTTGACTGCCTTCGATGCCTTAGCAGAGGGTGACGCGGTGAGCGAGATCGGCAAGTCGCCTGCTCGGGCGGGGGAATTGGCTCCGGCCGTGAGTGTAGCGGTGGCTGATCCGGGCTTTGCCCAGGTGTGCTTGGGCGCTGTCTTCGGGACGCGGGGCAGGCTATCCCTCTTGCGCGGCTTCATCTTCACGCTGTGCCCGGACACCGGCTTCTCCGATGCAGGCACCTTGGCCAGGGTGCTCGCCTCGGCGTCGGCGGTGATCGTCGTCTGCAACAAGGTGCCAACCAGCACCGCAGAGATGCTCAACGCGATCTTGCGACGTATCCGGCCGTGCGCTCTGCCTGCCATGGCTGTGTCCCTCACTGATGTCATCCCCCGCCGGGCGCGCCCTGTGGACCCCGCTCGGCGGGGCATCGTTGCCTGAAGAAGCCTGTGCTGGCTGCCGTCCTACACACGGTCAAAGACGGTGGGTGGGGCCGCTGCAGCCGGGCGGCCCCCACCCGTTGTCGTCATGGGCCAGGACTGGTTGGAATGTCCTCGCCGTTGGCCAGTGCCGAGATCTGGGTGTCACTGGCCGCGCCCTGGAAGACCCACACGTCGTCGATAGCACCGGCCCAGTACTCGCCCCAGCCGCTGGCGCTGGTCTTGGCCCGGCCCAGCTGCAAGCCCTTGGTCGCGGCGAAGGGGAGGACGGAGGAATCCCAGGAGACCTTGTCGGTGCAGGTTTCCTCGTTGGGTGTGCCGTCATCGTTGTCGTCCGCGCACAGGATCTGCTGAACAGCTCCGTCGACGTACAGGCGCATCTGTCCGGCGTAGGCGTCGTAGACGACCGCGAGGTGGTTCCAGGAGCTGTTGTTCTGGAAGTTGGTGTGCTCGGCCGTCGACGTGACCGCCGTCGTCACGTCGGCGTTGGCCATCTGCAGCTGCCAGCGGCCCGCGTTGGCCGGGTCCGTGCTGTCGGGCACGTAGCGCACTACAAACCCGTTGGTGTTCGCCCCGGCCATGCTCATCACCGTCACCGGCTTGGTCGGCCGGGCGGGCGCTGTCACCCATGCTGAGGCGGTGAAGCTGGCGCTGGTGTCGATCGGCGAACTGGCCGTGGAGGCATAACCGCTGGCGGTGCCGTCCAGCAGCAGGCCGCCGGTGCCGACCATGTTGTTGCTGCCCGTGGCGTCGACATTGGCACCGGATCCCAGGGTGAGCGGCCGGTTTGTGTGGTCTTCACGACTGGCATCGTCGGCGCTGGTGGCCGGGGAGCCGGAGGCCGCGTCCAGCTTCCAGCGGCCCTCCACACTGACCTGGTCGTCGAAGAGTTCGGCCATCTCTGGTGCGGACAGTGCCCGGTCGTAAGTCTGTACGTCCGAGATCTGTCCAGGGAAGAAGCTGCTGGCCGCGCCGCTGTTGCTGCTGGCCCCGATCTGCAACGGTCCGCCCGCGTAGAAGGGGGTGGAGTAGTTGATCCGTGCGATGTACTGGCCCTGCACATAGAGCCGCAGGTAGTTGTCGACCGCGTCGTAGGTGCCGCCTACTTGGGTCCACTCTCCGCCCGGCGCCATGTCGGGGCTGCCCTGGGCGGCTCGCTGCGGGGTGCCGGCCGAGTCGTCCGAGCTGTACTGATTGAACGACCACCCGTAGGTGGGTGAGTAGTACAACTCGAACCCCGGCTTGGTCGTGCCGGTCTGCGCCACGATCGTCGCCGCGTGGGTCGGCTTGGTCTTGGCGAGCTTCGCCTGCGGTGGGCCGTGGACTTCGATATCCCGAAGCATGGCGGCAATGCCCGCCAGGCGCATCCACTGACCAGGACGTAGACGATGGCCCCGAACAGCGTCTGATCAGGTGTGTCCTGCGTCCCACCACCCTGCGGCCGCACCTTCGACGGAGGGATCAGCGGCTCAGCGATCTCCCACAGGCCGTCCGGAACAATCCAACTCCACGTACCCCGCCCCATAACTGACCCAACAATTGGCTCCTGCGGTAGCAGATGAGGGTGCAGGCGATGCTCGTGAAGGCGAGGAAGTGCTCGGCTTTGCGTTCGTAGCGTCGGTGGAGGCGGCGGCAGCCGGCGAGCCAGGCCATGGTGCGTTCAACGGTCCAGCGGTGGCGGCCCAGTCGCTGTGAGGACTCGACTCCTTTCCTCGCGATGCGGTGCTGGCCGAGATGGGCGGTCGTGGCGGCGACGGCGGGACCCACATACAGGCTCCTACGCCCTCGAAAGGTGCCAAAATGGGGACAACGAGGCAGCAATGCGGCCGTACAGGAGACCCGTTCGACGCCAACCGGTCATTTCGGTGTCGCCGCTCCCGGGCGGCCGAGCTTCGGAAGGGAGCCCTCTCATGGCCGACATCAACGTCGCGCTGCACGTACAGGTCGAGGCCCTGCCCGGCAAGGAGGAAGAGGTCTCCGCCTTTCTCTGCGAGGGCCTTGCCCTCGTGCAGGAGGAGCCCGGCACCATCGCCTGGTTCGCCGTGCGCCTGAGCCCGTCCACCTTCGCCATCTTCGACGCCTTCCCCGACGACGACGCACGCCAGGCCCACCTCGCCGGCCGCCTGAGCAGCGCCCTGACGCAACGAGCCGGCGAACTGTTCGCCCAACCGCCTTCCGTCGAGCAACTCGACGTCCTGGCCCACAAACTCCCCTGAAGACCAGGCGGACTGGTCCACGCCCGGCGCATCGGACTGATCCCGACCCAGCCCGAACGCGTCTGCCTGGAAGCGGGGTTGCCGGGCAGTCCGGCCGACACGGCCGTATGGGGGTGAGCGCCCGCCCATGCACTGCTGTGGTCCGGCAGTCGTCGCCCTCTTTCCGTACAGAACGCCCCTCATGGGCTCTTGACCGCGGCCCGCCAAAAGGCGTTGGGGTGGTGCTGATCATGCCGGGTCGGGTCGCGCTGGGCCATGCCGACGAGCGCAGAGGAGACGGTCAGGTTGTCCCGAAAGGTCTCCTCCTGGCGCTGGAGGAGCCACCGGCGAGGCCCGCCCAACCGTCTCCGGGCGGAGCGCGGTCGGGCGCGCCGCAGCGGTGTCACAGCATTTCCAGCGGCCGTTTGCTGCCAGGCGGCGGGAACGCCCGGTCCAGGGTCGCGAGGTCCTCGGCGGTCAGGTTCACCTCCAGAGCCGCCCTGTTCTCCTCGACGTGCCCGCGGAAGGATGCCTTCGGGATCGCGATGACGTCCTCGTGCCGCAGGACCCACGCCAGGGCGATCTGCGCGGGCGTCGCACCGTGGGCGGCGGCCACCTCCCGCAGCGCCGTGTGGTCGAGCAGACGGCCCTGCTCGACCGGCGAGTACGCCATGATGGGGATCGACAGTTCACGGCACCTGGGCAGCAGACTGTGCTCAGGCCCTCTACGGCTGAGGTTGTACAGCACCTGGTCGGTCTGCGGCTGGGCTCCGGGCAGCAGGTCCGCGAGATCCTCCACGTCCAGGTTGCTCACCCCCCAGGAGCGGATGGCACCCTCCCGCACCAGGGACTCGAACGCCTGGACCGTCTCCTCCAGCGGCACGGCTCCGCGCCAGTGCAGCAAGTACAGGTCGATCCGGTCCGTGTGCAGACGGCGCAGGCTCCCCCGGCACGCCTCGGCCACTCCGCGGGCGTCCGCGTGGGAGGGGAGCACCTTGCTGACCAGGAAGACCTCGTCCCGCCGTCCGGACATCGCCTCGGCCACCACTTCCTCCGCTGCGCCGTCCCCGTACATCTCCGCTGTGTCGATGAGGGTCATTCCCAGGTCCAGGCCGGCACGCAGGGCCGACACCTCGGCCGCGCGGCGCCCGGCGTCCTCCCCCATCCCCCAGGTGCCTTGGCCGAGCGCCGGGACCGCAACCCCGCAGGGAAGGACCACCGTCCGTGGATCCGCCATGACTTCCTCCTCGCTGAGACGGTGGCCAAGACTGCCAACCACCCACTGCATACATCAGATCGCAATGGAATTCTCCGTAACTGCCCTGTACGCCGACCGGCTCTGCGCCGGTGCTGGAACGGATGGCCCCGGGCACAGTGGATCTGTCAGAACCGCTTAAGGCCCGGTCTCGAAGGGTCAAAACTTCGAGATCCTGAACAAGTGCAACCAACCGAGCGCGGAAGAGTTTTCTGAACCGGTCTGACACGAAATGGTGGCCTGCGGGAAGGCTGGCGTGTGCCGGCTTCGTCGCCGCTCGTCGCTGCCCCGTCGGAGCGGGCTGCGCCGACTGTTGGGGCCTTCAGCGGGGCTGGCCGAGTGCGGCTGCTGGACGCAGGTTCTCCTCGAGTCCTTCGGCCATGGCCGCACCGGCCAATGCCCGTCCCAGCCGGGGTGCCTGTTTGAACAGGTTGTGCCCGGCGGCGAAAAAGATTCTGTCGGCTTCCCAGACCGCCATGCCGTCTTCGCTCCAGGGCAAGCTTGTCACCCAGCAGCGCAGGTACTCGACGGGCTCGGGGTCGAGGCCCGGCAGTGCGCGGGAGACGTACGCCCGGGCGCGGTCACCGAGTGCCGCCAGTGCTTCAGGGTCCACGAAGCTGCCGTCCTCCCGCACCTCGACCGTCTGGCTGAGGCCCGCCGCATATCGACTGTTGCCAGGGTAGGGAGCTGCGTAGACGCCAACCTCCCCGAAGTCGCCGCTGCTGTCCTGCAGACAGGCGACCCGGTCCGGGGGCGCTCCCCTGACCTGGAAGGTGAGGCGGACGTGGGCTGCCGGCCGTATCGGTAGCGAAAGCCCCACGTTGCGCGCCAGCCGCGCGGTGCCCAGGCCCGCGCACACCACGGCCGTTGCGTACTCTTCGCGGCCGGCGGCCCTGAGCACCTCCACCGTGCCGCGGCCCGTCGGATGCAGCGAGATGACCTCGTCGGAGACCACAGCGTCACCCAGCACATCCACCAGGCTCTCGACCGCGACACGGGTGCGGATGGCACCGCCGTCCTCATCGAGCATCGCGGGACCGCGGTAGTCGGCAAGCAGCGGCATGCGAGCGTGAAGCTCGGCGCTGTCCACGGTCCGGACCCGCATGCCGCCGGCATCCTGCAGAATGCGCAGTCTCCCAGGAACGGAATCTCCCAGGGCGACCACTCCGTCCTGGGAAATCAGTTCGGCGCCCAACCGGTCGGCCCACTCGTCCCAGACGGCGCGGCCCTGCCGGGTGAATTCGACCAGACGGGCGTCGTCGTGGGCGTGACGGAATATGCGGGACTGGCCACCGGACTGCCCGTTGCCTGGAACGCCGCTTTCGTAGACCCGCGCCGTCGTTCCGCGTTCAGCCAGTGCATAGGCGGTGCACAGTCCGACGATGCCGGCTCCTACCACGGCCACCTCGGGAACCCGGTCCATTCAATCGCCTCACTTCGCGTCCCGGAGCTGTCCCCCACGGAGCAGGGGTTCGGTTCATCTGTCGCCGCCCCGAACTGGTGGGGTGGGTTACTGGAACCCCCTGGGCGGCACTGCCAGGCTCTACGTGAGCGGCGGAACCGCGCCTTCTTCAGCCTTACACCGGTCCCCTGGACTCCCTTGCGGAGGTCGACGAGTGGCGTGGGAAGGGCATCGCGCGCGCCCTGGCCGCCGAAGTGGAGAAGGTAACGGGCTCGGATCCCAGGGATGGCCCGCGTCGGTCAGCTCGAGCCGTTGGGGTGGAGGACGACCTTGGTCCAGCCGTCGTCACGGGCGTCGAAGTGCTGGTAGCCGGCGGGAGCCTGGTCCAGCGGCAGCTCATGGGAGACGATCCATGAGGGCTTGGCCTTGCCCTGCTCTATCAGGGCGCACAGCTGTCGGTTGTATGCCTTGACGTTGGCCTGGCCAGTCCCCATCGACTGGCCCTTGAACCAGTACAGGCCGTAGTCGAAGGCAACCTCGCCCTCCGCCTTGTACAGCTTGTCCGGGCTCCCCGGGTCGTGCGGCACGAAGACACCCACGACCCCGATCGTCCCGGTGAACTTCACCGAGTGCACCAGGTTGTTGAGCGTCAGGTTCGGGTGCTCGACACCCTGAGCGTCGTGCGCCTGATAGCCCACGCACTCACACCCACGGTCCGCCCCCAGACCGTTGGTGAGTTCGTTGATCTGGTCGATCGGCGAGGCCTTAGAGTCATCGATGGGAATCGCACCGATCCGCTCTGCGAGCGCGAGCCGGTCCGGGTGACGGTCGACGACCATCACCTGCGCGGCGCTCTTGAGATTTGCCGACAGCGCCGCCATCAGACCGACCGGGCCCGCGCCATAGATGACAACGGTCTCGCCCGGCTGCACGCCAGCCAGCTCCGTGCAGTGCCAGCCGGTCGGGAAAATGTCGGACAGCATCACGTAGTCGGTCTGCTTCTCTCGCGCCTCCTCCGGCAGCACCAGGCAGTTGGAGTCTCCGTACGGAACCCGCAGGAACTCTGCCTGACCGCCACTGTAGGGGCCCATTCCCGCGAAGCCGTATGCGGCACCAGCCATCGTCGGATCCACCGGCGTGGTCAGGCAGAAGGCCGTCAGCCCGTTGTCACAGTTGCGGCAGAACCCGCAACTGATGTTGAACGGCAAACAGACCAGGTCCCCCACCCGAACACGGTCCACGCCGTCGCCGACCTCGATGACCTCCCCCATGTTCTCGTGGCCCAGGACACGCCCCGTCTCCATGTCCGTGCGCCCCTCATACATATGCAGGTCCGACCCGCAGATGTTGGTGGAAGTGATCTTCACCAGCACATCCGTCGGCCGCTCGATCCTCGCGTCCGGCACATCCTGCACGGTCACCGAACGCGGCCCGTCGTACACCAGAGCCTTCATGAGATTCTCTCCTCCTGTCCGATATTTCGGATATCGATGGAAGGAACAAATTCGCGAATGAATCAGATCCGCCGCGTGAAACGCGCACGCAGGACGCACGCGACTGCCAGCGCCAGCACGCACTGGCAGGTCTCGCAAAAAAACTCACTCGAAATCGACGCGAGCAACTCACCGGGGAGGAACTCATCGGGGAGGCGCACGGCCTCAATCGCCGGGCCGCTGCATCACGTTGTCTTTTCAGCCGCAGCATTTGACGCAGCAGGGGCGCCCCGCGGACTCACTTCAAGCCTCCCACCGGGACTCTGCATGTCAACTGGAGACTGAGGTTTTCTCAGCGGTGATCACTCCCAAATTCCGTTGAGGACGAAATGAGTTCTCGCCCAGTCTCGCGACTCGATATAGCCGGGGTCGTCGGTCGGCCTGGTCCTGGACGTCATCGCAGCCATGTCCGCCCTCTTCTACGGCAGCGCCGAGGCCCCCGGGGCGGCACGGAGTGCCCCCAGCCCACACGCACCCTGGGTTCGACGCCGAACTGCACGACCGCGTACTGCGCGATCAGCTCAGCCGGGCGCTCGGACGTTCTCCGGCGACGCCTGGTTCGGATGGGGTGACGTTCTCCGGCGTGGCCTCGTTTTACTGGGCGTCGTTCGAGACGGCCTCGCCACTGGGTCCTCTCGTTTGCCAGGGAGCCCTCGGCCTGTCCGGCACACAGTGAGCTCTTTGAGCGTTGCCGCTCCAGGGTGAGGACAGCCGCGGCGCCCGCGCCCCCCGAGAGAGCACGGTTGACCGTTCGCTGGCTTGGCGTGAGGTCGCGGCCCGGCTGGCACCTGAGGAGTGTTCACCACCCACGGGACGGGGACACTCTGGCGTTCACAGATCCGGATGATCCGGTGGGCACGGGCCAGGGCCGTGGGCACGGCCGGGCAGTGCAGGCGAGATCCACAGCAGCCGCCCGGCTGGATCGCTCACTACCTGGATTGTTCTCCCCGCGCCGATGCTTGTGGGAGTAGTCGGCCCGGCCGTCGCCGGCCCGGTCGCACTCCTCGAGGGTGCCGTCATCGGCCGTGCCTGCGGAGGTACACGAGGCCGACCAAGGCACCCTGGTGTTCGGGGGACTTGCGGCAGCGGCCACCCTCACGGGTGACGATGAGCAGGTGACCCACTCGGCCGGGGCGTGAAGGAGGTCGAGTGCAGCAGGATAGGGAACCAACGAGGCTCCTGAGCAGGTGAGTTGAGACTTCGAACACCTCCCTCAATGGCACGGGTGCCTCGTGCGTTGCGGACACCGATCCCCTCACTCCGGTCAGTGGCCACGCTGAAGAGCTCAGCGGCTGCCGGCTCCCGGAGAAGTCTGGGCGGGAGCCAGACAGCCGTGGAAAATGTACGGCAGCGGGATGGGAAGGACGCTGCGAAGCCTCAGGACACGCCGACCGTTCCTGTTGGCGCAGCGCTGCCTTTCCGGCATAAGGTCCATGGATGAGCAAAAAAAGGGGGTGTATCACCCCGTCAGAAGGGGGCGAGCCGGTGGGGGCGGCGGATCAAGCATGATCCGCCCCTGCGCCCCCGGAGCACCAGCCCAGCCGGCGGCGGTGCAGCCCGGACGGGACGTCGGGCAAACCAGCCCGATAGGCCCGGCACAGCACTAGCGTGACGCCCCGGTCTTGGCGAACTGGTCGACGATGGCCCGGCAGAAGGCCGGCAGGTCCGCCGGCGAGCGACTGGAGATGAATTGTCCGTCGATGACAACTTCCTCGTCGACGACCTCGGCACCGGCGTTGCGCAGATCAGTGCGCACACTAGGCCAAGAGGTGAGGCGGCGTCCGCGCACGACGTCGGCTTCCGCGAGTGTCCACGGGCCGTGGCAGATGACGCCGATCGGTTTCCCGCTTTCGGCGAAGGACTTCACGAAGCCGACGGCGTCCTTATCCATGCGGAGTTGGTCGGGGTTCATGGTGCCGCCCGGCAGGAGCAGCGCGTCATAGTCGTCAACGGAGGCGTCGGCCACGAGCCGGTCAACGGGAAACGTCCCCGCGGGATTCAAGTCGAACTGCCGCGCCTGGATCTCGCCTGGGTGAATGGAGAGGATCTCACTCTTGGCCCCAGCACCATACAGGGCGCCTCGCGGCTGCTCGAGCTCTACGCGCTCGACTCCGTCGGTGGCCAGAATCGCGACATTCCGGTCCTGCAGTGCGTGTCCCATGGTGTCTACTTCCTGTCCGCTGCCTTACGGGATACCCCTCGACGGTCAGCTGGGGGCCTGCTCGCGGTACGGCGAATACGTCCGGTGCCGGGCGTTAAGACGCCACGGCAACCTGCTGCGTACTTCGGCTGGTTCGGCTCTTTCTCCGCGTCAACCACGTGAGAAGGAATCGGCGTAGGGGCCGCGTTCGCGATCGTGCGCAGCCCAGCTCTGGACCACATGCCACCCGGGCTTTTGGTGACGGCCCAGTCCCACGGTCGCCATCGCCTCTCCACCCTCCCACTCCCCCCATGGTTGTCAACCGCGGCGCCCTCACGCTGCCTCTACCCCGTTGACCAGAGCGCCATCACGCCCTGGCGCGCGCTCGGACTTCACCGAGCGCCGCCCCGGATCAGGTCGATCCGCACACCACTTCCGTGGACGCAACCCCCGGCACTGCCGGGTGTATGTTGCCCACGACCGGCGAGGTCGTTCCTCTCCTGCAGATAGCTCAGTCCAAGACCGACCGCCCAGCGCGATGGCCCAGGTAGCGCGGCGATCCTGGTGAAGGGCATCCCAGTGAAGATAGGAAAGCGCGGTACCCGTATCGGGGTCCAGAGTGGGTCTGCCGGACACGAACGACAGCCGTCGACCCGGCGCTTCCTCACGGCACGACTTCGCCGTCGATGTCGAGGTGCGGTCCCACACGTGCACCGTCCCTCCGGTCCGCAGCGGGCTCCCAGTTGCGCCCTCGGCCGCCATGAGCTGCCACGCGCTCAGAGGCCGCGTGCAGCCCGGCGTCCACCGTGTCAGGCTCGACAGGGCCGAAGCGGAGGCCGCCCATGAAGCTCTTCGCGTCCCATCCGAGTCGGGCCCGCGCGCCCTGGCGGTGCTGGTCGAACATCACCAGCCGGTGCGCGGTGTCGGACCGCCTACCTCGTACGCCGAGTATCGTGTGCAGGCGGGCTGTCCGGCCGAGCGTCGACGGCGCAACCGCCTCGTTGCATGGAGCTCGCCCCGGCTGACGGCGGGGTGTGCGGCTTTGGGAGCCTGTTGTGTGTGCACGATGGGGTATGACACGTGGTGCACACCTGCTCCGTGACGACGCCTGGCTCCTCCTTGGTGATCAGCAGTTCGCCGTGGAGGTTGACCTGGGCCTGTACCTCCCGGACACGGGGTTGTGGGGCGGCATCCTGCGCCACGTTCCCCCGGGTGCGGATGTCGTGAGCGCCTCTGAGCATCGCTTGCGTTTGTCGAGCGGCCTTGAGCGTCGGATCCGTCCTCTTGCCATCCCCCACTATGAATCGCCTGTGTCCTTCATCGGTGAAGGAACGGCACTTTTCTAAAGAATCCCGCTGGTGACGTGCTGGCACAGCCGCGTCTTCGCTGGGGCCGGTGACGCACCGGGCCCAAAGCCGCTCTGGCCCAGGAGGACGAATCGTCACTACGTCCCGCCCGTGCGCGCGTGTAGGGACGCGGAGCATCACGAGGCGGGCTCCATCCGTGCGCGAGCTCGGAGTGGCCGTGGAGCTCACCAGCACTTCCAGCGCCGAGTATTACCAGCGACGGCCCCAGGAAGGGAGCCTGTTGGTGGAGACCAGGAGCCGGTACGGCGACCGGTGCGCGCATTGTGGACAATGATCCGGGGGGCTCATATTCACCATTCGTGAAGTCCGACAGCCACCCCGTCTGGGCCCGGACCACCGGCTCAGGCGTGGCCGTAGAGTGCGACGCGAGCGGCCGTGAGCGGCGACGAGGCCGACCAACTGTCATCCTGGAAGCTGGACAGCTCCGCGCCGGCCCGCCGGGACGGCAGCGCGGCCTGAAGACACGACAGGGGGGCCATCATGCTGATCAGCTACAGCGTCGACGGCGACGCCCTGCACATGAGGCTGCACGACAACGTCGACGTCAACTCCCGGGCTGCGGCCGCCGTGGAGATTGAGGCCCTCGTCCACACCCACCGGCCCCGCCGCGTCACCGTCCAGGTCACCGAAGGGGAACCGACGCCCGCCACGCTCAGCGTCGTCGTCCGCGCCCATCGCATGTGCAAGAGCCTCGACATCCCCCTCAGCCTGACCGGAGCCACCACAGCTGCCCAACGCCTGTTCACCGTCAACACCGCCTAGTCAACTCCCCCTTGCAAGTCGGGGATGAGGGCGTGGGCGAGCCCGGCCTGCCTGCCAGCACGTCCGATGCTCGGATCCAGCCCGGTCTCGCGTTGGCAACCCGGACGATCCACAAGGCCTTGAATCCGCACGATTACAACAGTAGTTCGAGCGCCGAACTGCTTCCCTCTCTGTGGCTGTTTGACATCCCTCGTTGTACGGCCCGGCTGTCAGGACACACGCTTGGCTGGTGGTCATGACTTCTGGCGCGAAGCGGAGACCCTCGGCACGCGCCACGCTGCGGGTGCCGAAGCCACCACATTGACCGCAGCCGCATTCGAGCATGAAGCAGCGTGTCCACGTTGACGCTCCGGTCTGCGCTGGTCACCGACCGTGCGGAAACGGCTCCGACTCCGCCTGGTGAGCCGGAAGAGCTCCGAGGTCAGCTGGGTGGCTAGCCGCAGGCGCTGCAGCTCGCCGCCCGAGAACGTGCGCGTGGTGCGGTCCAGGGAGAGGTAGCCGAGCCCCAGGTCGATGACGGGGCGCAGGCGGTCGACCAGCTCCGCGCCCAGGCGTGCCGTCGTGGCCAGCTTCTCGACCGACCGCCGATTCCGGCATGCATACGTTGGGTGGCAGTCCTACCTTGGGAAAGCCGAGATCGCAAAGCCACCCAAATGACCGCCGCCACTTCCACGGCCAAGTTGCCCTGGATCAGCAGAGCAGATCGTCATGGCAAGCAGCAACCGCGCTGTCGTCTTCCAGAACCCGAAAGACATGCGCGTCGAGTCTCTCGACTTCCCGAAGCTTCAGATGCCGAACGGGAAAAAGGCCCCGCATGCCGTCATCCTCAGAATCGTCGCCACCAACATCTGCGGTAGCGACCTGCACATCTACGGCGGGTCCTTCCCGGTGCCTCAGGGCATGGTGATGGGGCACGAGATGACCGGGGAGGTCATCGAGGTCGGCCCCGACGTCGAGTTCCTCAGTGAGGGCGACCTCGTCTCCGTCCCGTTCAACGTCGCCTGCGGCCGATGCCGCAACTGCAGGGCGCGCCGGACCGACGTCTGCGAGACCACGAACCCCAAGGTGGCCTGCGGAGCGTACGGCTTCAACCTGGGCGACTGGACCGGCGGCCAGGCCGAGTACCTGTTCGTCCCGTACGCCGACTTCCAGCTCCTGCGCTTCCCGGACAGGGAACAGGCCATGGCGAAGATCCGTGACCTGGCGCTGCTCTCGGACATCCTGCCCACCGCGTTCCACGGTCTCACGGAGGCCGGTGCCAAGCCGGGCTCGACCGTGTACATCGCCGGCGCCGGCCCGGTCGGCCGCTGCGGCGCAGCAGCGGCGCGCCTCCTCGGGGCGTCCTGCATCATCGTCGGCGACTACAACACACCGCAACAGGGACGGCGTCGAGAAGGCCGTTGTGGTGCTCGTTTCCTGGCACCCGGACAGCGCGAACATCAGGGCCAAGCTGCAGCACGCAAGCTACCTGACCGCCTTCAAGAATGCGCTCGGCTTCGCGCAGCCGGTGCTGGAAGCCGACACCCTGGAGGAAGCAAGCCGCGGCGTACTCGAAGAACTCGTCGGGGCTGCCCGGAGCGAGTCCTGACGGATGGGCGGTGGGAGCCGATGAGGGCCGGGGCACATCGCCGACGAAGTCGCCCTGGCCCGGGGGGCTGCCCGTCACCAAGGAGAGAGCGGCAGTTGTCCTGCACGCGCAGGGACGGCAGTCGGTGGCGCCACAGGTGAACAAGATCGAAATTGGAAGTCCGCGCATTGGCTGCGGGGCAAAGGTATGAACCCCGGAAGAGGACGGCGCGGAGCAGGCGCGCCGCCGCCGTGGCCGGCCCGGGGCCGTCACGGTCGGCGCCGGGCTGCCGTTGAGAGCGGCACTGACCTCCTGTGTCAGTGGCTCGATCGGGTGAACCTCGTGGTCCATGAGCTGTGGGGATGTCCCGCCAGTAGGCCCGGGAATCGGGGGCACGGCGCCATCGGGCGGGTTTCACGCCCGTTCTAGGGGTATGCCGGTGACTTCTAGGGTGCGGATCATGAGCATTCCTACTGAGCCGATCGGCAGCCTTCCCCGTCCGCGCGCACTGGTGCAGGCGTACAACGACCACGCCCAAGGACGAGTGAGCGAGGCGGAGTTGGCGCGCGTCCAGGACGACGCCGTCGCGGACACCCTTTCCCGGCTGGCGGAGCTGGGCAGCCCGGTTCTGGTCGACGGCGACCAGCGCAAGCCGAGTTCACTCACCTACCCCCTCACCGGCCAGGCGGGCCTCGGTGCCGACGGCGCCGTCATCCCGTTCGCCGACGGGCACACCCGGCAGCTGCCCGTCCTGACCAGCGGACCGTTCCGCTACCAGGTGCAGGCCGAGACCTACCTCCGCGCCGCCCGCACCCGCACCACCCTCCCGATCAAGCAGGCCGTGGTCGCACCCTCCGCCCTCAGCCTGCTCTATCCGGCCGACGGCATCGACGGGTACTCCCGCCAGGCGTTCCTCAGCGACCTTGCCGACGAGTCCGAGGCCGAGATCCGCGGATGCCTCGACGCGGGCGCGCACTGCGTGCAGCTGGACTTCACCGAGGGTCGGCTGTCGTTGCAGCTCGACCCCTCCGGCACTCTCCTCGACGACTTCGTCGCCCTCAACAACAACGTCCTGGGCCGGTTCACCGCCGACGAGCGGGCCCGCATCGGCGTGCACACCGACCCCGGAGCCGACCACGACTCCACCCACAGCCTCGACGTCGACTACGCCGAACTGCTGCCCAGGCTGTTCCAGCTCACGGTCGGTAACTTCTATCTCGCCCTGTCCGGCGAGCCCGACCGCGAGCGCGTCCTGAAGACCGCCGCCGACCAGCTGCCGTCCGGGGCCCGGGTGTTCGTCGGCGTCACCGACCCGATCGACCCCCGCGTCGAGACCCGCGAGGAGGTACGCGACCGCGTCCTGGAGGCCGCCCGCCACATCCCGGTCGACCAGCTGGGCACCTCCGACGACGCCGGCTTCGCCCCCTACGCCGACGACACCTCCACGTCGCGGGAGCTGGCCTTCGCCAAGATCGAAGCCCGCCTACGCGGCACCGAACTCGCCGCCCAGGACCTCGGCCTGTAGGCGTCGCCCATTGGCGGAGCAGGTCAGCGGCATCCACCTGGATCGTCGTCAGGTTGGCGACCTGCGGCTTCGTCCGGATCGGGGAGCGGCTCAAGTTGCACGGGATGCAATTCGTCTCGGACTCGCACGAAACGGACCGGGTGGCGGTAACGGCCGGCGTCAACGGCGGTGCCGGCGACGAACTCGGCGACCAGGTCCGGCTGGACGAGCCGGTACTCCAGCTCGGTGCGGGTTCCCCATCCGGCTCTGAAGTGCCGCCCGTGCCAAGGGTGTTCGGGCCCCGCGGCCTTCAGCTGCGGGGCCACATCGCGGCGGGCCGCCGTGGTGAGCGTGCCGCGATGTGGCCAGACGCAAGCGGCCGGCCGCGTCGTAGCGGCCCAGCAAGAGGGCGAGCGGCGTCGTCACGGTGCTGGTGACGGCGGCGATCACCGCTTCGGTCGTGGTGTGGGCGCACTGGCGAAGTGCCGGTATTCGAAGGGTGCAGTATTCATCGGGCCTCTTCGGTGGCCTGAGGGCCTGAGCGACGTAACCGCGCGGGCCTCGTACCTGCACTTGGACTGTTCGTCAGTGATGTTGGATCACGAGCAGCGAGCACAAGTGCCGATAGCCGTTGAAGGCGCAACGGATACAGGGCTTCGCTCAGGGTCGCCCCCGTCGGGCCGGCCTACTGACGGAAGATTTCGACTTTCTGCAGGACGACGTCCGAGTCGGGGCGGTCCCGTGTGGTGGGCACGTTGGCGATCGTCTTGACGACGTCCTGACCGGTGACGACCTGGCCGAAGATGGTGTGCTTGTTATCCAGGTGGGGTGTCGCGTCCTCGGTGATGAACCACTGAGAGCCGTTGGTGCCCGGACCGGAGTTGGCCATGGACACCACGCCGGGGCCGCTGTGGCGCAGCTCCGGGTGGAATTCGTCAGCGAACTTGTAGCCGGGGCCGCCTGTGCCCCACTGGTTGACCTGGTCGGGGTAGCGGCTGAGAGGGTCTCCGGCCTGGATCATGAAGTTGGGGATGACCCGGTGGAGGCGGGTGCCGTCGTA
This sequence comes from Streptomyces sp. NPDC090032, assembly GCF_044748025.1. Taxonomy (NCBI): domain Bacteria; kingdom Bacillati; phylum Actinomycetota; class Actinomycetes; order Kitasatosporales; family Streptomycetaceae; genus Streptomyces; species Streptomyces sp. NPDC090032. Next base: position 836,767 of record NZ_JBIVFF010000001.1, on the reverse strand, counting down.
CATCGGCGTGCCTTTCATCGACGTCCGCGACTTGGGGTCCTTCCATTCCATGGCGCCTGTTGCCAGGCCGACGAAGTTCTTGACCGTGTTGGGCGCGCGGTCTTCTTCGAGGCGAACCACGATGACGCCGAGCGAGGTGACCACGCGGGCATGGAGCTGGCCGGAGCCAGGTACGGAAATAGAGGGAAAATCCACAGTCGGTGATCCTTCTGGGTTCGTGGCGACAGCACAGCCGCGATGTCGTTCCCATCGCGACTCGGGTCGCCGGGGATGGTCAGGTGGCTCAGACTTAGTCCCTGCGATCGTCTCGCTGTACACCACCAGAACCGCTTGGGCGCGGCGGAGGCCGAGCAAGTGGGGCTCCGGTTCACCCAGGCGGGCTCAAGCACCCGACGTACGAGATGACTCAGGAACTCGGACTGGCGGTCATCGGTCCAACTGCAGTCTGGTAGGTCGTCAGCTGCTGCATTTCGGTACTAACCCCACGACCTGTCCCATCGCGGCCTGCGTACTCCCGGCCAGGACCAGCACCGAGCCGGCCGCAGCCGGGGAAACGACCAAGATCCGTCCGACTCGTTCACGGTCACCCCATTGGCCGCCCACACCCTGGTGGCCCGGCCCGCCCACCAACGTCGGCCCGGCCCCCCCCCCGCGGGGGGGGCCCCCCCCCGGGGGGGGGGGGGCCCGGCCCCACCAGGGTGTGGGCGGCGCCGGTGCGGCGCGCCCGACCCTCCAGCCGTCCTGTTCTAGATTGCCCGGTTATGGGAGATGGTCGTGGGGTCAGCCGCCGGTCGGTGCTCAGGACGGCCGCGGCCGCCGGCCTCGTGCCGGTGACGGGCGCGGGAACGGCAACGGAGGCGGCCCCTGGGCTGGGGCCGGGGGCTTTCCCGCAGCCCACGACAGTGCGCCGGCGGACGGCGCCGGGGCGGGTGCCGTCAGTGCTGGAGCAGGTGCTGGACGTGCGGTACGCGGACGTCGTGGTGCCGGGGCACGGGCGGATCACCACTCGGGCCTACAACGGGGGCTTGCCGGGGCCAACGCTGCGGGTGCGGGCCGGGGACACGATGCTGCTCACGCACGTCAACGGGCTGCCGCCGAACCCCGCCCAGGCCCCCGACGCCGGTGCCGGGCACGGGGTGCGGATGGCGCACCGGCCCAACAGCTTCAACGTGCACACCCACGGCATGCACGTCTCGCCTTCCGGCCTTGGCGACAACGTGCTGCGCGAGTTCGCCCCGCACACTGCGCCCGGCGGGCCGGAACCGCGCTACGAAACGGTGCTGCACGTCCCGGCACACCATCCGGCCGGGACGTACCTGTACCACCCGCACCTGCACGGCTCGACCGCCGAGCAGATGGCCGGGGGCATGGCGGGGGTGATCGTGGTGGAGGGCGACATCGACGACGTCCCCGAGGTGGCGGCCGCGGCCGATGTGGTGGTGTGCGTCAACGAGCTGAAGCTGCGCGGCGGCCGGGTGCCGCCGTTCGACGCAGGGGCCTGGCTGACCGGGGTGCCGTCGGTGTTCACCGTGAACGGCGCGGTCAACCCCGTGGTGGCGCTGCGGCCGGGCGAGGTGCAGCGATGGCGCCTGGTCGGGGCGACCGCGTTCACCGCGCTCCGGCTGCGCCTGCCCGGCCCCGAAGGCGCCTTGACGATGCACCGCATCGCCCAGGACGGCATCACCCTGCCAGCGCCGGTGGCCGCGCAGGCGGTCGAGCTGGTGATGGGCAACCGCGCGGACGTGCTGGTCCGCGGCGGGGCGCCCGGCCGCTACGAACTGCGGGCCGACCAAGTCCCGGATCCGCTGCTGACCGTGGAGGTGGCCGGCCCGCCCGTCACCCCCCCGATGGCCCTGCCGCGGGTGCTGCCGCCGGGCCGGCCGTTCCTGGACGACCGAGAGGTCACCGGCCCGGACCGGGAGGTGGTCTTCCACGTCGACCCCGGCGTCTTCCCACTGCCGTTCCCGGACGCGTTCCGGGTGCTGGGCACCCACGTGACCCCGGCCGCCCATCCGAGCGGCGACCTTCGCTCGGACCCCGCCTACGGGCTGTACGACCCGGGGTACGTCAACCATGTGCTGCCGCTGGGCCGAATGGAGCGCTGGACGGTCCGCACCGGCGAGACCTCCCCCGCCTTCAACCACCCCTTCCACCTGCACACCAACCCGTTCCTGGTCACCCACCGCAACGGCATCCGGCTCGACCCGCCGGTCTGGCACGACACCGTCGGCCTGGCCGGCGGCACCCCCGGCGAGTCGGTGACCTTCCTGGTCCGCTACGAGAACTTCACCGGCCGCGCCATCGCCCACTGCCACCAACTGCACCACGAGGACCTGGGCATGATGCAGACCGTGGACTACGTCGAAGGATGACGGCCGGCCCGGCCGCGGAGAGATCCAAGGAACGCCGGACTATCGCCCCCATCTCCGCCCCCGCGTCCCCAACCTCATAGGGCAATACACCTAGCCCGTCCGTGTGGTGACGGGAGAGTTGAAGTGTTCGGCCGCCGCCGCTGGTGTTTCCTGGTCGTGCAGTAGCAACAGCACGACCGACTTGGGAGCTTTAGTGATCGACCCGAAGCAGCTGACCGACCCTGCCGTCCGTGCTTTCGTCACCGCCGTCAACGCGAACGATCAAAGCGCCTTCTTCAGGGCACTCACCCCCGACGCGACGATGTCCGATGACGGGTCGGACCGCGACCTGGGGCTTTGGGCGGAGCGGGAGGTCTTCTCCTCCAACGGCCATATGGACGTGGAATCGGAAGCCGACGGCGGACGGACCCTGGTCGTCGACTACCGCAACGACACCTGGGGCAGCATGCGCACCAAGTGGAGCTTCGAGGTCACCGACGGACACATCAGCCGCTTCGAGACCGGCCAGGCCTGAACAACCCGCGTCCCCGCCCGGCCGACCGCCGACCGCACCCCGTGCCGGATGCGGTCCGGACAAACAGCACCCGCGTACTACCGGCGCTCTGCCTCCAGACCGAGGCCGCGCTAGGCGTCGTGGCTTCGACCATGATCCGCCGGTCAGGCCCTAGGCATCTGCGTCGCCCGAAGACGGCGGGCACAAGCACTGGACGACCGAGCATGCCTGACCAGGCGGCAGACCGCCGGAACTGTCGCGGGCGGCCTGCTCCAGCCGGGGTTTGAGCCGTCAGCTCGATCCGGACCAGTACCGGGCCAACGCGATGCGCAGAGCCGCGAACGTAGGCATGTGCCCCAGGTCGTTAGGGCCTGTCCGGTGGGTCGGCAGGACCCCCCTGCCTACCTTCTAGGCTGGCGCCATGGACAACGGGCTCGCTCACGAGGGAAGCGTCTTCATCAACTTTCGCCGCTACGTCCCGGATCCGAAGGAGCACGGGTTTCGATGGGTCGACATCAAGCAGCTCCGCTTCCCCGCGGAGTCCGTGGACGACACAGGGCTACTTGCCGCACTGATTGGGCATGAGCAGTTCCGAGACGACTATGCAGGTGGTGGAGTGCTGCCGGAGGGACCCCGGCACGGTCCATATTGGCTACGGTTGATCACTCCCGACATCTACGAGCCCGTCAGCCAGGAGAAGGCCGTGCAGATCCTGCGGGAGTGGGTGGATCCGCTCTGGGACGTCCCCACCGAGCTGGAGGCAGATCTACAGCGGGAGGTGTTCGACCGCCTGGTCGCAGCTGACGGCATCTACTACCTCAGCGAGCTCGGTGATGAGGCGATTCACGACTGGGGACGTGTGCACGACTACTTTCACGAGTTCGTGCTCATCGACCGCTCGGTCGGGCAGATCACTCTCATCGTCGCCGCCGACGACTGAGGCAACCATCCCGGCATCCGCTGCGGTGGCTGAGATCAGTCGCGGAGCCACAACCGAATCGCCGCAAGAGTGACCGTGCCGTGGAAGACGTAGGCCCTCTTGTCGTAGCGAGTCGCCACGGCTCTGGAGCCCTTCAGCGCATTGAAGCAACGCTCTACTTCGTTCCTTCTTTTATAGGCAGCACTGTCGAAGCCGGTCGGCCGCCCGCCGTGGCTACCGCGCCGTTGGCGGTTGACCTTCTGATTCTTCGGCTCGGGGATGGTGTGCTTGATCTGCCGTCGCCGCGGTAGCGGCGGTTCCGGCGCGAGCTGTACGCCTTGTCGCCACACCCGTAGTCCGGTCGCGTCCACGGGTGACCGCCAGCTGGGCGCGAGACACGAACACGATCCAAAACCTTGATCAACTGTGGCGCGTAACCCGTCTGTCCGGGAGTGATCAGCACAGCCAATGGCCTGCGGCCGCTGTCACTCGCCAGATGAATCTTCGTCGTGAGGCCACCCCGTGACCGGCCGAGCGCCTCGTCAAGGCGATGTTCGGCCGGACGGCGCCGGCTGCCCCAGCACCCGAGGCAGGCGGTGATGAACCCCGCCCGCATGCTGATGGGCGCGGCAGACCGTTGAATCCACGCTCACCACACTCCAGTCGATCCGCCCCCCGCTATCGGCGTCAGCCTGGACCGTCCGCAGGTCCAGGGGCCATCCGCGGACCACCTTGGATTGGGGTCATAGACCGTCTTCCACTTCCCGAAGCGGGTCGGAAGATCTCGCCACGGCAGGCCGGTGCGTGCCGGAACAGAATCCCGTTGATCACGAGTCGGTGACACTGCCAACATCCGCCCCCCAAGGTTCTTGGGCAGCCGCGGTTCGAGTCGAGCCCACTCGTCATCAGAAAGATCGCCCCGCCCCACACCGGACAGAACGACCGACCGACAGGCGGGTTACCCGACCCATCGGACAAGCCCTGGGCATCACGCTCGTGTACCAGCAGAGGAACAAGGTGCAGGTCAATACGTGATTTGCCGCGACGGCGGCACGCGAGACAGTGATGGACGCGGCCTCGAACCCGAGATGGCCGGAGGCGGGTTCAGAGAAATTTCTTCGCCATCCTTCTCCGGTGGCCTGACACGGCAAAGGTGCAGGTCGGTGGCAGATCCGCCATAGCGGTCAGGGGTGTGGCAGGACCGCGGCGGAACGGTGGCGCGAGTGCGCCTTGATGACGGCGGGGGCGTGGCGGGGGTGGCTGGCGGGATGGGCGGCGTCCGCTTCGCAGCTCGTAGGCAAGGAGCCCCTGTCATGCGACGTACGAACACCCGCCCCTCCCGCCCGGTCCTGTCCGTCTCGCCGCTGGAGGAGGTCGAGTCGGCGTTCCTGGCGCTGGCTTCGCTGCCGTGGCCGCTCACGCTGCCGGGGTCGTTGCTGCCCGAGCCGGAGGCCGGGGTGCTGGCGGTGACCCGGGTTCGCTCGCGGATGGCGCATCCCAGCTGCACCGCTGAGGCCCGTGCCCGTGTATGGCGGGAAGTTCTGCGCCGCCGCCAGGCGCACGGTGAGCCCTGGGGCACCGTGGCAGTCGGTTTCGCCATTCCCGGGCTGCGGCGAGCGCTGGCGCGGCTGCCCCGGCTGGCGGAGGTCGAGGCGTGCGAGCTGGAGCAGGATGTGCTGACCGCGGTGACCATCGAACTCACGGCCATGCCGGTGGGGACGGAGGAGGCCGGACTGCGGCTGTTGCGTGCCGGGGACCGGGCCGCGCATCGTCTGCTGTACGCCGCGCAGCGGGCGCGGCGCACGGCTCCCGTGCCGTTGGACGAGAACACGGTTGCGCGGCCGCTTCCCGTCGGCGGGCACGCGGAGGTGTTCGGGGTCCTGGAGCGGGCCGTGGGTGCTGGGGTTCTCGGGAAGGAGGAGGCTGAACTCATCGCGCAGACGCGGCTGGAGCGTCGGCTTATGGCTCAGGCGGCGAGCGAGGTGGGGATGAGTGTGCGCGCTGCCTTCCGGCGTCGGTCCGCGGCTGAGCAGCGTCTGGCCGCTGCGCTGGCCGCGGGGGCGTTCTGAATCCGGCCCCTGGCACGATCGCGTCCGGTTTTTCTCCTTAGAAGTGTGAAGGCATCTGCGGCAACTCCCGTTCCGTAGCGCCCCTTCTGCGTCATCTGTCCCTGGGGGTTCGGGCACGGCGTCCCGTGCTGACACTCGGCTCCGCCCTCCGCGTTCCAGTAGCTCGCCTTCCCACATGAAGGAGGTGAAGCGCTGTTGCGGGCCAGCCCGGACCCCCGAGGACGAGGCACCACTTCTCCCCCGCTCCTCGCCCTGCCTTCTCCCCTTGTGCCGCTCCAGGAGGTGTGTGCACGTGCTCGTACGTCTGCGCCCACCGCGGGCCGGAGCCCGCCGACATGCCCGGCGGCGCCGCGCGGGCTGGAACGCGGCCCGGCTGCTCTTCGTCGTGGCCTTCGCGCTCGTCACGCTTGTGTCCGATCCGCCGTCGTCGTGGGCGGTCGCGGACATCCCCACAGTGATCAACAATCTGCGGACCTGGATCGTAGGTCTCCTGGCCGGGCTCGCCACGCTGTTCCTCACCTTTGGCGGCCTGCGTTACCTGATGGCCGGCGGCGACCCGGGCGAAGTCGAGTCCGCCAAGCGGGCTTTGAAAGCCGCGGCCATCGGATACGGGCTGGCCGTCATGGCCCCCGTCCTGGTCACCGTGCTTCAAGGCATCGTCGGCGCCGGCGGCGGGAGCGGACAATGACCCCTTCCCGCCGCCGCACCGGCGTCCTGCTCCTGCTCTTCGTCTCCCTGGGGTTCGCTCTCGGGCCGCTGACTTCCCCGTACGCCCTGGCGGCCCCGCGCCATGCACCGGCCACACCGGCCGATCCGGAACCTCGTCCCGCGCCCGGGCCTGCACCCGATCCGCATCTGGAGCCGGCGCAGCCTGAACCTTCGCCCTCACCCGGCCCTTCACCCGCCCCCGGACGTCCCAACCCCAAGCCGAAACCGCCCTCCGCACCCGAACCTGCCCCCGGTCTGATTCCGCCGGCTTGCGAGGTGGAGGGCACCGACTGCACTCCGGGTGGCGGTTTCGGCTTCGGCGCTCTCCTCGATGTCCCCGGAATGATCGTGAATGCGGTCACCTCGTTCCTCGGCATGCTCGTCGAGCAGGTCATGAAGCCGGTGCGCCAGCTCCTGGCGGTCACCTTGCTTGCCACCCCGGACGTGACCCGGCAGGCTGACATCAAGCGCCTGTGGACCGGCTCGTTGGGGATCGCAGCGGGGATCTACGTGCTCTTCGTGACCGCGGGCGGGATCACGGTCATGGGCTACGAGACCGTCCAGACCCGCTACGCCCTCAAGCAGATCGCGCCCCGGCTGCTCATCGGGATGATCACCGCCGCCCTGTCGCTGACCGTGATGGGCAAAGCAATCAGCCTTGCGAACGCCCTGTCATACGTGGTGATGGGCACAGACCTGTCGGATGCCGGCCAGGGGCTGGTGGAACGCGTCATCCCGTTCGCGCTGTTCGGCGTCGCCGGGCTGCAGCTCTACCTGCTGATCCTCACCGTCATCATGGTCGTCCTGATCGTCGCTGTCCTCATCGGATACATCGTGCGCGTGGCCGTGATCGCACTCCTCGCGGTTTCGGCGCCGCTCGCGCTGTCCTGTCATGCGCATCCGGTCACCGATCCGCTGGCGCGCATGTGGTGGCGCGGACTCGCGGGCTGCTTGACGATCCAGGTGGCACAGTCGATGACGTTCATCGTCGCGCTGAAGCTGTTCTTCGCCCCGGGTTCCAGCCTGCTGGGCTTTCCCAAGCCGAGCCAGCTGGGCACCACACTCGCCGGCCTCGCCCTGTTCTGGATCCTTTTCAAAATTCCCGGCTGGTGTCTGCGGTCCGTCCTGCGCTCAACCCCCGTGAACCTGAATGCCCCTGCGCCGCTGCGGATCCTCCAGTCCGTCGCCATGTGGCGACTGTTGAACGGTGCGGCACCTGGACTGGGTGCCCTACGTCCCGCGGGCGCGGGTCGAGGCGGCGGCTGGGGTGGAGGCGGGAGCGGGCGCCCTCGTGGCGGTGGCCCACCCTCACGAGGGCCACGCGGTGGCGGAGGCGGCGGACGACCTGGCCGAGCTCCCGGCGTGGTCGGCCCGCCGCGGCCAGGGGGCGTCGCCGGGTTCGCCGTCCGGCGCGGTAGAGCCCTGCTGACCGGACTCCGAGCACGCGCCACCCATGTCGCCTCTGGCTCCGGTGGGGCACCGCAAGGGCAGGTCAACGCACAGACTGCTGCTCGGCGCGGCGGCGCCTCGACCGGGACATCGCGTCCGACGGGAGGCCCTCGCTCCGTGATCCACCCCGCGCAGGCCCGGCATAAGCGGCAGTTGGCCCTGCCCATCCCCGCGAAACGTGTCCCCGCTCGTCCCGGGCGGCCAACTCAGCTGCGTCTGCCGATCGCAGTCCAGCGTGTTCCCCGCACTGCACGCGCTCTCCCCGGCGGTGTTCCCCACACGGGCAGTTCCGGACCGGGTGTTCAGCCCATCGTGCGGCCGGGTGGGCAGCCGGGCGCGGCCGCCGCGCCTGCTGCCACGGCAAATGCGAGGCGGAGGCCGCAGCAGCTGGCCCTGCCCGTGCCTGCCGCCCGCGTCCGCAAACGCCCCGCCCGCCCAGTGCAGTTGCGCCTGCCCCTGGAACCGCCCACTCCCCCAGCCTCCCGGAGGTGACTCCGCTGTGACCGACCTGGATGACGAGTACGTCGCCTCGGCCCGTATCCCGGCCGACGTGAGTAAGTCGGATCAGGTGCTGGGCCCGCTCACCGCGCGCCAGTCCGCCATCCTGGCCGTGGCCGGACTCCTGCTGTACGCCGGGTACTGGGCAACGCGCCCGTTCATGGCACCGCTCGCCTACCTGGCACTCGTCGCACCCATCGCCGTCGTAGTGACCGTGGTCGCGGTGGGTCGGCGGGACGGCATCGGCATGGACCGGCTGCTGCTGGCCGCGGTCCGCTTCCACCGCGCGCCGAAACGGCGTGTACCTGCCCCTGAGGGCGTCCGGCCGCTTTCGGGCCTCGTCCCCGGCGCGTGGCGTGCGCAGGCCGGCCGGGAACCGGCCGCTCTGCGGATGCCGTGCCGTGAGGTCAGCGACACGGGTGTACTGGACCTCGGTCACGAGGGCCGGTCCGCGCTCGCGGTGTGCAGCACGATCAATTTCCATCTGCGCACTGGAGGCGAACAGCAGGCGCTGACCGAGGCGTTCGCCCGCTGGCTCAACGCCCTCACCGGCCCCACCCAGATCCTGGTGCGTGCCCACCGTCTGGACGTCGCCCCGCTCGTCGATGAACTGACCGACGAGGCACCGCGGCTTCCGCATCCGGCGCTCGAGCAAGCAGCGCTCGCCCACGCCGACTTCCTCGATCAACTCGCCGCGGAGCGTGACTTGCTCACCCGCCAGGTCCTGCTCGTGGCCCACGAGCCGTCCTCTTCAGGCGGGGCACGGGCCGGCCACCGCCTCACCGAAGCAGCGCGCGCTTTGGAAGGCGCCGAGATCACCGTCACCGCGCTGGATGCGGAGGCCACCGCACACGCGCTCCGGCTCGCAGCCGACCCCGATGCCACCCCGATGGGAGGGGCGTGATGCTCCGCTTCCGGCAACGCTCCGCCGCTCAGGACGAGTTGGTCAACGCGCGTGAAGAGTTCGCTCACCTGGGCCCTGACGCCATCGAGGTGCACGCCCGAACCCTCGCCGTCGGCGACTTTCTTGCCGCCACTCTCGTCGTGACCGGGTATCCCGCCGAGGTGGTGCCGGGGTGGCTGGACCCGTTGCTGACCTACCCCGGCCGGCTCGATGTCGCCCTGCACATCGAGCCCGTCACGAGCGCGCTCGCCGCGCAGCAGCTCAAGAAGCAGCGCGCCCGCCTGGAATCTTCCCGCCGCGCCGGATCGGACCGGGGGCGGCTGGACGACCCTGACACCGAGGCAGCCGCGCAGGATGCGGCCGAACTGGCTTACCGGATCGCCCGCGGTGAGGGAAAACTCTTCCGCCTCGGCCTGTACATGACCGTCTACGGCGAGAGCGAAGAACACCTCGCAGATGAAGTGGCGTTGGTCCGCTCGATCGCCGAGTCCCTGCTGGTGTCCACCGCTCCCGCCACCTACCGGGCGCTCCCGGGCTGGCTGGCCACCCTCCCGCTGGGCATCGACACCTTGAACGTGCGCCGCACCTTCGACACCGAGGCGTTGGCCGCCTGCTTCCCCTTCGCCTCCCCCGACCTGCCCGCCGACGTGGCGATGGCTCCGGGCGGCGTCCTGTATGGCGTCAACACGGCCAGCGGCTCCCTGGTCCTGTGGGACCGCTTCGCCCAGGACAACTACAACTCGGTGCTCCTGGCCCGCTCCGGGGCCGGCAAGTCGTACCTGACCAAACTGGAGCTGCTGCGACTGCTGTTCACCGGCACCGAGGCCATGGTCATCGACCCGGAAGAGGAGTACGTCCGCCTTGCCGAGGCCGTCGGCGGCACCGTCATCCGTCTCGGCGACCCCGCGGTACGCCTCAATCCCTTCGACCTGCCGCATGAGAGCGGCACGGAGTCTGATGTCCTCACGCGCCGCGTCCTGTTCCTGCACACGTTCCTGACGGTGCTGCTTGGCGGGGAACTGGCCACGGCGGAACGGGCGGTCCTGGACAAGGCCGTACTCGCCGCCTACGAGCAGGCGGGCGTCACGTACGATCCGGCCACGTGGTCCCGGCCCGCGCCACTGCTCGCCGATCTGTCCGCCCAGTTGCTCTCAATGAAGGACTCCGCTGCCTGCGAGCTGGCGACGCGTCTGGAGCCGTACATCACGGGCTCCCACCGGCAGCTGTTCGCCGGGCCCAGCACGACCCGCCCCACCGGTCACCTGGTTGTCTTCTCTCTTCGCGAGATCCCCGAGGAACTAAAGACCGCGGGCATGCTCCTCGCACTGGACGCGATCTGGCGCCAGGTCGCCCACACCGGCAACCGACGCCGACGCCTGGTCGTCGTCGACGAGGCCTGGCGCCTGATGCGCGAAGCGCACGGTGCGCGCTTCCTGTTCCAGATGGCCAAAGCAGCACGTAAGTACTGGGCCGGGCTCGCGGTCGTCACGCAGGACGCCGACGACGTCCTGGCATCCGAACTCGGCCGGGCCATCGTGGCCAATGCCGCCACCCAGCTTCTGATGCGCCAGGCTCCGCAGTCGATCGACCAGATCGCCACCGCGTTCCGCCTCTCGCGCGGCGAACGGCATCACCTCCTGGCCGCGCCCCGCGGCTGTGCCCTCCTGCTGTCCGGCCGGACCAAGATCTCCTTCAGCCCGATCGCCTCCAACACGGAGCACGAGCTGATCACCACCGACCCCGTCGAACTCCACGAAGCCGAGAACGCCGAGCAGGGCGAGGCGAACGATCCCTACGGACTCCCCGACCTCACCGGGCTGGAACTGTGAACACCCCTTCTCCGGACGGGCCTCTCGGCACGTTCCTGACGGACCCCAGCCACTCCTGGCCCACTCTGGTGCCACGCGGCGGACGCTTTCTCGCCGACGCCTGGCCATGGCTGGCGCCCATCACCGTGCTGGCCTGCGTCAGCGTCTTCGCTCTGCGCACCTGGGTGCAGCGCGAGCGGCAGCGATCGCTTGCCGCCGAGGCCCGACTGGTCACGATCCTCGCCCCGCCCACCGTGCCCGCCAAGGGCGGCGAAGTACTGTGGGCGCAGCTCTCCGGCCTACTGCGCCCCTGGCACCGGCGCCTCCTGCACGGCCAGCCGCACATCGCCTTCGAGTACGCGTGGAACACCGGCGGACTGACGGTGCGGCTGTGGCTTCCCGGCTCCATCCCCACCGCCCTTGTCCGCCGCGCTGTCGAGGCCTCCTGGCCCGGGGCCCACACCACTGTCACTGATGCCGAACCACCTTTCCCTCCTAATCAGTTGACTACGTCGGGCCGGCTCCGCTTGGCGCGGATGGAGGCGCTGCCGCTGCGCACGGACCACAAGGACGATCCGCTGCGCGCACTGCTCCAAGCGGCCACCGGCATGGCGGAGGAGGAGCACGCTTTGGTGCAGTTCCTGGCCCGGCCCGCGACCGGCGCCCGGCTGCGCCGCGCCAAGCGCATGGCCCGCAGGCTCAAGGCCGGGCACACCGCGCCCCGCCTCTCCTCAGTCTTCCGGCTGTTCACCCATGCCCCACAGCGCACCTCACCCGCCGCCATCGACCCCTCGCACGGCGTTGAGGTGCGCCAGAGCGTCGGCAAACTCACCGGCCCGCAATGGGACGTTCAGATCCGCTACGCCGTCGCCCTCCCGGCGAAAGCGGAGGGGGCCGAGGCCCGGCTGCGCGGTCGCGCCCACGCCATCGCCTCCTCGTTCTCCCTCTACGCGGCACGGAACTGGCTGGCCCGCCACCGATTGCGGGAACCACACGTGGCGCTGAGCACCCGCCGCTTCCTTCACCGCGGCGATCTCCTGTCGGTGCCCGAACTCGCCGCCCTCGCCCACCTCCCCGCAGACCCCGACGCCCCCGGTCTGGCCCGGGCCGGCGCTCGTTCCATCGCACCGCCACCGGCCATCCCCACCCCAGGGGTCGGCGTCAAACCGCTCGGCACAGCGGACACCGGAGCCCGCCGTGGTGTCGGCTTGGCCGTCCCCGACGCCCGACACCACCTCCACCTCATGGGCGCCACCGGCTCCGGCAAATCCACCCTCGTCGCCCAGCTCGTCCTCGACGACGTGACCGCAGGCCGCGGCGCGATCGTCATCGACCCCAAGGGCGACCTGATCACCGACCTCCTTCACCGCCTCCCGACCTCATGCGCCGACAAGCTCGTGGTCATCGACCCCGACGACACCCACACCCCGCCCTGTCTCAATGTCCTGGATGGAGCGGACATCGACGTCGTCGTCGACAACATCACCGGCATCTTCCGCCGCATCTTCAGCGCCTTCTGGGGACCGCGCACCGACGACATCATGCGCGCCGCCTCCCTCACCCTGCTGCGTCACGCCCAGGCCACCAACCGCCTGGTCACCCTCGCCGACATCCCCCGCCTCTTGGGCGAGTCCGCCTACCGCATCCGCATGATCCCCACCATCAAGGACCCCGTCCTCAAAGGCTTCTGGCTCTGGTACGAGTCTCTGTCCGAGCCCTCCCGGGCCGCTGTCGTCGGACCGATCATGAACAAGCTGCGTGCCTTCCTGCTGCGCTCGTTCGCCCGCCAGACCATCGCCTCCGGCGAGTCCACCTTCGACCTGGCCGACGTCCTGGACGGCGGCATCCTGCTGGCCCGCCTACCGAAGGGCGCGCTGGGCGAGGAGACCACCCGGTTGCTCGGTTCCTTCATCGTCGCCAAGACCTGGCAGGCCACCACCGCCCGCGCCCGCACCCCGGAACGCGACCGGATCGACGCCTCCCTCTACGTCGACGAGGCACACAACTTCCTGACCCTGCCCTACCCGTTGGAGGACATGCTCGCCGAGGCCCGCGGCTACCGCCTGTCCATGGTGCTCGCCCACCAGCACCTCGCCCAACTCCCCCGAGACCTGCGCGAGGGGATCTCCGCCAACGCCCGCAACAAGGTCTTCTTCAACGCTTCCCCCGAGGACGCGGGCGCACTGGAACGCCACACCCTGCCCACCCTCGGCGCACACGATCTCGCCCACCTCGGCCCCTACCAGGCCTCCGCCCACCTCCTGGCGCGCGGCGCGGAGTCCTCGGCGTTCACCCTCACCACCCGGCCTCTGGCCCCGCCTGTGCCGGGGCGATCCGCCGAACTGCGGGCCGCCGCAGCCGCCCGGGTCGGCGGCACCACCAGCCGCTCCCGCTACCTCCCCCTGTAATCCCTCCCCAGGTCCTCCGCGCGCAGAGCTTTCGACGAGGAGAAGGTCATGCCCACGACCAGTCCGAACCCGGGCTACGTCCCCCGCGCCGCCTCCCGGCGGCGCCGACCGGTCCAACCCAACCGGGCCCGCACCGACCTCTCCCAGCTCGCGACCCGCCTCACCCCACGCGATCTGTGGCTCATCGAAATGCTCTACGAGCACAAGGTGCTCACCTCACACCACATCACCGCGCTCGCCTTCACCGGCCACCGCACCGCCAACCGCCGCCTGCGCGAGCTGTACTTCATGGGTGTCACCGACTCCTTCCGCCCGCTGCGCCAGGCCGGCTCCGCACCCGAGCACTACACCCTCGGCCGCGCGGGCGCCGAACTCCTCGCCGCCCGCGCCGGCACCGACCTTGCCGCCACCGGCTGGCGCAAGGACACCTGCGCCCGCATCGCGTTCTCCCCCACCCTCGACCACACCCTCGGCGTCAACACCCTCCTCATCCAACTCGCCACCATCGGAGACCTGAACGAGTGGCTGTCCGAACGCTCGGCAACACGGCTCTGGGGCGACTGGATCCGCCCCGACGCCTACGCCCACCACACCACCGCAGGCCATCAACTCCTGCCGTTCTTCCTGGAGTACGACACCGGGTCCTACAACCTCGCCCGCGTCGAGGCCAAACTCCACGGATATGCCGCCCTCGCCTCCACCACCGGCACCCGCACCCCGCTCCTCATCCACACCGCCACCGCACGCCGCGAGACCGCCCTGCGCCACCGCCTCGCCGAGAGCGCGGACCGCCTCGAACTGCCCATCGCCACCGGCAACACCCAGCTCGCCGAACCAGCCGGCGCCGCCTGGCTCCCCCTCGGCCCCGCCCCGGCCGGGCGCCTCACCCCCGCCCAGCTCGCCGCCCACTGGACGGGCCTCATCCCCGCCCTCACGCCGGACGCGGCTCTGTCTTCGCCCGGCCGCCCCACAGCCCTTCCGTGGCATCCTGTTCCGCCCCAGCCGCCGACCCCCGGCAACTGACCCGTGAGCACGCTCGCCAAAACCGCCGCTGGGGTGGGCTGCGCCGTCCTCGCCCTGCCGCTGCTCGCCGCTCTCGTCGTCGCCGCGCTGATCAGCTCAGCGATCCCCGGCTCCGGTGGCGCGGCCGCCTCGCCCAGCAAGCACGCGCTCGCCGACATTCCGCGGGTCATGCTCGCCCTCTACCAGCGGGCCGCGCCCGAATGCCGGGGGCTGTCGTGGACGATCCTGGCGGCGATCGGCAAGGTCGAAACCGACCACGGCCGCCACCCGACCATGATCTCCTCGGCCGGTGCGGTGGGCCCGATGCAGTTCCTGCCGTCCACCTTCAAGTCATACGCGCACCCGGTCCCGGCCGGCGGGAAGAAGCCGCCCACCCCCTGGGATCCGGTCGACGCCGTGTACGCGGCAGCAAGGATGCTGTGCGCC
Organism: Streptomyces sp. NPDC090032; assembly: GCF_044748025.1. Lineage (NCBI taxonomy): Bacteria > Bacillati > Actinomycetota > Actinomycetes > Kitasatosporales > Streptomycetaceae > Streptomyces > Streptomyces sp. NPDC090032. The sequence continues at coordinate 821,690 of NZ_JBIVFF010000001.1, read as the reverse complement.
AACGGCGCGAAGAACAACCACAACCTGCGCTCCGCCATCTTCAGTTACAACCACGCCAACTGGTACGTGGACAAGGTTCTGAAGATCGCAGCCCAGTACGAGGCCGCCGCCTCCGCACCCACTGCGGCCGCCGCGAAGGCCGTCGCGTTCGCCCGCGCCCAGCTCGGCCAGCCCTACGTCTGGGGCGGCGACGGAGCTGCTGAGGGAGGCTTCGACTGCTCCGGCCTCACCCAGGCCGCCTACCGCAAGGCCGGGATCAGCATCCCGCGCGTCGCCCAGGCGCAGTATGCCGCCGGCCTCCACCTCTCGGCCAAGTCAACTCTCGCACCCGGCGACTTGCTGTTCTTCGGCAGCAGCCCTGCCCACATCACCCACGTCGGCATCTACAGCGCGCCAGGCCGCATGATCGACGCACCCCACCCCGGAGCCGTCGTCCGCGAACGTGCCATCGATCCCGCCGCCAGAGGCGACTTCCAGGGCGCCACCCGCCCCGCCGGCCACGGAGGTCCACGGTGAGCGCTCCCGCCCCGGCCGAGGCCCAGGCGCTGCTGAGCGCGCTCACCCGGGCTCTGGCCGGAGTAGCCGTCCTCGCGCTGGTCTTCACCGCCGTGAACGTCACCCTGTTCGCCACCAGCCGCGGCGTCGCTCCCGCCATCGCCATCCTGCTCGATCCGATGGTGGCCCTGGCACTCGCAGCGATCCTGTACGCGGACGCCCGGCTCGCCGCGTGGGGCATCCGCCCGCCCCGCTGGTCGGCAGCACTGCGCTGGTTCACCGGGATCACCGCCACGCTGATGAACACCTGGGACTCGATCTGGCCCGACCGACAGATCGGAACACCGATCCATGCAGATCCCGCAGGCATCGTCCTCCACGGAGTACCGACCGTCCTCCTAATCCTGCTCACCGAAACCATCGCCGCCTACCGTCGCACCGTCGCCCCACTCCTCGCCCCGATCACCCCCACCGCCCCCACACCCGACCCCTATCCGAGCGGCCCAATGCGATCCGGCGAACCGGTCGCGCTCTCCCGCCCGTTGGGATCACCAGGACCAGCCCCGGGTGAGGGCACCGCAGCCGGTGGGCCCCACAGCGCCGACAGTCCCCCCGGCGCGCCCGCAGGTCCCGATGGCCCCGCCGGGGCGATCGACGCGGCCCTGTGGGCGCATGCCGTGGCGATCGACGATTCCGTGCGCACGGCGACCGGACGGCCGGCCAGCGTGTGGCGGCTGCGCTCCGAGCTGCACCTTGGTCCAGATCGCGCCAAACAGATCCACGCCCAGCTCCTCAAGCACGGCCCCGATGGGGCGCCACCACTCTCGTGACCAGCACCGATCGGCCTTTCTTACTCTGATCGGAGAGTAGGGCGAGCGGTTTGACTTCGTCCCGGGCCAGAGCGTCCATGGTGGTCCGCCCACCGGCCCACGGGGTTCACACATTCCGAGACCTGGCGGGCGGATCGGCGGGAGCATTCCGCGCCGCGCACGCGGCCCGCCGAACCCGCAACCGCCCCTGCGGCTGCACCCCGGCCGGGAACCTCACCCACCCTCAAACGCACTGGAACGAGGCCCCACCATGTCCGAGACCACCACCGAAGGCCGCACCCTCAGCGCCGTCCCCACTCCCGAACCGCTCACCGGCCTGACGGGCGCACCCGCCGCGATCTACATCGAGCTCCTCGCCTCCCCCGGCGCGACCGTCACCGAACTCGCCCTGGCCGCAGGCATCGGCCGCTCCACCGCTGGCAAGGCCCTCACCACCCTCGAAGAGCACGGCCTGGCCATCCGTGACCAGGGCGAGCGCACCGGGCCCCGCCGCACCCCCGACCGCTGGCGGTGCGCCCAGGGCGAGCCCACCAACAGCAGCGAAACGGAAGAGCCCGACGACACCGTCAGCGCCACCCCGAACGAGTCCTCTGCCACGAAGCCCGTCCGCACGGAGGAGGCCGCGAAGACCGACGCCTCGCCGACGCCGGGTGATAGCCCCGCGACCGAAGTGGCCGCGAAGGCACCGACACACGGCGAAGCCCATCGCGCGCCCGAGGCGAACAGCGACACCGCGACTCCGGCGCCCGACGGCGCTCCCCAGGCAGCCGGACCTGCCAAGCCCGCCGCCGATGAGCCCCGCCACACCGCGGGAAGGACACAGGTGCCGATTCTGGCCCCGAAGACACGGCTGGCCCCCGGTGCGCTGCGCCAGAGGGTCATCGACCACCTCCAGGCCCACCCGCAGGACGCGTTCACCGCGACCCGGATCAGCCGAGTGATCGAACGGAGCTCTGGCGCAATCGCAAACTCCCTCGTCATCCTCGCCCGGCAAGGCATCGCCGAGCAGGTATCTGACAAGCCGCGCACCTACCGCCTGGCCAGCCCGGAAGCGGCTACCGAGTAGAAGCGAGCACCAGCACGGTGGCGGTCACCCCCTGGCGGGGTGGCCGCCCCCCGAA
>NZ_JBIVFF010000001.1:375091-819234 GCF_044748025.1 Streptomyces sp. NPDC090032 | reverse complement strand
CCGGCAGCGCGTCGCTTTAAACCCACACGCCCCCCACCACCCCGGGGCCCCCCCCGCAGGCGCCTCCCTTCAAGACGCGCCCCCCCGCCGGGGGGGGCCCCCCCCGGGGGGGGGCCCCCGCCACCGGATCTCATGGCACTGAACAGTCAGGGCCCGGTCTGGGCCAGCTCCTCCTTGCCCCAGGCAACGAGAGAAGAGTGCACATACCCGGTAACACCAGTGCCCTTCATCGTCACCTTGACCCACGCCCCGTCGCCCCCAGCCCAGCCATGCGCTGTACAGGTGTCACCCTTGTACGCCGTACCGATGGCTGAAGCACTCTTGCGCGGCTGGGCGCGGACCGTGGCCGAGGATGCAGTGATGCGGCAGAAGTCCTTCTTGGCGACCACCTGTGCGACAGGCGCTTGCCCGGCCGGGGCGGCAACTGCGGGAGACGACATGGCGATCAGCAGGGCGGCGAGCATTCCGACGGTGAGCGGCAAGACGTGGCGGCGTGACAACAGACATTCCCCTCCGGCGTGTTCAGCCCCCGTATGGTGAGGGGCGTCGCAAATCTCTCACCTACCAGCCGCGCTTTGACCAATTTCTAGATCGATTACATCGTTTCGAGTGATTTTCCCTAGATCACCCCGGGCGGGGGGTAGGCCAGCAGGCCAGGCAGAACGGGTCGACGGTGCGCGGTTCCCGGGACCGTCCTCGCATGCGTCTGGCGCTGACTTCAGCGCGCCACTTCGACTGAAGGGCGCCGGGCGCCGCAGCGCGAGGCAGTCCATCGGAGTAATACCGGGCGAGGTTGATCCTTAGGTGGACGTCCGGCTTCCATGCCTAGTTGCGACTTGTCCTGCAACACGGCAGTCCCAGTCTGGCGGGAGGACGCTGATCGAGGACAGCAACACCACCTGAAACGTGTCGTCCCCGCCGACGCCGCAACGCGCAGGCGCCCGGATCTCACGGGCGGAGATCTCACGGCACGGCGAGGAATTGCGCGACGCACCGGATGCCACGGAAGCAGCGTCTGCGTTGCTTGAGGAAAAGATCCAACTCATCGACACGCGCATGGCCGAGCTCGCCACCCTGCGAGCCGACCTTGAGGTGCGCGTCGGCACCGGATACCCGTTGCATGCGACCGATTGAGAAGACCTCACTGATTGCACAAGAGGTGCGGGGTCCGTCGGACTGCGGAGAGCAGGCTGCGCACGTGATCCCACCCGCAGTCGCGCAGTTGGGAGCTCACAGCACGGGACGCTCCGGCATGGGCTGCTCTACGCCGTCCAGCTCCAGCGTGCATCTGGGCTTGAACAGGGCGAGGTGCGGCTCTCGTATCCGGACCCGGAACGGGCGGGTGGGCTCTTCGGGAAGTTCGCCGGTCAGCACGCTCGTCCCGGGGCCGTGCCCTGGCTGGCATGCGACCACCTTTCCGTTGACCAGGAGCTCGATCTCTCCGCTTCTTCCGGGCCCGACGTTCACGGTGATCGAATGGTCACCCTTATCTAGGTGGAAGTGGTAGCTGTGCTCCATGACGCACCTCCCAGTACTGGAGGTACGTCCAGCCTAGATCCGGTGCTCTCCTTGCCCGTACTTGCGCAGCGAGGTGATGAACGGAGTTCACTGGACCGGGAAGCGCGCGTCCCCTGGGCCTCTCGCCGACCGCGGGGAGCGACAATGGTGGTGGGTGCCGTGCTGGTCGGTTTGCGGAGCGCAGGTTGCGAGATCCTGCCCGGTGGACCGGTTCCGGAGCCGGCAGGAGACGACGATGAACGGCTCGGTCCGTGTCGGACAGGTGGTCGGGATACCGCTGCGCATGCACTGGAGTGTGCCGGTGCTGGTGGTTGTGTTCGCGTACGGTCTCGGCCGCCAGACCCTCCCCGTATGGACTCCAGGGCGCTCGGATGCGGTGTACACCTTCGCCAGTGCCGTAGGGGCCGTGCTGCTCATGGGCAGCCTGCTGCTCCACGAGACCGCGCACGCGGTGACTGCCCGCAGGAAGAAGATCGCGGTCGAGGATGTGACGCTGTGGGCGCTGGGCGGGATGACCCGGATGGGGCGCCCGAAGACCGCGGCGGTGGCTTTTGCCGTGGCGGTCAGCGGGCCGCTCACCAGCCTGGCCATTGGGGGCTCCGCGCTCGGAGCGGGAATCGGGCTGCACCAGCTGCCGGGCTGGGCGGTGCCCGCAGCCGTTCTGGTGTGGCTGGGCTGGGCGAACCTGTTCCTGGGCGCGTTCAACCTGCTGCCCGCTGCGCCGCTCGACGGCGGAAGGGTGGTGCAGGCGGCATTGTGGTGGCACACCGGAGACCGGGAACGTGCGGATCGGGCGGCCTCCCGAAGCGGTCAGGTCGTGGGTGTGCTGCTGGCGGTTGTCGGCTGGATAAGCCTCCTGCACGGAGGGCCGGGCGGGCTGTGGCTCATCTTCGTCGGCCTCTTCATCACAGTCGTCGCCGGTGCGGAACGGCAGCGCGCCGTGATCCACACGGCACTGAGGGGCGTGCGGGTGGACAGTGCCATGTCCAGCCCGGTGACCACCGGTGCCGACTGGCTGACCGCCCAGCGGTTCATCGACGAGGTGGCAGTGAAGTCCCGCCATTCAGCCGTGCCGCTGCTCGATTTCGAGGGCCGTCCCAGCGGGATCGTTCAGGTACGCAGGCTTGCCGGGATACCAGAAGCGCGCCGGGAGGATCTTCGTGTGTGCGAGGTGGCGATCCCGATGTCTCAGTGCGCGGTTGCCGCTCCGAGTGATCTTCTGAGTGAGGCTCTCGACCGGCTCCGCCCGAGTACCGGCATGCGCATTCTCGTCGTGGACGACGGCCATCTGGTGGGGATCATCACCGCGAAGGACATCTCACGGCTGATGCAGCAGCACACTCTGCGGGGCCGAGGGTCCAATTGATGGATCCATGGAAGATGCCACACGCAAGTCGGCGCTGTACGACGTCACCCTACGGCCGGCGCTCAGCGCACGACAGTCCGCGAGGTATACAAGGGGCGCAGCACCGTCAGCCGCTCCGTCAACCGCCTGAAGAACTGGCGCGGGCCGGCAACCCGTTACAAGAAGACGGCCACCGTCTACCGGGCCGACCTCCTCATCGCGGGCATCTATACCGGTGCCGGCACGATGACCAAGGTCAGCGATGGATAGACCGGCTACCAGGCCATCAGCTGAGCAGACTCCAGACCGGGTCATGTGGGTGGCCCACACACCAGCAAATACGGCCGAGCATGAGCAACACCGTGGCTCCGGGGCAGCTCACGGCTGTGCCGGCGGGGCAAGTTCGGCTCCGTCGAAGGCGAGTTCCGCTGGGACGGCATCGTCCAGGGCTCGGATCAGCCGCTGCCCGCCGCGATACCAGGCGGGGTTGACTCCGACGTTGCAGCCGCAGCGTCCGATCAGGTTGCGCTCGGGACCCCATCGTTCGAGTGCAATGACGTCGTCGAAGCGGAGTTCGTGGTGGGCGCTGGGTGTGCATGAGACCACTGACTTGTCGGTAAGGATCACCCAGTGCCGGTCCGTGGTGCGCCTGAGCATGTGTTTGGCCAGAGGTTGTTGGAACGCCTGTCCCCACGGAGGGATTTCGTCCCAGGTCCAGCAGGAAGTGCACCATAGACGGCGGCCGTCGGGGCCCGTGAGGTGAAGTAGTAGACCTTGTGGGACGACCAACTGGGCTTGTTCCATTGCTCGTTGCCAGGTGTCGCGTACGTCCCGCGGGGTGACGCACTCCAGGGCGCGGCGCCGGCTGCCCTCGTCGAGGAATGGGGTCCCGAACAACTCTGCACGGGCTGCGTCGTCGAGGGTGCGCAGCTTCTCAACGGCTTCTTCCGGCGGGGCGCTGTGCCGGGCAACCTCGGCTGGAGCGGGTTCGTTCGTGGCCAGAGTCATTGCCTCCGACCACACCGTCGCAGCCACACGCTCAGCATCGCTCGCAGGGGTAGAGGTGAGGAGGAGACGCACGACCGTGACGGAGTCGTGCAGCGCTACGGCCGCCTCAGCTGGGGCCTTGCGCAATGGCTGGCCGGTGATAGCGGCGGTCACCCGTTCCCGGAGAATCCGGTGGGCGACTGTCGCCGCCGCGGATCCGACGGGGGTCTCAACGGACAGCGCGACGCCGTCGATGTTCCGGTGGGTCCAGGTGGCGCGTGATTGGCGGGCCTGGGGTGCGGTACGACGTGGGCGATCGCCCGGGGGCAGAGGGAGCCGCAGGTCCGCGGGGTTCGGTCCGGTCAGGGTCAGGACGGCGTTGGCCTTTGTGAACCAGGCCGCGGCGTGCTCGAGCAGCATGTCCGGTGTGGGCAGGTACTGCCCGCTGCGCTCGTGACCCTCCAGGCCGGTGGTCTCGGTGCCGTACCGGGCGTTCAGCGCACCGGCGCTTCGTAGGTCCAGGCAGCTCGCGACCTCGCCGTCGAGCGTGTGCGCCACTTCGCTGAGCCGGCCGACTGGCAGGTCGGACAGTGCGACGCAGAGCACTTCCAGGCAGTCGGAAACTTCCTGGTGGGTACCCGAGACGGCGAACCGAGTCTCCTCGAGGCTGGTGGACACCACAAGCTCTGCCGGCTCCGGTATCTGCTGTCGTGTCTCATGTGCGGCAAGGGTGGCGACCAGTCGGCTGATGCCGAGCGTGCGGTACGTCTCGTCGCGTGCACCGATGCCAAAGCGCAGGGTCGCGTGGAGCGGTCCAGGCTCGGAGAGCCGGAGGACGGGGACGCCGTCGACGTGGCTACGGTGCATGTCCGCACCCTAACCAGGACGTCCGTTCGCCCCTAGAGCGGGCTGCCGTGCCTGCGGCCGGACCTTGGCGGCACAGCGATGCGAGGCGGCTTGAGGCACTTGTTCAACGCCGTCCTGTACAGCCCGCGTGACCGCAGCCGCCACAGAACCCGCCTGTGCTGCATGCGCAGGTGCAGGGGCCTGCCGGGCGGCGCCATGCGCTCCGTGTCGGGGCCGGGGTGGGGTGCGGCAGGTTCAGGGTGGCGACGGGGCGGGTTTCGGTACGGAGGACAGCCTCCGCCACCAGTGTGGTGCGCTCCTCGTACGGGAGTTGATCGAGTTCGGTGAGGTGAGCAAGCAAGCCAGTGTCGGTGAGCCGGGCGGGGTGGTAAGGATCGGCGCACAGCAACAGACAGCGGGCCGCCTCCTTCACCGCCCAGCTGCGCGCCTGCAACACACCCTCGAAGAGTTCAGCCTCCTCGATGCCGGCGGCAGCTTGGACGAGTACGTCCTTGAGGTGGGTGGTCGGCTGCCGTCCTGCAGTGACGGTGAGCAGGGTGTGCGTGTGGGTGAGGATCCGGTGCGCCGCGTTGCGGTAGTGACGGGGCGGGTGGATTCGGGGCATGGGTGGCATATCTTCCGAGAGGACGAGGGCAGCACTGGGTTTCGGGACGCGTCGACCGATCCGTGCCAACTGAGCTGTCCGTCCCCCGGGGCCCGAGGGTGGGCGCCGGGGATGCGGCGTGTGGTGGTTGTCAGGGGGTGGTCTCGTGGGCGGTTCGGTAGGTGTGAAGGACGAGACCGAGTTGGTTCAGCTGTTGGGCGCAGCGTGCTGCGAGGAGGTCGGTGCTGTGCCCGCATGGGCCGAGTAGTCCGCTGACGGGGATGAAGGCTGTGGTGCGGCGGTCGTCGAGGGCTTCGGTGAGGCGGTCGCGGGAGTACGCGGCTTGGAGGCGCAGTCGTTCGTGGAGCCGGTCGGCCTCCCGGGCGGTGTTCAGGACCAGTTGGGCCAGGGCAGCGTGAGGGCCGTCGGCCTGGGTCTGGGTCCGCAGTCGCTGGTTGGCGTCCGGGCCGAGGAGGTCGTGTACGGCCTGTTCGCCGGGGCCCTGTGGGGTAGCCGGTGTTGAACCCGTGGTGTGCGGAGCGGTCTTGGCGATGTCGTGTACCCGGCTGGGCTGGTTGGTCATGGCTGGTTGCCCTTCGTGCTGCGGGGTTTGCGGGGTGGCTGTTAGAGCTGTTCGCCGTAGGGGCAGGTGTTGGTGTGGGCTTGGTCGCGGTCGAAGGTGTCGGGGGTGCCGCCCTGCCGGTCGCAGTCGGCGATCTGGAGGGGGCCGCGTGCCAGGTACTCGCCGAGGTCGGCGAGGTGGCGGACCATCGCGGCCGGGACTTCAGCGGTACAGGCCGGGCAAGGCCCGAGCAGTTCGAAGGGCTCGTCTTCGTAGACGGGGTAGCGGAGGAGGAAGCGGTACTTCTCTGCGGTGTCGGGGCAGGTGGCGGTGGCCAGTACCGGCTCGCCGGGTGTGGTGTGGCGGCGCTGCCAGTCCGGTTCGGTGGTGATCTGGTCGAGGCCGAGTCCGAGGAGGGCGGCCAGGCGGATCGCGGTGCGGGCGTGTTCCTCTCCCCGGTAGCGGCCGTGCGGGCTGACGGCCATGTTGTGGCGGATGAACACGGCGGCAGCGTGGGCGCGTTCGGTGATCGAGGTCATGGCGGGCTCGCTCCTTCATGGTGAGTTGATGTCTCGCGAGCGGGGCCGCCCGCCGGGTAGGTGGGCGGCCCAGGGGTCGGTTCTGGCAGGGGAACCTGCCCGGGCGGGTCAGGTGCGGGTGGCGGCGGCCAGAGCGGCGCTCGCTGCCGTTGAGATCGCGGTGGCGGCCTGGGCGGGGTCGGTCAACTCGAGGAAGGTGGCCCCGTCGAGCGGGCGGGCGCCGGAGGCGAAGGCGAGCCACAGGACCGCGCACCCGGCGGCGCGCAGGGCGGTAATGCGTGTGGCGGCGCTGGCTGCTTCTTCGGGGTAGTAGTGGCCGTCGGAGGCGATCACCAGGAGGCGGCCTGCTCCGGGGTGGTCGAGGCCGAGTCCGGCGGTGAGGGCATCGATGGCTTCGGCGAGGCGGTGGCCGCTGCCGCTCGCGTCGAACTCGGTGACTCGGGCCGAGGTTTGACCGGGGGCGGTGATCGCGGTCAGGACTCGGTCGTAGGCGACGGCGGCGCTGCGAGAGTCGGGGTCGGTCAGGGCGGTTGCCCGGGCCAGGATCCAGGCGGCCGAGGCGATGGGCCCGGTCGCCGAGCCCATGGACCCGGACACGTCGACCGCAACACCGACCCGTAGGGGTGGAGTGGGGCTGTGCTTGCGTTGGGTGTGGATCCAGGGGGTGGCGCTGGGTACAGCTCCTGCGGCCTGCTGGGCGTCGCGGGCCAGGGCCTGGCGCATGTTCAACCGGCCCGGAGGCGCCGCCGAGGCGGTGATCGAGGGGGTGCGCTCGCGGTAGGCGGCCGCGCGCAGGGCGCGAGCCAGGCGCCCAGCCGCTGCCCTCTCCGCCCCGGTGGGGGTGCGGGTGCCGGTCACCGGGGAGCGCAGCTTGCGGCGCGGGTGCGGGCGCCTGCCGGGCAGGACGGGGCGGGCGCCGGGCGCGAACACCTGCCCGGCGATGTGGGCGGCCTGGCGCTGGTGCTGGGCGTGATCTGCCTTGGCCCGGGCCCGCTCCTGGCGCGCGGCATCGGCCTGCTGGCGCGCGGTGGCCTGGGCGTGTTCGTTGCGCCGTACCGCGCGGACCGCCTGGCCGACCGCCTCGGCCAAGGCGCCGTCCGCGCCGCCGCCTGACGGGGGGCAGGAGCCGGGGATCGGGAGTGGTTCGGGATCCTGGTGGTTTTGGCCGAGTGCCTGGCACCAGGCCAGGCCGTGAGCGAGCATCGCCTCGGCGTCGTCATCTGCCGTGGCATGGGCGGCCGTCCAGATCGCGGCAAGCTGGACCAGGAGCTCGGGACCGAGGATCGCGGTGACCGCCTGCTCGACCGGTTCACTCTCGTCCGGGTCGAGGATTCCGGCATCTCGTCGGGCGAGCAGTAGTCCGGCTACGAAGGCGGCCTGCCACCGGTCGGCCGGGCCCTGGGCCATCACCTCGGCCATCACCACCGTGTGCACCGTGGCCCGCAGGAAGCGCCGGTCGTCGGGGCGGCGCGCGAGGTGGGCTGCCTCGGCGCGGGATTCTTCCAGCATTTCGGCCGCCGCCCGCTGGGCCGTGCCGCGCGGCACAGTGGGGGCGAGCCAGCGGGAGTGCGCGGCGTGCGCGGCCTCGTGGATCATCGCGCCCCAGGCCACCGGGTAGCGCTCCTCGTCCCCGGCCCGCTGCGGGTGCAAGGTGCGGGGGCGGTGCGGGGCGAACAGGGCGGCGTCAATCTCGAGGTTCGCGGAGTGAGGGAAGAAGGCAGCGGGGGCGCCGGAAAGGGTGCCCGGGGCACAGGTCACCAGGATGTCTTCACGGCCTGCGAGTTCAGGCAGGCGCTCGGTCAGCTCCGCCGAGATCCGCATCCACTCGACCGCATCGGGGAGCGGCACCGGGTCATACAGCGGACCGCCGTCGTCCTCCCAACGGGCAAGCGCCTCCTCCGTCTCTGACAGGGCGGGCGGGTGATGGTGCACATGGGTGGGGGCGAGTGTGGTCATCGGAGGGTCCTCTCGAAGCTGCGGCGGGATGGGCGGCCGGGCCGTACCGCCGCCGGGGTGGCGGTACGGCAACCGGCGGGCAGGGCTGGGGGGCTAGAGCTGGCGGCCCAGGGCGAGGGCGGTGACCGGGCTGCCGATGGCCTTGGTGACGATCTCGGTGACCGTGTCCCGGTCTTCCGGGGGCGCGATACCGACCAGGTTGGCGAAGGCCACTGCGGTGCCGAGTACGTCGGCGATCTTTTGGAAGGCGATCAACTCGCGTAGCTGCGGGGCCCAGCCGACCTCTCCGGCCTCCTGGCGGGTGGCGAGGTTGCGGGCGACCCGCACCGCCGTGCGGTTGATGTTCAAGGAGGCGGCCAGGTCGTAGTCGGAGCCGACCTGGATCTGCATGCTGAACCGGGAGGCCAGGGCCTCGGTGAGGACCGCGCCGTGCACGCCGGGGTTGTGCCCGGCGATCACGTAGAACCCGTCGACCGCCGTGATCGTCTCGCCCTTGTGCGCCTTGACCTGGATCGCCCTGCGCCCGTCCATGGCCGGATACAGGGCGGCCAACACCTTCGGCGAGATCAGGGTGGCGTCGTCAAGGAGGAGGGCGCGGCCCTCCTGCATGGCAGTGACCAGCGGCCCGTAGATGAACTCGTAGCCGCCCTTGTCGTCCTGGGTGTACTCCCCGATCAGGTCACCGACCGTCGTGTCCCCGTCCCCCGCCACCGTGAGCAGGTCCCCGAAGGCGGCCTCGATCAGGGAGGTCTTCCCGGTGCCCGGCGGCCCGTAGAGGAGGACCGGGACGCTTGCCTCCCGCAGGCGCTGGAGCGCCTCCACATCGGGCAGGTTCGCCAGCGCCCGGGGGTGGTAGCGCTGCCCGTTGGGGCGGGTGACCGGGGCGGGGCGCCCGCTCGGCGGCGGTGCGGGAGCGGGCACCGCACCCGCCTTCGCGGGCCGGGGCGGGCTCGGGGACGATGCGGCGGCCGGGGTGTGCTGCGCGGCGGCCGCTGTGGTCGAAGTGGCCCGGTAGGTACGGGGCTTGTCACCGAGACGCTCCGCCTCGCCCCGGGTGACGAGGGTTTCGCAGGCGTTGCCGACCGCACCGCCCGAATGCCCCAGCTGCTTGGCCAGTTCGGTCACCGTGTAACGGCCCTGCGGGCTGGTCGCCAGGATCCCGGCGATCCGGGCCCGCAGTTCGCCAGGGCGTGACTTGCCTGATGCGGCGGGCGTGGACGCCGAGGGGGCGGGGGTGGTTGCGGCCATGGCAAAGCCTTCCTCTCACTGCTTAAGGAGAATTCGGTGGGGATTCGCGCCAGCCCTCCCCGGCTCGCGCCGGTCGCCGAGGGCTAGGGGCGGAGGGCGATCAAGGGGCAGGAGGTTGGGGCGGCGGAGTGATTTCGGCATGGAGGTGCCGGGGCCCGTACTCACAGGCGTGGTGGGGGGGTGGGGGTGCCCGTCGCGGGACGGAGTCTCAGGCGAGGGGCGTGGGCCAGGGGTGAGGCAGGCCGGGTGTCGGCGTCAGCCGTCGAGGTCAGTCAGCGTGACCGTGATGTGGCTGCCGAGCACCGAGACGATCTCGGTGGGTAGGCCGGTCGCCGGGGCGGTGACCCGCACCCGGATCCGGGACCAGGCCCGGCCCCTGGTCTGACCGTTTTCGACTGCCACCAGCGTGCCGCCGAACTTCACCCGCGCCCCGAACTTGCCGAAACCGAGCTCTTCCCACGCGTCATGACACACGAGCGTCTCGAACTCGATCCAATTCAGCGCGTCCGCCTGACACAGCTCAACCGCATTCACCATATAGCCGCCCATCAGAATCCCCTTTCCGCATTCGGCTACCCCTTCGAATAATTCCCGCCGGGGCGCTTTCAGCCTTTCCCACTCCCGTCTTTTCGGGAACAATTTAAATATAGCTCGGCTCAAGGGTGCAGTGAAGCGGGATTCCGGCTTGATAATGCTGGGATTCTCGTGAATTCACGACGGGAATTATGGCAATTCCGGGGTGGCGCGACGCTTCCTGTCGTGCCGCTCCGAGTCGGCGACCGAAGCCAAGGCCCGTGCGGGCGTCGGCGAAACCGGAAAGTCGAGCGCGCGCTCGAAGGCGGCACGGCCCCGGCGGCACGGCCCCGGCGGCACAGCCCCGGCGGCACAGCCCCGGCGGCACAGCCCCGGCGGCACAGCGGGCGCCTCCGGCTACGCCTGGGCGCCCGCCTCTTCCGACCCGGAGGCCGGCGAACCGGCTCAAGCAGAGAAGGAGGAAAGGAAGGGAGGGGATTGGAGGAGGAAGAGCAGGTGACAGCAATGGTCAGCAGGGAGTTAGTGAGCTGTATGGACGGGGAGAGCAGGGGTGGGCCGCCGGTGCCGCAGATCGGGACAGGTTCTCGTACCGATATGCAGGCTGGCCCGGTCCGCGGTGGCGGATCGGGCCTTGACCTGGGGTGACGCCCCTGTTGGGTGCTCCCGTGCAAGCAGGACGGCGGGATGGATCCCCGTGACAGGACGGGGGTCGGGACGAGCGGGAGGACTTCACCGTCGGATTGACGAGCTCCTGGCCGGAGTCGGGCGCATGGGCGGGGCCTGGTTGAGCAGTAGAAGGGTGGCGGGTTCGGGCGCCTCGTCGATGGCAGCGAGGCGGTCCGTGAGCAGACTCAGGGTGCGGTGTGCGGCATCGTCGCGGCCCAGGGTGAGCTGGAGCTGGATGATGCGCCGGTAGACGCACTCGTTTTCGGGGTCGAGGTCGGCGGCCTGGTTGAGCAGGGCGAGGGCGGGTTCGGGGTCGGCGGAGTGCTGTGCGGTGTGTTCGGCGAGGAGCATCAGGGCGTCGAGGGCGCGGCGGTGCAGGGCGGTCCTGAGGCCCTGGGCCCACAGGTAGTCGGCGCCTTCGCAGAGCTGTCCGGTGTAGAGGGCGGTGGCGTGCTGGAGGGCTGCGGCGCGTTCGTACGGAGAGTCGGCGCGGGTGGCCTGGGTGAGGGCGTTGGTGAACGCGGTGACGTCCGTGGAGATGTATTGCGGGTCAAGGCGGTGGATGGGCCCGCTGAGGGTAACGAAGGCGACCTCTTTCTTTCCGGTGGCGCTGCGGAAGACGCGCCGGGCGGCGCGCCGTAGGTTTTCGAGGTCAGCTTTCATTTCGGCCGGGTCGTCGGCCAGTTGCATTTTCTCGGCGATTTCTTCGCCACGCAGCCCGCTCTGGTGAGCGGCGAGGAGGGCGATAAATTCACGGGTCTCTTCTTTCCGGGTGTCGGCGAGTGTGCATTCTTCGCCATTGACGAGGAGTTTGAATCCTCCGAGGAGAGACAGGTGCACCGGGCGAGACGAGACGGCCTCCGGTACAGAGGCAGGGGCCTGGCGGTTGCGGCTTGGATCGGGGTCATCGGGGCGCTGGGATGCGGGGGCGCCGGCCGGTTCGGGGCCCGGGGCATCAGCGGCGTCGATGGGGTCGAATGCGGCGGTGTGGTGTCCGTGGGCGGCCAGCAGCCCCTGGGCGAGTTCGTGGGCCGTGTCGAGGGTGAGGAGGAACATCGTGGCGCCGTCCAGGGCGGCGAGGGGACCGGTGGAGGTGCCATCGGCGGCGATGTCTAGCTGGTGCTGTGCCACGTCGCGGTGGCCGCCGAGCGTGACGACGGCGAGCTGACCGGCCCCGGCCCGTGCAGCTAGCGCCCGCAGCCGGCCTTCGTCCTCGCCGGGCCTCTGGCCGTCCAGGAGCAGTACGTGGAGGGCGGGCACGCCGTGCTCCAACGCTTCTGTGTCCAGGCGCTGTTCGTGACGAGCGTGCTCGAGTAGCGCGTGCTCAGCAAGTTGGACCGCTTCGGTGGAGTGTTCGGTGAGGATCCAGGCTGGGACGGATGTCTCGATGCCTGGAAGTAGGCAGCGCGCGGTGGCCGTGTCCGTGAGGAGTTGTACGCGGGGCGGGGTGGGGCGCAGTCGCTGGGCAGCGCCGGCGATGGCGATGAGCAGGTGGCGGGCGGCGCCCTCGGCACCTGGCCCCTCCAGGTGTACGCCGCCCGGTTCGGCGAGGGCGTCGATGTGGACTTCCTGGCCGGCGCGTTCGGCGATGGTGACGGTGCCGGGTTGCTCCGGGTCGGCTGGGGCGGTGCGCCGGGTCATGGTGTCGGGGTTGTGGTGGCGGGTGGCTCGGCTGGCCAGGTGGGCTTGGTTGCTGCGGTCCAGGGCCTGGCCCAGCTGCAGTTCGTCGTCCTCCAAGGGCGTGGCGAGGGTGTCGAGGCTGGGGGTGCGGCGTCGTGCAGCATGCCAGCGGGCGAAGCCGAGGGCTGCCGCGATGCCCGCAGCGGTGGTGACGCCGATCGCGGAGGCGGTGCCGAGCGGGATGGTCACCGGGCGATCGTCCTGGGCCGAGCGGCCATCCTGTTGCTGACGGTCCGTCTGACGGTGCTCGGCGTCATGTTCGTTGCGGTCGGGGGGCTGGTGCTTCTCCGGTCCCGGGGTGGGCGTCGGTGTGCTGGGGGACGGAGCGGGCGTCTCGGTGGACGGCCGCGGCGTATGTGGTGCGGGCGCTGGCTCGTTGTGGACGGGCAGGTGAAGTCGCCAGCCCGGTTGGATGTGGTCTGGGTCGGAGAGTAGTTCGCCGTCGGATTGCCGCAGGGCGCAGCTGAGTTGGTAGATCTTCGGCCAGTGCAGGGGGTCGCCGAGATGTTGCTCGGCGATGCCCCACAACGTGTCGCCGGGTTGCACGATGTAGGTGGCGTGCTCTGGCGTGGCGGTTCGCGCGGGTGGCGCATGCAGGGGCGCGGCGGTCGCCACCGGTGCTGCGACGGGGCTCGCGGCAGGAGCTGAGGCGTGCGCGACGGGCAGGCGCCACATGGCGATCAGGGCGATGAGGAGGGTGCCGACGAGGAGTGCGGCGGCGGCCCGGTGGGCGGGCAGCGTTGCGGTGTGTCGCCGCAGGAGCGCCGTGTCCAGTACGAGTGTGGGCAGGCGTCGTAGCAGCCAGAGCGCTTCGCGCAGCACGGTGGCCGTGAAGTACGCCCAGCAGGCCCATCCCACGAGCGCGAGGATCTGCAAGACGAAGGGGTCGCTGATCGGTTGCGCGAGGCGCGTGGTCAGCTCGTTGAATGAGGTGACTTGGCTGGGCCAGGGCGCGCCGAGGGTGGTGAGGAGAATGTAGGGGATACCGACCACCGCCACGGTGCATGCGCTGGCGGAGGCCAGGAGTCGTACGGCGGCGGTCAGCCGGTTTGGTGTGCGGTGAGCCGGGGCCGGTCTTGTCATCAGGGCGCTCCTTGGGTTCCCTGATCCCAGGGGGTGGTGGTGCCGAGTTCGATGTGTGCGGTGGCGGACGCGGTGGTGGTGAGCCGGTCCAGGCCGACCAGTGAGAGGACCTGGGTTCTCTGGATGTGGGTGACGCTGACCCGTACCTGGTCCTCGCGTACCTGCACGCGGGCGGTGTCGCCGACGGCGGCCACCCGTCCGCGTGCCGCGGCAGCCGCCTGTGGTGTGTTGAGTCTGGTGTGGTGGGTGGCGCGCAGGTAGTCGAGGTCGACTTCCTGGCAGGCGGCGCGCGCGGCCTCCTGCGCGGTGTCGGCGGCGCGTACCTTCCCGGCCAGGGCGAGGCCACCGTCGATTACGAGTCCAGCGAACAGGAACAACCCGGCCACCGACACCACGACGACCGCGGTGACCTGCCCCGAGTCCTCGCACAGCGCACCTCGTCGGTTCTTACGTGTCATGGCTCTACTCCCCGATAGAGGTCGACGACGGAGGCGGCCGAGGCTGTGACGTCCACGCTGCGCATGCCTGGGACGTCAAGGGAGGCGTGGCACGTCACTGTCACGCGCACCACTCCCCCGGGGGCGAAGTCGCCCAGTTCGGGGGCGATCCGGGGGCCGGTGCACGAGGATCCGGCTCCGGTCAGGCTGCGGTTGGCCGCCTGGTCGGCCTCAGAGCGTGCTGCGTCGGCGGAGCGCGCCAGGGAGGCGGCACGGGCCGCCTGGTGGGCGGCTTCGTCGGCGTCCAGGCGCGCGCCGACGAGCTTGCCGAAGGCGACAGCGACCAGCGCTAACAGGATCAACAACGGCGTCACCAGGACGAGTTCGGTCGTCGCCGACCCGGCATCCCTCGGCCTGTGTAAGTGAGTGGTCACGCGCATCCGATCACCCCTTCTGTGCCGCCCAACGTTCGGTGGGTCCCGCCGCGTTACCAGCCACGCGCAGATGCAGTCCCGGTACCACCGCAACGACGCCGCCCTCGACATGTGTCACCACTTTCTCGGCACCGCGGCTGACCTTCACTGTGGGATGTGTGAGGATCCGGCCGCCCAGGAGTCGCAGCGTGGCCGCAGCGCGCGCGTCTCCGGCCGCGGCGGTGGCGTGCTGGGCTCGGGCGGCCGCCAAGGCGCGGGAGGCGGCCGTCTGCGCAATGTGCTGGGCGTGCAGCGCGAGGGAAAACTGCACGATGAGCAGCAGCAGGGTCATCAGCAGCGGAACCACGAGTACCAGCTCGGTACTCACGGCCCCATGATCCGCCGGCCGCTTCATGCGTCGTCGTTGGCTTCCTTTAGCCAAGGTCGATCCCGCCCGCTTTGGCGGTCACCTTGGAGGCGATGATGCCGATGACCGCGAGCCCCATGATGACGAGGAGGGCAGTGACGATGACGGTCTCGGTGGAGTACCCGGCATCCTGGGCCATCCCCCTTTGGGCGCGTCGCCACCAGGTGCGGGTCCGGGCTTCGATCGAGCGAAGGTTCACGGCAAGCTCCGTTTTCGTAGTGAGTGTGTGGGGCTACAACCCCGCGAGAACGTTCTGCAGGGCCGGGTAGCCGATGAAGACGAGGAAGCCCGCGAAGAGGACGACCACGGGCAGCGACATCCGCTCGGTGGCGGACTGCGCGGCGCCGTCGGCCTCGGCGAGGCTGCGGGTGCGCATCGCGGCGGCCTTGGCCTCCAGCGACACGCGGATTTTGGCGCCTTCGCTGCCAGCGAGGGAGACTGTCGCCGCGAGTTCCGTCAGTTCCCGCACGCCGGTGCGGGTTCCCAGTTCGCCCAGCTCGTGCCAGACGTTGGTTCGCCCGACCTCCGCGGCGGTCAGGGCGCGGCGCAATTGGGCCGCGCCCCATCCGTGCGCATTGGCTCCGGCGTCCGCGAGGGCCTGGTGGATGCCGGCACCGCCGGCCAGGGCGATGACGACGAGGTTGAGGAAGACGGACAGGGTGTGGCGCAGTTCCTTGCGGCGCTTGCGGGCCTCGGCGCGTACGGACAGGTCTGGGGTGAAGAACAGCCCCGTCCCGGTCAGCAGTGAGCCGAGGACCGTCAGTCGCACACCGAATCCGCTGCCGGTCAGCGCCCACAGCAGCAGTGAGGCGACACTGGGCGCGAGAAGGCCGGCGAGGAAGGCAGCCGCCTTCTCTGCCAGGAACCGCTCGACCGGCACGTCGGCGACCGCGAGGTCGTCGCGAAGGCTCCGCGTGGGCAGGCCCAGGGTCTTCAGTGTCGGCACGGCCCGCCACCCGAGCCTCGTCGCCCAGCCCTCTACCTTGTTTTCCACGGCCGTCGGCGGTGGTGCGGCCGGGGGTTTGCCGAGTCTGGCGAGTGTGTCGGCGAGGGAGGCTCGGGGTGGGTTGATGCCATACACGGTCAGTGCCAGGAATCCGCCGAGTCCCAGCCCGAGAAGAATCATTGTCATCGGCCCCTCGCCTCCCCCGGCGCAGGGCGTACGGCTTTCAGGATCCGGGGCTCTTCCTCCAGGGTGGCGATCTTCATCAGCCACCAGAAGGCGAGGGCGAACAGGCCGCCCACCAAGGCGAGGACGAGTTGTCCCTCAGCGCTCTCGTACGGAGTGAGGTAGGGGCGGTTGAGGACGACCAGTCCCCCCGCCATGCCCAAAGTGGTGCAGGTGATAACGCGCACCGAGGTCCTCACCCGCCCGCGCCCGGCCTCGGTCTTGAGCTGCATGGTCACCTGTTCCCGGGTCGCGGCCGCCAACTGGCCCAGCAGTGCGGAAAGTTGGCGGGCTTGGCGTTCGGCGGCCATGACCAGTGCGGCCGTGACCATGTCGCAGGTGGCATCGTCGACCTCGTCGGCGAAGGTGCGCAGCGCTTCACCCAACGGGTGCCCGTCGTCGATGCGGGCCGCAAGGCGAGCCGTCTGCTCGCGCAGGGCGGGCGGGGCGATGGGGGCGGTGGCGAGGATCGCCTGTTCCAGTCCGGCCGCCGCGGACAGGGTGTCGCGCAGCATCTCCGCCCAGATGGCGACGGCCTCCAGCCTGGTCGTGCGGGCCGCCGCTTGGCGGTCTCGTCCCAGCAGTCGCGGGAGGGTCAGCACGCCGACCATGGTGAGGAGCCCTGCAACTGGCCAGCCTGTGAGGGCCATTGTCAGGGCGGCGGTGACAGCGGCGACCAGCCACTGCCGCCCGCTCGCCTGCAGGGGCAGCCGCCACCGCCGGTGTGCGCTGCGGCGGCCGAGCGGGCGCGGCAGAACTCCGTACACGGTCAGCCAGAGGGAGAGGGCGAGCCCCGCTCCCAGCAACAGCCCGACGAGCACGTGGTGGGTCATGGAGTCCTCCGCCGCTCGGCGCGCAGGAGGTCCACATCCAGGCCTGCATCGACCAGCTCGTCGAAGGTTTCGGTGCGCACGGGAGCCCCTGGCACGGCGCGCCCGTCCGGGCCGGGCTTGTAGACCTCGTTGGAGACGATCTGGGTGCCGTCCGCGTCTACGACCTCGCGGATCGAGTCGATGACGCGCCTGCCGTCTACGTCCCAGCCCACATGCACCACGAAGTGCACGGCCGAGGCGACCAGCAGATTCGTCGCCTCCAGCGACAGCCGCTCCGGTGACTGGGCGGCGTAGGCGGCGAGTTTCGTGAACACTCCGCGTGAGGTGGAGGCGTGGATGGTGGAGAGCGAGCCGTCGTTGCCCTGGCTCATGGCGTTGCACATCGGCACGACCTCCGGGCCGCGAATCTCCCCGACGATCACCCGGTCCGGAGACATCCGAAGCCCCCAGCGCACCAGCTCCGCCTGATCGACGGCGCCCTCGCCCTCCAGGTTCGCCTCGCGGGCCTGCAGGGCCATCACGTTGGGGTGCGCGAGCGTGTCCTCGTGCAGCCCGAGTTCGAAGGTGTCCTCGATCGTCACCAGCCGCTCCTGCGGTGGAATCACCGAGGCCAGGGCGCGGGCGAGGGTCGTTTTGCCGACGTTGGTGCCGCCGCCGATGATGATGTTCTTCCGGGCCCTCACCAGCGCGGTCAAAAACGCCGCCAGGCGCCGGTCGCACACGCCGAGGCGGTCGACCAGGTCGTCCATGGACACGCGCTTGAAGCGATGCCGGCGGATCGTCAGCCCCACCCGGTGCGACAGCGCCATGACCGCGAACAAGCGGGAACCGTCCGGCAGACAGACGTTCAGGCTCGGTGACCCGCGGTCGAAACGCCGTTCCTCCAAGCCCGAACGCGCCGCGATCTGCCGTACGAGATCGACGAGTTCACCGTCGGAGGCGGCCACCGAGCCACGCTGCTCCTCGGTTCCGTCGGCGTAGCGGACGAAGACCTGGTCCGCGCCATTGATCTGGATGTTCTCGATCCGCTCGTCGTCCAAGAGCTCCTGGAGCGAACCGAGGCCGAACAGGGCCTCCATCACCGAACGTTCGATGCCCTCCCTTTCCACATCACTCAGGGCGGGCTTGCCCACCCTGAGTCGGCCCTGGTTGTGGGAGGCGATCTCATCGGCGAGCAGCTTCCTCGCCAGCGTGCGCCGTTCACCGCCGCTCTGCACCGGCAGTCCGGCCTCACTGCGCGAATGCGCGAAGCCGGTCAGGTTCGCGGCGATGTTCTCCCGGAACTTCTCCGCGGCCACGACATGGTCCATCACTGCGCACCGCCCTTCTCCAGCGACCGCAATGCCCCGGACCGGCCGAGCAACTGGCTGGGCAGGGCACGCGAGCCGAGCTGCGCCAACTCGCCGCACAACCCGCCACGTGCCACGCCCGCATCGGCCCCTGCCAGCCGCCGCGCCAGGACGAATGCCGCCCGGGCCAGCGGTGACCGGCGCCACCGTCCTTCGGTCACACGCGCAGTACCGGCGAAGGCATCCGCGGCGCGGACATCCCAGGGCAGCAGGTGGATCTTGTCCCGGTCCATCTCGAGCGCCTGGGCGATGTCGGACTCGGAGTAGCGGCACTTGCCGACGACGGCGAGCTCCGTCGGGATTCCTTCCAGCCATTCGGGGCGCGCGGCCACATGGGCCAGGGCGTCCGCGCTGCCCCGGGCTACCAGCACCAGACGGTCCGCCGCCCGCGCCAGCTCCCGCGACGGGGCAGCCCCGAGGTGCCCGAGATCGAGCAGCACCGTCCCCTCGCTGCCGGCATCACCGCGCAGAACGGGCAGGCATGCCGCTACCTCCGCGACGCTCGGCAGGGCCTGATCCGCTCCGGTCGGCGCCACCACCACCCGCAGACCTCCCGCAATCTCCTGCGTACAGGCCTCGAGGTCCCGCTCCGCCCCCGCCTGCCGGGCGCCGGCCGCTAACGCGAGCAGGCCCGCCATGTCCGACAGTCCGAACCTCACTGCAAGGTCGCCCCCGGAAGCATCCGCCTCCACCACCAAAGACGCCACCTCACCGCTGGGCGACCACGCCGCGGCCAGCGCCAGAGCAAGCGTGCTCGACCCCGCCGCTCCCTTGAGTGACCCGAGCGCCACGATCTGCCGCATCAGGAAACCGCCTTCACGGACGAGCTCAGCACCGCGACCCTCGGATCGCTCATCTGCGCCACCCGGCGCACCGCCCCAGCATCCACGAGCACCGTCACAGCGCCCTTCCCGGACGCCGACTCCGACCGCCCCACCGCGTTCACCACACCGAGCACCGGATCCGGCACCTTCGCATCCGCTCCCGCGTCGGCCGTCTCACGCCCTCCCGGCAGGGCGCCGGGCACCACAGCGATCCGCTGTCCCTGCGCCAGTCCAGCGGGCAGCATCCCCGGCTCGACCCCCACGACGACGAGCGCCTGCCCATCCGGCGGGAACCCGGCCGCGTCGCCCAACTGCCCGGGCGCGAGCAACTGCCCGGACACCAAAGGCACCACGGCCCGCCGACCGATCACCGCATCCCGATGACCAGCTAGGACCAACTGCGTGGCGTCATCGACACCAAGTCGCACGACACCCACGTCACGCGCCTCGATCACCTCACCCGCAGCCACCGGACGCACCACGGACAGCACCGGCTGCCGCTCCCCGGCATTACCCACCGTCCACGCGACACCGCCCGCACAGGCGATGGCCCCGGCGACGCCGAGCGCGACCAGCCCCGGCCGCCACCGCCGCGGCGCCCCCACCGGCCCGCCACCTGCAGGAGGACCCTCGGCCGGCTGCCGGGGCGGCCTGGGCCGCGCCCACCCACCGTTCGCATCCGCCGACCTGGAAGAAGACAAAGAGGTACCCACACTTCACCTAACTCGTTCTCGTTCAAGAAGATCTGGCCCAGGGCCCCTGCTGCCCCAGTACCTTTCGCCCGGCTCGGTGATCAGGCCACGACCAGCGCCTGCGCCTCAGCGACCCTCAAGGGCATCTGCGCCTGGGTCTGCAGCCCCGAAATGAGGCCCTGCTCGCCCCCGCCGCGCCACTCCACGTCCCACGTGACAGTCACCGACACGGTGTATGCATCGTCCGGCCGGCCAGCGGAGGAGCGCACGTATGTGTGCCCACAGTCCGGAGAGCTCGAATCCGCCGCGAACCTTGGCGAGTACGGCGTCCCCGAGCCGTCACACACCTCTGTCTCGCCGTCACCCATGCGCCATGTCGCCGAACGCGGTATCGCCGTCGCCGTCACCGAAACCCCAGGCACCTTCGCGGTCTTCGACACCGGCCTCCACATCGCCCGGTCCAACCACATCCACGTCGGCACCCGCACCAACTGCGCATGCTTCTCATCGGGACTGGTCCGGATCACCGGATCAGGCAACACCAACTCCCGCACCACCTGCTGCGCGACCATCGCAGGGTCCGGCTTCGGCTCCACATCGCGTCCCCGCGGCCTCGCCTTATCACCGTCGAATCGAGGAAGGATCCCCATCCCGTTACCGAGGTCGTACTCCCAGCCATCCGACTCGATCGTCGGTGGCCCCTTCGGACCCCCATCTCCCTTTCCCGCCGAAGCCCGGTGTGGCGAGGACACCCTCGGCCTCCCCTCACTCGCAGGACGCGCAGCGTTGCTCGCGCCGACACCACATCGCCCGGGCTGACGGCACTTCACTCCCGTGCCGAAGTTCACGCCCTCATCGCCGTCGCCCGCCCAACTTACCCCGGCCATCTGGCCAAACAGCCCCACCACCGCCACGATGATTAGCCCGCGTGAAACACGCGCCATTCGACGTGTCACTTCACGCATGTGCCGATGTCCTCCCAGTACAGGTCGGACACCTTCCACGAGCCCTTGGCCGTACGCACAATGGTGGCTTTGGCGCGGTGTCGTCCACCGGACATGTCATGCGGCGAACTTCCCTGCTTCACCTGAACCCACCGAGAGCCGTCGAAGCAGTCCCGCAGTACGACCCTGTTTGGGCTCACCTTCACCACCATCGGCGCAACGGCTACCTCGCCCGTCATAGTCACCCCCGACTTCCGCGCCTGCCGCATCACGTACTGAAGGAGCCACAAAGCGTTCTTCTCTGCGTGATCGTCGAGCCGCGGATGTTTTGGATCCGAGGTCCGGGAGGCTTCGGCGGCGTCCTCCCACATAGCCCTGTAGGCCGCCACGGCCTCACCATCCGCCTCGCCGGTCGCAGACGGGGACACCGAGGCTCGAGGCTCCGAAGCCTGGGAATCCTTCCCGCCCTCCGGACCGCGCGCACCGTGAGTGCACGCCCCCAATCCGCATGCCAGGACTGCGGCGATGGACACAACTGCCCCCGTGCGTACGCCATTTGCTCTCACGTGTCTCCCCCACTCCCACCTGCTACGCATCACGCAGCGTGG
Organism: Streptomyces sp. NPDC090032; assembly: GCF_044748025.1. Taxonomy (NCBI): domain Bacteria; kingdom Bacillati; phylum Actinomycetota; class Actinomycetes; order Kitasatosporales; family Streptomycetaceae; genus Streptomyces; species Streptomyces sp. NPDC090032. Next base: position 797,971 of record NZ_JBIVFF010000001.1, on the reverse strand, counting down.
TTGATACGTCACCGCTGCAACCGTCATGCCCCAGGATTCTGGCGAGACAAACAAGATCCAGAACATTCGCGTCCCATTCACTCTTACGGTGCGAGTAATCAGCGATCTCACCGCTCGCTGTCACGCCAATTCACCTGCACGGGAGCGGAGTTAGACGTGTTGATCCACCCGGAGTCGGGCAGTGGAGCTGCCGCTACATCAGCGCACCCGCGGACACCATGGCGTCCAACCGCTGAACAGAGCACCTCACAGTCCGATGGGCGCCTGCCTCTGGAGAGCAGTCGCGTGCGCGCCGGATAGGGCGAGTCCGCGGCGACTGCCAACATCACGGAGGCCCGAGTTTGGAGCCGGGCGACGGAGTGCCCACCGCCGTACCGTCAGCGGTGGCCGGCTCGACCCAGGCCACGGTGGGGACCGGCCTCCCGGGTCGAGCGCACCGTGCGGATCGGCCCTCACAACTCCCTCTCAGACTCTTCTGTCTCAACGATCCAGATCGTAGGAACGCTCAGCGCATTCGGATACCTCATCGGGAGCGCCGTTATCCGGTCGCACGACGGTCTCAGCGAGGAGCGGCGGCACGTTCGCCGGGAATGATGCCCAAGCGAACTTCGTGCGCTGCGTACACCTGAACCCCCATGCTCCTTGGGTGAGTTCATTCACGATGGCCAGCCCTCGACCGCGCTCGGCGAGCAAACTCAGCAAGGCATCCAGCCCGCCTCCACGCCCCTCGGGAACAGGTGCGAAGGGGGCAGCCGAGGGAAACGCTGGAATCCCGGGGATGCGCGGATCTGCGTCCTCGATCTCACAGAAAAACTCGGCTGCGGCGAGCCGCAGCCTCATCTCGTACGGTCCCGGCGCATGCTCGGTCGCATTGGCCACGAGCTCGGACACCGTCAACACTGCATCGCTGATCGCCTCGGCGCTCAAATCGAGTTGGCCAAGGATGCCGCGTAATGCGGCTCGGGCCTGCGCCGGCGCGTTCGGGGTGCAACTAGTCCAGCGCAGCAGGACGCAGGGGTTCGTGAACACACGACGGGGGTCGGGCGGAAACGAGCGGTTCATCGCCGCCCTCCCCTCGCCGCATGCCGCCCTCGCGTGATGCGGCGATGACGGCCGGGACCGGGGCTCATACACGTACGCGCTTCGGCGACGGCGAAGGGGCACGCCAGCGCTACGGAGGGCAGCAGCAGAAGTGCGGTAGCCAAAAGAGGGACCACGACAGGGACCTCCACAGTGATCGCGGTTGGGACGCGACCACGACACCGTGGATCTGCGAAGAGCGGACCACCCCCTCACCCAGAACTTTTCAGGAACCAACAGCTCGCGGCGGTACGCTCCGGCCCCCGGAGACGACAGCCCTGCGCGCGCAGAACCCATGACGAGCGAACCGTGCTGCCGCCGGAACGAAGGCTTGAACTGCTGTCCCCCACGCCTCGCCATCGACTGGCCCGCCCCTCCCGCCGCCGGTCACCTCAAAACACCCAGTAGGGCGCGCCGTCCACCGGACGGTGGACGGGGCATGGGGGGCGGCGCGGCGAGATCACATGGCTGCTCCCGGCCTACCCATGGCTGGGGCCGTCGTAGTAGCCGGGTCGAGCCAGCAACACGGAGTTGAAGTAGTAGCCCTGTTCATCGTCCGGTTGCTCGTCGCCGTCGAAGGGGCGCCAGAAGCTGAGCAGCAGTTCTGGCGCGACGAATGACGCAGGCTCCTCGTCGTCGGCGGCGATGGCTGTAGCTTCGGAGATGCGGGTCACGACCTCGCGGGCTGGCAGGCCGAAGAGATCGATTCCGCGGAAGAGCACGACGTCCGATGGCTCAGTAGGGCGTCCCAGTTCCACGGATTCCAGCTGGTCACGCGCGCATTCGATACTGATCATCAGGCCGCTGGGTCGGAAGATATGCTGACCTGCTTGGTCGGACGGGGAGATCGCCGTCGGTTCCCGCAGTGAGTCCAGCACGCTGTTCGCAGCGTGGCGTGACATGCCAATCTGCAGCGGGCCGACACCTATGGGTGGGACGAGCTCGAAATGCATGCGTGCATGGTGTCACGGTCCGCGCTTCCCGCCAGCGGCGGCCGATTACGGGGCTGCCGCGGAGGTAATGCTCCCAGGGCGGCGATGCGTGCTTCGAGCTCATCGACCCGCCGGTCCTGGAAGCGGAGGCTGCATCTGGCAGCTGTCAGTCGTTCATCGAGAGTGCTGTTGTCGGTGATGAGCAGGGGCCGAGCGAGGCAAATCGATGCCGTCGTGCTTGTTCACCAGGACGACGGGGCCGACGTGGTCCTCCTCGCGCAGGTGCCACACGACGTCGGCGCAGCTCGGCCGGTTGTATCGGCTGCCATACCGCGCTGCGCCGGATCACCTTCTCGTCAGGTGCCGGTGAACCGACGGGATCGGTCTGCGCGCGATGAGATCTCCTGCTGGTCGCTGAGGTCGCTACAGGATGTGGCCGCGACCCACGCTCCAGCCGCATCGCGTAGGCGAGACACCCAGGGCGCGTCGCTCGCCTCCGCGATGTCCTCCCACATAGCCGAGGCCATGACGGCATACGCGTGGCGTGCGGCAGGGGCGGCAGCCCGGTAGGCGGGTAGCCGCGCGGCCCACGCGAGTGCGGCGCTGGGGGTATGGCCGGATGCGACGAGCCAGATCCCCCAGGCGGCAGCATCGAGCCAGGGGGCGCCCAGGGTGGCCCATCCCCAGTCGACGAGGTGAGCTGTGCCGTCCTGGGTGAGGAGGACGTTCTGCGGGTTCAGGTCAGTATGGAGAAGGGTTCCGCCGACGACGTGCCGCAACTGTTCTCCGTCGCCGTATGCGGAGAGGCGTTGTTCGGCTCTGCGGAGGTCAACGCCCACAGGGATAGGGAGCCGGGCGACTTTCTGCAGAAGGTTGACGACGGCAGGGAGGTCCGTAGATCCGGGGCGATAGTCAGCGTGGCGCGCGTCGTCAAGATAGTCGAAAGCGACGAGATGCCAGCCTGACGCGCGAATCTGCCAGCGCGCCCGAGGCCCAACGCCGTGTAGGTGACGACCGATCTCGTACTCGCGGTGCTGAGTCGCGACCCGGCCCGGTGACGTGTCCGGCAGCCCCTTGACGAAGAGTGATCCGAGGGCCGTTTCGAGGCGTACGGACAGAGGGCTGTTGTGCCCCGCAGCAATCGGGCTCGCAGCCAGGATAGGACCCGTCTGCCATGCGACGGCCTCACGGACCGGGGCCGGCAGGTCGGCCAGCATGACGGCTTCCATGTTCCCTGCCCCTGTCTCTCGGGCCCCGTAGGCTCTGCTGCGTCGCAACGAGCCTGGAGCGTGTCCATGTACACCATGCGTCCTGCCACCCTGAGCGACCACGACACCATCGAGCGCCTGACCGCGGACCGTTTCAAGTGGATGGCTGACCGCGGTTACGTTCCATGGCCGCAGAGTGCCGCCGAGATCGCCAGCAAGGCCAGCCATGCCCCCATGTGGTGCCTCCTCGACGGCGACCGACTGTGCGGCGTCACGATCATCGTCGACCGGCTCGGCACCGCGGCGTGGACAGAGGAGGAGCGTCACGAGGCGAGTCGCCTGCTGACCTCAACCGTCACCGACCCCGCCCGGGCCGGTCAGCGGCTCGGCATGCGCATTGCGTCGTGGGCAGTCGACTATGCCGCCCGTGACGGAGCGCGCTGGGTTCGTCGCGTCACGACCGAGCACCGGCTGGCCGTGTACTACGAGGAGCAGGGCTTTTCCCTGGTGCGCAAGCGCGAGTTCAACGGACGGCCGCTCTACGCCCTCCAGCGTCCGGCACAACGCCTCCCGAATCCCCTGGGAAACTGAGCAAACCGGGGGCCCGCAATGAAGGGGCCCCCGGCTCCAGAAGGCAGTGCCGCGTGGTCTGGGCGGCCGTGCCCGTCTAGTAGGGGTTGTCGTCACCCGCGTTGCAGCTGCACTTCTCGCTCTCGACGATCGTCTCCAGGTCGTCTACGAGGGTGATCACGCTGCTCTTCACCGGGGCGATCTCGACGGGCACGGGCCCGGTCGCGGGTCGTTGGGTCGTGATGGCGGTCATGTCGGTACCTCCTGTTTCGTGTGCTGGCAGTACATCTGCAGTGGTGCCTTCGCCTCCTGGTAGAGCTTGGCGAGCGGCCTGCACACCCGGCAGGTGCCGGACAAGGCGCAGCCGGAGCAGCCACCGGTGCGAAGCATGAGGCGATCCGCGATCGGGCCGAGGCGGGTGAGGCCGTCGACGCCCTCGGCGACGAGGTCGATCTGCTCATCCCGGCCGACCTTGCAGATCGAGATGCGGCCGTGCGGATCGGAGTGGAAGAAGGTGTGGCCGGCGTGGCAGCCACCGAACGGCTTACGTTCGCGCAGGTGATCCTTCGACTGGGCGGGCAGTGAGTCGGCGCCGCCATAGATCGTCGGGGACATGTTGGAGAATACGTGGTACGGCAGTCCCCACTGCTGGGCCATGTCGATCATCTGCTGCTCCTCGTGGGCGCAGCTCTCCGTGATGATCAGGTTGAGGGACAGGGCGAGCCCGGCCTCGAGCGCGGCCTCGACACCGCGCTGGAACTTGCGGAAGGATCCGCGGCGCTTGGTGAGCCCGTCGAAGGAGTTCTCGGAAGCCCCGTAGACACTGACGGTGATTCGGTAGGGCCGTCGGCCGGTGAGCAACTCGATGTTCTCCGGCTTCCACATGGCCGAGGCGTTCGTGCTGACCGACAGCATCATGCCCAGGTCCCAGGCGTACCTGTAGGTCTGCGCCCATAGGCGGTCGATCATCGGTTCACCGCCCGTCATCTGGAGCCAGACGACACCGGCGTCGCGCATCGCCATCAGCAGCTTCTCGCGGTCCGGCCAGTCCAGGCCGGCGAACCGCTTCTGCGCCAAATAGCAGTGCGCACAGTCGAAGTTGCAGCCGAGGTTGAGCTCGTAGGAGGCGCGGCAGTAGCCGTAGGGCGATGCGTCGCGGACGAGGACCGAACCGTCCATGGCCCGTCCCGCAAGGTGAAGACCCCATGCCTGCTGGACCGTATCGGCGAGCCACGGCGGGACTGTTCCGCCCCGATTCGCGGTGTCGCGCAGCTCCTCATACATCGGCGCCGGTATCGTGGCGCCTGCCTGATTTCCGGGCCGCAGGAGTAAGTGCCTCTCCAGGAACGGCGCTACCAGGACCTCATAGGTCATCAGGAATCCTCCCGGGGTGTAAACGTGAGCGACTTGGATTGGGACCCGCGCCCCGGCCCTGGGACGGGGCGCGGCACGACCAAGGGCGGGACTCGGGTTACACAGGGGCCCTGGCCTTTCGCGGTGAAGTACGCGCGGGCCTTGGCATCAGACAGGACCCTTCGTTGCGTCTATGCTGGCTCCGGCCGCCCCCGTCAGGGCACGCGGCAGATGGCGGCCGGAGCCTCCTCGGGGACAAGGCGCGTAGCACCGAGGAGTCTTGTCGGTTACTCCCCGACGGAAGCGGGCGGCGTCATACCTGGCTGGTCGATGAACGGCGTGAGGGCGTAGCGCTTGCGGCATGGCGGGCACGCGGAGAGTGCGCAGCCCGGGCCGCTGCCGACCTCTACAACGTGGATGAGCCGGGTGTCGTGGGAGTGGGTCTTGCACCAGAAGCACACGACGCGCCCCTCGCCGACCGTCAACACGACGTCAGCTAGGAGGCGACAGCACGTCGTGAGGCTCTCGACGTGCCAGATCGCGTCCTGAAGAGACGGCTGAAAGGTGCGTTCCAGAGTCTTCAGAGACCAGCCGATGATGCGGGTGATCGCTTCGCGCTGTCTGCATTCGTCGGCCACCTCGGCGAGGGCCGCCCGCGCCTGTGGCAACAGCACCTGAGCCCAGTCCCCCAGCTTCACAGCGCGCCCGGCCGCCTCGTCCCTGGTGGTGACGCGCGGTGTCTCCGCATTGAGGAAGTGCAGAATCTCCACGGCTTCGAGCGCAGAGTCATTCATCGGCCACTCCCTCCGCCGCGGCCAGGCGAAGCCGGCCATAGTCGAGGAGCTGCGTGACCGCGTGCGGGGAGCAGAGGTCGGCGGGGCCGTCCATCGGCACTACCCAGTGACACCGAAACTCGCGGGGATCATCGCGGCCCGGACGAGGAACTCCGACGAAGCAGTGCGCGCCGAGGCATTCGGCTTCAGGCACGGCGGTGCCGTGCCATTGCGACAGCCGCTGTGTGCTCGCCGGCACCAGCACATAGAAACGCCGCGCGGCCTGGTCAGCGAAGACGGGGCCCCGCAGGACGCGGGAGAGGTAGTCGCTCACCGCCACCGGATCTTCCGTCCCCGCCGCTGCGTGCACAATGCCGGCCGAGATACGGATGGCCGTGAAAACGCCACCGCACCGCAGCACCGTAATTCCGTTCTCCGCCCATTCCCTCCTGGCTTCCTTGATCGCCGGAGCCGCAGACAACAGCCAGTGGGCTGACGCCAATTCGCGGTCTCGGGCGGAGTGCACGAGCACCCCAGGGCTCGGCTCCGCAGGAGCCCAGACATCGCTCATCGCGCGACCTCCGGCGTATCGCAAAGCATACTGAAGCTGAACTCCCCAAGTAGAGAGGCAAGTTGGGTACGCTCATGCATGGCGACTCCTAACCAGTCGTCAACGCCCCGGGGTCGGCGGACAGCACTGCCCCGGGGCCTTGGCGTACAGGATGGAATTCCCGAGGAAGCTCTGCCTCCCAGCGCGGGGTATCCCCATGATGGGTACACACCGTGGACACCCACCGCGCAGACTCTGGCGAGCAGGAAGAGTGCCGCATGATCTACCAGCCACCGACGGCCCTGCCGCCCGAACTCCTCAACGACGAGGAAGTGCAACGAGCCCTGGCAGACCATGACTTCGGTGTGGTTTTTCGGATCGCACGCGAGCGGGCGGGGATCAGCTACTCGAAGATCGCAGCCGAGTGCGACATCAAACCTGAACGGGTCGGGACACTGGCCAAGGGGCAGGGTCGGATCACGACTTTCGGCAAAATCATGAACATCGCGGATGCGCTACGCGTCCCAGGACCCATGCTCGGCCTCACACCCCGCCCCTGGGAGGCGGATGCTGCCGAAGACGCCCCCGCAGGAATGTCCTCCTCAGAGAACGGAATGCACGTGCGCCGCCGCACCATCCTCCAAGCCGCGACCACCACGGGCCTCGCCGCCGCTCTGCCGGCCCTGCACCGCCCCGATCCCCCGCGCCGCATCACCAGCACATACGTCGACAGGCTCCGCGAGCGCACCGCCCGTCTACGCCGCCTCGACGACTTCCTCGGCGGCGGTGACACCTACCGCGTATACGTCGGCGAAGTCCAGTTCACCAAGGGCCTCCTGCGGCGCGGGAGCTTCACAGACGAGACCCGCCGCCGCCTCACCTCACTCCACGCCGAGCAGGCCCAACAGGCGGGCTGGGCAGCCTTCGACGGCGGCCGCACACAGGACGCCGAATCCCTCTACACGGAAAGCCGCGAGGCCGCCAAGGACGCCGGCGACGCCGACCTCTACGGCAACTCCCTCGCATTCCTCGCCTACAAGACCATCACGGACGACCGCCGGGCCGCCGTCACCTTCGCCGAAGACTCCTGCGCAACAATTACCGGCCGCACCCCATCGTCCGTCCGCGCTCTCCTCTACGAGCGACTCGCCTGGGCCTGCGCCGTCGACAACCAGGCGACAGGTACCGAACGCGCCCTCGCCGCCGCACACGAAGCCCTGGAGACCGCCCAGGAAGACGAACCTCAACCCGACTGGTCAGCCTGGGTCGACCGCACCGAACTCGACATCATGACCGGCCGATGCTGGACCGAACTCCGCCGCCCTCTGCGGGCCGTGCCGGTCCTCACCGCCGCCCTCGACCGATACTCCGACGACCACGCCCGCGACAAAGCCCTCTACCTTTCGTGGCTCGCAGACGCCTACCTCACAGCCGGCGAGGTTGAGCAAGCCGCCGCGAGAACCAGCCGAGCTCTCGAACTCGCAACAGGCGTCGCCTCCATCCGCCCCAGGCAACGGATCGACCTGGTCCTCGGCCGCCTCCGTGCCCACAAGGATCTCGGGCCCGTCCAAGACTTGTTGGAGCGTGCGGCAGGTTAGGACGCGTTCGGCGAGACGGCGTCGCTGATCCACATCTTGCAGCGCTCCGCACCCTCCGTGATCGGCACGGCACACACCTCCGGGTTGTCCCAAGGGTGGCGCTCGAGCAGGTAAGCCTCCAGTTCGGGGTAGCGCTCACTCGTCGTCTTGAGAAGCAGCTGCCACTCCTCGCCCGTGCCGTACTCACCGAGATGCCAGAACACGCTGGTGACGGGCCCGATGATCTGCGCGCCCGCGGCGAGCCGCTCCTTGACCGCCGAACCAGCGAGATCGATCGCCTCCTGCTTGGTCTCCGTCGCCGTCGAAACCTGCACGTAGTCAGTCATGCCGCAAGCCTAACGAGCAGCTCACGCTGGATCCCTGAGGGCTAACCAAGTTGGCCGGACGCAGCCCCGCCCGGGAGCATCATCTGTCTCCACATCTCCCAAAACAGGCACGGACGCCCCCTGACCAGCCACGGCGCGGTCATCTAAACCATCGCCGCCACCCGCACGCTCACCGTGCGGGCGCCAGCTATTCGAGGGCCACCACCGCTGTCGAGCTGCCGTTTCGCGATCAAGGCCGGATGGGACGGGATCGTGTCTCATGGCCCTACGAGTGCACCATCTGATCTTGTGTCGCTCGGACTCCAAGCTGCCAACTGCCCTCTTCTTCCCGCGATCTGCGGATACCATCCCGTTCCTAGGCCGAGGGACTCCATTCACGGGTGTTTGTCCAGTCTCATGGCGCTCCATCGCAGAAGAGGAACGAACGCCCTGTGAGCATCGCTCGCATAGAATCTCGGGTACAGCCTGCCCGCTCTGGTGACCCGAATCAGGTTGGTCCCTATCGGATCATCGGTCGTCTCGGCTCGGGCGGCATGGGTACCGTTCACGCCGGTCTCGGTCCAACCGGCCTCCGTGTAGCGGTGAAGGTGATCCACCCCGCGCAAGCCGAGGACCCTGAGTTCCTGGCCCGCTTTCGCCGAGAAGTCCAGCTGTCTTCCCGCGTACAAGGGCCGTGCCTCATACCCCTCCTCGCAGCAGACCCGGATGCCGAAAACCCCTGGCTGGCCACCGCCTACGCCCCCGGGCTCACCCTCGACCAACATCTCACCGCCCACGGAGCGCTCACCGGCGGCACCCTGTACGCCTTCGCCACCGGCACCGCCCAGGCCCTCGCCGCCATCCACGCCGCCGGCGTCATCCATCGGGATGTAAAGCCGCAAAATGTCATCCTCACCCAGGCCGGCCCCCGGGTCCTGGACTTCGGTATCGCTCATGCCGCTGACGGCACCTCCGTAACCCGGACCGGTGTCATGACCGGCACCCCCGGTTGGATCAGCCCCGAGCACTACCGCACCGGTACCGCAGGCCCCGAGGGCGACATGTTTGCCTGGGGCACGCTTGTCGCCTACGCCGCCACAGGGCGCTTGCCTTTCGGGACTGGAGCTCCGGACGTCGTCGCCTACCGTGTCATGTCTGGCGAACCCGATCTCGACGGCCTTCCCGACGAACTGCGCGAGCTGTTGATGAAGGCTCTCGCGAAAGAACCTGCCGAGCGAATCAGTGCCGACGCGGCGGCCCGGGAATGCGCGCAGCTCCTGGCCCGCCAGGCGACGCAGGTCCTTGGCGCCGACGCCGGGCCGGCGCCGACGTGCAGCAGCGACTCCCTCACTGCCGAGTGGCACCTGCCCAGCATGGAGGACCCTGCTTGGAGCCTCCCCGCGTCCCCGAGGCGCAAGCGCACTCTCATCGCGGCCGTCGTCACAGCGATCGCCGGCGCTGCTATCTCGGGCGGCCTCTTCACCTTCTACAGCAGTGGCGACCGTGCGGACGGGGACCTCACGTCCCAACGCACCGCCACTTCGGCACGCCCCACCGGAAACGCCGCCTCGATCACCGCCTCCGCCGCCGCGGCTTCCGGAACACATGCCGAACCCACCACCGTTCCCGCAGTCGATTCGCGCACGATCAGGATCCCAAAGGATCCCCTCGCCGAGGTGGCCAACCCTGCCTACACCCGTGCCGGTGAAGAGACGCAGCCACATCCCGGCGAGTGGAGGTCGAGCACCGTCGCCGGCAGCCCCGAGGAACGGGACGCGGAGAAGGCGATCCGTGACCGGATGATGTCCATGCTGGCCACCAAGGACATGGACTTCATGAAACCCACGATCACGTTCAACCAGCGGGCCCAGACTGTGATGGTCACCGGTGGGCCAGTTCCGCAGTTGCCCGAGAACTACCAGGAGGTGTTCCGTAGGACCGGTGAGATGGCAGCCTGCTCCACCCTCGCTCACCGCCTCAAGAACGACCCGACCACCTGGCCCTACGGCCGCTTTTCCATCCACTGGAAGACGTCCGACGATGATCCCGACGCAGCGGCCCTCGGCTACGGAGAGGCGACAGACGGCTGCCTCTCAGAAACAGCCGGTCAGTGGCACGGAGACGAATCCGGCATGGCCACGGCTGAGATACCCAGCAGCAACAAGACGGAGATCCGCGTCGCCGACGCCACGGTCAAAGCCATCGTTGCCACCTGGAACACCAACACCATCGAGACGAACGAGGACGCCCTCACTCTCAACGACGGCATCAGCCTCGGCTTCGATCCCGTCGAAAACGCCGCTTACGTGTGGACCGACGACCCCAACAGCCGATTCGCCAACCGCGCATCCCAGTCCAATCTAGGAGGCGCTGTTGAGGCGGCCGTCTGCCGCAAGCTCACGGTCGAGTTCAACAGCAACAAGAGTTGGAACTACACCCGCTGGGCCGTCGCCGTCTACGACGCGTACACCAACACACGTCAGTTCATCGGGGCAGGCAACTGCACTCCATGAGTCCACCGATGGCTGCGCGAGCTACCCTCTGCCGCCGACCTCCTTTTCTAGGCCGTTGGTGAAGCTGCTCAGGTGAGGCAGGCCGACAACACGTACAGTCGTGAACAGCGATGGCGAGATCCTCCTGCAGCGGCGCCGCGACACGGGCCAATGGGCCCTGCCCGGAGGCGCGCAGGACATCGGCGAGAGCCCCGCCCAGTGCGCTGTGCGCGAGTGCGAGGAAGAGACCGGCATCATCGCGGAGGTCACCGGCTTCCTCGGCGTCTACTCGAACCCCGAGCACATCGTCGCCTACACCGACGGCGAGATCCGGCAGCAATTCGAGGTCGCCTACATCGGCCGCCCCGTCGGCGGCAAGCCAACGATCAACGAGGAGGCGGACGGCGTGCGTTGGGTGCACCCAGACACTCTTGGCACTCTCGACATCCACCCGAGCATGCACGAACAGATCGGCCACTACCTGGCCGGCACCTATCCCTTCCTGGGATAGCCGCTCAGAGCATCACGCCCACCGTGTCCGCCATGGCCCGCACCCGCTCCACACTGGCGTGGATCTCGGGTTCGGCTCGGCGGATGAACCGCCCGACCACACTGTCCACCCCGTAGCGCCCAAGAATCTCAGCCACCCGCGCCTCGGACGTCGTACGTTAGCCGTCAGGCGTTGTGGTCATGTCGCAGTACACCAGGGCGTCCACGAGCAGCGGATCGTCGAGCAGCGGGAACTCGCCAGCCAGCTCCGCGCTGAGCCCGCGCTCTTCGGCCTCCAGCAGCGCGAAGGAGTGGTTCGCCACCAGCCGCACGACGCGATCGTCCACGTCCGGGATCGTGTGCAGATGACGGGCCCCGTCGAGGGGATGGAAGCCAGTCTCGACAGGCGCCGGCGTATACCCGATGTCGTGCAAGACAGCGGCCGCCTCCAGGACCTCGCTCCTGCCCTCCACGAGGGGCGCAAGTCGCCTCGCGCAGGCGGCTACACCCTGGGAGTGTTGCCATCGCTGCGGCAGGCCCTCGCGCAGCAACGACTCCGCCAGCTCGTACGCCCACCCGACTACCGTCACAGCTGGAGAATACGACCGCGGCACAGATGCCGACACGCGGGCAAACGCTTCACAAGACCCGCGGCCGGGACCAGACTCATCCGGTCAGCCACAGGCACCTTGCAGTCATCTCAACCGCGCATGCGAACAAGAGCGGTCCGTGTCTCCCCGCCACAGCCACCCGGACTACCGTTGCAGCGCATGCCCGAGGTCCAACACAAGCGCCGTGGCATTCCGCTCGAGGAATTCCAGCTCACACGACACGGGATCACCAGCAACAGGCCGACCTGGAACGAGTCGTCGACAACATCCCCCAGCAGGTAGAAGCAGACCTTGCTCGGGTACGAGCCGATCCTGAAATGGCACAGCGCAGGCGAGAGGCTTTCGAAGGGGCCTGGAGGCTGATGAAGTCATTCAAGAATGCGGCGCTGGGTCCGGTCCGGCGCCGTTCCCGTTGGGCTGGCGAGACCTCGTGGGGTTGGCCATGTACGCCCCTCAAGACGCAGCGCCGAAACCTCACGGCAGAGGCGGCGTTGGAGGAACTCGTTCACCGCCCCCACCAGGACTCGGCGCAACCCTCCAACCTTCGCGGCGGGGATCTCGCCGGAGGAGATCAACTTGTACAGCGTGGTGCGGCCCCCCATGCGGCGGGCAGCCGCGGCGACCGTAAGGCCGACGAGGGTACCGTCGCCCTGGTCACCGCCGCGCGCGGCTGGAACCGCCTGGGCTTCACCACCGAATCAGCCGCCGCGCTGCACGCAGCCCCGGCGCCCTGGGAGCCGTCTCCGTCTTCAGCTTCGCCGCCACCAAGAACATCACCGCCGACGGCGGCGCCGTCGTCACCCACGACCCCGGCCTGGCCGCCCACATCGCCTCCCTGCGCGACCACAGCCGCCCGCCACACACCCCGCACCTCCACCATGAACTCGGCTGGAACCTGCGACTCAGCGAGTTCCAGTCCGCCCTGCTCCGCGTCCAACTGAAACGTCTCGACAAGCACCTGAAGGCGAAGGAGAAGAGCGCGGCCTACCTCTCCTCCGCTCCGTCCGGCATCCCGGGCCTGCGATCTCCCCCGAAACCTTCCGCCGCGCCTTTCGTGCCGAAGGCATTCCCGTCGCCGTCCGGCCTCTCGTCGCCTGCCCCGACGAGTCGCTCTACGCCGACACCACCAGCCCTGACCACTCCCCTTCCCGAACCTCCTCCGCCACCCAAGCCCGTACCGCGTGGGCATCCCTGATCCTCCTCGGACAAGCACCCGGATCCGGCATGCTCCTCGACGATCCGTCCGAACTCGCTGACGTCGTACGAGCAGTGGAGAAGATCTACGGCAACCGCCGTCGTCTCACACGCCCCTGACCGCGTCACCCTCACACCGACCAAGGACACCGACATGCCCCGATCCCCCTTCCAGATCCTCGTCGTCCCCTTCCGCCGCACCGACGACCAGTTCGAGTACGCCGTCCTCCGCCGCAAGGACATGAACCTCTGGCAGGCCGTCGCCGGCGGCGGCGAGAACGACGAGACCGCCGCCCAGGCCGCTCTGCGCGAGGCCGCCGAAGAACTCGGCCTCGACCGGCCCGCGCCCCTCTACCCGCTGCAGACCACGGCCAGCGTCCCCGCACGCTTCTTCGCCGACCGCATCCACTGGCCCACCGGCACCTACGTTGTCCCGGAGTACTCCTTCGCCCTCGACCTCACCGGTGTCCAGGCCAAGATCTCCCACGAGCACACCGCCCTGGAATGGCTCGCCTTCGACGCCGCCCACGATGCACTGCGCTTCGACAGCAACCGAACGGCCCTCGGCGAACTCAACGAACGCCTCCAGGCCGACGACCTTCCCCACCCCGTCAAGTGATCCCCGTGGCCACCACCGAAGCCGCGGCCACGAGCACACTCCGCACCGCGATACTCAACTAGGGCTACGTCGGCCCCCCTCTCTGCGTCCGGGCCGCGAACGCGGGCCTCCTCGTCGTGGAGCAGGTCGCCAAGGCCGCTCTGCACGCCGACCAGGTCCTCGCCCCACGGTCACTGCCGAAGCGATCAACTGGCTTGTCGAGAAAGCCCACATGGCTGTCGCCCTTCCCGACGCGTCCCGCCCTCAATCTGTTTGGAGCAGGGTGACTGAAAGGACCTGCCCCCGAGGTATGCACTTCTGGAACTGATGGCCACGGCGGCGTACGCGACCCGCACATGACCACGCGTACGATCTCGCCCGGACGTCATCATCATCAGCCCGCTGGACGCGAGATTCCGTTGGTGTACGTGACACTGCCAGCATCGATCACACGTATCGTCCCTGGAGCATCGGCGCGACGAGGTCGGATTGTCCCGCGCTGGTCAGCTTCCTTCACCTCGACCCGTCACAGCTCGAAGAGCACCAGCTCCTCCTCAGAGCTGGCGACCGCCTCAGCCTCATCCGCCTCATCGATCTGCACCACGGTGTCGAGTCCGGCCGCCGCCTGGGTCACCGGGTCGGCGTCCACCGCCGCATCGTCCAACCGGTCCCCTGCGGCGCCGGACTCGTCCGTACCCTCCGGGGCGTCCTCGGCCCGCGTGGGCAGGACGTACTCCTGCGCGAGGGCGGCCAGGTGCAGGGGCAGCGGGTGGGCGAGGGCCTGCGGGTAGTCCGGGGGCTGACGCAGCAGGTGGGCTGTCATGGCCAGCGCCTGCGGGTCATCTCCATCGGCGGTGTGGCACCCAAGTACGGCGAGTTCCACTAGGCCCGGCATCCAACCCTGGATACCGGTGTCGACCGTCGGTTCGCCCTTGCGCTTGCCCTGAGTGATCAGGCGCGGAGCGAGCTTGTCGGCCTGGATGGCCGTGTCGCGGAACTGGACCGGCTTCGGGGTGGTGCTGCAGAAGATCCGGCCTGAGGAGGAATCCTCGGGGACCCACAGATGGGTGCCGATTCCGTTGGGTCCTTCCCCGGGGTTGATGCCCCACCACTGCGCGGTCTCCCGTCCCGTCGCGGTACGTACGCGCAGCAGACGCAGATCCGGGTGGAGGCGCCGGGCCGGGGCGTGGCCGTCGCGGATGCGGTCGGGTTCGGTGCGGCCGTCCTGCAGCCAGGTCCAGTGCGAGCGTGCGTTGACGGCGTCGGCCAACAGCATGGTCGGAGCGCGGTGCAAGGTGGTGCGGATCGTCTGGAGCCATTCCTCCGCTGCACGCCGCTGCTGTTCGCGGTCACGGCCCCAACTGGGGCGCCTGGCGGCGGGAGTCGTGCTGTCGTCCTCGGTGCGCGGGGCGGGCAGGGGCAGGACCTCGGCACGACGCGCGAGCCCGACCAGCATCTGCGGGTACGGCACCCAGGCGCCGGCTCCGTCGTCGGCTTCCGGATCCCAGCCCTCGACGCGCGCGAGTCCGCTGCCCGGCTCCTTGGGGGTGACCAGGACGGCGACGGGTACGTGGGCCGGCCAGCGGTTCTTCGTGGTGCGGTTCTTGCGGACCATCCACACGGCCGCGTAGCGCAGGTTCTCCGGGATGCCCTCGGTCAGGTCGTGTTCGGGGTGCACGCGGGCACCGAGTTGGCGCAGGCCGTCGTCCCAGGCCATCTGGGCACGGTGGGCCATGTTGGCGACCGAGTTGTAGCCCTTGACCTTCTGTGGCACGGCAACGAACTGGGTGACGAAGCCCTCGTCCGCGCAGCCCAAGCGCAGGGCGAACTTGGGGTCGGCGCCTCGGGCGAAATCGTCTGCTCGACGGAGTTCGATCAGTGTGAGGCCGACCGTGCCGTCGGTCCGGTCGCCGTTGAGCCACTGCGCGGTAGCCGTGCGGCGGGCGTGCACGGCCGCCGCAATGTCCTGGTGCTGCGGGCGGCGCCGCTCCTCGGCAGGCAGGTCGAGTCCCGCGGTGAGGTCGATCCCGGTGCGCTCCTGAGTGCGTACGACGGGGCGCAGGCAGCGGACGCGGACGGTGAGTTCGGGCGTGCGCCATTCGTGGAGCACGGGCCGACCCGGCGCGGCTGCCTGGTATGCCGCTTCGTCCACTGCGTCGGCATCGATGCCGGGTCCGTCAAGGCCCAGGCGAATGCGCAGGGCGTCGAGTGCGGCGTCGCGCAGGTCCGCGGTGTGCCACAGCAACCTGGCCTCCATGACCGGCCTGCCGAGGGTGTCGCGGGGGGCGTACGCGGACAGCGCGTGGGCGGCCGCGGCCCGCCGCTGCCGGCAGCAGCGTGCTTCCTCGTTCTCCTTCTCGTCCTTCTTCACGGTGGTGGGGGGCGCGTTGACAGGCTTGGGGCCGGCAAGACGGGAGCGGCTCATCGGGGTCGCGGACCTGAGTTGTTCCGGCAGCGCCTGCTCAGCCCAGGCCGTCAGCTGCGACACCTGGTTCGCCATAAGACCGGGCGCGACCTGGTGGCGACCCATCGCCGGGCGGTGGACGATCGCTGCGCGCATGTCGCGGGCGAGCCATGTCTCCGGCGCGCCGAGCAGCGCGTCCACGTCGGGGAACACCTCCCCGATCGCGAGACCCGCGAGGAGTTCGGCCGGTCCGCCGTCGACCCACCTGTCCTCGAAATTTCCGGTCTCCCGGCTGCGGAAGCGCTTGAGCCGGGTCACCGCGAACCGCTCGCTCAGCGGTACGCCGGGTAGGACCGGTACCTGTGGACGCAGCAGAACGGTGGTGGCCGAGCCCCAGGGCAGGCGGAGCCGCTGCTCACCGTTGTCCGTCGCGCTGCATCGGGTCGCCCAGCGGCGGACGGTCCAGTGCAGATGGAAGCGAGGCTGCGGATCGAAGGGCACCGTATGCAGGGCGATGTTGAGAACCACGGAGAACCAGCCGGCGCCCTTGCCCGGTTCGGGCTCGAACGGCAAGGGCTGGGAGACGAGCTCGGCCCCCTTGTCCCTGCGGCCGCGCGGCATCGCGCGAAAGCGCAGGCTCCCGCCCTCGTACGGGTAGGGGCCGAGGTCGAGGACGCGGCGGGCGAGCCAGTCGGGGGTGAGGGTGAACTGGTCGGACTCGACGGCGGCGGTGCCGCCCGGGGTCTGCTTGTGGGGCAGAAGTTCGCGGGTGACGTGTTCCCACTGTGGCGGGTGGGCGCGCAGTTCGGCGCGTACGTCCTTCAGGAGGGCGCGGTAGCCGGGGTCGTCGGCGAGGTCGGCCCTGAGGCCGCCGAGCCAGTGATTGACGAGGGTGGAGAGCACCTGCGGTGGCAGTGGGTCGGCGATGTCCTCAGCGGCGTACAGCCAGCGCGGGGGCTCGCCCTCCTCCCGCTGGTGGAAGGGACGGGGCATGACGAGGACGTCGGGGGCGTAGGCCTGGAGGACCTGTTCGAGACGGAAGGTGGGGGCGGTGCGCCACGTCGCCTCCTGCGGGTCACGGCCGTACATGCACAGGCCGAGCACCGCGTCGCGCCACTGCTCAGGGAAGGGAAGAGCCCGGTAACGGGCGGTGTGGGAGGCGTCGGCATCGGCCGGCTGCCAGGTCGCGGTGCCGATGTGCTGGTAGTTGACGGGCATGAGCTGCTCCCTGAAATAGGGGATGCGACCGGGACAAGGGACGGGTCGTCAGGCCCCGGTCGGCCGTTGGTGGTTCTCGAGCGCGCGCAGAGCGTTGTGAAACGGCTGATAGAGGAGACGGGCAAGCTGGGCGTCGGCGGGATCGACCGCCTCGGAGCCGGTGAAGTACGGGGTGAGGATGGAGCCGAGGGCCTGCAGCAGCCCGTCCGCGGCGGGTACCGCGCTGGCCTGCGCCCGAGGTGAGAGCGCCTTGGCGAGGGTGGGGGCGAAGGCGGCGTCGACGAACACCACGCGGGCGGGGACGCCGCCGCGCACGAGTCGGCCGATGACCTGCCACATGGTGACCAGTTGGTCCCAGGCGAAGGCCCGCTTCTCCCAGTCGGCGAGGTGGGAGTAGACGTAGCGGCGGGAGAGGAGCCTGCGCCATTCCTCGCGTCCCTCGTGCCGCAACTGCTGTCCGGCGTCGTCCAGGTCGGTGGCCTTGGCGACGAGTTCCGTGAAGGTGGCGGGTCCGGTGCGCCGGTCCGCTCGCCGGATGTCGCGGACGAAGCGGGCGATCCAGTCGTTGACCGCGAAGATCGACAGCGAGAGGTCGTCGGGCCGGGGGTGGGGGCGAGCCAGGAACAGTGCGGTACCGAATGCGGCCTTGGCTTGACTGTTGAGGATGTTGTGGCCGCGCTCGACGGCGAGCAGGGGCGCCACCAGGACTTCGGCGGTCGGGTCGTCCGCGAACCGGGCGAGGTCGCCGCGCCGCAAGGCGGGATGTGACGTCTCGTCGGGGTCTCGCTCTCCCCTGTCGGCGGTGAGGCCGGTGCCGTGCAGGGCCTCCGTGACGTCCGCGTCGTCGGGTACGAGCACGCGCACCCTGCCGTGCCAGCGTTCCTCGCCGTCCAGGGTGTCCGCGACGGCGTACGCCTCGCGGTAGCTGCCGACCAGGAGCAGAGCGCGACGACGGCCGTCGTCAGCCACCTTGGCGATTTCCTGGTCCAGCGGGCCGGACGCCCCCAACAGGCCGGGCCTGGCGAGGCGGGCGGCCATGGCACGGGCCTGGGCGAGCCGGTCCTTGGGGCGGGTGCCCGATAGGCTCATGGGCAAGCCCTTGTCGTCGTAGAGGAAGTGGGTGGCGAAGCGGGTACGGGCAACCGCCTCAAGCGACTCAGGTGATGGTTTCAGTACAGCCGCGACAGGTGCGAGGACATGGGCACGCGTGGACTCCCCGGACCAGCTGGTGCCGGACATGAGGATCACATGCGGGCCGCCGCGTCCGGTAGCCGGGTCCGCCCCCAACTCGTGGAGGTGGAGGAGGAGTTCGCGGCCGACTCCGGTGCAGCGGAAGAAGCGGAGGGTGCCTCCTGTGCGGCCGATCTCGTCGCGATCCTGGTCGTCGGGGAGGTACTGGAAGCCGAGGACGTTTCCCATGGGCGACTCGGGGACGATCGGCGCGTAGTCGAGAGGGGTACGGCGGGCGAGCTCCTTGCCCGCGGCATCGAGCCGGAGGGCTGCTTCGACTTGGGGCCACAGAAATGTCAGCCGGTCCAGGCGCTGATGCATCGCGCTCAGCAGCAGCGTGAAGCCGAGGCGTCGGCAGGTGGTGGCCCACCAGCGTTCGCCCTCGGCTCCGTCGGGGATGTGCGCGATGCAGGGGGTACTGGCTGTCAGGGCTTCAGCAACCGCGCGCAGCCGCTCTCTGGTCCGGGACTCGGACTGGTTGTGCAGCAGGTCCTGGACGGCCCTGACGAGTCGGCCCACGAGCGGGGCCTCGGGATTGGGCTCCTTGTCCCCGAACGGGTCGTCGCGAAAGGCGTCGAGTACGGCGGTGACGGCGTCCCGCAGCGGGTCGGTGACGTCCTGGCCCGCAAGCCCGGCACCGGGCTCGAGGTCGGCTTCGGCATCGGATGCGCCGCTGTCGTCGTACCCCTCGTACAGGTGGGTCTCGTCCTGCTCGGCTCTCGTGCCCTGGTTCTCCTCCCGGCCCGTCCGGAACCACTCGTCGAGAAGCTGCTGTTGAAGCGTCCACGGGCTGAAGTACTCCGGGTCGATCCAGTCGCGGATGTCCTCGTCCTCGATCAGTTGACGGCACAGGGGGTCGACGGCGGTCGTGACGCTCGCGAGGGCCTTGTTCCACAGGTGGACCTGCTGGTCGGTGAGCGGGAGACGGGCGTTCTGGCTAAGTTCCTCGATCTTGTGGGCGTTGAGCCGGTCGAGCCAGGAGGATTCGAAACCCGGTTGGACGAGGGTGGCGGAGGGCGCGAAGAGCTGATCCAGGCGCATCTGCACGTTGTCGGCCTCGTCGACGACGATGATGTCGCTGCGCAGGCAGGCGAGTTCGAGCTGACGCAGGCGTTCGTCGTTGAGATGGCCGGCGACCGGGCTCTGGACCAGGCTGGCCGGGTTGGCCACCCAGATGAGCGCGTCCACCTGCGCGCGGGCGGTGGAGTGGCGGGGGCACTGGGCCCACATGGGGCAGCCGTGCGGGGGCCCGTCCGGTGCCTCTGGCGCTCGTCGGGCAGCGGGTTTCGGTGTGCGGCCGGGTTCCTGTCGCCGCAGCGCGTCGAGCGGGTTCCCGGCGGGCTCCTGACCACTTGTCCTCTCCGAGTCGTTCGGAGTCGTTTCGGGGACGAGTGAGGTGCAGGGGGCGTCCGCGTACCGCAGCGGCTCCGCGTGGTCGGTGCCGCGCAGCCCGCTGGCCAGGCACACGGTGCTGAGCGCGTCGAAGCCCGGGTCGTCGTGGTCCAGGAGGTTGTCCAGGTCGCGGGAGGCCAGGCGCCTGTGCAGGCGCTGCACATGGGTCTCGCGGGTGCTGTTGCCGAGCAGGGGTACGGCGTCGATACCTAGGCCTGTGAAGAGTGCGCACAGCCGCAGTTGCTCGGCGACGTCACCGACCACCAGGGTCGTACGCAGTGGGACGGGACGGCGGGCAGCCCACACGGCGAGCACCGTCATCAGGGTGCTCTTGCCCGCTCCGACCATGCCGACGAGGTGGAACAGACCTTCCACCCGCATTTCGTCGCTGTCAGTGAAGCCGCGCCCGTCGGCGTCGCGGGGTGCGAAGTGGAGGTCCTTGAGGCGGCGTTCCCAGTTACCCGGGCGCTCGGCGCCCACCTCGCGTTCTGTCTCGTCCATCCAGCGTGCGGTGACGGTGAGTTCGGTGCGGGTGAAGGTGAGCGGGGCGCAGCGCCCTGCACGTTCGGCGGCCAGATCGTGCCCACTGGGGCGGTCGAAGCAGAGTTCCCCGGGGATGGTGACCGAGGCGGCGCGGCGCAGTTCCCTGAAACTGCTGCGGCCTGCAGGGGCGAGCGGCAGCACATGACGCTTGAAGTCGGGCAGCGCGGACAGGGCACGGTCATAGACATCGACGCGCCCGGGGGCGATGCCGGGCAGCAGGGGAACCGGCGGGGTGCCTTCGCCGGTCGGCGGCACGTCATAGGCGCGCAGGTGGGCAGGGAGCAGACGATACGAGTCGAGGAGCCCACGCCAGGCGTGACCGCGGCGCAACGGCCACAGCAGGTAGCGGGCCGAGGTCAGCATCGTCTCGATCGCGCGGTCGGAGGTGGTGGTGAGTGCGTCGAAGCCGACGAGCCCGGCCGCCCGCGCGAAGGGGTAGCCGCCGAACAGGCTGTAGGCGCCCTCGGCAGGCTGCCTCGCGTCGAGTAGTTCCAGCAGGCGCAGGCCGAGTTCCACCTGGCACAGGTGGGTCGCGGTAAATCCCTTCGGGACACCGGGCTGGGACAGCAGAGGGCGCTTGAGTTCCTGGCTCACCGGCCGGTGCCACGCGTGTTCGTCACGCATTGCCGTCCTCCTTCGTGGACGTGGGGGAGGTACGGAGATTGCGGATCCGCTCGCCGCGCAGGGCGTGACGTGCGCGCCGTACGAGTTCCGTGTCAGTGAGCAGGGCCGGGGCGGTCCGCGGGTTTTCGCAGGCCCGTTCATAGACCTGCTGATAGTCGGGGCGGGCGTCGACGCGGTGGCGTGGTACCACCCAGAAGGCCTCGTCGTAGGGCGGATTGCGCGGTACGGGTGCGGCCGCCCTGCCGAGGAAATAGGGGCTGGCCCAGTCCTTGACGTCGATGGCCCAGCGCAACCCGTCGGGGAAGACGACGAGCAGGTCGTAGGCGTCGTAGCCGGGCCACATCTCGATCGTGAGGCCGAGAGCCCGCAGCTCCCCCTCCAGGTCGGCCTCCGCGCGGCCCGGTCCTGTGACGAACTGCCTTAGTGCGCGCTCCAGTTGGAGTACGGTGCCCGCCTCCGTCTCGCGCAGGACCCGGCCCACGGGCGGTGGTCCCGCGCGGCGGCACCTGTCACGCTCGCACCACCACTCGGCCGCCCCGAGCGGGGTGAGCAGGGTCAGGCAGCGGCCGCACTGCACGTAGGCGCCGTCTCTGCGGTAGGAGCGGGGAACCTCCTGGTAGATGTACCGGATGAGGTCGTGGACCGGTTCGAGGAGCATGTCACCGAGCACCTCGAACATGTCCGCGGCGGTGAGGACGGGCCGGCGGACGAGCAGGCCGCGGAAGGCGCTGTAGGAGCCCTCTTCACCGTGTTCACGGCAGAGCGTCAGGGCGGTGTGCACGATCTGCCGGTCACGGTGGCGCACTGCCGGGTCGGCGCCCGTTTCGGCCCACTCGTGGCACAGGTCGGTGGGCCTTCCGGAGTCGGGGTCGAGCAGCAGATCACCAGGTCCTGCGGTGCCTGCGGGAAGGTGGAGCGGCCAGTCCTCCAGGGGGATGTCGCGGCAGCGCGCCACCAGTTCGGCGAGCGAAGCCGGCGGCCGCTCCCCGGCGAGCAGGCAGGCGACGGAGAGGCGGTCAAGGGCGTGCTGGGCGACGGCCGGGTAGGGCAGGGTGAACCGGTCGAGGTCAGGCTCGCGTTCGAGGACGCGCAGGGCCTGGGCAAGGGTCTGGAGCAGGGGGATGCCCTGCCACGCCGACCAGGTGTCGATCCCGGCCGCCGCCCCTGTGGAAGCGAAGGAGGACGAGCCGCTGCCCTGTTCTCGTGCGCATTGGCTTGTGCCGTTCACGGGCGCTCCTCGCCGCGTCGGCCCTTCATCCGGTCCTGTCCCGTGGCACACCACTTGTGCGCCTCGCACTGGCCGCAGTCGTATCCGTCCCTCGGCGCCTCGGGGTAGGTGACGGCGCGGATCCAAGGGTCGACCAGAGTGCGTACCACGGCGCGGGCCTGGGTGAGCGTGGCCGGGTCGAAGGGGTCGAGTTCCTCCTCGGCCGATCCATCGGGACGCAGTACCTCCAGCTCCACGCGGGAGCGGTGCGGGTCCCCCGGAACGGTTCCGGTGGCCAGGAACAGGACGGCGAGGGCGAGTTGGGGGTGGCGCTCCATCACCTCCTGCCCGGTGCCGTAGCAGTGGGAGGTGGTCTTGGTCTCGCGGATGACCGCTGCTCCGCGCTCGGTGTAGAGGAGGTCGCAGTCGGCGATGACGACGACGTCGGCCTCGTCGTCGTACACGGTGATGCGCTGCTGGGGAAGGCAGCGGTCCCGGGGATCGAGCCGGTCGAACGGGCAGCGGGAGCGGTGCTGTCGGAGCATGGCCAGCGCGGGGGCGAGTTCACCGGCGGTCAGGCCCGGCAGTGTCTCGGGCAGCGGGGCATGCCTGCACGGCAGGCGGTCGGCATCGGCGTGCCGCTCGTTGAGCCAGGCATCGACCGCCCTGCCGCGCCGGATCCACTCGGGTTCCGGCGCGCGCTCACGCAGATTCAGGGTCCTGGTGAGGTGGTACCGCGCGGGGCATTCTTTGAAGGCCCGCAGGTCGGAGACCGAGACCGTGCGGCGCTTACGGCGGCCTGGCGCCGGGTCGACCACGCTGAGCAGACCACGGGTGCGCGGGAGTTCGGGGCAGACGGGCAGCACCTTGCAGTCGACACAGCCGTCGCCGGGACGTCGCTCGCTCCCCGAAGTTGCCGGGGTGATCAGCGGGGCGGCGTGCCGGTTGAAGAGGTCTCGCGCCTCCTGGGCCGTCCAGTCGGCCTGCCTCCCGTCCTCCTCGGCGGCCAGCACCCTCACCTGCCCGTCGCCGAGGCCGAAGCCGATGATCCGCACCCGTTCCGGGACGGACGCGGCCGGCTCGATCGGGACCCGTGCGGCCTTGTAACTGCTGGTGTCGCACGGTCTGCCGTAGACAAGTACGCCGGCCGCTGCCGCGAGTTCGGACAGGGGGCGGGTGGGCTTGAGCTGCGAGAGGTGCGGAATCCATAGTTCACGGATGGAACCGTCGCTGGTGGCGTACTGCCGCCCCCACACCTCGAGTTCGTAGGTGTGGACGCCGGGCACGTCGTCGACCGACCGACTGGCCACCCAGCGGTCGAGCACAGGGATGGCGCGTGAACTACCCAGCACCTCCTGCTCCTTGAGGAATCGTTCACGGGCACCGAGAAAGATCCGCGCCGCCTGCCGCCCCCACTCCTCGTGCGCGGGTGCGACGACGGCGCTACCCCGGCGCCGCCGCCGTTCCCCCGGGAACTCGGCGGCGTCGATGAGGTGCTCCGCCGGGGCGAACCAGAAGTCCTCCACGGGAGAGGGACGCCACCCATCCCCCGAAGAGCCCACCAGGGGGCGCGACTTGAGGGATCGACGCTGCGGACAGGCCCCCTCGTCCGGCCGCAGCGCGGGCAGCCCGACCCGCACCAGTGCACTGTCCCCGTTCACACCGGGCGGTTTCTGCCACATCGGCACAGCGGACTCCTTATGCTCCAGAAGGACCAGCGAGAGAAGAGTCCCGCACTTCGTGAACAGAGTCAATGACCGTTTCGCGCGATCAGGTCGGCACCTGCCGCTATTCTTGTCCGGGAACAGTCGCACCCCGCAGCCCCTGCGCCACCACACCTGCACCAAGAACCCCAAGGAGGAGAAGTGCGGTCGATGGAGTTCCCGCCTGACGGAGCGTCATGGCTGCTGAGCGACCGGTTCAAGATCACTGGTCCGCTCGGCAGCGGCGGCATGGGCATCGTCCACCGAGCCATCGACCTGGAGACTTCCGCACACGTGGCGGTGAAGTTCCTCGCCCCCAGCGGACCGGACGAGAGCAGCGTTCTGGGCCGCCTGCGCCCCACCCCCGGTGACCTCAAGCGCTTCGGCCGGGAATGCCGGATGCACGTGGACCTCGGTGGCGACGGCGTACCCGCGCACGTCGCCCACCTGCTGACCGGCCCCTCCCCCTACCTCGTCACCGAGCTCGTGGACGGCGTGAGCCTGTACACGTGGCTGCGGACCAACCGCCCCTCGTTCGCCGCCTCCGTATGCGTCCTCCTCCGACTGGCCCAGATCCTGGACCGGGTGCACGCGTGCCGCGTCGTCCACCGGGACGTGAAGACGCTCAACATCCTCATCAGTACGAAGGGGGAGATCTTCCTGGTCGACTTCGGCATCGCGCTCCCCCTCACCCCGGGAGCCACCCGGCATACCGACAAGGGCACCCGCACCCCCGGAAGCCTCGGCTATATGGCCCCCGAGATCATCAACGGCGAGCGCAATCCCACTCCCGCTGCCGACGTGTACGGAGCTGCCTGCGTCTTCTTCCAACTGGTCACCGGCCGCACGGTGTTCGTGCCCAAGGGCGGTGAGTACACCGTCGAGAAGCAGCACTGCGAAGACGTCGCACCTCGCCTGTCCGAGTTCGTGCCCGGCAGTGTTCCCGCCGAGGTGGACGACCTCGTCGCACGCATGCTCGCCAAGGACCCGGCGCTGCGCCCCACCGCCCGCGAAGTCGCGCAGATCCTCCTCGCGCACGTGCCCCCACCCGACGCACCGGCGCCGCACCCCGTCCTCTCCCCGGACCCGACCCTGCCCCGCCGCAGGCAAGACCCGGACACCGCCGCCTCCGGCGCACCCGCCCGCGCCCGGTCACGCCCTTCCGTGCGCAGGCCGGCTTCCGGCGGCCTGACCAGGTCTCAGCTGCGCGCCGCCATGGCTTCAGCCGCCGAGGAGGTGGCCGAGGGCGAACCCGGTGTGCACACCCGGCAGCTGGCCGGTCTGCTCGCCAAGGCCGGCCAGAAGTGGGGCGAGGACGACAGAGAGGTTCTTTCGGCGGTCCTGCTGTGCGCGGACGGTGACCGATGTGTCGGTGACATGGTGACGGCCGGTTCGCGCTACCGGTCGGTCGGACGCCTCACTGCCTCGGTCGCCGAAGGTTCCCCCGTGTACACGGTCGCTCTGGCGGCCCGCCTGGGTGCGGCGGAGTGCCGGCTGTCCGAGGACGAGGAGGGCGAAACCGTGCTCCCGGTGTGGGTGGACGTGTGCCGGGCCGTGCTCGCGATGGGCCCGACCGCACCCGCCGAACTGACCGAACGCTTCCGGGAATTGGGGGACGATCTCGCGGAGCGCGGCCACGAGACGACCGTGGCCGCGTGGCTCGGGCGGCTGCGCGAGCACTGATCCGCACAACCCGCCGCGATGGGACGCACCTGAATACCGGCACCGGGGCCGTGGGCAGGGCCGCCCCGGCAATCAGCGTCCGGCCACCGGCCTGCGACACCGCCCGTCAACCGGCATCCGCTCCCTCGGCCGGCCCCACCCGCCCCGCGGACAGCAGCCCACCGAGCGCCCCGCTCAACCGCGCGCCCATGGCACTCACCTCGGCGACGCTCTCCTCGAAGGCGGCGAGTCGACGGTGGGCCTCACCCAGGCGCCGCTGGTCCTCTACCGGCAGGCGCAGCACGTGCAGACGCCGTACGTCGATACGCGAGGAGACCGAGGCGTGCGTCCCGGCCCGGCGGGCGTTGGCCCGCACCCTCAGGCATGCGGCCAGGAAGAACGGGTCCAGGATGGCGTTGTCGACCCGCAACCGGTACAAGTACGGGCTCAGCACCCGGGGTTCACCCGTCGCCACCCAGGCGTCGAACCCCACCGGGGTGCCGACGACGACAACGTCGCCGAAGCGGGTGAGCACCGCTGTGCCATCCCGTTCCAGGCCATACGCGGTCTCGGCGTCGACCCACTGCCGCTCGCGCTCCTCGTGCGCCTCAGTGGCGAGCATCGACGGAGGCAGGGTCAGCAGTTCCGCTGCCGAGTCGCCCGACATCCGGTGACCACGCTGGACCAGTTCAGCCGGGAGCGCCACGCCCACGGCCAGAGTGAGCGCACCGCTGCGCTCCAGTTCCGCCACGGTAACCGTCGGCAGCTCTGCCTCCTGGTCGGCGACCGCGAGCCGGCGCAGGGCAGCGCCGGCGTCCGTCAGCTTCAGCACGGCACCGTCGAGTCCGGCCCACATCCGGCGCACATCCACTGCGGAGGCAGCCTCTTCTGTGCGCACGTGCCGCGCCGGGGCCAAGTCCGTCTCGTCACCGATCAGTTCGACCACCGGCACACGAGCCGTGCGCTCGGTGCCCAGCAGGCCGCGCAGTGCGCCAACTGTCCGGTCAAGGACAGTGCCCCAGTCGATGGCAGCCGCCCGGCCACCGGTCTGGGTGGTCCGGCAGTCGGCCGCATCCACGAACGCCACGGGGGCGTCGGCTCCGGTCGCGGACGGAGCCGCGAGCAGCCAGAGATGAAGGCCGACCCCGTACGGTGCCGCCGCGCCGGCGGGCAGCGCAACGACCCCCCGTACCGTGCCGGCCCGCAGGAGGGCGGCCCGGATGCGCCGCCCCGCCCGCCGGGAGGCAACCGCCGGGGGCAACAGCACGACGGCCACGCCGTCCCCGGCCAGCTCCGAGAGAATGTGCTGGACCCAGGCCAGCTCGGACTCGGTGCGCGGCGGCTGACCGAACTGCCAGCGCTGGTCCGTGGCAAGTTCTCCGTAGCCCCATTCCCGTTCATTCGACGGCGGGTTGCAGAGCACCACATCGGCCTCCTCCGCCAGGGACAACGGCCGACGGAGAGTGTCGCTCGCAGCGATGTCCAGGCTCGCCCGGGGCGCCTTCAACGCGAGGCGGGCGCGCGCGAGCCCGGCCAGTACGGGGTCGATGTCCACGCCGGAGAGCAGCATCTTGTTCCGCACGCCCCATTGCCGTACGGCGGCGGTCAGCAAACTGCCCACACCACAGGCCGGGTCGGCGACGTGCCGGACCGGCACGTCGCCGCGCAGCTCCGCAGCGATCGCTGTCATGGTGTCGGCAAGCTGGGATGGGGTGACAGCGACCTGCCGCACGTGGGTGGACAGCCAGCGGTCCATCAGCGCGTCGAAACCGGCCCGGCTGCCGTTCCTGTCGGCGAGGATCAACGCCTCGTCCACCAGGGCGCGTTCCCCCTCCGTGAGCTCTGCAGGATCCACCGGGCCCGGCCCGTCACGTCCCGCCAGACGGTCCCCGACCTCGATGACGATGCGTCCCATACGGTGACGGTCACCCAGGTCCTCGATCTTCGGCCACAACCGGTCCCACCCCGTTGACGACGCGTCGACCTTCCCGTGCCGCACGAGCCATGCCTCGATGTCGTCGAGGGAGAACTGCGGGCTGGCATCGGATCCGCCGATGGGCTGCGGGAAATCGTCACGGCGCCGCCGCCAGTTGCTCACCGCCGCACGCCCCACTCCGGCCATGCGTGCTACGCCGGCCAGGGTCAGCGTTACCGGTGCGTTCTGCTGGGGCATGGGGCCTTCCTCGGATCCGGGACATCGCGATGGCGGGGCGGTCGTTCCCAGTATGCCGGTCACGATCACACGCGGCCATGACCTTACAGTCAACGCATTGACTACGCTCACACGCGGGTGGGTGGTACGGGCCCCTCCCGGAACGGCGCCCAGCACCGTCCTGGTGTCACACGGCTGCCACTCCCGTTGTCATGGCGAGCAGCGACAGTGCGTCCCGGCGGCTGAGGACGTCGTGGAAACGCTGGTTACGGTAGCTGCGCAGACAGGCGTAGCAGCTGCTTTCCTGCCCGCACTCGCAGCCGGCGACGCGGACCGCGGCGGCTGTCACCACGTCGACCAGATGATCCGCGATGCGCACGGAATTTCCTGCGCCGCCCGGCGTGGTGTCGAAGACGAGCAGGGACGGCAATCCGTCGGGTCCCGTGTGTACGGTGCCGTCGATGTCGTCGCGGCTGATGTCGAGCGTGGTGGCGGCCCCGTCGAGCAGGGCGTACAACCCTGAACGCAGTTCGGCAGGCGTGGCGGTCATCGCGGTCAGGGAGTCCAGATGGATCTGGAGGAAGTCCGTCTGGTAGCGGTGAGCGAGGGCGACCACGCGCAGTGGGCCCGAGCAGGTGCTGTCCTTGAGAAGGTGCGGATGGCTTCTGCCGCGTGAACGCGCCGACTGCGTGTGCGGGCGGCCCCAGCCGCACCAGTCGCAGATCGCATACCCGGCGCCGCCCGGTCCCTCCGAAACGACGACCATCTCACCGCGCGTACCCGTCGACCAGGCCAGGGTGCGTCCGGGGGCGAAGTCCGTCGAGCCGTCCCGAAGATCACCGGAGCCGGCCGCCATATGGACGTCGCCGTGCCACGCGCGGCGGGGCGGGGTCGGCCCCGGTCGGCGCTCCGGGCCGCGGGCAGCGACGAATCCGTATACCGGTTCGACGTAGCGGCGTTGCGCTGTCGTGGCGACGGCGCCGCAGGCGGGGCAGGCAGGCTCGACCGGTCCGGTCGCTTCGCGGTAACGGCCGCAGGCGGAGCAGACCGCGTAGTGGCGGGCGACGAGTTCCCGGTCGGGAAGGCGGTAGACACCCGCAGCCGTCCACAACTGCCCGCCCGCCACGATCTCGCTGCCGGGCGCGTACTCGTACACGGCTGCGCTCAGGTCACGGGTCAGTTCCAGCTGGCGGGAGACGGCGCCGCTCTCCTGCGGGATGCGCAGTTCGACGGTGTCGACGGGGAAGCCGTACTTGGGCAGGACGTTGCGATTGGCGAGGGTGCCGAGCAGGTCCCGTTCGGTGAGGTTGCGGATCACCCTCTCGTACAGGTCGGCGAGGCGGAACTTCCGCTCCGCGACGGCCTCGTCGCACCGCTCGCGGTAGGCCGCGACGTCCTGCGCGAGAATCTGCTGGGCTACGCGCAGAAGTCGGTCCAGCTCGGCGACCCACCCCTGTGTGTCGACTCCGATCTCGCGCTGCACCGCTTCGGGCAGGACGCGGTGCAGCGAGGCCGCCACAGCCGGGGGCACCGGGGTGAGCCAGTCGCGGACCTGGTGTGCGGCAATCTCACCAGTGACACCGTCGGGCAGGAAGAACTCGCCTGCCTTGCGCCAGATACGCCCCCGCTCATCCTTCATGGCTCGGAAGAACGCGGCCAGGGCGATGGAATGAGCGTGTCTGCGGTCGATACGGACATTGCCGACGGGCACGACAGGCGGCCGGACCTGACCGTTGATCATCTGCTCCGGTTCGGCGTACCGGGCCAGGTCGTGCGGGCGCCGCTGAGCGTAGGTGAGCACCAGGGCGGCGGACTCCGCCCGGCGTCCGGCACGGCCCGCTCGCTGGACGTAGTTGGCGGTGGAAGGCGGCATGTTGCGCAGCACGACGGCCTGCAACTCACCCACGTCCACGCCGAGTTCGAAGGTGGTGGAGCAGGACAGGGCGTTGATCTCTCCACGGACGAACCTGCTCTGAATCTCGGCGGCCTTCTCGCCGGTCCACTGGGCGGTGTGCTCCTGGCTCGTCAGCGGCACCGGGTCGAACGTCCGGTACAGGCGGAGCAGATGCCCCTCGGGATCGGCCCCCGGCTTGTGTTCCTCCAGGCGGCCGGTGCAGCGCAGGGCCGGACACACGCCCCGCACGGAGACACCGGTGATCCGCCGGCAGCGGTCGCAGACGAAGGGCGGTGCGTCGCCCTCGCCGACAGGTGTCAGCCGCAGCCAGGCGTGGTCGAGGCGGCGTACAGAGCCGATGCCGGACTGGGTCTCGGCGGGCAGCCAGTCGGCGAGGTGCCCCTGGGTCAGGTCCGTCCAGAGGGCGGTGAGCGCGGCGAGGGCAGCGGCCCGCGGGTCGCCGGGGTGGCCGAGCCCGGCGATGACACGGGTGAGGTAGTCGACGCGCCGGTTGGTGGCACCCGGGGTGCTCGGCAGCCAACTGATGACCTTGGTGCGGGCGTCGGATCCCTGCAGGCGCAGCCAGACGGGCCCGCGGCGCGGTGCGAACACCTCGTCCGAGGCGTCGACGTCCGGGAGCATGGTGAGCGCACCCTGATTGCGTACGCTGCGCAGCAGTTCGCCGAGCAGCTGCCATGCCTCGTCGGCGCTCAGCCCCAGGCCGGTCAGTGCGGCCGGCGGCAGCCAGTGGGGTTCCCGGTCCAGGTCCACTCGGACCAGGCCGAGTCCTTCGAGGGACTGGCGGTCGTCGAGGCTGAGAACTTCCTGCATGGCCCACAGGGCGACGGTCCGCTGCCTGGTCTGGCGCGAATCGTTGCGGTGGAAAACGCCGGCGCGGTCCGCCGCACGCACGGTGTCGGCGACGAGGTCGTCGAGGTGCAGTCGTTCCCCCTGGTTACGGCCGTCCTCCAGTGCTTGCGTGATCAGCCGGCGGTGTTGGATCCGGGTGTAGGAGTCCTCCAGGTAGGGCGCGAAGTAGGCGGCGGCCTGGCGGCTGTCGCTGAAGAAGAGGAGTTTGCGGCCCTGCCCGGGCCGGGCCGCGGCCGGTCCTTCGGTGTCGGGCGGCAGCGCCTGGTAGAGGGCGGTGCCGAGCACGGACACGGCGGCCTCGTTACCGGCCTCGAACAAGCGGATGGTGCCGTGCCCGCGTGCGCCGCACGCCCGGCAGTTGGTGGGATCGCCGTCGCGCGCGTCGAGCTGGCGAACCTTGCGCAGTTCCGCGTCGGCGCAGTCGGGTCCGGTGCAGGTACCGACCGTGGCGGGATGGACGGCGGCGCAACCGGTGCACAGCAGCTTGTCGGTGGCGGAGCCGCGCGCCGTCTCCTCGAACGTCGCTTCGTCCTCGTCGACCGTATCGCTCGCGCCTGCTCCCGCGTCGAGGAGCAGCCACGTGTGCGGCAGGCCCGGGGACTTGCGGTGCGCGAAGCGCGGCGCGCCGCCGCTGTCCGTCAAGGTGCCGTGCAGATGGACCGCCCCGCATCGGCGGCACGCACCGATCTCGAAGGACGGCCGTGCACACGTCGCGCAGGTCTCGTGCCGCGCCAGCTCCAGATGCGGTCCTGCCGGGTCGAAGCAGGTAAAGGCGCCCTCGGTGGCACGGGCGAAGAGGTGGTACCGGGCCGACAGGACAGTGGCGCCGTCCGTGTCGGTGAGGGCTCCCGCCAGCTGCACGAGCGCGGTGACGGCGGCGAGCGCGGCCGGCTCACCCGGGAACACACGGCGGGCTATCTCCTCGACCGGCTGCGGGCCGTCGGCGAGGGCCCTGCGCAGGGCGACCGTGCCTGCTTCCCGGGCGAGGGCTGTGGCAGGTGCGGCGATGGAGGGATCTCCATGCAACCGGGCGGCGGCCAGGATCTCGGGTGCCGGGTCGGCACTCGCCGCGAGCCGGATGTACTCGGCGACCGGCAGCGGCCCCCAGTGGGGCCCGGGGGCGATGTCGACGCGGGTGGCGGTGACCAGGTCCTGCGCTCGCGGATCGGCCGGGTCCCACGCGAAGGGCACGTCGAACAACGCCTGGGCGAAAGCGGTGACGGCGGCCGGGTCCTCCTCGGCGCCGACGGTGGCGCTGGTGGCGATCGCCTGGAGGGGGCGGTCCGGGGCGACACGGTCCTTCAACCGGCGCAGCAGCATGCCGAGTTCGGCTCCGCGTGCTCCGTCGTACATGTGCGCTTCGTCAACCACGACGAAGCGCCAGCGGTCACCGTCCCGCTGCTCGAACAGCTCCATGTCCTGGGGCCGCAGCAGCAGGTATTCCAGCATGGCGTAGTTGGTGAGCAGGAGGTGCGGCGGCGCGGCCCGCATCTCGCGGCGGCTGAGCAGCTCGTTGACGAGCCGTGGCTCGCCCGGGTTGAGTTGCTCGAAGGTCTCCTGTGCGCGCCGCGGGTCGTCCTTTGTGTCACCCGTGTACCGGCCGAACGTGATCTCGGGGGTGTGCGACAGGAGTCTGCGCAGGCGTTTCATCTGGTCATTGGCGAGGGCGTTCATCGGGTAGAGCAGCAGTGCCCGCACGCCGGGGCCGAGGGTGCCGCGAGCGTGTTCCTCCAGGAGGGCGTCGAGGATGGGGAGCAGAAAGCTCTCGGTCTTCCCGGATCCTGTTCCGGTGGCGACGACGAGATTGCGGCCTGCCGCGGCCTTGCGCAGCGCCTGCTCCTGGTGGCGGTACAGGGGCCGGTCCGCGGGCAGTGCCGGGCCGGTGAGCCTGCGGAAGGCCGGGGTGAGGACGCCCTCGGTGATCAGGGCGTCGAGGGTGGCCCCCGGCGCGTACGCGGGGGTGGCCTCCAGGAGCGGGCCTTTGGTCAGCAGCGGGCTGGTGTCGACGGCGCGGGCGAAGGCGGCGGCCAGGACCGGCTCGCGCAGTGGCAGCAGGGATCGCAGGTAGCGCCGGTAGGTGTCGTCGATGCCGGCGGCGGTGGCGAGCGGGTCGAGGGTGTCCACGGGTGGGTGCTCCTGGCGGGGTCGGGCGGGAGAGAAGCCGGGGTGTTGCGGTCGGTGGCCGGGCAGCCATGTCGGGCTCACGGTCGACGGGCGCGGATTCAGGCGTGTCCGTTGCCGCCTGCGGCCCCTGTCAGGCGCACAGAGGTCACCAAGCCCTCGGCCAGCACCAGGTCCACCGCGGTCAGTTCGGGGGCCCGCACGGCGAGTGCGCTCCACACCGGACGGGCGCTGTGCTCCAGGCGTGCCGCCCGGCCGTCGCCCGCTGCTGCGAGCCGGGCCACAAGGGCGAAGCCGAGGGAGAGCTGCGGTACCCGCATCCAGGCCTCGTCGAGGCCGCGCAGCGGTCCGGGTGCACGGTCCCGCACGGCGTCGGCGAGCGGTGCGGCGGTCTCGGCAAGAAACCGCTCCAGCGCGTCGGTCCAGTCGCCGCCCTCCTCCCGCAGTGCAACATGACTGAATTCGCGGCGGGCGCGAAACGCCTCCCATGCCGCCGCGACACGCGTGCTCTCGTCAAGGAGCGCTGTAGGCACCGCGCCCACGCTCGCCCACAGCGCGCGCTGCTGAGGAGCGGGCAGTTCGGCCAGTGCCCGGGTCCGCGCGTCGAAGCGGCCCACGCCGCGGTGCGGGTCGGCGCCCGAGGCCAGCAGCGTCCGCAGGCCGTCTCCGGCGAACTCCCCCACCTCGTCGAGAAGGTGGACCTCCTGCGGGTACAGCTCCGCCAGTTCGTAGGCGTCGCCGCCGGCGAGGTACGGCAGGAGCGGCGCCGTCAGGAGCAGAGCGCACAGCGGAGCGTGGCGCCACACGTGGCGTACGTCGTCGGGCCGGGCCACGTCCCGTACGCGCAGGCCGGCCAAGCCGGTGGCGACCAGCACCGGAGCGATCGCCTTCGTGCTCAGCCCGGCGTCGGCGGCCGCGTACAGAGCCTCGGTCCCGGCCTCGGCGAGCAGTGCCCGGCAGTCCGCCGGGGCGGACGTGCGCGCGCCGCAGTCCTGCAGGTCGCGTCCACGTGCAGCGACGATCCAGACGAGGGGAGCGAACTGCCGTGACCATGGACGGAGTTCACCGTATCCTGCCAGATACGCGGAAATGGCGGAACCTGCGTCCTGCCCGCCGTGTACGGCCACCGGGAGGCGGCGGGCCACGAGGGTGTCCCGGCGGCGCAGGTCGGGCCAGGGCGGCGGGACGTCCGGCTCCGCGCGGGCACGTAGTCGCACGATCAGCGGGCCCGCGTCGCGCAGTGCCTGCGGAAGGGCGATACGTCCCATGTCATCGGCCTGCGCGTCGACAGCGGGCTGCCAGGGGGCGAGGACCCGGTACAGATGGGCGCCGACGCCAGCTGCCCGTCCGCCGCGCAGCACCAACTGGTGCCCCTCGGACACCACTTCTCGGGCGATCGGCTGTGTACGCAGGGTCGCGACGGGCAGGTCCTGGCCCGCGACGACCAGGTGCAGGCGCGCCTCGGTCCAGTCCCGTGCGGTGTCGGCAAGCTCGGAGAGCACGTACCGCAGGTCGCCCTTGCGGGTGCTTGCCCGGCGCTGCGGGCGGAGGGTGTGCAGGCGCACGCCGTCGACGACCAGAGCGACGACGGGTTCGACGCTCACCGCACGGTCGGGCAGCCGGACGGTCAGCACGCATCTGCGGCCGAGCTCGGCGGCTTCGACGACGAGCGGGCCGACCGTCCAGGGGCCGGGCGAACCATCGGTCTCCAGCCGCAGTTCGGAGTGCGGGACCACCAGGTGCACCCCGTGCGTCCGGCCGCTCGTGTCCCGCAGCTCCAGCGTCTTCGCAGTGTCGTACGGGCCGAGGGAGATGCTGCCGCGGAACCCGAGGAGCGGTTCGCCGTCGACACGTGCCCGGGCGGACGCGAGGCCGCCCGAGGGCGTGAACTGCCGCCACTGCACGGAGGGTTCGGCGATCACTCCCTCGGCGAGGAATGCGGCGATCGCCCGGCGAGCACGACCGGGCCCGTCAAGGCGGATCTCGTACGCTCCGACAAGCGGCCGGGGCATGTCCCGCCATGGTTCGACCAGGCTGCCCCGTGCGCCGGTCAGCTGGGCGAGCGGTGGGCCGCCCGGCCGCTGCACCGTGATCCGCCAAGGCTCTGCGGCCGTCTCGCCACGCCTGCGCGGCAACCGCAGGGCGGGCGGTTCGCTCCAGACCGCGGCCCCGTCCGATGTCCTGAGGCAGTCAAGGATCCTCCCGCCCTCCCACGCCAGGGAGGTACCGGCGGCCACGTCCCACCAGTGCCCTTCGGCTCCGTCGGTGGCACGTATCCGGTGAGTCCCGTCGAGGCTGAGGCGGGTCATCGTCCAGCCGCCCCACCCGTATGGGACGGGGAGTTCCACGCCCGCGTCGCGCCCTCCGTCAACCTGGAGCGGGCCCACGTGGAGCAGGGTGACATGCGTCGGCGGCAGCGCTTCGTGCGCGGGCAGGAGCAGACCGTCGGCGTCGAAGGCGAGCAGCGCCGTCCGCGGGTCGACGACCGGGACCACGTGCTCGCTCTCGCCCGCGGCGGTCGCGGTCACCCGGCGCACCGGCCCGGGAAGCATCCAGTACGGGGGTGTGGCGGCGCAGGTTCGCCCGTCCGCCGTCAGTTCCCACGGTCCGCCGCCGGCGGGCTCCGAGAGAGCAATCACCACGCCGGTGCCGCCCGGGCCGAGTCGTATGTCGAGATCGCCGCTCGCCCTTGAGGGGCCGTGATCCTGAGCAGTCTGTGTGCTGTGCGGCGCCGTCTCCGGTGTGGCAGAGGTGCGTGCCGCGCCGAGGTGGCGCTCGGCCTGCGCGGCCGCGCTCGCCCATCGGGCGCGCAGCGCGTCGACCGACGTCTCGGCCTGCTCGAGGGCCAGTTGCGGGTGTGCCTCGGCGAGCTGCTTCGGGACACGTTCGATCAGCTGCCGTATAGGCCCGTCCGCGCTCGCTGCGATCATCGCCGCCGCGTGGACCGTGCAGGCCGGCCAGCGGTCCGCGACAACGCCCTGGTCGAGACCGGCGGCTTCGGCCAGGGTTGCGTAGGCCGTGAGCGCTTCGACGACGAGGGCACTGCGCCCGCGCTCGCGCGTAAGCACAGCGGTCCGCTCGATGGTGCACCACACGCGCTCGCAGTCGTCGAGCAGCGCCACGGGATCGATCGGCATCCCGCCCCCTTCCCCGCTGCCGTCCCTTCGGTCGCTCTGCGCGCAACGCCTCGCTCATGGTCCGTCAGCTCCCCCTGTTCTAGCATTTCTTCACGAAAACTACACAGCCGATCTCCGTGTCGGTCATGCCGCGGTGCGCGCGAGGAGTCTGTGCAACCTCACCGCCTGATCGATTGTCAGTAACGAGTGATGCACTGAGGGCCGGGTTCGGTTCTTGTGCGAGCGAGGCACACGGGGGAGCAAGTTGACGACAGGATTCAGGCCGTCCACGGCAGCGGACGGCGAGACGGATGTGGCGCGCTTGTGCGCTGAGGTCATCCAGGCGTCCGGACCGCAGAAGGTGCTGAGTGCGATCGCCCTACGAACCGTGCTGACGGGTACGGACAGGGCGCTGCACTCCGCAGCCCTGGCCCGCGCGCTGGCCCTCGGGGTGCGGCTGCCGCCCGGCATCGCGGAGGCGTTCGGGCTGGGTGCCGTCACCGCAGTGCCCGCGCCGGCGCCGGCGCCGGTCGGTGCTGCTCGCACGGACGGCGCACCGGGCAGCGCGGCGGTCCGGCCGGTGTTCCGCCTTCGGATTCCCGACACGGCCGTCCTGGACTTCGGCGCGTTCGACGTGCGCGTCCTCGACCCGCATGCGCGGGTGCCGCGGCGACGGGCCACCTGCGCCCCGCCGCCGAATCCCGCTGCTCCCCCCGTCGAAGCACTTGGCAGCAGCACCCCCGATGCATCCGTATCCCCGGCCCGCACGGTGGCCGTGCCCGTCCCTCCCGTGGCTGCACCCACCGCCGCCGACTTCGACTGCCTCGCGTACTACCGCAAGCAGATCGGCCGCCGCGCGCTGCTCGATCACGCCCGCGAGAAGGAGCTGGCCCGTGCCGTGGAGGCGGGCCTGCTGGCCGGGGAACGGCTGAAGGCACAGCGCAAGATGGCCCCTCGCCTGCGACGCGAACTGGAGGAGATCGTGGCACGGGGCGGGCGGGCACACACGGAGTTCTTCGAGGCGAACCTGCGGCTCGTGGTGAGCATCGCCGTCCGCTACCAGGGGCGCGGCGTCGATCTCCTCGACCTGGTCCAGGAGGGCAACCTCGGCCTGCTGCACGCCATCGAGATGTACGACCATGAGCTCGGCCTCAAATTCTCCACGTACGCGACGCACTGGATCCGGCAGGCGGTGCGGCGGGCCCACGCCGACCTCGGGCGGACGGTACGGATACCGGTCCACGCCCATGAACTTCTGACCGCGTTGGACCGTGCCTCGCACGAGCTGGGGCTCGACAGGCCGCACGACGCGCTGGACCAGGTGGCCGCGCACGCCGGGACGACCCAGGACCGGGCCCGCGGGGTTCTCGGCCAGGTCCGGGAGACGGTGTCGCTTGAGGCCCTACGGGAGGAGCTCGGCGACGAATGGCTCGCCGAGGCGGCGGACCGGTCCGAGGTGCCGCAGTCGCCTGCCGACGGCCCGTACGGCGACCGGGCGGTGGTGACCGAGGAGGTCGCCGCCGCCGTCGACGACCTGTCGCCGCGCGAGATGTTCGTCCTCTCCCTGCGGTACGGGCTGAACGGCGACACCCCGCAGACCCTGAACGCCATCGGCCGACAGCTCGGCGTCACCCGCGAGCGGGTACGTCAGGTAGAGAAGAAGGCCACGGACCAGGTGCGGGCGACCGTGGCCGTCCGCGGCGTCCTGAGCCTGCCCGCACTTGCCGAGCCCAAGGTCGAGGGCAGGGGCAAGCGTCAGGGCAAACCGTCCGCGGCCCGCCGCAGGACCGTGCCGGACACCACCACCGGCCGGAAGGCAGCGGCTGAGGCGCGGACCGTCCAGCCGGGAACACGCCCCGCCCAGCTGTCGGACCTCGACCGACTCGAACCGTCCTGGGCGTCCCAGCACCGACACCTCGTCGGCCGCCCGGCTCGGCGGTACGGCCACCCCGTCACCGTCCGGTGCGATGTCGACAGCGCGGGCCGGATCGTGGTCGAGTCCCAACCGATCCTCCTGGGGCCGCGCTTCGCCCGCACGACCGTGGTCGTCATCGTCGAGGACGACATGTTCCGTGTCGTCCTCGACGGCCGCCAGATCACCACAGTCTCACGCAGGAGCGCGGCCGGGACGACCCTGCCCGTGCACGGAACGAGCACACCGGCGTGAGCGGCCGGGCGCCGTTCACCGGCCCAGGAACTCGCTGGGCGTTTTGTGGTACGTGACCGACAGCGCCTCGCGAGCGCGCGTGCAGGCGACGAAGAGCAGACAGCGTTCGGCCGCCAGGTCGGTGGCGTGCTGCAGGTGGTCGACGGCCCGATCGGTGACGGCGGGCCCGTACGGGAAGGCACTCGCGGTCACCCCCGCGACCGCAACGCAGCGGTATTCCAGGCCCTTCATGCTGTGCAGCGTCGACAGGCGCACCCCAGCCGCTCCTTGCTGTTCGCCGTCACGGATCCGGACGACCGGGATTCCGGCCCGGGCCAGACGCTCGGCGAGTTTGTCCATCAGGGTGTTGAAACGGGCGCACACGGCGATGTCGGAGGCGATGACGCCCGCCTCCAGCCAGTCCCGTACGCGCGCGACGACCGCGTCCGCCTCCGCCGCCTCGGCGTCGTATCCGGTGCAGGAGGGCTGCGCTCCGTGCAGCAGGGAACGGTATCCGGCGAGGGTGTCGTCGCCGTCGCCTCCCAGGTCGGTGACGGGGGCGCCGTCGAGCAGGGCGCGCGACCATCGCAGAATCTCTTCCGTGGAGCGGTAGTTGATGCGCAGTCGGCCGGCGCGCCCGGTGACGGGGATGCCGAGGGAGCGCAGGCTGACCCGGGAGTCGTAGATCCGCTGGTGCGGGTCGCCGGTGATGAACAGGTCGTCGGGGCCCGCGGGAACGAGGGCCCGCAGCAGCCGCCACTGCGCAGGGTGCAGGTCCTGGGCCTCGTCGACGACGACATGGTCGTACGAAACCCCGTCCGTCGCCCCCTGGCCGGCGAGCAACCGGGTCGCCTCGGCGCACAACTGCAGCCAGGTGTGGGTGCGTTCACGGGCAAGGTCGGCCTCGAACTCGGTCACGGCCTGCCACACCTGGACCCGCTGGGCGCGGCGCAAGGCACTCCCGCGGCCGTGCCGCTCGCACGCCAGGTAGGCGTCCTCGTCGCGGAGGTTCTGCGCGAGGATCACGTGCCGGTATTCCTGCGCCAGGAAGGCGGCGTTCCACGGCAGTCGGCGGCGGCGCGCGAGGCGGTCCCACCGGGTGCGCTCGTCCTTGCCGGACAGGGGGCGGCCCGGGTTGCCGCGCGCCGCCCGTACGGTGCGGGTGGCGACGGCATCGACGGTGGTGACGTCGACGCGGGCGAGGAGCTCCTCGTCATGGTCGAGGAGCAGCGCGAGGCCCGCGCGCAGCGAGCGGGCCAGGGCGCCGGTGTACGTGGTGAGCAGGATGCGGGTGCGCGGCGCGCGGCCGAGCAGGTGCTTGACGCGGTGCAGGGCGACGACGGTCTTGCCGGTGCCGGGCCCCCCGGTGATCTGGGCAGGGCCCGCGTAGGTGGGCCGGTAGGCGATGCGTCGCTGGGTGGGGTGCAGGAAGATCCGCCAGGCGTCGAAGGGCTTGGCGAGGATGTCGTCGAGCTCTTCGGGCCCGGTGACCAGAGCGATGCGGCTGCGGGTGCGGGTGACGGCGGCAGCGATGTCGTCGCCCTTCCCGGCCGCACTCGGGTCCGCAGCGTCTTCCTTCAGCCGCGGTGCCACCAAGTCACGATAGATGTCCGCGGGTTCATACCCTTCGGCCAGCAGCCACAGCGCCTCGAACTGGTCCTCGGGCATCAGCGACCCGAACGCCTCCAGCTGCCCCTTCCCGGTGATGGTGCGGGCTGCGCGCAGCGTCACGTCGTCGACACCGAGGTCGCGCAGCACGGTGTCGGACCACGGCGCGAACAGCAGCGTCGGTGCGGCGGCTGCCTCCTTCTCGAACATGGGCGTGATCTGCTCCATGGCAGTGAGGTCCCGGACCTCCAGGCAGCGGGTCACGGAGTTCACCGTGTACAGACGCCGCCGCGCCCACGCGTACGCCTTGTCGTGCGGGACGACGTGCACGAACACGAAGAGGTCGCTGCCGTCGTCGGGGGCGAGCAGCACGATCCGCAGGCCGTCGTCGACCCTGATCGTCCGCATCCGTGGATCACGCGAGCTGACGACGGACTCCAGGTGCAGCCCCTTGTCCGCGTGGAGTTGAGTGACCGTCATATTCTGGAACTTCGCCATGGCCTTGTGCACGCGGGCACGAGCAGGCTTGTCGAGCCGGTCGACCCCTTCCCAGAACGTGCTGGTG
Source organism: Streptomyces sp. NPDC090032 (assembly GCF_044748025.1). Lineage (NCBI taxonomy): Bacteria > Bacillati > Actinomycetota > Actinomycetes > Kitasatosporales > Streptomycetaceae > Streptomyces > Streptomyces sp. NPDC090032. The sequence continues at coordinate 757,763 of NZ_JBIVFF010000001.1, read as the reverse complement.
ATCGCGATCTGCGGCATGCTCCCCACCTCCGTCAACAACCCCATCCAAAACAGGCGTTGACTCAGTTTACGCGGCGGAGGATGCTCCAGACGGAGACATCTTCCCTCGTGACGTTCGTACGACCCTAGGGGGCGGCCGTGCAGGCCAAGGAGACTTTGTTCGCGGATCTGGTGCAGGGCCGCGCCCAGCAGTTCCAGGTGCCGCTGTACCAGCGCACGTACTCCTGGACGGAGAAGCAGCTGCGGCAGTTGTGGAACGACATCCTCGAACAGGCGGAGATCGTCGCGTCCGAGGAGTCCGCGCACACCGCGAGCACCCACTTCCTCGGCTCTGTCGTCCTGGCACCGTCGCCGCAGTACGAGGTCACCTTCCCCTACCACCTCGTGGTCGACGGACAGCAGCGGCTGACCACGCTCACCCTCGCCCTGGCCGCGCTGCGTGACCACGTCACAGACACCCACCCCGAGGAAGCGGACCGGATCAACGAGGAGTACCTGGTCAACAAGCGCAAGAAGGGCACCGAGTACTTCCGCCTGCTGCCGACCCAGGCGGACCGGGCGGCGTTCGCCGCGCACATCCGCGGCCCACTCACCCAGGAGGGCGCGGTCGGCGGGGTGGCGACGGCGTACGCCTTCTTCCGGCGCAAGCTCGTCGAGGCGGACGACCGGGCCATCGGGCAGGACGTGTTCCGTATCGAGCAGGCCATCACGTCCCGGCTCACGCTGGTGTCGGTGACCGCGGAACGCGGTGACAACGTGCATCGCATCTTCGAGTCCCTCAACAACACCGGTCTCCAGCTCAGCCAGGCCGACCTGCTTCGCAACCACTTGTTCATGCGGCTTCCGACGCGCGGCGAGCACGTCTACGAGACGTACTGGCTGCCTCTCCAGGACAGCCTCGCCAACGACGAGCTGGAGCAGCTGATGTGGCTCCAGCTGGTTCTCGACGGCGACGACCGGGTGCGCCGCCAGGATCTGTACGCGGCTCAGCAACGCCGCTTCGAGCGCCAAGGGGTCACGGGCGAGGCCGAGATCGAGGCCTATATACGGGAACTGCACCGCCGCGGCGCGCACTTGCGTCGTCTCCTGCACCCCGAGGAGGAGCCGGACCCGGGCGTGTGCGCCGCCCTGCACCGGCTCGATGTGTGGCAGGCGACCGCCACGCACCCGGCCCTGATGCTGCTGCTCGACCGGCGCGAGCGGGGCGACCTCGACGACGCCGAACTGGCGCGGGCCCTCGCGTACGTGGAAAGCTTCCTGGTCCGCCGAATGATCTGCCGCATCCCGACCAACAACCTGAACCGCGTCTTCCAGGCCCTGCCGGGGCAGCTCCCGCTGGATGTACCGGTCGCGGAGGGGCTGCGCCGGGTGCTGTCGGCGGAGAACCGCTTCTGGCCGGACGACGAGGAGCTGCGCGAGCGGATCCGCACGGCGCCGTTCTACCAGTACGGCCGGTGGAACCAGCGGGCGTTGGTGCTCCAGCGCCTGGAGGAGAGTTACGGGCATCCGGAGCCGGTCGACTTTGCTGCGGCGCAGCTCACCATCGAGCACGTGCTGCCGCAGTCTCCGGGTAAGGAATGGCTGGCGACGCTGGCCGAGGAGACACAGGACGGCGAGAGCGCGGAGGAACTGCACGCCCGGCTGCGCCACACGCTGGGAAACCTCACCCTCACCGCCCAGAACACCGAACTGTCGAACCACCCCTTCACCCGCAAACAGGATCTGCTCGACGCCAGCCATCTGGAGATGAACCGCCGGATCGCGGCCACGGACCGCTGGGGCGCCCGCGAGATCCTGGCCCGCGCCGACGAACTCGCCGACCGGGCCGTCGAGTTGTGGCCCGCTCCTCTGGGTGGTGTAGGCCGGGCCGAGCGCGGCCGCGACTGGGGCCTGGCCCATCAGGCCCTCGCCGCGCTCCCCCACGGCACCTGGACCTCGTACGGCGACGTGGCTGCGCTGCTCGGTTCGTCGGCGCAGGCGGTCGGCCAGCACCTCGCCCAGCCCACCGGCATCATCCACGCCTACCGGGTCCTCACGTCCGAGGGACGGGTCGCCGCCGGCTTCCAGTGGCCGCCCGGATACACGGGACCGGACGTACGGGCTCGGCTGGCCGCCGACGGCGTCTTGTTCACCGTCTCCGGCGCCGCGGACCCGGTGCAGCGCCTCACTCCGGACGACCTGGCCGCGCTCGTGAGCGGCGAGGACGGGGACCAGGAGATCGACGGGTCGGCCTCCATGGAGACCGGCGCCGACCGGTTCTTCCGACAGCTGGCCGCGGACGACTCACCGGAGACAGTGGCCGCGGTCGCCGCGGTCCTCGTCCGCTGGGAAGAGCTCGGCGGCTGGATCGGTCACGGTGGCGGCACTGTCACCACCAGTGCGTTCCTGATGCTCGGCGAGGCGGGTGCCCCGGGCCGTGGCATCTGGCCGCTCACCCTCTACCCGGGCAGCGGCCGCGGCGGTACGGCGGAGGTGGTGTTCCAGCACCTGACGGCCCGCGCACCGTTCACCGACCGGGCGTTGCGCGCCGAACTCCTCACCAGGCTCAACCAGTTGGAGGGAATCGACATCCCCGAGGGCAAGTTGGAGCTGCGCCCGTCCTTCCGCCTCACGGTGCTGGACAAGGAACACAACCAGGAGCTGCTGAACGAGACCTTGGAGTGGTTCCGCGGCTGCTGGGAGCGGCGCGACGCCTCGTAGCGGGCACGCCTCGGGGCGGGCGTCACCGCGCCCGCCGGAGGTCGAACTCAGCCCAAACACTCTTGCCGCTCGGCGGGTACGGCGTCCATCCCCACCGGTCCGCGAGCGCTGCCACGAGCAGCAGCCCGCGACCGCTCTCGCCGCCCTGGACCGGGGGCGGGGCGGGCGCGCGCTCGCCGCGCGCGTCCGTGACCTCGACGCGCAGGACGCCGTCGGTGGCGAGGGCGAGTGTCGGGCGGGCGCCGCGGCCGGACACCCGGCCGTGCAGCGCGGCGTTCGCGGCGAGTTCGGCGACGACGAGCACCGCCGACTCGGCGATCTCTTCCGGCACACCCTCCCATGCGGCGAGTTCACGCTCCGCGAGGTGGCGTGCGGCGTGCGCGCCGCGCCGGGTCGCAGGGAAGCGCGTACTGAAGTGACGTACGGGACGGGCGAGTTCACGTGGGGTGAGGAGTTCGCCGGTTGCGGTGGTGGATTCCTGGTTCACCTCACCGAGCGTGACGGAGTGGCTCTACGGTGGGGAGGTCGCAGGCCGGTACACATGGTGACTGTCCGGCTGCGCAGGGTGGACTGTACGGGCGTACGGCCGTGACCGGGACGTATGCCGGGGGAAGCGGAGGTGTGCGCATGGCCGAGCAGGAGACCGACACCACGGACGAGACGGCGGACCTCTTCCGGGCGGTGGGGCGGCAGATCAAGGTGGCCAGGGAGCGGGCGAGCCTGAGCCAGAAGGAGCTGGGCGAGCGGCTCGGTTACGGGGAGGAGACCGTCTCCTCCATCGAGCGCGGCAGGCGCACACCCCAGCCTGACCTCCTGGTTGCTGTCGATGAGTTGCTGGGGTGTGGGGGCCTGTTGGCGGCCGCGGCGGAGGTTGTGGGGCGGGCGAAGGCGCGGCGGCGGGTGCGGCATCCGGAGTGGTTTCGGGATTATGCGCGGTTGGAGGGGGAGGCGGCGGAGGTCAACGATTACAGCGCCACTGCCGTCCCTGGGCTTCTCCAAACGGAGGCCCACGCGCGCGTAGTGTTCCGTACGCGCCAGCCCCTACTGGACGAGGAGACCATCGAGCAGCGGGTGGCAGCGCGACTCGCACGTCAAGAGGTGTTCGAGCGCTGGCCGCCGCCCCGCACGACGTTCGTCATCGAGGAGTCGGTGCTACGCCGCCCGCTCGGCGGCCGGGACGTGCATGGCGAACAGCTGGAAGCGCTGTTGCGGTTCGGGGAGCTGCGCAGTGTCGAGCTCCAGGTGCTGCCCATGGAGCAGCAGGAGCATCCGAGCTTGGGGGGGTCGTTCATTCTGCTCAGGCCCAAAGGGCGTGCCCAGGTTGGGTATTTGGAGGTCCAGCACGTCAGCCGACTCGTCACGGACCCGGACGAGGTGCCTATCCTGGCGGCACGTTACGGAAGTATCCGCGCCCAGGCCCTCACCCCACGCGAGTCCCTGAGCCTGATCAAGCAGTTGCTGGGAGATTGATGAGCAGCGAACAGCCCGCACAGCTACGTTGGTTCAAGAGCAGCTACAGCAGCGGCGAGGGCGGCGCCTGCGTCGAGATCGCCCCCGACCCCGCCCGCCCTGCCCTTCACGTCCGCGATTCCAAGCGCCCCGACGGCGCCCGGCTCGCGTTCACGCCGGGCGCCTGGAACAGGTTCGTCGCCGGCCTCAGTTGACCTCGTGGCGCGGCCCCTTGCCGGGCGGCGGGTCCAGAAGGGTCTGGTACTCGGCGCCGGTGGCGCGGGCCTTCGTCATGCGGTCGTAGGCGTCGAGGATGAGGTCGCGGGTGCGGTAGGTGCCGTGGGCGGCCTCGTCCCGCTTCCTCACCGTGGGGAACGTCCCCATCACGTACTCGACGTCCTCGCGGCCGAGCCCGTAGATGTGAAACATGGCGGCGTCCAGTTCGGCTCGGATGAGCTCTCGGCGTTCCTCGTTCCAGCGGAAGGGCGCGCCCTCGTCGCCGTGGTCACGGGCGAAAGAAGCCATGTCCCGGCTGGTGAAAGTGAGTTCAAGCACGCGCGGCGTGAGCCACGACGCCAACCTCGTCCCGAAGGGGCCCTCGCCATCGGGCGTCGGCACTGGAAACTGCATGACGTACCCGTAGGTCATCGACGTGCCGGCGACCTTCTGACGGACGACGTAGTCGAACACGTACGACGACAGCACTCCCGTCAGCGCTGCGGCGCCGGTCGGCACGAACATCAGCGGGAACTTGTGGCCGACCCCATGCGCGGGGAGCGGGCAGCCAATCATTGTGCGCGTGTCCGTAGACCGAGCAACATCGCGCCACCCCATCAACCACCCCCTCCACCACTCCCGCTCCGCCAGTCGCGCAGCAACCCCAGGCCACATGATCGGCTCGAACTTCTTGTTCCGCTTACCCGAGTCCACGTCGAACTCCGGCACCCAGTACCGCGGCAACGGCGCAAACCCCGGATCATCATGCTGCTGCACCGTCGCCCGCGGCAGCGTCCCCACATTCGCCTGCGCCCGGGTCTGGCCCTCGTACGTGCCGAGGCGGTGGTCGTAGTGGTGGAACATCTTCGCCTCGTACAGCGGGAGGTACCGGCGCTGGTCCCCGGCGCGGATCTCCTCCTCGCTCCGGGCAAAGATGTTGCCGGTCAACTGCCAACCCTCCGCCTCCAGTTGCTCCTTGGTGCGGAAGAGGTGGGAGTCGTTGGACATGTGGAACATGGTCATGAACGACAGGTCCCACGGGTTCGAGCCGCCCTTGCCGTCCGCGTCTGGCTCCCGCATCAGGACCGGGACGCGGCGGTAGATGCCGAGGGTGATCTCGGCGTCCCGGCGGCTGCGGAAGACCGGCAGGGTGCCAGTGTTGGGGTTGACGAGGAGGATCTCCTCGGGCGGCATCGCGAAGCGCCGCTCCTCCAGGGTCTCCATGTGGCGGGTGCCGAAGGCGAAGGACGCCTCCTCGACGCGCGAGCCGACACCCGTGGCGGTGAGCAGGGAGAAGCGGACCCGGTGGTCTACGTCGCGGCTGAGGATGAACGCCTCGTTCTCGAAGTCCAGGAACGAGGCGAGCCGCGCGGCGCGGACCAGGTCGGAGAAGAATTCCGCCGTGGTCGCGTCCGTGGCGATGCCGGTCGGCAGGACCAGGCCGAAGCGGCCCTGCGGTGCGATCCCGCGCGATGCAGTCTCAGCGAAGACGGCGTACGTGTTCACGTCGCCGCGGCCTGCCAGCGGGAAGCGGCCCGAGGCGCGCAGCAGATGGCTGACCCCCTCGGAGAGGCGGCGGGCCGCGATGAACTCGGCGTGCAGCTCGCGGTCCGTACTGTCGTCGCTGTTGGCGAGGGCGTCGATGCGGCGTTCGCGCTCCGCCTTGTTCGCGGCCTTGGCGATGTCCTCGTCGCGGGTGGCGAAGAACTCCTGTTCCTGGAGTTTGACGCGCTCCCACGGCGGATTCCCCAGCACGCAACTGAACCCGCCCCGCCACCCGGTCCGCTGGTCCACACCCGGCGCCGCCGGATCCCCCGGCACCCGGAACACCTCCGGGAACTCCAGGTGCCAGTGGAAGAACCGGTAGGCGTCGGCCAGGCCACCCACCAAGTCGACGGTGCCGTTGGGCAGTTCGCGGCCCGCGGGGTCGGCGTGCAGGGCGAGCAGGCCCTTCGTGGTGAGCGCCGGAACCCGTTCGGCCGCACCCCCCTTCGGCCACACGAACGCCGCGCACCACGCGTTGGCGAGCAGCAGTGCCCTCCGGTGGTCGCGAGACGTGGTCAGCTCGTGGTAAGCGCGGGCCTGTTCCTGGACGTCGGCCAGTATCCGCGTCTCCTTCGCGGTGATCGCCGAAATGCCCTTCCCCACACCGTCGTTGGGGTCCGCGAGGACGATCGCGTCCTCGTCGAACAGGGAGTCCTGGGACGCCTTCTTGTCGAGGGCGGTGCGCCACGCCTCCCGCTCGGCCTTGTTGCGGGCCTTCAGGGCCGTGACCCACTTACGATCGTCGCCCTCAAGGGGCTTGAACGCGTCGTCGGGCAGGCCGCCCGCGAGGAGCTTAGGCGTTGTGCCGAGCAGGCCGTTGCCGTGCTTGATGTGCGCGTCAAGGAACGTGAGGGGCCGCCCCGGCTCCATCGCCTCGATCCACAACGAGACCTTGGCGAGTTCGACGGCCATGTGGTTGAGGTCGACCCCGTACACGCAGCGCCCGATCACGTCGCGCAGCGCGTGCGTGACGACCTTGGCGTCGGGCTCGGGGTCGTCGGCGCGGATCTCGGCGAGGCGGCGGGCAATGCGTCGGGCCGCGGCGACGAGGAAGTGGCCCGAGCCGCAGGCGGGGTCGCAGACGGTGAGGGCGAGGAGGGCGTCCTCGCGTTCCTGGCGGGTGCTCGCGGAGCGGACGGCCTCGTCGATGACCGGGTCGAGCGCCGAGTCGAGGAGGCAGTCGATGAGCGGGGACGGGGTGTAGTAAGAGCCGGACGTCTTGCGGTCGTTGCCGTCGAGCTTGCGCAGGACGTAGCGGTCGCCGGTGTCGAGGCGGGGTTCGAGTTCGAGCAACGACTCGTAGACGGAGCCGAGTTCGTCGGCGCCGAGGTGGCGGTAGTCGACCTTGCGGGGACGCTTCAGCCGCTCGTCGTAGATGACGCAGAGCGCCGCCACGACGTCGTACAGGGCCTCGTTCGTGAGGCTGAGGCCGTCGAGCGCCTCGTCCTCGGGCTTCTTCTCGAACAGGCCGCCCAGCGCGGGCAGGGCCAGTTCGGGTCGGCCGCCGCCGGCGCCGAGGCCGTCGATGACCAGGCGCAGGGCCTCCCACTGGTCGCCGTGGGCGGTGCCGGTGCGGCCGGCGAGGCGGCGCAGGCGGGCCGTGGAGAAGTACTTCTCGTACGTCTCGCGGGCGCGGGGCGTCGCCTCGGGGTCGAGGAGGACGCCGCGGTCCTCGGTGACGAACAGGAACAGCAGGCGGTAGACGAGGCGGAGCAGGCCGGGGTGCAGGTCGCGGACGCTGCGGCGGCGGGCGTGCAGATCGTCGAGCAGGGCCGTGTTGTCGGGATGGGCGATCAGCCCCGTACCGATCGCCTCCAGAGCCTCCTCCACACCCTTGCGCAGCGCCTTGAGGGCGCGGGTGCCGGAGTCGATGGCCTCGGTGCGCCACTTCTCCAGGAAGCAGTCGGCGACCGGGCCGCCCGCCGTGCGCTTCTCGAAGCGGGTGCGGTGCAGCAGTCGCCACAGCAGGACGAAGTCGTCGCTGCGGTTGCCCTCGAAGATGGCCTCGAGGTCGAACTCGACGTAGGCGACACCGGTCAGGGACGCCGACTCGCGCAGCACACTGAGGAGTCGGCCGTTGGAGACCACACCCCACAGGGCCGCGTCGCCCGAGCGGTTCAGGTACTCCTGAAGCATCGACTGCGGCGCCTGGGCGGGACGGCCGTCGGTACGCCGGTCGAGGTGGACGTTCCAGCCGGTGAGGTGGACCGGGACGTGCTCCCAGCGGTGGCTGACGGGGAAGTTCTTCGTCTCGTCGTGCGCGGGCAGGCCCGGTTCGGCGATCGGTGCGAGGCCGCCGAAGCCGAGCTGCTCGAAGAGCGGCAGCAGCCAGCGCTCGCGGGTCAGGCCCACCGCGTGCACGAAGTCGTCGGCGTTCGCGCCGTCGCGGGCGAGGGCGTCCTGGTAGGCCGTCCACACGCCGCAGAGGTAGCCCCAGGAGCGCTCGGCGGCGTCGCGCACCGAGTCGCCCTTGGCGTAGAGACGGTAGTCGGCAGGCTGGGAACCGGTCTGTTCCTTGCCCTCCTTGATCCGCTCCAGGAGGTCGTACGGAAGGAGGCCGCCGACGGTGGCGACCGTGTCGGTGACCAGGGTGCGCGCGAGACTCATGCGTCCACGTCCTGCGAGTCGTCCAGCGAGTCCAGGGCCAGCGTCGGCGCCGGGAGGTAGTGGTAGACGCCGAGGACGTCCGGATCACCCTGCGACGTGACCTTCAAGCCCTGAAGGCGGGCGCGGGACGCGGTGCGCACCCGGCGATGCGAATCCTCCAATTGTTTCCCCAACTCCTTTGAACGGACGCGAAGTTCAGGCATCAGGGCATCAGGAAGCGCGTCGAGGATCTCAGCGATGCGGCCCTCGGAGGCGGCCGGTTCGGTGTTGCCGGTGGCGCGGACGTCGAGCAGGGCCAGGGCCTCCTGTTCGGTGAGCCATTCGGGGGCGGCGGCCGAGCCGCGGAACGCGACGAGGCGGGCGTCCTCCGCGAGCTGCGGGTGCACCGAGCCGTCGCGGGTGGGCAGCGCGAGCTGGAAGCGGTGCCGTATGAGGAGAAGCGTGGTGCGGCGGGAGACCGCCGTCGTACGGATAACACCGCAGCGGCGGGCCGGACGCTGCCAGGCCAGGGTCTTGGCGTCGAGGGCGGAGTCCAGGACGAAGCGGGCGGTCGCCGCCACGACCGGGTCGGTGCGGGTGAGGGCCGCCTCGCCGCGCGGCGCGCTGGGCGCGTCGTGCAGGACGACGGGGCGCGGGTGGCGCGGGCCGAGCGCGCGCGTGATCGTCTCGCGCAGCGGGCGCGGGAGGGCGTCGGTGTGCACGGTGAATCCGCCCTCCTTGCGGTCGGCGGGCACGCCGCGCAGCGCGTTCAGGGCACGGCGGGTGAAGGCCTGCACCTCCTCGACGGTGCCGAGGGCGGCCCGGACCTCGGCGACCTCCACGGCCACGTCGTCCTTCTTGATGGTGTGCTGGGCGTAGCGCGAGCGCGATGCCTTCTCGCGGTCGGCGGACGACTGCCAGGCGATCTCCAGCTGCTCGGCAGCCTCCTCCTGCGGGAACAGGCCCTCCTGCTCGTACGCGGGCCGCTCCCCGCGCAGGATCAGGCCCTCGAAGACGGCCTGCACGGCGCTCTCGGACTCCTGCGGCACCGGCACGGAGATGCCGGTGGCGCGGCGGATGCGCTCGTGCTTGCGCAGCAGGACGTTCAGGACGATGCCGTCGACCGGGTTGTCGGCGCCGTACAGCGTGAGGGCCTTCACCGTGTCGGTGCGCTGTCCGAACCGGTCGACGCGGCCCTCGCGCTGCTCGTGCCGGGTCGGGTTCCAGGCGAGGTCGTAGTGGATGACCGCGTCGAAGGACTCCTGGAGGTTGACGCCCTCGGACAGGCAGTCGGTGGCGACGAGGACGCGGCGCTCGGCGGGCGGGTTGCCGTCCTCGTCGGTGCCGGTGAGCGCGGCGATCCGGGCCAGGCGCTGGTCCGGGGAGAGCTCGCCGGTGACGGAGGTGACGGCGATGTCCCCCGGCCGGGCGCCGGGCGGGGCCGTGTCGCCCTTCTTCGCCTTGGGGTTGAGGGCCTTGCCGAGGTGCTCGGCGACGTAGTCGGCGGTCGCGATGTAGCGGCAGAAGACGAGCGGCTGGTATCCGGCGGTGAGCAGCTCGGTGACGGTGTCCGTGACCTTTCTCAACTTGGCGTCGCGGAACGGGCCTTGGAGCTTCTTGGCCGCTTCGGCCATGGCGAGCAGGCGGACCTTCTCCTTCTCGTCCACGTCGGCGCCCGGCACCTCGTCCGCCGAGTGCGCGCCCTCGCTGTCCGCCGGGTCGGAGACGGTGGCCTCGCCGGTGTGGTCGGCCTCTTCGGGGGTGTCCGCCTCGGTGACACCGGCCCGCGTGTTCAGTGACTTCACGGCGGCGGACGGGGACGAGGACAGGGTGCGCAGCAGGGCGAGCGTCGACCACCAGCGCTGGCGCTGCTGGAGCGCACCGTCGGCGGAGCGGACCGTCTCGCGGGCGTAGGCGAGCACCTCGTCCAGGAGCTTCTTGTAGTCGCGGTGCAGGGTGTACGCGGCTTCGGCGGTGTCACGGTCCGAGGGGAACAGGGCGCCGTCGCCCTCGAAGTCCTCGCGGATGTCGGCGCGGCGCCGCTGCACCAGGAACTCGGCGAGCAGGCGCCGTCCCGCGTCGGTGTCGAGGCTGACGGAGGCGAGACGGTCGTCGAGGAGGCCGATGAGGCGGCGGAAGGGCTCCTCCTTGCCGCTGTGCGGGGTCGCCGTGACGAGGAGGAGGTGGCGCTTCGCGTCGTCGGCGAGGGTGCGGATGAGGGCGTAGCGCTGCTGCGAACCGCGTCCGGTGGCACCGGCGCCGCGGGCGGTGTCGGCGACGCACGCGTGCGCCTCGTCGACGATCACCAGGTCGGGGCAGTTGCGCAGGAAGTCCTCGCGGTGGCGGGGCGACTTGATGAAGTCGGTCGACACGACGTAGGCGCCCTCGGGCCTGAACACCGACTGCCCGTACGGCGTCTCCCGCACCAGGCGGCCGATCGTCGAGGGCAGCACGAGCCGGGCGTCGATGCCGAACTTGCTGTGCAGTTCGGCCCGCCACTGCTCGGCGAGCGCGGGCAAGCACAGCACGACCAGACCCCGCGCGTCACCCTGTGCGAGCAGCTCGGCGGCGATCAGGCCGGCCTCGACGGTCTTGCCGATGCCGACGTCGTCCGCGATCAGCAGCCGCACCGTGTCCTGGCGCAGCGCCATCAGCAGCGGCACCAGCTGGTACGGGCGCGGGTCGACGGAGATCGACGCGAGCGACCGGAACGGTCCTGCGCCCGACCGGAACCCAATCCGCAGCGCCGTGCGCAGGAGGCCGGCCGCATGCTGGTCGCCCAGGTCATCCGGGGTAGGCGGCGCGAACGTGGCGGGCACCACGGTCTCCAGAGCAGGCAGCACCCCCGCGATGTCGTCGTCGCTGCCGCCGAGAGGCCGCAGGACGAGCAGATCGGCCTGTGACTCGGGCAGCACGACCCATTCGCGGCCCCGAGCGTGGACGAGAGAGCCGACCGCGTACTGCGGGGCGGCCGGCTGTGCGGCGGTGGTCATGCGGGCCTTCCGTACGGACAGGGGGCGGATGAGGACTCGGGGGCCTCGGGGGCTGTGGAATTCGGACGAGGTACCGCATTATCGCGCGCGGCGGCCCGGGGGTGGCCAGGACGTCCGAATCGCCTGTATCGATGCGCGCTCTCGTTGACGTACCGGCACACGACATGCGAAGGGGACTGCGCGCCGCTGCGACACCGTCCCGTCGCCGCGGTCGGCCACGGGACGGTGTCGTGCGCGGAAGGTGTCAGCGCGTCGCCTCTCCGAAGAGAGAGGCGTGTGCGGCGACCACCTGCGCCCAGTCGTCGTCGTAGCGGACGCGGACGACCTCCCAGCCGATGTCCTTCAGGCGCTCCTCGGCCTCGCTGTCGCGCTCGGCGACGTCCTCGTGGTCGTGGGGCTGCCCGTCGACGAACACGGCGGTCAGTCCGTACGCCGTCCGGTAGACGAAGTCCGGCTTGCTGAGCGCGTCGCGGACCTTCACCTGACTGCGGTCCGGCAGACGGTGGCCGTGCGCCTTGAGGTAGGCGATGAATCGCTCCTCCAGCGGCGAGTCGGCGTTCTCCACGAGGTGTGCCGCCTGTTCGTCGCGGGTGCGTCCCGCGTGACTGGCGCCCACCTCGCCGTCCGCGAACTCCATCAGCAGATCGCGTACGAGCGTGCGGTCGATGGCCCGGTGATGGCGCTGGTTGCCGAACGAGAGGAGGCAGTCGTAGCAGCCCTTCTCGCATGCGTCGCCCGACTTCTTCTCGTCGCCGCGGTCGCGTCCCTCCTGATCGAAGTGGCAGATCTCCAGGGCTCGGCGGGCCGCGTCACGCAGCGCGTGCTTCTCGGACTGCAGGCGTCGCAGCACACCGGCGCCGCCCTCGGCGCTCTCGATGAACAGCAGCCGCGCGCGCGGTCCCGCGGCCGGCGGCAGTTCCTCGGTGTCCAGCTCGGAGTCCTCCAGCTGGAACTCGGCCTCGATGCCGCGCTCCAAGGCGTACTGGAGGGTGATCGCGGTCGCCGGGTCGACGAGCTCGTTCAGTTTGAGGACGAGGATGTTGCGGGTGTCCTGTACGTACGGGACGACGGGCACCTTGCGGACCGCCTTGTCGGCGTCGGCGAGGCCCTCCTGCTCCTCGGCGCTCTCCCGGCCGGGCGCCGCCCCGTTCTTCCCCTTGACGGGCGCGGCCAGCCACTCACCAGTGACCGGGTCGAGCCAGAAGCCGATCTCACCCTTGGCGACGGCGCGACGGTAGCCGAGGTTGGTGAGGCGCACGGTGGCGCTGTCGCCGTAGGCCAGTTCGGCGAGTTCGCTTCCGCCCTTCGCGGTGGCCTTGGCGCGCAGGGAACCGTCGCGGCCGTCGTCCCGCTTCTTGAAGCGGTAGGAGATCTCCACCTTGTAGCCGGTGCGCTGGCGCTCCTCCTCGTCGGAGGAGATCCGGTCGCGGCGCACGGTGGACACCGTGTGCAGGTGCAGCAGCCCGGTACGCGGGTCACCCAGCTCGGCGTCACAGCCCAGGCAGGTGTTCTCTCCCTGGTCCTCCGGGGAGAGAAATCCGCACATGCCGCACACCTTGGCGGACTCGGTGGTCAGTTCGCCGGAGGTGTCGGTGGGCAGCTGGACCCGGTTCACCTTGAACCGGCTGCCCTCGTGGTAGATGAGCGCCCCGGGGCCGAACTCGCGGATCGCGATGAACCGGGACCGCTGGAGGTAGTCGCCGTCGTAGCCACGGTGGGTGCGTCCGGTTCCGGGGATGAACGCGGCGAGCGGCAGGCGCGGGAACGAGTAGCCGGGCAGGAAACCCTCGGAGGCGAAGTAGCGGTACGGGTAGAAGTCGGAGAGCACCGTGCGCTCCCCGCCCTGCGCGTTGCACAGCAGCTTCAGCTGGTTCTCGGCCTGGGCACGGCGGCGCGCCGCCTGCTCGCGGGAGCGGCCGGTGGCGGTGCGGTTACGGATGTTGTCGTGCTGCACCTCCCGCTCCTCAAGTGCCTTGCGGAACAGCTGCCGCCATCGGTCGCAGGCCCGGTTGAACCTGCCCGGCGCCTTGCCGACGACCTCCTCCAGCCACTGCTCGTGCCACCACGATGTGGCCCGCAGGTCGTCGATGCAGCCCGCGAGGACCGCACGCGCCCGCAGCAGAGCCTTGCGCTGTGCCACCTCGCTGCTGGTCTTGACGCGGGTGTCCTCGCGCAGTTCCAGCGTCGGGTACTTGCCGTCCGCGTCGATGATGCGCTCCATGGAGTTGCCCAGCTCCAGGCGTGTCTCGGCGAGCCAGACGGCGTGCACGTGCGCGGCGATCAGGTCCTCGTTGGCGAGGTCGAGGCGGGGCGGGGTGACGGCCCCGGCCACCATCTCCTTGGACCGCGTGAAGTAGTACTGGTCGTGGCTGTTGCCGGTCGCGCAGTACGTGGTGACGAGCGCGGGCTGTCCGCTGCGGCCCGCGCGGCCCGAGCGCTGCGCGTAGTTGGCGGGCGTGGGCGGCACGTTGCGCAGGTTCACCGCGTTCAGGCTGGCGATGTCGACGCCGAGCTCCATGGTCGGCGAACAGTAGAGCAGCGGCAGCGGCGTGCCCAGACTGAACAGGTCCTCGCGCTCCTCGCGGATCTCGGGGTGGACCTGGGCGGTGTGCTCGGCGGCATGCAGGCCGGCGAAGGTGGCGGCGACGTTCTGGTAGAGGCCCTTGAAGAAGGCGTTGACGCGCGGGCCGCGCGCATCACGGTAGGTGCGGCGCAGCCGGTCGACGGTGCCGTGGTCGTCGTCGCGGGCGTGCCAGCGGATCACGGTGTGGTTTATCTGGAAGCCGGGCTCCTCGCCCCGGCCGCGCGAGACGCGGGAGAGCACCCCGCCGTCGGCGAGGACGTCCAGGAGGCTGGCGATGACGGCCTGTGCCTCGTCCAGGGAGAGCGGCTGCCCCCAGTCCGGGAGCGTGCCGGGCTTGCGGACGTGGCGGCCGAACGCGCCGCGCCCGGTCAGGTTCAGCTCGCTGCGCCCGCGCCCGGTACGGCCGGGCACGCCGGGCTTGGGCACGGCGACACCGGCCGGGGGCGGCGCGGACTCGGTGTCGGCCACGGCCCAGGCGGGGTTGAGTTTCGCGGATTCCTTGCGCAGCTCGTTGAACCGGGCCTCGGTGAAGTACGGGGTGTCGACGGCGCGTTGACGGCGCAGCTCGTCCATGAGGACGCGGGCGAGATCGGTGCGGACGGCGGGCGAGGCGGCCCGCAGCGGTGCCGCGGCCTTCTCCCAGCGCCCCTCGTCCCCGGTGATCTCGTCGAGGCCCGCGTACTGGAGGCCGAGCAGCCCGGTCTGCTCCAGGTTCGGCATGGTGACGCGCCAGCCGCGCTCCAGATCGAGGAAGAGGCGGTACTCGGCGACCGCGGCCAGCGCCTCAAGGGTGACCTCCGCGAGCGAGGACACCTCGGTGGGGTTGTCCGCGTACTCGACCGGCGAAAGACCCATGGCGGCCACGACCTCCTCGCCGAGCCGCCGCCAGCGCAGCCCCTTGTCGCCCGCTTCGAGCATCGCGCGGTACAGGGCGCCGCGCAGCTGGGTGACGAGGACGAAGTCGTTGAAGTGACCGGCCTGGAGGGAGGCGTCCTGCCGGTTGTCGACGAAGGTCAGCAACTTGCGTGCGTCCTCTGTGAGTTCGCCCTCGGGCAGGCCCTTGAGGTGGCGCACGATCGAGGCGCTGATGACGGAGGTGGCTGTGGAGCGCCCCTCCTGGTCGAGGGTCATCAGCTTGGCGAAGTCACGCTCCTTCACCTGCTCGTAGCTGACCCCGCACTCCAGGCAGAAGAGGAACGGCGCCGGCAGATAAGCGGCATGCACGGTGTCGTCGGCGCGGTCGCCGGCGCGTCCGTCGGGCCGCACCCACACCGGCTGCGGGGCACGCTTCTTGCGGCTCGCGGTGAGGACGGTGGTGCCCTTCTTGTCGTCGAACGTCAGCCAGCTGTCGGGGAACCGTCGCTCCTCGACGGCCTCGCCGGGCTTCTCGGGCCACGGGTTGGCGGCGGAGATGTACAGGTAGCCCTGTTCCTCGTCCTCGTCCTCGCGCGTACGAAAATTGACAGTGCCGTCGTCGCGCTGATCGCGCGCGACCGCGAGGTACTCCTGCCCGCACTCGCGGCAGAACGACAGCGGCAGGAGCAGTTTCTCCGAGGCTCCCGGCACCCGCTGCTGGTACGTGCGCGTGATGTAGCGGGTGTCCTCGGGCTCCAGGGACACATACGCCGAGCCGCCCTTGGAGAGGAACTGGTGCAGACGGAAGGCGAACAGAGGGCGGCCGGTGTCGGGGTCCTTGGCCTGCGAGCCGGCCTGCAGCGTGGCGCGGATGGCGTCGCGGCAGGCGGTGTACGCCTCCTCGTCGGGAGAAGTGACGGGGATCTTGAATGCCTTTGCGCGCAGCAGCCGGGCAGCTCCCTCCACCGTGATCGGCTCGGCGCGCACGAGGAGCCGGGTGCCGTCCTCGTCCACGGCCTCGGTGAGCCCGAACGTCGTCTCCACCCAGCGCGCCAGCGGATCGGCGGCAAGCCGCTCGCGATCCTGCGGCGGGTTCATCTCCTGCACGCACGCGGCAAGTTCAGCCGCCGACGGATCGGCCACGCCGGTGGCCCGCACCAGCGTCTCACCGACGACGCGATCCGGCTCGATCGTGGTGTCGAAGAGGGTGGAGGCGACGCGGGCCACCTCCCTGCGCCGGGCGGCAGGGGTGCCACCGCTCGCCATGGTCGCCGAGGTGCCGACGCACTGCAGCGCGGGCGACTGACAGGCCTCGCGCACCCGGCGCACGAGCATCGCCACATCGGCGCCCTGGCGGCCGCGGTAGGTGTGCAGCTCGTCCAGGACGAGGAAGCGCAGCCCCTTCGCGCTGCCGATGAGGCGGTCACGCTCCTCGGGGCGGGTGAGCATGAGCTCCAGCATCACGTAGTTGGTGAGCAGGATGTCGGGCGGGGAGTCGAGGACGGCGTTCTTGGCATCACCCCTCTCCTGTCCGGTGTAACGGGCGTACGTCACCGGCTCGTTGCCCTTGCCGTACCCGGCGGTCAGGAACTTCTCCAGCTCGCGCATCTGGCTGTTGGCGAGAGCGTTCATCGGGTACACGATGATGGCCTTGATGCCGGTCGACGCGTCGCCGCCCTGCCGCTCCTTGTCGCGCAGGACCCGGTCGACGATCGGCACGATGTAGCCGAGGCTCTTGCCGGAGCCCGTGCCGGTGGTCAGAACGTAGGAGTCGCCGGAGCGGGCGGCCTTTATGGCGTCGTACTGGTGCTGGTGAAAGGTGACGGGGCGAACCTCCTCGCCCGGCCTGCCCTTGTTCGTACGGAAGATGTCCTTGCACTCGGGGTGCAGCAGCCCGAGTTGGTCGGCGAGATGGTCGACGGTGCCGCCGGAGGCGAAGCTCGGATTGAGCGAGAGCCAGGGGTCGGGCCACTGGTCGCCGTCGGCGAGCGACTTGGAGACCCGCTCCCCGATACGGGGGTCGTCGATGACCACCGATCCGGAGGTGTACTCCTTGTAGTCCCGGATGAGCCGACGGTGCACCTCGAAGACGTCCACGTGATCCTCACTCGCTCCTGACACGTATCCCCGCCACGGTAGTCGGCGGGGAGCCCAGCCGTGTACCTCACGCTAGGACGAGACTGTGAACACAGTCAATGTCACTCCTTGCCTGGTCGGTCATGCCGCGCCGACGGCTCGGCGCCCGCACACATGACACAATTCCCTTGCATCACTTACCAGTTGACATGACACACGGACAGAGCGGGGTCGCACGGGCCATGGACATCGGATCGCTGGTCGGCGGACGCTATCGCGTCAAGAGCCTGATCGGGCGCGGCGGCATGGGCGTCGTCTGGCTCGCCCACGATGCACACCTCGGGCGGGACGTGGCCCTCAAGACCCTGACCGTGCCGCCCGGCCTGACCGAGAGGGAGCTCGAGCGGGACGCCACCCGTTTCCGCCGCGAGGCCCAGGCCGTCGCGCGCCTGGATCACGCCGGCATCGCCACGGTGTACGACCTCGGCGATGAGGACGGGGTGCGTTTCCTCGCGATGCAGTACGTGACCGGCCCCTCGCTGGACGAGCGCATCGCGGAGGCCGCGCCTCTGCCGATCGAGGAGATCGCGTCCATCGGCGTCCAGATCGCGTCCGTCCTGGCCTCCGTTCACGCCCGCGACATCGTGCACCGTGACCTGAAGGCCGACAACGTCATCATCCGCACGGACGGCGTGGTCAAGGTCCTCGACTTCGGCGTGGCCGCCTTCCTCGCCCCCGACGTCACCAAGCTCACGGCCACCGGTGAGCGCCCCGGCACCCTCGAATGCATGGCCCCGGAACAACTCCTGGCCGAGCCCGTGGACGCCCGTACCGATCTGTACGCACTCGGCTGTCTGCTGTACGCGATGCTGACCGGCGAGCCGGTCTTCCAGCACGACTCGGACGTCCTGCTGTCCCAGATGATCCTGGACCGGACACCCGCGCCACCGCGCCGACTCCGCCCTGATGTGCCCACAGAGCTGGAAGAACTGGTGATGCAGCTCCTCACCAAGGATCGCGCCGACCGCCCGGCCCACGCGGTCGAGGTGTGGCGACGCCTGGCCACCTGGCTGCCTCCGCGCGGAACGCCCGACGAGGCGCTCGTCCCCTGGGGCGACGACGAGGCCCCGCTGCGCCCGTTCACCCACCCCATGGCACCCGACGCCCGACCGGTACGCACTTGGTTCCGCCCGCGACCTTGACGGCGTACCCGAACGAGCGCTTCGGCAGGCCCGCCGAAGCGCTCGGGGACAACCGCGCGACGGCTTCTCCAGCAGCACGGCGACCGTCCGTCTCCGGAGAGCGGTGGGCTGCCACTGCAGTCGTTGCCAGAGGCTGCTCTTTCGGGCCGCTACTTGTCGCTGCTGGAACTCACCAGATCGCCACTCTGCGCGAACGCGGCCCCGAGAGTCCGGGAAATAGCTGAACGGCTCGGACGGCAGCCGTCCACGGTCAGCCTGTGGGGCTCGTAAACTCATCGCTGCAGGTGGGAGCCAGGTGCAAGGACCTCGGCGGTGGCTGGGATGCTGCACCGGTGATCGTCTCGATGCTGTACGGGGCCACCGGACGTTGCTGTCCGTACCTGTAGTCCTGCTGCGCGGGGACACCGCCAAGGACGCCGAACTGCTGGTGCTGCGGCACGAAAACGCAGTTGTGGGTGCCGAATATAGCGTCGGTGCAGTTCAGCCCCGCTATCGCGCCGACGACAGCAATCGGCAATGATCACTGCTCATGCTCGTACGCCTGGCCTGCATCGCCGTCACTCACGGCTTCACCGCCCTGCGGCTGATCCCGATGAGCGACCACGACAAGGACGTCGAGATCCTCGCGTTGCGTCACCAGCTCGCCGTCCTGCAACGTCGGCTCGGCAACCAGCGCCCCGGTCTTCAAGCGGCAGACCGCGCCTTCCTAGCTGCTCTCCTCGCCCCGCTGCCACGAGCCGCCCTGCGCCGGTTGCGGCTCATTGTCTTCCCGGACACTGTCCTGCGCTGGCACCGCGACTTCATGAATAACCGTCATGTCCGTCTCAGCCGCAGCCGGAGCCCCGGCCGCCCCCGCACAGTCACTTCCGTCCGACGCCTCATACTCCGCCTCTCGCAAGAAAACCCCACCTGGAGCTACCGGCGCATCCACGGCGAACTCGCGCTCCTCGGCATCAAGCTGGCGCCCTCCACCGTCTGGGAAATCCTCAAGGCCGAAGGCGTCGATCCTGCGACCCAGCACTCGAACGTCACCTGGGCCACCTTCCTGCGCTCCCAGGCAGAGGCCATCCTCGCGATGGACTTCATCGAGAGCGTCACCTTCAGCGGGCAGCGCCCGTACATCCTCGCCGCCCTCCACCACGCCCGCCAAGGTGTCCGTGTGCTCGGCACCACCTCGCATCCCACCCATGCCTTGGTCACCCAGGCAATCAAGAACCTGGTCATGGACCTCGAAGATGCTGGACAGCTCGCCGCCATCAAGTTCATGATCCGCGACCGCGACGCGAAGTACCCCGAGCTGGGTGACGCGGCCGCCGACGGTCTGGCCGATCTGCCCGGCGAGCAGTGGCATCGGGTCTTCGTGTAGGGGCTTGAGTGACAGTGACACCCGTTCGCGGATCGGGTCGACGTCAAGAATTTCGGCGCTGATCTCCTGGCCGACGGCAACGACGTCGGAGGGGTGGGTGAAGGGACGCCATGACAGCTCGGGGACATTGATCATCGCCTCGAAGCCGCCGATGTCCACAAAAGTGACCCAGAATTCGGCGATCCGGGTCACCCGGCCGGTGACGGTCTCACCTCGGTGAAGAGTCTTGAGGAAGGCTCATTTCCGGGTGCTCGGGGTGCGGTCGATCTCCCAGCGGGCCCGTACCACTCCGTCACTGTCGGGCAGGACGGCGGCGAGCAGCGGGACACGTTCGTCGGCGTACACGGACAGGATCATCGCGGCGGAAGCGCCGGAGAGACGGGCAGTCAGCTCCGGGAACTCGTCCGAGTCGGCGCTGACACTGTGCATCTGGCCGTCACTGTCCTGCCAGACACACTCGACGTGGCCCTCGGCCGGGAACGTGGCGAGGACCGTGTCGATGTCGGAGGACAGGTCCGGCCATATGGCTATCCGAGCTCGAGGAGCGAGCCCGGCGCGGACCTCGTCGATATTGTCGAGGGTGAGGCGGTGCCATCGCTCGGAGTTGTGGGCGTACTGCTCTTCCAGGACTCTGGCGTTGCTCCCATGCATCGACCAGCGCAGATGGACCCAGAATTCGTCGTCGGCCGGCCGCTGGGGGCCTTCGTCCCCGGCTTCGAAGTCGTACGGAGAGGCGTCGATGCGCTCCGGAAACAACCCGAGCGCGCGTGTCCGGGCCACCGCGGTTTCGCAGGGCCGACTGCTGCCGATGTACATGTACTGGTCCCAGCCCACGTGCACGGCGAAGGTGTCCTCCACCTCCAGCCGACACCAGGCGCCACCATCGCGCAGCATGACCCGTACAAGATCCATCGCGGTACCGACCGACACCTCCGCACCATCGTGGAAACCATCCGGCCCGGTCAGGAAGAGACCGTCCAGCCCGTAGCCGTCCAACGGTGGCTCCAGCCCGAAGCTCACGCATGGCACCGGGAGGTGCGGCGCACGCACGGCCAGGCGCTCGACGCCGGTGTCCGAGGCGAACGCCTCGATCACTTGAAGGTAGGCACCCTCGACCTGGCCGTGATCGCTGACCGTGTCCTCGGCACCGGTGTAGTGGCCTTGCTCATCACGGTCGGCGGGGTCGTACTTGGTAACGCGATAGACACAGGGCAGCACGCCCCCATCTTCCAGCATGGTTCGGACGCGGCCCTGCGCAATGCCACTACGCACCAAAGGGCCAGGCACTCAGTCCGCGAATTCCGAGCCGATGTTGTTCCACATGAAGTCGCTCCTCCAGTCCGTCCTGCCGGCAGCCCAGCCCAGCAAGGCGGTCAGGACCTTCTCCTGGGAAATGGTCCGCGTCTGATAGTGCTCGGCCGCTACGCCGTCCCGGAACTCGAGTTGGTACGTGTTGTCGTCGCGCAGCAGTACCTGGATGTACCAGTTGCCCTCAATGGCCTCCTCCACGCTCTCCAGGATCAGATGAGCGTTCCCACGACGGAGGTTCGCCAACATCCTTCCTATCGCCGGCTTCGACGGCTTCTCCTTCACGAGCCCAGCCTCGTCGGTTGCAATCAGCATGGCGTGATCCTCCACCATCGCTCTGACAGTGCCTCGATGAGCGGGCAGAACGGTCCTTGGCATCATTGGCTGGTGACCACATGGATGCGCTGCTACTGGGACGAGGAAGACACCTGGTTCTACTTCGAGGTCGATGCCGAAGGCTGGGTGATCCGGCAGATCGAGCTCGAAGGGCCTGACCTGACCCCGATCGCGGCTGCCTCCCTCGAAGAATGGCAGCAAGCCCACGACGCAGGTCGCCTCAACGAGTACGACAGCAGATTCGGGATCACTGCCGAACTACCCGTCTCCGAGTGGGAAGGTCACGAGCCACAGCCGCTGACCGCAGAGAAATTCGAGGAGGTCTGGAAGACCGCTCGTCGGCAGATCGCCGCCCGCTCGTCATAACTCCCGAAGTGCTCGTCAGGAATCGCCACTCGTCCTGCGACGAGAGCCCCCGGCCACTGCGTGAGACAACCTGAGAAACAGCGGCTCAGCTTGTTCTTTATGGTCTGAGTCGGTTTCGTTCGGTGATGCTCTCGGGTCGGCTTCACGGTCTTGCCCACGTCGTAGCGGGTGGCGGGCCACCGGTTCCTCAAGCCAAGTGCCCTCCCAGGTCCAGGCGTTGAGGCTTTAGGCGCACGGGCCGGGCAGGTGAGATGTGGGCGGAGGTTTCTGAACCCTCGGCGGACTCGGGCCGGGGTGAGTCGGCCGGGCTCGGCGCGCTTCTCCCACGGCCGCCGCAAGTCGGCAGCGGCCCCGCGCAGGAGGCGGATCTGGGTGTGCGCGGCGATGATCAGCCAGGTCCAGCGCTCGCCAGCTCTTCCCCAACCCCGTCGTCGCCGAGTCCCTCCTCGACCGGGTCATCAACACCAGCCACCAAGTCATCACGAACGGTCCCAGCTACCGTCCCAACAAGCGTCCCAGGAGTGGAAGTTAGTCTCGCCTCACCCAAATCAAGGAGGTTCGGATGCTCGAAGGAGTACTGATCGCTGAAAGCCTGCGGGTCGGATCCCAGCTGGCCGGGATCCCTCTGCAGGTCACCAAACTGTCGCGGATCGAGGTGACGAGCGCGGCGGATGACCAGCCGCGGCTCTGGACACTGCTGGACTTCACCGCCGACGATCCCGAAGCCCAGCAACTCGCGGATCAGCTGGCTTCCTGCCTCTCAACCGGAACTTGGTACACCGACTTTCACACTTCGACCGACACATTTGTGATCTTCGCCAACAAGGTCTTCCGCTATCCCCGTGGGCAAGCCGAAGGCCGACATGAGGCCCAGGACTACGGGCGATCCGTCGGAATCCCGGAGCAGCAACTCGACTGGCGGGACTGACCCCCGGGCTCCGCGAGAGCGGAGCCCGCTCCCCAGCCCCTGGGGAATTACGTGAACTCAGCCCTGGGGAATTACGAGAAGTTCCACAAAGCCCAGCCATCTTGAAGTCGCAGGCGATCAGGGTGGCATGGTGTCGTATCAGGATGCTTGTGGTGGATGTGTTCGGGAAAATGCAGTCTTGATCCTCTGTCAGGATGCGACATCCTGTCCCGCTCTGAAATACGATTCTGGTTCTGGTCTGCAGCTTCTCCGCGCAGGGCTGCTCTTGCCAAAAACTCATCCGTCCTGGTGGGAGCCAGTGTGCGGGGTCTGGCGCGTGGCAGCTGTGGCTGATGACGCCGCGGCTCTCGCCCGGCTGACGAGAGCCGCAGCATGATGATCCACCATACTGCTGCGACTGGCCTACCTCGGTGCGGCGAACACGTTCGCGATGCTGCGCCTGCTGCCGATGAGCGATCGGGACAAGGCCGTCGAGATCCTCGCCCTGCGCCACCAGATCACGGTCCTGGAGCGCCAACTCGGCAAGGAGAAGGTGCGGTTCAGCCCAAGTGATCGGGCATTCCTGGCGGCGCTGCTGCACCGGCTTCCGCAAGATGTGCTGCGCAGGCTGCGGCTGCTGGTCCGGCCGGACACGGTGCTGCGCTGGCACCGCAACCTGGTCGCACGCCGCCACGCTGCCGCGTCGCGACCGAAGCGCCCCGGCCGGCCGCGCACCGTGCACTCCATCCGCGCTCTGGTCCTGCGCCTGGCCCGGGAGAATCCCAACTGGGGCTACCGGCGCCTCCACGGCGAACTACTGGTCCTCGGCGTGAAGGTGGCCGCCTCCACCGTCTGGTAGATCCTGCGGGAGGTCGGGATCGACCCGGCGCCCGAACGAAGCTCGAGTACCTGGGCGGACTTCCTGCGCTCGCAGGCCGAGGCCCTGCTGGCCTGCGACTTCCTGGAGACGATCACCTTGTCCGGGGCACGGCTGTACGTCTTCGCGGTGATCGAGCACGGCACCCGCCGGGTCCGGGTCCTGGGCGCGACCGCGCACCCGACCACCTCCTGGGTGGCGCAGGCCGCGAAGAACCTTGTCATGGACCTCGAAGACGCCGACTCCAAAGCCAAGTTCCTGATCCGGGACCGGGACGGCAAGTTCCCCGAGCTGTTCGACGCCATCCTTCGAGACGCGGGGATCGAGGTCGTGCTCAGCGGCGTCCAGATGCCGAGAAAGAACGCAATCACGGAAAGGTGAGTGCAAACCTGCCGACGCGAACTCCTGGACCACACCCGGATCTGGAACCAGCACCATCTCCTCCATGCCCTTAGGGAGTTCGAAGACTTCTATAATTCCCATCGGCCTCACCAGGGCATCGCGAACGCCCGCCCACTGCGTCCCGCGCCTGTGCCAGTCGCCGATCCGACTGGCACCGATCCTCAACGCAGCCCGATTGCCTTGACGAAACTCATGGGGCCCCTGGGCCTCACAGAACTCGGTGTGCCGATCGGCCACCATTCCTACTCACCGGCGCGCCTACAGCCGGACAAGCGCACAGCGTCCGCTCAGCACGCCGAACAACCGTCGGTGGCCACGACCAGACAGCAATCGGCTCCCCCCAGCCGCCCACGTCTCCAAAGTTCCCCACAAGACCCACCCTCGCGTTCAAGATCTCCATGCATCCCGCAACGTCCACCACCAAAATCCGACATACCGCCCAGCTGAAATCGGAACTGGGGCCAAGATTTCGCATGGCCCCATACCGTCCGTTCCGGCTATGGGGACGCCACTCCCAGCCCTGCTCCCACTGGGAGCGAGTGTGACCTGCGCGAAGAGCGGAAGCTCATACCCATCAGACCCCCCGAACGACGGGGAGCCAACAGTCACAAAACAGACACGAATGTGAACACGTGGGCAAGAAATCGAATATGTGCGCAGCGGCTCGAGTGGGAGCAATCCGTTAAGGGGACTGGGAGGGAGCGTGCTCCCTCCCATCGCTCCCAGGGAGCGAACCCGGAAACAGAAAAAGGGCCGTTATGAAAACGGCCCTTCACCTGCGACGTTCGATACGTTCGAACTGTCGGGACGACAGGATTTGAACCTGCGACCCCTTGACCCCCAGTCAAGTGCGCTACCAAGCTGCGCCACGTCCCGGTGCTCGTCTGACCTGGGCTTTCCCCTGGCCGAACGCGCACGGAAACCATACCGCACTCGGAGCCGTGGTCGCGCATCCCTTTCCCGACGGCCGATGCTCGGCAGATCACTCTTGACCTCAAGCAGACTTGAGGTTGCACGCTCGTGTCATGACAACGACAGCGGCACGTACAGCGGCGGGCCCCTACAGCTACGAAGACGTTCCGGCCCTCATGGGACGCATGACCGGCGACGAGAAGCACGGCCCCGCGGCGACCTCCACCCTCGATGTCCTGTGGGTGCTCTACGACCGGGTGCTGCGGGTGACGCCGGACGGCGTGCGGGATCCGGAACGTGACCGGTTCCTGTTGTCGAAGGGCCACGGTCCCATGGCGTACTACGCCGTACTCGCGGCGAAGGGTTTCGTGCCGGAGGAATGGCTGCCCGGCTTCGGGTCGTACGACTCCCCGCTCGGGCACCATCCGGACCGGGTGCTCATCCCCGGCGTGGAGATCGGCAGCGGGTCCCTGGGGCACGGGCTGCCCATCGCCGTCGGGACCGCGCTCGGACTCCGTGCGCAGGGCCTCACGGGACCAGCGGTCTGGACGCTGATCGGGGACGCCGAGCTGGACGAGGGCAGTAACCACGAAGCCATCGCCTACGCGGGACCCGCCGGCCTCGACCGGTTGCACACCGTCGTCGTCGACAATTCCTCCGCCAGCCACGCCAGGCCCGGTGGCATCGCCGCCCGCTTCGAGGCGGCCGGCTGGTCGGCCACGGCCGTCGACGGTCGCGATCACGCGGCGCTGTACGAGGCCTTCACCGCGCCGCACCCGGGAAAGCCGCGCGTGGTGGTCGCCCGCGTGGAGCCCAAGAACGCCTGAGTCGCGCCGGCCCCTCTTCGGCCGACCCTGTTCCTTCTTCTGTTCCTTCTTCTGTTCTCTCTCGTGTTCTGTCTTCTTCTTCCCTGGAAGGACACCCGCGTCATGGAAACCATGCGTGATCGATTCGCCCCCGTCGTCTCCCGACTGCTCGACGAGGACCCCCGGGTCGCCGTCGTGCTCGCGGAGATCGGCAGGGATCACTTCGTGGAGGCGGAGCGCAGGCACCCGGACCGGGTGATCAACGTGGGCATCAGGGAGCAGCTGCTCATCGGGACGGGCGCTGGGCTCGCGCTGACCGGACTGCGGCCCGTCATGCACACCTTCGCGAGCTTCCTGGTGGAGCGCCCCTTCGAGCAGGTGAAGCTCGACCTCGGGCATCAGGACGTGGGTGGGGTCCTGGTGAGCGCCGCCGCCTCCTTCGACTGGCCATCTGGCGGCGTCACGCACATGGCGCCGGGCGACGTGGCGCTGCTCGACACCCTCGACGGCTGGACAGTGCATGTGCCGGGGCACCCGGACGAGGCCGAGACGCTGCTGCGGCACGCGGTCGGCGCCGGTGACGATCGCGTGTACGTCCGCCTCTCGGTGCAGTCGAACAGGGAGGCACTCGCCGTCGACGGGGAGCGCTTCCTGACCGTCCGCGAAGGCCGCCGCGGCGTCGTGGTCGCTGTCGGGCCGATGCTCGACGCGGTCCTCGCCGCGACGGAGGGCCTCGACGTGACCGTGCTCTACGCGACGACAGTGCGGCCCTTCGACGCCGGGGCGCTGCGGCGTGCCGCGGGCGCGGCCGATGTCGCCGATGTGGTGATCGTCGAGCCGTATCTGGCGGGTACGTCGACGATGGCTGCGAACGACGCGCTCGGCGACCTGCCGCACCGGGTGCTGGGGCTTGGCGTGGGCCGCCGTGAGCTGCGCCGGTACGGACAGATCGAGGAGCATGTGGCCGCGCACGGCCTCGACCCCGCGTCGCTGCGGGAGCGGATCAGCGGCTTCCTCCGCGGGCGGGCTCGCGGCTAGCGGGGGCCTTGCGCGGGCTCCCGCCGGGCACGGTGCTGTCGACCCGTATCAGGCCTCTGATCGCGGGGACGGAGAGCAGGGCAGCCGCCACGAGGACGGTCGTCACGCCACCGACGAGCAGGACGTGGCGGGTGCCGAAGACTTGGGCGGCGGGTCCCGCGAGGGCCTGGCCGACCGGTGTCATAGCGAGGGAGCCGGCGACGTCGTAGGCGTGTATGCGGTTGAGGACGTCGCGCGGGACCTGGGTCTGGATGCTGGTCGCCCACATGACGCCCCAGAACGACATCCCCGCGCCCGCGACGACCGCGCCCGCCGCCATCCACTCCACGCTTAGCCCGGCACCCACCGTCGCCGGGAACAGGCTGAACCCGAACAGGGCGACGGCCCCGGCGCGCAGCATCCGGCGGGGGCGCAGCCGCAGGGCGAAGACGCCGCCGATGACCGTGCCGAGCCCGAGCGCCGAGTTGACCAGGCCATAGACGCGCGGGCCGTGCTCCTGCACGACCTGCGTGGCGATGAGCGGGACAGCCGGGCCCCAGGCGGCGATCATCAGCACGCACCAGATCGCGATGACGCCCCAGAGCCACGTGCGCGATCTGAACTCCCGCCAGCCCTCGACGAGATCGGCCCGGAACCCGCTGCCACGGATCGCCTCGGTGCCCGGTTGTGCCGCGGGCAGCCGGAGCAGCAGCAGACACAGGGCGCTCAGCCCGTACGTGCCTGCGTGGGCCGCGAAGACGACTCCCGGTGAGGCGAACGCGACGAGCAGGCCGGCGACGGCCGGGCCCGCGAGCTGTGCCACGGACTCGGCCACGCGTATCGCGCCGTTCGCCGCCTGGACGTCGGCGGCGAGGCGCGGGACGGTGCTGGCGACGCCGGGCTGGAAGAGCGCGGACGCCGCGCCGTTCACCGCACCGATCACGCAGATCTCCCACAGCACCACGTGCCCGGAGAAGAACATGACCGCGGCGAGGGACTGGGTGACGAGGCGCGTGACGTCGGCGCCGATCATCAGCAGTCGCGTGCTGAACCGGTCCGCGAAGACACCGCCGAAGATGACGAGTCCCGCGAAACAGGCGACGGAGGCGGCCATCGCGAGACCGACGGCGCCCGCGCCGTACCCGTGCTGGAGCAAGCCGGCGGCGAGCGCCACCGGCAGCATGGTGTCCCCCAGCTTGGCCACGGCACGCGCCGAGAAGAACAGCCCGAAGTCCCGCGACCAGATACCGCCACGGGGCCGCTTCAATTCACCGGGGCCAGGATTCGACCCCTCAATCGAATCCCGCGGCCGCCTCGGTTCACGAGGACCAGGAATCGACCCCCCAGTCGAACCCCCGGTCCGCTCCCGCTCCTCCCCCGATCCCCGTGGCCCTTCCTTCGACATTCCGCCCATGCCTGCCCGTACCCTCTCCGGCGGCGCGGCGGCCCCAGCGGCTCCGCGTCCCCCACCCCTGCCGGATCATGCCACGCAGCACTGACAACGCCCCGGGAATATCAGTCCGTCGGCTCCGGCGGGCCCAACTCCGGGTGGGCGTCCAGGAGTCGGCCCGGGGCGGCCTGCCGCCAGGAGTCGGTGAGGATGTCACGCAGCTCGTCGCCGTCGTCGAGCGCGGCGAGCCGCACCCGCACCCACGCGAAGCCCGCCTCGTGGTCCGCGATCCAGAACTTCTTGGGCTCCGCGAGAACCAGTTCGTCGCGCTCCACCTTGGGGCAGCGCACCGCGATGGAGGTCTCCTCCTCGGGCATCGTGGCGAACATCTTCCCCGCGACCCGGAACGTCGGCATACTCCAGGCGATCTTCTCCGTCACCTCCGGCAGGGCGAGTGCGATGGAACGTACGTCGTCGGCGTCTTGCATGGAAGAAACCTAGCCAAGGCCACTGACAACCGCCGGTCGGAGCGCATACGCGGACAGTCGCCCACCGGTTCGGGAGTCACCGGCGCCGGGTCCCCGCCCCGTCCGCGTCCCCGCGAACGACGACCGGCCCGCCCACCACTTGAGACGCCACCGCCATCGCCACCGCCACCGGCCCTCCGCGATCGCCGGCCAACCGCTCAACCGGTTCACCGGCGACTGCAACCCAGTCCCCGCGTCGCGACTGCCACGCCACCCGCTCCCCCGTGATCGCGGCACCCCTCCGCGCCCCCTGGCCCGTTCCGACCCATTGACCCCTCTCCGCCCGGAACCTACGCTGTGCGATGCCATCGGGAAAGCGCTTTCTAAGCTTCGGCTTCCAGGCGCTCCGGCATTCCCGCAGCACTCACCGCACGCCCGAGTCGGCCAATCGGCCAACAGCCCAGGGAGCGCCATGAGTTCTACGAGTTCCGCCACACCCGTACCGTCCGGGAGACACGGTCCTCCCGCGTCCGTCATGCGAAGCCCCCGAAGGCGACGCCGTCCATGCTCGCCCTGGACCGTCCTCCTCGCGCTGATCGCGCTCGTCGTCGGCCTCGGTCTGGCGTCCCCGCCGCGGGCCGAGGCCGCCGCCTCGTACCGCGTACTCGTCTTCTCCAAGGTGACGAACTTCGCGCACGACTCGATCCCGGCGGGCATCGACGCGATCAAGAAGCTCGGCAGTGAGAACGGCTTCGAGGTCGAGGCGACCGACGACGCCGCCGCTTTCACCGACGAGAACCTCGCCCGCTTCAAGGCGATCGTCTTCAACAACACCAACTCGACGCCCGAGAAGGGCGATCTGCTCGACGCCGACCAGCGCGCGGCCCTGCAGAAGTACGTGCGTGGGGGCGGCGGCTGGGTAGGGCTGCACGCCGCATCGGCCAGCGAGCGGGACTGGGGCTGGTACGAGGGGCTCGTCGGGGCCATCTTCGACCAGCATCCCGCCGTACAGACGGGCCGGATCAAGGTCCTCGACCACGCGCACCCGTCCACGAAGGGGCTTCCGGAGCTCTGGGAGCGTACGGAGGAGTGGTACAACTGGCGCACCAATCCCACCGGGAAGGTGCACACGCTCGCGCAGATCAAGGTGCGCGACGGGGTCACCGGCCTCGACGAGGGCGTCGACCATCCGTGGTCGTGGTGCCAGAACTACGACGGCGGCCGCTCCTGGTTCACCGCGGGCGGTCACGCCAAGTCGGCGTTCGAGGAAGCCGGTTTCCTTCAGCACATCCTCGGCGGCATCCAGTGGGCGGCCGGTGACAAGCCGGGTGACTGCTCGGCGACCAGGACCGGCAGCTTCCAGCGCACCCCGCTCGCCACGGCCGACCTCGCCGACCCCTTCGAGCTGGCCGTCGCACCGGACCGGCGCGTGTTCTTCATCCAGCGGACCGGCAAGCTGAAGATCATCGACCAGGCGACGCTGAAGGTCACCACGGCGCTCGACCTCGCCTACACGCCCGAGATGACAAGCCAGTCGGACGGTCTGCTCGGGCTCGCGCTCGATCCGAAGTTCCGGGACAACCACTGGATCTATCTGTTGAACTCCGACAAGACCGAGAAGCGGATCAATCTGTCGCGCTTCACCGAATCCGGTGGCAAGGTCGACCCCGCGTCGGAGAAGCGCCTGCTCACCCTGCCGACCTGGCGGGGGGAGGGACGCGCCAACTCCCATATGGCGGGCTCCATCGCCTTCGACAACAAGGGTGACCTCTACATCGCGACGGGCGACAACACCGACCCCTTCGCATCGGACGGGTTCAACCCGATCGACGAGCGCGAGGGCCGTCGCGCCTGGGACGCGCAGGGCACCGCGGGCAACACGAACGACCTGCGCGGCAAGGTGCTGCGGATCACTCCGAAGGCCGACGGGACGTACGGCGTCCCCGAGGGGAACCTGTTCGCGCCCGGCACGGACAAGACGCGCCCGGAGATCTACGCGATGGGCATGCGCAACCCCTTCCGGATCACGACCGATCCGGTCAGTGGCGCGCTGCTCATGGGTGACTACGGTCCCGACGCGCGCGACGCGGTGGCCGACCGCGGGCCCGAGGGCACCGTGGAGTTCAACCGCATCACCAAGGCGGGGAACTACGGCTGGCCGTACTGCATCGGCGACAACACCCCGTTCAACGACTACGACTTCGGGACGGGGAAGTCCGGGGCGAAGTTCGACTGCGGCCACCTGGTGAACGACTCGCCGAACAACACCGGCCTGCGCGACCTGCCACCGGCGCAGGCGGCGACGGTCTGGTACGCGTACTCCGCATCGGAGCAGTTCCCGGAGCTCGGTACCGGGGGCGGTGGCCCGATGAGCGGTCCCGTGTACGCCTACGATCCCGCGAACCCCAACAAGACCAAGTTCCCCGAATACTTCGACGGGAAGTGGTTCAACTACGAGCTGACCAGGCAGTGGTTCAAGACCTTCTCGATCCAGGAGAAGGACCAGACGTTCACGGATCCGCGGTTCGCGCCCGCCGAGGCCGGCGATGTGCAGTCCATCAACTCCGTGTTCTCCGACATGAAGTGGAACCAGCCCTTCGACGCGGACTTCGGTCCCGACGGGGCGCTGTACGTCATCGACTTCGGGCTCGGCAGCGGTACGGGCCGCGGCGGCAGCAACGAGGGCGCCGGCATCTACCGGATCGACTACGTCGCCGAAAGCCGTCTCCCGGACGCGCGGGCCGCGGCGGCGCCGGACAGCGGCTCCGCTCCCCTCGCCGTCACGTTCTCCAGCGCGGGCTCGGGCCTGCCGGACGGCAAACCGGTCACGTACGCCTGGGACTTCGACGGGGACGGCACGACCGACTCGACCGACGCGAACCCGAAGTACACGTATACGAAGAACGGCGTGTTCACGGCGCGGCTGACGGTGACCGGGCCGACGGGGCTCACCGGTCTTGCCGTGCAGGACATCACCGTGGGGAACACGCGGCCCGTGGTGACGATCCAACAGCCGCCGAGCGGTGGGACGTTCAGCTTCGGCGACACCATTCCGTTCAAGATCAAGGTGACGGACCGGGAGGACGGGCGTCCGATCGACTGTTCGCGCGTCGTGGTCCAGTCGCAGCTCGGCCACGACTCCCATCTGCATCCGCTGGACAACTACACGGGATGCGCCGGGGAGATCGTGACGGACGCGGGTGACAGCCACGGTCCCGGCCAGAATCTGTACTACGGCATCAGCGCCCAGTACGAGGACAAGGGCGGGGCGGGCGGCGTGCCCGCGCTGACCGGGTCCGCGTCGCTCTCGCTGCGCACCTCGTTCCGTGAGGCCGAGCACTTCACGAAGACCGGTGGCGCGCACGACGGTGTCGTGGTCGCGAGCCGCGCGGACGCGTCGGGCGGCAAGCGGCTCACCGAGATCGAGGACGGGGACTGGGTGTCCTTCGACCCCGTGCATCTGAAGGGCGTCGACTCGGTGACCGTGGGCGCCGCGTCGGGCGGGATCGGCGGCGACGTCGAGTTCCGCGTGGGCTCCCCCACCGGCAAACTGCTCGGCAAGGTGTCGGTCCCGAACACGGGAGACTGGGGCAACGTGGTGTCCCCCACCACCCAACTGGCCGACTACGACGGCACGTTCACGCTGTACGCCGTCTTCACCAACCCGCAGTGGAGCGCCGACAAGCCCGACCTGTTCGCGGTCGACTGGCTGCACTTCAACGGGCCCGGAGTGGAGAAGCACGCGGGCGCCAGGGTGAAGGTGACCGCGACACCCGAGAGCGGCGCACCGCCGCTCACCGTCGCCCTCAAGGGGACGGTGAAGCTCCCGGAGGGCCGTACCGCGGCCTCGTACCACTGGGACTTCGGGGACAACGGCAAACCGAGCGGTACGGAGGGCGCGGACGCCCAGCACGCGTACGCGCGCGCGGGTGCGTACACGGCGCATCTGACCGTCACCGACGACAAGGGCGACACGACCACCGGCTCGGTCCGGATCACGGTGAAGTGAGGGGTGAGGAGTGGCATGAGAAGCAGCAGAAGGGCCTTTCTCGGTACGTCGCTGGGGCTCGCGGCAGCGGTCGGCACGGCGCTGCCCGCGTCGGCCGGGCAGCGGCGGCGCATCCCGCGCGGCGGCATCGGCATGCACCTCTACACGATGCGTGACGTCCTCGCGACGGACTTCGCCGGCACCGTGGAACAGCTCGCGGAGATCGGGTACGCGACGGTCGGCGTGAGCGGGCGGCACGGGTACGGGGCGCCGGACATCCGGCGGATGCTCGACGCCGTGGGTCTGCGCGCGGTCCTGGAGCATGTCGCGTACACGACGCTCACCGGCAGCGGTCTGCCGCAGGCACTGGAGGATCTGCACACCCTGGGCGCCAAGTGGCCGGTGGTGCCCAGCCTGCCGGGCTCGATGCACAGCGCGGCCGGATACCGGGAGGCGGCAAGGGAGTTCAACCGGATCGGGGCCGCGTCACGCAAGGCCGGGCTCGGCCCCGTCCTGTTCCACAACCACGACGGCGACCACGACGTGGTGGACGGGGAGAACCTGTACGACATCCTCGTCCGCGAGACCGATCCGCATCTGGTCGCCTTCGAGCTGGACGTGTACTGGGCGTCGAAGGGCGGCGCGGACCCCGCCACGTACTTCGTGCGGCACCGGCGCCGCTTCCCCGCCCTGCACGTGAAGGACATGGCGCCCGACGGCGGGTTCGCCGACGTGGGGTCGGGGACGCTCGACTTCGCCGCCATGTTCGACAAGGCGCAGGCCGGTGGCGTCAGGCAGTGGCTGGTGGAGCACGACACCCCGAAGGACCCGTTCGCGACGGCCCGTAACAGCTACGCGTATCTGGCGGCGCTGCGGTACTGAGGAGGCGGGAAGGAGAAGGGACCCCGCGTCCCGTGACGCTCGCAGAGGGCTCACGGGGTGCGGGGTCCCTGCCGTGCTCCGAGGCCTGGGTGCAGGCCTGCACGTAGGAGCTAGTCGTGCGCCGAGATCGCTCCCAGGAGCTCGCGGATGCGGCCCGTCGCCGTGCGGAACTCGGGGGTCGCGAGTGTCTGCGCGTAGTCCCGCTCGGCCGGCAGGCCGACGTCGATGATCTCGGTGACGGTTCCGGGGCGCGGGCTCATGACGACGACCCGGTCGGCGAGGTAGACGGCCTCCGGGATGGAGTGGGTCACCAGGAGGACGGTGGTGCGGGTCTGCCGCCAGATGCGGTTCATCTCTACGTTGAGCTGCTCGCGCGTGAGGGCGTCGAGGGCGCCGAACGGCTCGTCCATGAGCAGGACGGGCGGCTCGTGCAGCAGGGCCCGGCACAGGGCGACGCGCTGCTGCATACCGCCCGACAGCTCGTGCGGATACGCGTCCTCGAAGCCGGTGAGGCCCGTCATCCGGATCAGTTCGTCGGCACGCGCGCGTGCCTGGGCGGCGGGCATGCCGCGCATCTCCGCCTGGAGCAGGATGTTGCGGCGCGCCGAGCGCCATTCCAGGAGGGCCGCGCGCTGGAAGACGTAGCCGATGTCGTGGCGCGGGCCGCGCACCTGCTCGCCGTAGAGGCTGACCTCACCGGACGAGGGCGAAAGGAGCCCCGCGACGAGCTTGAGGAGCGTGGACTTGCCGCAGCCGGACGGTCCGACGATGGCGACGAACTCGCCGGCCGCGACGTCCAGTGAGACGTCGGCAAGGGCGGTGACGTCCTTCTTCTTCGTACGGAAACGGACGTCGACGTCCGCCACGCGCACGGCGGTCCCGACATGTCCGGCGCGTCCGCTCGCTCCGTCGGCCTTCTTCAGTGTCGCGTCCTTCGGCATCGTGCGGCTCTCCTTGTGAGCTGTCCGGAACGGGTTCGCAGTCGGGTTTGTCAGCCCTTGATCCCGTTGGCCGAATCCCAGTAGTCCGCCACCGGCTTCGGGCTCTTGACCATGCCCGCCTGGGCGAAGACGTCGATGGTCTGCTGCCAGTCGGCCTCGGTGTTGGCGCCGGGTGCCTTGCCCTGCGTGGCGTCCGTGTGCAGGAGGGTCAGGGTGGTCTTGAACTGCTCGGACAGCACGGTCTCCGGCGGGAGTTGCTCGGACGCGCCCTTCATGGAGGCGACGGCCGGCTCGGGGCTCTTCTCCGCGGCGGCCCAGGCCTCGCTGACTGCCTGGGTCATGCGCTTGGCCAGATCGCCCTTGCCCTGAAGGGTCTTGGAGCCCGCGATGAGGCCGTTCGAGTAGAAGTTCAGGCCGTGCTCGGAGAAGCGGAGGTACGAGACGTCCTTCTTGGCCTTGTCCTGCATGGTGGGGCCCTGGTCGCTCGCGTAGCCGAGGAGGGCGTCCGTCTTTCCGGAGATGACGGCGGCGATCTTGCCGGCGGGGTCGGTGTTCTGGACCTTGACGTCCGACTCGGCGAGGCCGTTCTTCTTCAGGAAGATGGGGAACGTCTTGGAGAGCGCGTCGCCCGCCGTCCCCGCGATGGTCTTGCCCTTGAGGTCCGCCGGGGACTCGATGTTCTGGCTCGCGAACGACTGCACCGAGGCGGGTGTCGTCTGGAGGAACACGCCGAGGCTCTTCACGTTGACGCCCTGGTCCACGCCCGCGAGCACGGCGGGGGTGTCGGCCCAGCCGAAGTCGGTCTGACCCGCGCCGGTGGCCTGCACCGTCTTCTGCGAGCCCTGACCGGCACGGATCTCCAGGTCGATGCCGTGCTTCTCGAAGATCTTCTGCTTCTTGCCGTAGTAGAACGGCGCGTGCTCGCCGTACGGGTACCAGTTGAGCGTCAGCGTGACCTTGTCGAGCTTCTTGCCGGAGTCACTGGTCGACGTGGAGCCGGAGTCGTCGCCGCAGGCCGTCACCGTCAGGGCGACGAGCGTCAGGGGGACGAGACCGGTCAGGAGTCTGCGCGCGTGCATGGGGCGGCCCTTCTGGCGGCGGTCGGTGGGTGGTCCGGGGAGGCCCCCGGGCGGTGCCGGCGTTCAGTACGCCGTGGTCGCCGCGACGTCGCGGCGGCTCGCGTGCCACGGCAGGAGCAGCTTCTCGGCGATCTCGACGAGGACGAACAGCACGACGCCGATCAGGGACATGACGAGCAGGCCCGCGAAGAGCATCGGGGTGTCGAGGTTGCCGTTGGCCTGGAGGATGACGTAGCCCAACCCCTCGTTGGCGCCCACGAATTCACCGACGACGGCGCCGGTGACGGCGAGCGTGACGGCCACCTTGAGGCCGGAGAACAGGTGCGGCAGGGAGGCCGGGAAGCGGATCTTCCGGAAGGTCTGCCAGGGGCTGGCGCCCATCGTCGCGGAGAGCTGGAGCATCTCCGGGTCCACGGCCTTGAGTCCGGTCACCATCGAGATGACGACCGGGAAGAACGCGATGAGTACGGCGATGAGGATCTTCGGCGCGATGCCGAAGCCGAGCCAGACCACGAACAGCGGCGCGATCGCGATCTTCGGGACGACCTGGGCGAAGAGCAGGATCGGATAGAGGGTCTTCTCGACGGTCGACGAGTAGACCATGATCACGGCGGAGAAGATGCCGACACCGACGGCGATGACGAAGCCGAGCAGTGTCTCGTACGTGGTCACCCAGGTGTGCTGCCAGAGGTAGTCCGGCTTGTCGAGGATGACGTCGAGGGTCCGGCCCGGTGACGGCACCAGATAGGGCTCGACCAGCTCCGCCGCGGCGATCACCCACCAGGCGACGAAACAGACGACGAGCAGCGCGACCGGGCGCCAGCTCCGCTCAGCCATGTCCGCGGCGCGCCGGCGCAGCCCGGGCGCCTGCCGGTCGGCAACTCCCGCCGTCTTGGCGGAGGTTGCGGGCAGCGTGCTCTGACTCACGATGAACTCCTACGGAATCGGGAGGCAGTTGAGGGGAGCCGAGGTATCAGGATTCGCGAGGTGACGGAACAGCAGGCGGGACGGTGACGAAGACGGGAAATCGCTTTCAGAAAGCGCTTTCTGGTACGATGTCAGCCACGCTAATGACTCGTGGAGCACAGGGTCAATAGGCCGTTCCGAAGTTTCCTGTGACCGGTGCCGCAACCGGAATCCGAGGGGGCAGGGTGAGCGAACCGCACGGGCATCCGCAAGAACCGCACGTGACCCTCGACGCGGTGGCCCGCACGGCGGGGGTCTCCCCCGCGACGGCGTCCCGCGCCCTGAACGGCACCACCCGCGTCCGCGACGACCTGTTGCACCGGGTCCGCGCCGCCGCCGACGAACTCGGCTACATCCCGAACGCCCACGCGCAGGCCCTCGCCAGCGCCTCCAACAACACCGTCGGCGTCATCTGCCACGACGTGGGCGACCCGTACTTCGCCGCGATCGCGAGCGGCATCATGGCGCGCGCCGCCGAGCGCGGATTGCTGGTGATGCTGTCCAGCACGTTCCGCGCGCCCGAGCGCGAGATCGCGTACATCTCGATGCTTCGGGCGCAGCGGGCCCGCGCGATCCTGCTCATCGGATCCGGTTTCCAGGATCCCGCGTGGGAGCGTTCACTGGACTCCGAGATCGCTCCCTATCTGCGCGGCGGGGGCCGGGTCGCCGTCGTGAGCCGGCACCGCAGTCTGCGCGTCGACACCGTGCTGCCGGAGAACCGGGCGGGGGCGGCGGCGCTGGCCCGGGCGCTGCTCGGCCTCGGGCACCGGGAGTTCGGGGTGCTCGCCGGGCCCGTACGGCTGACGACCGTCGCGGACCGGCTGACCGGCTTTCGGCAGGGGCTCGCCGAGGCGGGGGTGCGGATCGCGGACGGGTCCGTGGCCGAGGGCGCCTTCACGCGCGACGGCGGTTACGCGGCGGCGAGCGAACTGCTGCGCCGGGGCCCGCGGCCCACGTGCGTCTTCGCGGTCACCGACGTGATGGCCGTCGGGGCACTCGCCGCGTTCCGCGACCACGGGCTGCGCGTCCCTCAGGACATCTCCCTCGCGGGCTTCGACGACATCCCGCTGGTCCGCGAACTGACCCCGCCCCTCACGACGGTGGCCCTCCCCCTGACCGGCATGGGCCGCGCCGCCCTCGACCTCGCGCTGCGCGAACCGAGGGGGCCGCGCTCGCGGGTGGAGCGGATCGTGGGCGAGGTACGGATACGGGCGAGCACCGGGGCGCCGGGATGACCCAGGGCCTGTGGACCCGGATTACTCCGCCGCTTCCCCGAGCGCCTCAAGGACCGGCCTGATCAGGGGGTGCTCCTCCGCTCCGCAGCGGACCGCCGCGAAGACCCTGCGGGTCGGGGCGACCCCGTCGACCGGACGGACGACCGCGTCGGACAGGTCCATGCCGCGTAGCGCCGAGCGCGGCACCAGGGCGACGCCCGCGCCCGCCGAGGCGAGGGCGACGACGGCGCGGAAGTCGTCCGAGGAGTGTTCGACGCGCGGCTGGAAACCGGCGTGCTCGCAGGCCAGGACCACCACGTCGTGGCACGGGTTGCCGGGGAACGGGCCGATCCAGGTGTCCTTGGCCAGCTCGGCGAGCGGCACCCGGTCGGACGGGGCGAGCCGGTGCGCCGCGGGAAGCACCGCGTCGAACGGCTCGGCGTACAGCGGTACGCGCGTGAGGCGGGCGTCGTCCGCGCCGGGCGCGCCCCGGTACTCGACGGCGACCGCGACGTCGACCTGCCGGTCGAGGACCATCGGCAGGCTCGCGTCACCTTCGGCGTCCTGGACGCGGATGCGGATGCCGGGCGCCGTCCGCGCGAGCCGCGTCAGGGCCGGGGCGACGACCAGGCCGATCCCGGTGGCGAACGCGGCGACGGTGACCGTGCCGGCCGCCCCCGAGCTGTACGCGGCGAGCTCGGCCTCCGCTCGCTCCAACTGGGCGAGGACCGCGTTCGTGTGCATGAGCAGGATCTCGCCCGCCGGGGTGAGCCGGACGCCTCTGGCACCCCGCTCGACGAGCCGGTGTCCGGTCTCCTGCTCAAGGGCACTCAGCTGCTGGGAGACCGCCGAGGGGGTCAGATAGAGCGCGGCGGCAGCCGCCGTCACGGTGCGGTGGTCGGCCACCGCACGGAGGATGTGCAGCCGCCGCGCTTCGATCATGCGACCGATTCTCCCAAATGTGCCGCCGATGTCCGAACCGGGGGCCTGTCCGGCGGATCAGGCCGGAGCCAGGTGGGCCGTGAATGTCCGTGCTGGCCAGACCCCGCGCCCCGGCACGATCCACCGGACGGGCCGCAGGTCAGCTCGCCGCCCCGGCGGGCTCCGCGTCGAGCTCCGCGCGGGCGGCGACGAACGCGTCCACGGCCCGGTTCACGTCCTCGGTGGAGTGCGCCGCGGAGAGCTGGACGCGGATCCGGGCCTGGCCCTGCGGGACGACGGGGTACGAGAAGCCGATCACGTACACGCCGCGCTCCAGGAGCAGCTCGGCCATGCGGCCCGCGACGGACGCGTCGCCGATCATGACGGGCGCGATGGCGTGGTCGCCGGGCAGGATGTCGAAGCCCTCCTGCGCCATGCGGGTGCGGAAGAGCGTCGTGTTCGCCGTGAGCCGCTCGCGCAGCTCGCCCGCCGACTCGATCAGGTCGAGGACCTTCAGGGAGGCGGCCGCGATCACCGGGGCGAGGCTGTTGGAGAAGAGGTACGGGCGCGAGCGCTGGCGCAGCAGCGCGACGATCTCGGCGCGGGCCGCGACGTAGCCGCCGGAGGCGCCGCCGAGCGCCTTGCCGAGGGTGCCGGTGATGATGTCGACGCGGTCCATGACGCCGTGCAGCTCGGGGGTCCCGCGGCCGCCGGGGCCGACGAAGCCGACGGCGTGCGAGTCGTCGACCATGACCATGGCGTCGTAGCGGTCGGCGAGGTCGCAGATCTCGCGCAGGGGCGCCACGTAGCCGTCCATGGAGAAGACGCCGTCGGTGACGACGAGTCGGCGGCGGGCGGACTGCGCCTCCTTCAACTGCCGCTCCAGGTCCGCGAGATCGCGGTTGGCGTAGCGGAAGCGGCGGGCCTTGGAGAGGCGGATCCCGTCGATGATCGAGGCGTGGTTCAGCGCGTCGGAGATGACGGCGTCCTCCTCGCCGAGGAGCGTCTCGAAGACGCCGCCGTTGGCGTCGAAGCAGGAGGAGTAGAGGATCGTGTCCTCCTGGCCGAGGAACGCGGACAGGCGCGCCTCGAGCTCCTTGTGGACCTCCTGGGTGCCGCAGATGAAGCGGACGGAGGCCATGCCGTAGCCCCAGCGGTCGAGCGCCTCGTGGCCGGCGGCGACGACCTCGGGGTGGTCGGCGAGGCCGAGGTAGTTGTTCGCGCAGAAGTTGAGGACCTCGCCGGGGCGGCCGCCCGTGGTGACGGCGACCGTCGCGGACTGCGGGGTGCCGATGACGCGCTCGGGCTTGTGCAGGCCCGCGGCGGCGATCTCGTCGAGGGTGGCCTGGAGACCGTCGCGTACGGAGTCGAACATGGTGACTTCCTTTGAAGAAGAGGTCGGTCAGGAGGTCGGGGGCTCACCGAGCCGGAGATTCAGGCAGTCCAGTCGAGGATCACCTTGCCGCCGCGGCCGCTCGCCGCGTCGTCGAAGGCCGCCTCGAAGTCGCGGTGGCTGTAGCGGCCCGTGATCACGGGGGCGAGGTCGAGGCCGCCCTCCAGGAGGACCGACATCGCGTACCAGGTCTCGAACATCTCGCGGCCGTAGATGCCCTTGATCGTGATCATCGAGGTGACGATCCGCGACCAGTCGACGGCGAAGTCCTCGGCGGGCAGGCCGAGCATGGCGATCTTGCCGCCGTGGGTCATGTTGGCGAGCATGTCGCGCATGGCGACGGGGTTGCCCGACATCTCCAGGCCCACGTCGAAGCCCTCGCGCAGG
Source organism: Streptomyces sp. NPDC090032 (assembly GCF_044748025.1). Taxonomy (NCBI): domain Bacteria; kingdom Bacillati; phylum Actinomycetota; class Actinomycetes; order Kitasatosporales; family Streptomycetaceae; genus Streptomyces; species Streptomyces sp. NPDC090032. The sequence continues at coordinate 717,633 of NZ_JBIVFF010000001.1, read as the reverse complement.
CCGAGGGAGCGCTGGCCGTCGGCGATCGTCGACTCGGCGACGTTCAGGGCGAGGCTGACGCCGATCTTGCGGGCCAGGTCGAGCCGCTCCTCGCTGACGTCGGTCACGACGACGTTGCGGGCGCCGGCGTGCCGGGCGACGGCCGCCGCCATCAGGCCGATGGGCCCGGCACCCGTGATCAGGACGTCCTCGCCGACGAGCGGGAACGACAGGGCGGTGTGCACGGCGTTGCCGAACGGGTCGAAGATCGCGGCCACGTCGAGGTCGACGGGCACGCGGTGCACCCACACGTTGCCGGCGGGCAGGGCGACGTACTCGGCGAACGCGCCGTCGCGTCCGACGCCGAGCCCGACCGTGGAGCGGCACAGGTGGCGCCGCCCGGCGAGACAGTTGCGGCACTTGCCACAGACGAGGTGGCCCTCGCCGCTGACGCGGTCACCGACGGCGATGTCGGCGACGTCACGGCCGGTCTCGACGACCTCGCCGACGAACTCGTGGCCGACGATCAGCGGCGCGCTGATCGCCTGCTGCGCCCAACCGTCCCAGTTGCGGATGTGGAGGTCGGTGCCGCAGATCCCGGTCCTGAGGACCTTGATCAGCACATCTCCGTGGCCGATGGACGGCTCGGGCACGTCCGTCAGCCACAGACCCGGCTCGGACTTCTCCTTGACCAGCGCCTTCAACGCACGGCTCCCGTCGTCGCACCCCGCGTCACGGCATGCCGGGACCGGCCGCCGAGCGAGGGGAAGAGTGAAATGACAGCACGGGCGGGCGCCTTCGTGCGGCTACGGCGCGCCCTGCTGCCGACGGGGCAAATCTGCCGTACGGCGGCGCTCTTGGTCCATCGAGGATTTCTTAAGCGCCGCCGCAGGTTTCCTTCAGGCCTTCACCGGTGCGGGAGCTACGGGTGGACCAGGACGTGGGCGAGGGCCACGCGTCCCGTTCCCGTGAGCTTGATCCGTACGTAGCGGGCCTCGGTGCCCTTGCCGGCGTCCAGGACGGAGGGCCGCAGGGCCTTGCCCGGGACGTGGAGCGTGGTGGCGTCGGCGAAGTCCGCCGTGCGGGACAGCTGGACCTCGAAGCCGGTCGTCGTCATCGAGGTGTTGTTCCAGACCTCGACCTGGCCGACCTGCTGTACGGATCCCAGGTCGACCTGCCACCAGGCGCCCGGCTCGGACAGGGTGCGGGTGTCGGTCGAGGTGTCGCCGTCGGTGGCGTACGTCGCCGCCGCGGTGCCGTCCGTGGAGGACTGGGTCGCGGTGCCGCCTCGCGCGAGGTCGGGGCGCAGCTGTTCGACGCGGCCGTGACCCTGAGCGCCCGCCGCGGCGGCCACCTTCAGCGCGTCGGCGGGGAGCCGGTCGAGCTTGGTGTGGTTGTCGGTCATCGCCGATCCGGTGCCGGCGAGGGCAGGGGCGTCGGTGTCGGTCCAGTTGCCGGTGGCGTGGTTGTCGATGCCGTAGTCGGCCCAGTTGGAGACCCACTTGTAGCCGAGGCGGGTGAGGACGTTGCCCTCGACGCGGATGTGGCTGGACTGTTCGTCGAGGTAGATGCCGTTGCCGTCGCGCTCGGTGTTCCCGAAGGCGCTGCGGTTGATGTAGTTCCCGGAGATGACGGTGCCGGGCTGGGCGCCCTGGGTGTAGATGGCGCCGCCGTCGTGCTGGTCGTGCTCGACGCGCATGACGTTCGTGATCCGGTTGTCCGTGATCCGGTTGTCGCGCAGGACGGACTTCTGCGCCTCGGGCTGGTTCCACCCCCAGCCGACGGAGATGCCCGAGTAGGGCAGGTCGTCGAGGGTGTTGTGGTCGATGACGGTGGCGGCCTCGTAGCCCGCCCAGATACCGGCGGCGTCGGTGAACTCCACACCGGTACTGCGGATGGTGTTGTACGCCACCGTGTTGCGCGCACCCACGAGTTCAGGAGCCGGCATGGGTTCCGTGTCCCCTATGTAGGCGGCTCCGGAGGACAGGTCGATGAAGTGGGAGCGGGTGACTTTCGAGTCCTGCGTACCGGCCTCGAACACGACGCCGGCGCCGCCGAGGTGGCTGAACTCGACCTGGTCGACGGTCACATGCCTGCCGCCGCGCACGGTGAGGGCCGCGGAGGGCTTGGTGTAGTAGCGGCCCGCGTGGTCGACGGGGCCGGTGGCGCCGGTGAGCACGAGTCCCGCCTGCATACCGGCGTAGCCCTCGTCGGTGGAGGGCTGGTGCCAGGCCGCGTACCGGAGGCCGATGCCCTCGACGCGTACGTCGTGGGCGCCGTCGAGGACGAGGAGACGCTCGGTGGCGGGGGTGACGGCCTCGGCGTGGCGCATGTCCTCGCCCTTACGCGGCAGGTACGTGAGGGTGCGGGCCTCCGAGTTCCAGACGAACTCGCCCGGTTGGTCCAGGAGTTCGGGAGCGTTCTCGAAGTGGTCGACCTTCGCGTAGCGCGACGAGTCGACCGTGGTGGTGTCCCAGGCGGGGCCCGTGCGGTCGGTGCCGGAGGCGGAGTTGGTCCAGCAGGGTTGGGCGAAGGTCAGGACGTCGCCGGTGACGGAGTCGATGCGGCAGTGGTAGTTGCGCCAGCGGACGCTGATGACGGCCTCGGCGTCGGCGGGGCGGGCCCAGGAGGCGATGCCGGTGGCTTTCGCGCCGGTCATGCCGGTCTTGGTGGCGTCGCACACGGAGGCGGCGCACGAGGCGCCGCGTGCGCGCACGGCCCGTACCCCGTCGACGAAGAGCTGGCGAGGTGTGACGCCTTCGGGGGCGTGCGTGGTCCAGGTCCCGTCGCTGTTCCTGTCCCATCCCTTCAGGGTCCTGCCGCCGGAGAGGACGGGGTGGGCACCTCCCTCGGCCGTCCAGGTGACGGTGTGCCCGTCGCGCCCGGAGTCGGCCGCGCCGAGCTCCAGAGGTCTACTCAACACGTAGGTGCCGTCGGCGAGTTCGACGCGTACGTCGCGTCCCTCGACGGTGCGGGCGGCGTCGCGGGCGCCGTCGAGGGAACAGGGGCGGCCGTGGGTACAGACGGTGCCGGAGCCGTCGGGGGCGGCGTGCAGGACGCGGGGGGACGGGTCGGCGTGTGCGGCGGGGGTGGTGGACAGCAGGGCGGCCGTGGCGGCGAGGGCTACGGCGATGCGGGTGCTGTTCATGGTCGGCGTCAGCTCCAGTCGGGGTGGCCGGGCATGGGCGGGTTGTCCTTGCTGAACAGCCAGTCCTCCAGGAAGGGCCGCAGCGACGGATCGTGCGTGACCCGTACCGCGTTGTCGATGAAGTCCTGGGAGTCGGCGTTGGCGTGCCGGTGCTTCGTGAGCCAGGACTTCATGATCGCCTCGTAATCGGCCTGCCCTACCTGCTGGTTGAGGGCGTAGAGCACGACGGCGGCCCCGTCGTAGATGTTGAACCCGCCGAGTTCGGTGGGCAGTCCGGGCGGACCGTCGGTCTTGCGCACGGCGTCGAGCTTTCCGTACGCCGTCCGCATCTTGTCCTCCATGGAGGCGGTGCCCTGCTGAGCGGCCCACAGGGCCGCGTAGTAGACGGCGGGGCCCTCGTTCAGCCAGGCGCTCTGCCAGGTGGTGGGCGTGACGGAGTCGCCGAACCACTGGTGGGTCATCTCGTGGACCATGACGTTCGTGTACGTCGTCGACGTGGACGCGTCCTTGAACCAGCCCGGCCCGAACAGTGACAGGGTTTGGTTTTCCAATGCGTCGCTGTAGCCGTCGCGGACGATCTGCATCCCGTAGGTGTCGAACGGGAAGCGCACGCCGAGGGTCTTCTCCAGCCAGGCGATCTGGCCGCCGGTCTGCTCGACGATCGGCCGGTACGTGGCCACCTGGTCGTCGGGTACGTAGTGGCGCAGCCTCACTCCGTGCGGCCCCTTACCGGTGAGGAGCGTCTGCCTCTCCACGGAGATGCCGAGGAGTTCGGAGGCCATGGGCGCGTCGAGTCGGAAGTCGGAGGTGGTCTTCCCCACCCCTGCCGGGCGGGTGCCGGTCGCGGTGCCGTTGGCGCCGGGTGTCCAGCCGTCGGGGGCGGTGAGGTGGAAGGTCCAGCTCGCCTTGTCCTTCGTGGTGTCGTTGACGGGCGCGAAAGTGTCGGCGCGGGACGACTGCGCCGCAGAGGCGAACCCTCCGTCGCTCATGTAGCGCCAGCCGGGGACGCCGACGGGCTTGGTCCTGCCGTTGCCGTGATAGATGACGGCGACCTCGAAGGACCGGTTGTCGTGCAGTCCGCCGGCCGGGGTGACCGTCAGCTCCTGGCCGCTCTTGCCGAGCGACACGGCGAAGGCCGCCTCCTTGCCGTTGACCTTCACCGCGTCGATGGCGAGCGAGTCGACGTCGAGGTTGAAGGAGGAGAGGTCCTGGGTGGCCTTCGCGCTGATCTTCATGGTGCCGGTGAAGTCGTACGTCACCGGCGTGAAGTCGAAGGACAGGTCGTAGTGCCGGACGTCGTAGCCGCCGTTGCCGAGCGTCGGGAAGAGCGGGTCCCCCACGCCGTCCGCGCCGGGCTTCGGGTCGAACGGGTGGGCCTGCGCGGGCGCGGCCAGGGCGAGGGTCGCGGCGGCCGCGGCGATGGCGATGGCGGCGCGTACGGTGCGGTTCACTTGCCGGCTCCCTTCTGGGCGGCGTCCTCGAATTCGGAGCGGCACTGCTCGCCGCCCTTGGCCAGGTAGTCCTTGACCAGGGCGTCGTAGTCCTTCATGGACTTGCGGCCGGAGACGATGTCCTTGATCCCGTCCCCCTTGAGGGTGAGCAGGCTGCCGTACCCTTTCGAGTCCCAGGTGGGGGACGTGTAGTCCAGGTGGTCGGACTTCTTCAGCATCGGGATGAGCTTCGTGTACGCCTCGTGCGCGTACGTCACCGCGTCCTTCGACGTCGGCGAGAACAGGGCCGGAATGCCGGAAGCGAGCTTGCCCCAGGGAACGCCGATGTCCTGGCTGCCGGTGGGCGTAAGTACGGGGATGCCCTTGGCGTCGCGCTTGAAGTCGGCGCCCTCCACCCCGAAGTTGATGAGGGTGTACTCCTCGGTGCCGAACGGTGCGGCGATGAAGTCGAGGAGGCGGAGGATCTGCTCGACGCGCGCCTTGGGAGCCTTCTTCACGAAGGACTCGCTGAGCGTGGCGTTGTCGGTCCAGGTGACCGCCTTGGTGCCGATCGGTACGAAGGGCCGCACGTCGTAGCTCTTGTCGATGGCGGCCATGGCGTCGACATAACCACTGGAGGGCTGAAGATAGGCGGGCATGCCGTCGTAGACGAAGGCGCCCTTGCCGTTCTTGAAGAGGTCCGTGTACTGGGCCTTCTGGGCGCCGGTCATGGCGAGGGTGCCGGGGTAGTAGCAGCCGGCCTTGTAGAGCTTGGCCGCCATCTCGACGGCGGAGCGGTACTCGTCGGTCTCGAGGTCGGCGGTGAACTTGCCGGTCTTCTTGTCCATCGACCAGAAGTAGGGGGCGCCGGCCGACATGGCGAGCATGGTGACGGCGTTGGCGATGATCGCGTACTGCTTCTTCTTCGGCTGCGTCAGCTCCTTGCAGACCTCGAAGAAGCGGTCCAGGTCGGCGATCTGGTCGAGACTGTCGACCCCGACCTCCTTGAACAGGTCGTGCCGGTAGAAGCCGGCGCCGGAGGTCCCGTAGCGGGTGACCGGGACGCCGTAGAGCTTGTCTCCGTAGAGGGCCTGCTGCCAGGCGCTCGCCGGGATCGCAGCCAGGTTCGGGTACGCCTTGACCTTGTCACCTGACAGGAACGGGGTCAGGTCGGCGCACTCGGCGGCGAGGAAGGCGGCCTTGTGGTCGACGCCGCCCGTCTCCGGATACATGAAGACGTCCGCGAGGTCACCGCCCGCGACCATCGTCGAGAACTTCGCCGGATAGTCGTCGGCTGCCACGGCGGTGATGTCGACCGTGCCGCCGAGCCGCTTCTCGATCGCCTGCCAGGCGGCGTTCCTGCCGCGGGCCGGAGCGGGCGGCGCGTAGGTCTCGGTGAACGCCTTGACGGTCCTGGCCCCCTTCAGCGGAGTGCCCTGCACCGAGCGGACCGGGGTCTTCGGGTAGCCGTAGAAGGCGTTGGGCACACCGGCGGCCGTGCCGGGGAGGTCGGCCTTGACGCTGTTGGCCGTGACGGTGGACGGCAGCACCTTGCGGCTCTTCGCGGCGGACTTCTCGGCGGCGCCGCCGTCACCGCACGCGGTCAGCAGCGGGGCCGCGGCGAGTCCGAGGCCCAGGCCGAGGGACGTCCTCAGCAGGTTTCTGCGATTGATGGGGGTGGAGCGCGGCACGGTGAACTCCTCGGTGATGGAGGGAACATGGGCGCGGGGGGGTGCGAGCGGGGGCTGTGCGGGGTCAGCCCTTGATGGCGCCGGTGAGGACGCCCTTGGTGAAGTAGCGCTGGAGGAAGGGGTAGACGCACAGGATCGGCACGACGGCGATCACCAGGACGGCCATCTGCACGGCCTGCTGGGGCGCGAGGGCCTCGCCGGCGGAGGCACCTTCGAGGGACTGACCCTGGAGGACGAAGGTGCGGAGCACCATGGAGAGCGGCCACTTGTCGTTGTCGCTCAGGTAGAGCATCGCGTTGAAGAAGGCGTTCCAGTACGTCACCGCGTAGAACAGGCTGATCACGGCGATGACGGCCTTCGACAGGGGCAGCACGATGCGCACCAGGGTGCGCAGGTCGCCCGCGCCGTCCACCTTCGCGGCGTCGTACAGCTCCTCGGGCAGGTTCATGAAGAAGGAGCGCAGGACGACCAGGTTGAACGCACTGACCATGGTGGGCAGCACGAGCGAGGCCAGGGTGTTGTACAGGCCGAGTTCCTTGATGGTCAGGAACTTGGGGATGATGCCCGGGTCGAAGAGCATCGTGAACAGGGCCGTCATGAGGATGAAACGGGAGCCGGTGACCTCGCGGCGCGAGAGACCGTACGCCATGCCGATGGTGACGAGGACGCTGGTCGCGGTGCCCACGAGGGTCACACCGATGGAGACGAGCAGCGCGTGCGTGACGACACCGCCGCTGAAGACCGTGCGGTACGCCTCCAGCGTCGGGTGGTCGGGCCACAGGACCAGGCCGGGGCTGCGGATGATGTCGGACTGCGAGGCGAAGCTCGTGCCGATCACGCCGAGCAGCGGGTAGGCGACGGCCGCGACCACCAGGACCAGGACAAGTCCCTTGAGGAACAGGCCCGTTCGGGTGGGCTTCTCCATCCAGGGCGGGCGGCCGTCGCTCACCCTGATCCCGGCTTCGGCCGGGGCGGCAGGCTTGCGTGCGTGGCGTCCGGTGGCCGCCGTCTGCGTCTCAGCGGTCAGCACCGCGGTACACCCCTTCGTGGCCGAGCCGGTGGGCGAACTTGTTCGCGCCGAGGACGAGGACGGTGCCGATGACCGCCTTGACCAGGCCCACGGCCGCCGACGTGCCCCAGTCGTTGTTCTTGATTCCGTGGAAGTACACGTAGGTGTCGAGGACTTCACCGGCGGCGGGACCGACCGCGTCGCGCTGGAGCAGGATCTGCTCGAAGCCGACGGAGAGGATCTGCCCCAGGTTGAGGATCAGGAGCAGGATGATCACCGGGGAGATGCCGGGCAGCGTGACGTGCCACAGGCGCCGGGCGCGCCCCGCCCCGTCGATCGCCGACGCCTCGTACAGGCCGCGGTCGATGTTGAGCAGGGCGGCGAGCATGATGATCGTGCCCCAGCCGGCGTCCTTCCAGGCCACCTGGAGGGTGAGGAGCCAGGGGAAGGCGGCCGGGTCGGTCGTCATGTCGTAGCGCGGCAGGCCGAGTTGGGCGAGCAGGTCGGGCAGGACGCCGGCGCCGCCGAGGATCTGCTGGAAGATCGAGACGATGATGACCCAGCCGATGAAGTGCGGCAGGTAGACGACGCTCTGCACGAACCGGCGGACCCTGTCGCTGACGATGCTGTTGAGCAGCAGCGCGAGCGCGATGGGGACCGGGAAGAAGAACACCAGCTGGACGAGCGCGATCTTCAGCGTGTTCCCGGTCGCCGACCAGAACGCCGGGTCGGCGAAGGCGGACGTGAAGTTGGAGACGCCCGACCAGGCACTGTGCATGTAGCCCAGATACGGCTGGTAGTCCTGGAACGCCACCACGTAGCCGAGGAGCGGCACGTAGTGGAACACGCAGAAATAGAGCAGGCCCGGCAGGGTCAGCAGCAGCATGACCTTGTCCCGCTTGAGCCGCTGCCCCAGCGAGAGGCGGTGAACTGCCCGCGGCGGGGAGGGCGTTGTGTCAGCCATGGGGCGGCAAGTTAGTAATCGGTTACCCCTTGCGTCAATAGGTCTGGGCAACACCTGTGGCAATCGCGCTTTTCAACTGCCCTTTCCTGACGGGAATTTGGCGTTATCTCACTCCATGGCGGGTGCGGGTCAGGGTCGGCGTGCTTGACGCTCACCCCTCGTGATCCCTAGCGTGCGGTGACTTCATAGAACACGTTTACTGTCCGGAGGCAGGGTGCGTACCACTGACGAGTCGCCGGTCCAGACCGACTCCGCCGGCTCCACACGGCCCCCACGCAGACCCCGTACCGTCCTGGCGATGGACGCGGGCCTGCTCGACGACGTCTTTCCGCCCGCCGTACGGCTCCGGCTGGAGGAGTCCGCGGACATCCGGCCGCCGCAGGTGGTGAGCGAGTTCGGGAGCCCCGAGGCGGTGGCCGCGCTCGCCGAGTGCGAGGTCCTGCTGACCGGCTGGGGCTGCCCGCCCGTCGATACGGACGTGCTCGACCGGGCTCCGCGGCTGCGCGCGGTGATCCACTCGGCGGGCACGGTCAAGACGTTCCTGACCCCCGAGGCGTACGGGCGCGGCATCGCGGTGTCGTCCGCCGCGGCCGCCAACGCCGTACCCGTCGCGGAGTTCACGCTCGCGGCGATCATCATGGGCGCCAAGCGGGTTTTCCCGCTCGGCCACCTCTTCCGCTCCCGCCGCTCCCACCGCACGGCGGCCGACCTCGACCGCCACCACTGGCTCGGCACGCACGGCATCACCGTCGGCGTGGTCGGCGCGTCACGCACCGGCCGCAGGGTCATCCAGCTGCTGCGCTCCATCGACGCCGACGTGCTGCTCCACGACCCGTACGTGAGCGCCGCCGAGGCGGAGCTGCTCGGGGCCACCCGCACAGACCTCGACACCCTCGTCGCCACCAGCGACGTCGTGACCCTGCACGCGCCGTCCACCCCCCTCACGCACCATCTGCTCGACGAACGGCGCATCGCACTGATGCGCCCCGGCGCCCTGCTGATCAACACCGCGCGCGGCCCTCTCGTCGACACCCGGGCCCTCACCGCGCACCTGGTCAGCGGGCGGATCGACGCCGTGCTCGACGTCACGGACCCCGAGCCGCTGCCCGCCGACCACCCCCTGTGGGACCTGCCCAACGTCTTCATCACCCCGCACCTGGCGGGGGCGCAGGGCAATGAGGTGGGGCGGCTCGGCGCCCTCGCCGTCGACGAACTCGCCCGCTACGCGCGCGGGGTGCCGCTCAACCACCCGGTACTCCTCGAGGAACTGGAGCGCATCGCGTGAGCGAGCGCCCAGCGGACCCCATAGGCTCTGCCCACGGGAGGGCCGTGGGGTCCCCCGCGCGCAGTGGTGACCAGGACGGTCAGGACGACCACGACGACCAGGGGGAGGTCCGGATGCCCCGGCAGGGCTCGACGGCGAACGGACGGCGCGCGACCGTCGTGGACGTGGCACGTCTCGCGGGCGTGTCGACCGCGACCGTGTCCCGCGTGATGAACCGCAACTACCCGGTCGCGGCCGCCACCCGCGAGCGCGTCGAGGAGGCCATGCGCGAGCTGGGATATGTGGTCAACGCCCATGCCCGCGCACTGGCCGGTGTCTCCGGACGCACGGTCGGCATCATCATCAGCGACGTGGTCGACCCCTTCTACGCCTACATCGCACGCGGCGTGGAAGGCGAGGCGACAGCGGGCGGCCGGCTCTGCCTGGTCTGCAGCACCCAGGGCGACCCGCAGCGCGAGCTGGCCTTCATCGAGCTGATGCACGAGCGCCGCGCCGACGCCGTGATCCTCGTCGGCGGCAGCGTCGCCGACCGGGGCTACCGCACGGAACTCGCCCGCCGCGCCCGCGAACTGGACGCCGGCGGCTCGAAGCTCGTGCTGTGCGGCCGCCCCTCCCTCGGCAAGGACGCGCCGACGGTCGGAGTCGAGTACGACAACGAGGGCGGCGCCTTCGCGATCACCGACCACCTCCTGACACAGGGGCACGAGCGGATCCTGTACCTGGGCGGGCCGCCGGGACTGTCCACCACCAAGGAACGGATCGCCGGACACCGGCGCGCCCTGGAACAGCGCGGGTTGCCGCGCGATCCGGCACTCGTGCAGCCCGGGGCGTTCAGCCGTCAGTTCGGGCACCGTCGGATGACTGAACTGCTGCGCGACGGGCCGGAGTTCACCGCCGTCTTCGCGGCCAACGACATCGTGGCGGCGGGCGCCGCCCAGGCCCTGGAAGAGGCCGGGGTGCGGGTGCCGCAGGACGTCTCCCTGGTTGGCTACGACGACGTACCCGTGGCTCAGGAGCTGCGGCCCCGCCTCACCACCGTGCACATCCCGCTCGAGGAGATGGGCCGCCAGGCCGTCCGCGTCGCCCTCGCGGGCGGCGACGAGGACGACTGGCGGGCCCCGACGACCGGCACGTTGCGCCTCGGGACGCATCTGGTCGTCCGCGATTCCGTGGCGCCGCGTGGGGTGCGGCGGCGCCGGGGGTGAGGCGGGGCTGCCGGCGTTCCGCTCAGGGCTCCGCCTGGCGTTCGCCTTGACGGACCGCCAGGCACTCCCCTTGGCGATCCGCCAGGCAGCGTTCAACGGCTCTCCGCCCGGGCGCTGTTCACCGGTTTCCTCCCTCAGAACGTAGTAACAGACAGAAACTTGCCGGGCCCTCTTGCGGCGGGATAGCAAACGCTTACATGCTGGCGCGCAGCCCGCACATCACTCCGATGCTGTTGATCCCCATGGGAGTCTCCGGATGCGCCCTGCCCGTATGCCTTTCCCCGACTCGGCCGACGCCGCTGTCCGCGCCGACACCCCCGTCACCTCGGGCTTCTCCCGTCGTGCGGTGCTCGCCGCCCTGGCCGGCACCGGAGCCGTCACGCTCCTCGGTACCGGCACCGCGAGTGCCCACGCCGCGCGCGGTGTCACCGTCCCGCTCACCGCGCGCCCCTCTGCCGAGGCCGAGCGGCTACGGCTCGGACAGGCCCTGCGCGCCACCGAGTTCCAGCCGACCGGACAGTACGTCCCACCCGGGACCGCCCTGCGCATCGACGTACTGCCCCACGACGGCCTCGTGCCCACGCTCTGGATCGGGCAGTGGGACTACTACGGCACGGTGACGGAGCCCCGCGGCTACGCCCTGAAGCCCGGCGCCAACACGGTCACCGATCCGCACGGCGGTCCCGTCTACTTCTCCCTCGAAGGCCACGGCGAGCGGGCCGCCGTGACGTTCAGGTCGGGCGCCACCGCGATGCCGGTCTTCACGCTCGGCCGGACCTCCGAGGCCGACTACCAGCGGCAGTTGGACACCCTCACCGACGTACCCGTGGTCGAGCTGCACGCGCCGCGCACCATCATGACGCTGACACGCGACGGCGCGCTCCAGTACCGCGACCAGGACCACGCGGCGCTGCTCCGACTCGTCGAGGAGATCATCGAGGCCGAGTCGCGGATCAGCGGGCTCGACGGGTCGAAACCGGTGCACCGGCCGAAGGCGGGCGGCTACCACTTCACCGAGGTGTCGGTGGTCCCGTCCGGCGTCGGCGCCTACGCCACGCACGGCTACAACGGCTTCCCGCGCGCCTACCTCGACCGCGCCACCACCGTCGATGGACTGCGCACCCGGGGCTGGGGCCTGTACCACGAACTCGGCCACCTGCATCAGCAGATGGCGTACAAGCCGACGGGCCTGACCGAGGTCACGGTCAACATCTACTCGCTCGCGGTGCAGCGGGCCCTCGGCCGGCCGTCGAACCTTCTGACCGTCGACCCGAAGACCGGCCTCAACCCCTTCCAGTCCGCGCTCGCGAAGTTCGGCACGGACGGGCTGACGTACGAGAACTCCTTCGGCGCCTACGAGAAGCTCGTGCCGCTGCGGCAGTTGGAGCTGGCCTTCGGCGACGACTTCTGGCCGCGGTTGCACCGGCTCGTGCGCGAGGAGAACCCCCAGTCCGACTACACGGAGACGGCCAAGCGGTACCGCGCCCTTTCGACCTACGCCAGCCGGGTCTCCGGGCGCGATCTCACGGACTTCTTCGTGCGTGACTGGGCCTTCCCCATCGACGACACCGGACGCGCTGAGATCGCCGCGCTCCAGCTGCCGAAGCCGACCGTCGAACCGGCCACGCTGACCGACTGACGTGAGCAACGCGCCGACTTGACCGACCTGCCGGCCCGACCGACTCGAGCGACCTGCACCTGACTGACCTGACCGACCCGGAGGGACCCACCGAGCATGGACCTCACTCGCAGACAGACCCTGGCCCTCGCAGGCGCGTCGGCCGCGGCGGCGCTCCCCCTGACAGCGTCCGTCGCCGCGGCGACGGACGCCGTAGAAGGCGCGGACGCCCCTGCCGCCGACGCCTTCGACGAGCTGCTGGCGCGCGCCGAGGAGCAACTCACCGGCGGCGCGTTCGACACCGCCGATCCGGACTTCGCCGCCGCGGTCGAGGCCCTCGACACGCAGGCGTCCGCCTGGTGGAAGGACCTCGACCGGAGCGCGGACAGGAAGGCGCTGTGGGCCGACCTCTCCCCCGCGTCGGACCCCGGAATGTTCGGGCAGAGCTATCCACGCCTGCGCACCCTGGCCACCGCCTGGGCCACCCCCGGCACCTCGCTGACGGGCAGCGCAGAGGTCGCCGAAGCGCTCGTCGCGGCGCTGGGATTCCTGGGCTCCACCGGCTACAACCCGGCCCGCGGCGAGTCCGGCAACTGGTGGTTCTGGGAGATCGGCGCGCCCCGCGCGCTCATGGACACCTGCGTACTGCTGCGATCGCAGCTGCCGGCCACGGACCTGGCCGGGTACGTCGCCACCGTCGCGAAGTTCTGCCCGGACCCCGACCGCCGCACCAACTCCCCCTCCTTGTCCGAGACCGGGGCGAACCGCGCCGACAAGGCCGTCATCGTGGCCCTGCGCGGGCTGCTCGCCCGGGACGCGGCCACCGTCGCACTCGCCCGCGACGGCCTGTCGGACGTGCGGGACAACGGGCGCCGCAGCCCGTTCACGTATGTCACGTCGGGCGACGGCTTCTACGAGGACGGGTCGTTCGTCCAGCACGACAGCGTCGCCTACACGGGGACGTACGGCAGTGTGCTGCTCGGCAGCGCGGGGCAGCTGATCGCGCTGCTCGCCGGGTCGGACTGGGCCGTGAACGACCCGAAGGTGTCGGTGCTGTATGAGGCGGTGGAACGGTCGTTCTCGCCCGTCATGTTCGACGGGCTGATGATGGACGCGCTGCGCGGGCGGGCGATCTCCCGCGAGCGCGCCCGCGACTACGACGACGGCGCCGTGACCCTCACCTACGTCCTCCAGCTCGCCGCGGGCGCCCCGGCCCCGTACGCCGACCGCTGGCGCGCGCTCGCCAAGGGGTGGATCAGCCGCAACAGGGCCAACCCGTACGCGGGCCTCGTCGGCATCCCGGCTCTGGCGCGCGCGAAGACCGTCCTCGACGACAAGGCGATCCCGGCGACGGAGCGTCTCACCGGTCACTTCTCGTTCGCCGACATGGACCGCGTGGTGCACCGGCGGCCCGGCTGGGCGCTCGCCCTGTCGCTCTCCTCGAAGCGCATCGCCGCGTACGAGGCGGGCAACGGCGAGAACCTGCACGGCTGGTACACCGGCGACGGCATGGCGTATCTGTACGACGGCGACGACCTCGGCCAGTTCGGCGACGGGTTCTGGCCGACCGTCGACCCGTACCGCCTGCCGGGCACGACGGTGGACACGCGCGCGCGTGCGGATCTCGGAACGGGCGCCGGCACCGGCACGTACCGCCCGAAGAACGCCGTGGCGGGCGGCGCCGTCCTCCAGGACCGCTACGGTGCCGCCGCGATGGAACTCATCGCCGACGGCAGCACCTTGCAGGCACGGAAGGCGTGGTTCTGTCTGGACAACGCGGTCGTCGCGCTCGGCGCGGGCATTACCGCGAGCGACGGCCGCACGATCGAGACCGTCGTCGAGAACCGCCGTCTGCACACGGACGGAGCGCCGCGTCTCCTGGTGGACGGGCGGCGGCAGCCCGGCGAACAGGGCTGGTCCGCACCGCTGCCCGACGCCGACTGGGCACATCTGGAGGGCACGGGCGGCTACGTCTTTCCCGACCATCCGGGCCGGAGGCCGGGCCGCGGCGTCACACTGCGGGCACTTCGGGAGGAGCGCACCGGCACGTGGGGCGCCCTCAACTCCGGCGCGGACACGGGCGGCGGCACCGACCCGGTAACCTGCCGCTACGTCACGCTGTGGTTCGACCATGGCTCCTCCCCCACCGACTCCTCGTCCGCCTATGTGCTCCTGCCGGGTGCGAGCGCCGTGGCGACCGGGGTGTGGGCGCACTCACGGCCCGTGCGGATCGTGGCCAACGACGCCACGGTGCAGGCCGTCGAGGCGCGCCGCCTCGGGCTCCTCGCCGCGCACTTCTGGGGTCCCGGGAGCGCCGCCGGCCTCACGTCGTCCGGTCCCGGCACCGTCCTGGTGCGGCGGCACGGCGACGCCATCGCCGTCTCTGCGGCCGACCCCGGCCGCACCGGGTCGACACTCACGGTCGAACTCCCCTTCCCAGTACGCAAGATGACACGCGCCGACGACACGATCACGCTCACCCCGGGCCGCCGCCCCGTCCTGACCATCGATGTCGCGGGCTCACGCGGGCACAGCCACACGGCGGAACTCGCATGAGGCCATGTCCGTCGATTCCGACCGTCGACGCCCGTCCCCGGCGCGCATAGGGTCGCCCCCGGCCCGCCACTTCCGATCAAGGAGCGACACGCCCCCATGCCCGCACCGCACCTCTCGCTGCCGCCCACCGAC
This sequence comes from Streptomyces sp. NPDC090032, assembly GCF_044748025.1. NCBI lineage: Bacteria > Bacillati > Actinomycetota > Actinomycetes > Kitasatosporales > Streptomycetaceae > Streptomyces > Streptomyces sp. NPDC090032. The sequence goes on along the minus strand of NZ_JBIVFF010000001.1, from coordinate 702,616 downwards.
CGTGTCCTGTCCCCGCTCACGGGCTGGACGCGCGCCCACTGGGAGGCGCTCGCCGACCGGCAGTTGGAGGCGCTCGTCCCGTACGCGACGCCGGGTTTCGCGCAGTACCGGCTGCCGGGGCGGGCCAGCTGGTCGGGGCTCGTGTCGGACGGCCTGGAGGGGTTCGCGCGGTCATTCCTGCTGGCCTCCTTCCGCATAGCGGGCGCGGGCGGGGACGTGGATCCCCGACTCGTAGAACGCTACGCGGAGGGTCTGACAACCGGCACTGACCGCGGTCGCGGCACGGGCCTCGACGGCGAGGCGTGGCCCGAACTCACCGACTGCTCCCAGCAGATGGTGGAGGCCGCGTCGATCGCGATCGGGCTGCACGAGACCCGCCCGTGGATCTGGGACAAGTTCGACTCCCGGGTCCAGGAGCGGATCGTGGACTGGTTCTCCGGCTTCGTCGGCGGCCGCACCTGGGACAACAACTGGCGTCTGTTCCAGGTGGTTTCCGAGCAGTTCCTGGCTTCGGTCGGGGCCCCGTACAGCCAGGACGACATCGACGGCGGCCTGGACCGTATCGAGGACTGGTACGTCGGCGACGGCTGGTACACAGATGGGGACGGCCGCAACTTCGACTACTACATCGGCTGGGCCATGCATCTGTACCCGCTGCTGTGGGCGCGGATGGCGGGCCCGGACGGCGACGGCGGCCGCGCGAAGGTCTACCGGGAGCGCCTGTCGCAGTTCCTCACCACCTACCCGCAGTTCTTCGGTGCCGACGGCGCGCCCGTGCATCAGGGCCGCTCACTGACGTACCGTTTCGCCGCCACCGCGCCCGTGTGGATGGGCGCGCTGGCGGACTGCACCCCGCTGGAGCCGGGGCTCACGCGGCGCCTCGCGTCGGGCACGGCGCGGCACTTCGTGGAGCGCGGCGTCCCCGACGAGCGCGGTCTGCTGCCGCTCGGCTGGTACGGGACGTTCCTGCCGACGACGCAGTCGTACTCGGGCCCGGCCTCGCCGTACTGGGCGAGCAAGGGGTTCCTCGGACTGCTGCTGCCCGCGGACCATCCGGTGTGGACCGAGCGCGAGGCGCAGCTGCCCGTCGAGAAGTCCGAGCGGGCCATCCAGTACACCGCGCTGCCCGCGCCCGGCTGGCTGCTGCACGGCACGCGCCACGACGGGATCGTGCGGCTGATCAACCACGGCAGCGATCACAACCCGCCCGACGGTCCCGCCACGGACGATCCGCACTACGCGAAGCTCGCCTACTCCACTGCTACGGCGCCCGAGTCGGCGCCGCACGCCTGGAAGCGGACCGTCGACAACCATGTGGCGCTCCTCGCGCCGGACGGCACCCCTTCGCGTCGGCGCCGGATCCACCCGCTCACCTGCGAAGGGCGCGTCGCCTCGTCCCGCCATGACGCCCAACTGCCGGGATTCGACGAGGAGTTCCCCATCGAGTCGACGACCGTGCTGCACGGTCCGTGGGAGATCCGCGTGCACCGGGTGCAGGCTCCCGCGGGCGTGACGGTACGCGAGGGCGGCTACGCGGTCGCCGACGAGACCAGCGTCCACGCCGAGCGGGGTCCGGGCTGGGCACTGGCGCATACGGAGTCCGGGGCGACGAGTGCGGTGGTGGCGCTGCACGGATGGGACGAGGAGTCCGGTATCGCACGGGAGGTGGAGGCCAACGCCTGCGGCCCGCACTCGGCGACGCCGTACCTCCGCTCGACCGGCCACCCCGGAGGATCCAGCGTGCACGTCACACTCGCGGTCCTGACGCGCGACGTCGTGCATCCGCAGGCCCTGCGCGAGTCGATCTCATGCGTGGCGGCCCCCGGGGACGGCGGGCAGGTGCGGATCACGTTCCCCGACGGCGGGACGGTCACCGTCTGACGCCGTCATGTGTGAGCCCCGTACGTCTGGGCCGGGGCGTGCGCGAGCAGATGCCTGACGAGGGTGAGGAGGGTCTGGATGCCCGAGCTGGAGATCCGCGCGTCGCACCGCACGACGGGCACCTGCGGGTCGAGGTCGATGGCCGCCCGTACCTCCTCCGGGTCGTAGCGGTAGGCGCCGTCGAACTCGTTGACGGCCACGATGAACCCCATGCCGCGCTCCTCGAAGAAGTCGACGGCCGCGAAGCAGTCCTCGAGACGGCGGGTGTCCGCGAGGATCACCGCGCCGAGCGCACCCTCGGAGAGCTCGTCCCACATGAACCAGAAGCGTTCCTGTCCGGGCGTGCCGAACAGATACAGCACGTGTTCCGGGTCCAGGGTGATCCGCCCGAAGTCCATCGCGACCGTCGTCTCGACCTTGTTCTCGATGCCTTCCAGGTCGTCGGTCTCGGCGCTGACCGTGGTGAGCAGCTCCTCCGTGCTCAGCGGGGCGATCTCGCTGACCGCGCCGACGAAGGTCGTCTTGCCGACACCGAAGCCACCCGCGACCAGGATCTTCAGCGCGGTGGGGAAGGCGTCAGAGCTGTCGTCGTAGTCCATCGAGCACTGCCTCCAGTAGGGACCGGTCAGTGGGGCTGTCATGGAACATGGGGGGCTTGGTGGTGATCGCCCCGCAGTCGACGAGGTCGGACAGCAGGACCTTCGTGACGGCGGCGGGGAGTTTCAGATGGGCCGCGATCTCCGCGACGGATGTGGGGTGGGCACACAGTTTGAGTGCCTCGCCGTGTTCGGGCCCCAGGTAGCCGAGAGGGGTGGCCCCGGTCGCCATCACCAGCGACAGGAGATCCAGCGAAGTGGTCGGCTGCGTCCGCCCGTTGCTCACCGTGTACGGGCGGACGAGGCGGCCGGCCGCGTCGTCGAGCCACGGCCCGTCCTGCGGGGCCGTCATGGTCAGTTCCTCATCGCCGTGGGTTCGGCCGCGTGCTGGCGGGGCGCGGTCATCAGATACGGGCGGACGCTCTTGACCAGCATGGCCATCTCGTAGCCGAGCACGGCGGCGTCCGCTTCCCGCCCGGCGAGCACGGCCAGGCAGGTGCCGGAGCCCGCTGTGGAGACGAACAGCAGGGTGGAGTCCAGCTCTACGACGACCTGCCGGACCTCACCCCCGTCCCCGAAACGGACGCCCGCGCTGCGGCCGAGTGAGTACAGCCCCGACGCCAGGGCCGCCATGTGGTCGGCGCTGTCGGCGTCGAGGCCGTGGACGGACTTGACCAGCCCGTCGGACGAGAGGAGGACGGCGCTGCGGGTGTGCGGCACACGCTGGACGAGGCCGCTCATCAGCCAGTCGAGATCGGACACATGACCCGTCGGCACATCGCTCGCCATGGGGGATCGACTCCTTGGTGGACTGCTGGGGGTGCGTTGACTGTGGGAAGTGCGGGACTGCTTGCGGCACTTGGCGGGCGCACAGGGTGTTGGCGCACTGGGTGTTTGCGCACTGGGAGTTGGTGCACTGAGGGGTGGCGCAGAGGGGACGGGGACGGGAGCTCAAGGGACGGGCGTACGTCATCCGGCCGTATCGCTCCCGTCGTGCCGTGTGTCCGGTTCGTAGGCGGCGAGCGAACCGGTGGCGGGCCCGCCGGCCGGCTCGGGACCGGCCTGAGGCAGGTCGCGCACCCCGAGAGTCAGGTCCCGTGCCTCGGCCGCCTCCGCGAGCCCGATGCCGCGTTGGAACGCCGCCATCAGACCCGGGTCGTGGAGTACGGGTGCCTCGTTCTCGGGACGCTCCTGCCGCTGCGCCGGGCCGCCCCTCAGCTGCGGCGCGAGGTGTTCCTGGATGCGCCTCTTGGGGAGTTGGGGGCGCCCCATGGTGCCGCGCACGGCGCCGTTGACCGGGGTCGGCGGGACGGGCGTGTGCTCCCCGGCGGTCTGCCGGTCCTTGGCCGCCTGTTTGTCCTCGGCGGCCTGCCGGCCCTCGGCGCGGATGCCGGGGAGCGCGTCGGCAGGGGTGCGGCGCTCGTCCCTGGCGGTACGCAGTGGGAGGGGCGGCGCGACGCCGTTCGCCCCGGAACGCCCTCCGCCGAAGGCGCCGCCCTGAGGTTGCCGCGGGACGACGGCGACGCCTGCGTGCGGGGCCTCGCGGGGCGGAGGGAGCTGACGCGGCGCCTCGGACGGCTGGGGGTCGTAGGGCTGAGGGTGGGACTGGAGGTTGGGCTGAGGGTGGGACTGGGGGGGACGGTGGAGCTGGTTCTGGTGATGGCTCTGAGGCTCGGGCCGCGGTTGCAGGGGGTGGGACTGGGGTTGGGGCAGTGGTTGAGGCACAGATTGCGGCTGAAGCTGGGGCAGAGGTTGCGGCTGGCCTTCGAGCTGGTACTGCCGTCCTTGCCGGCTCTGGTGTTGTGAGAGCCGCCGTTCGTGCGCCTGGTGCCGCTGGTGCATGGTCTGTGCGCTGTCGTCCGTCGCGTCCGCGGCGCTCCGCGGCCTCGGCTCGGGCTCGTTCTCGTCGCCGCCGAGCAGGCTCTGCGGCACGACGAGGACCGCCTGCACCCCGCCGTAGATATTGCTCTGGAGCCGGACCGTGATGCCGTGTCGGCGGGCGAGCTGCGAGACGACGAAGAGGCCGATGCGCCCGTCCTGGAGGAGGCTCGCGACGTTGACCTGGTCCGGGTCCGCGAGCAGCGCGTTCATCCTGTTCTGCTCGGTGACGGGCATTCCGAGGCCGCGGTCCTCGACCTCGATGGCGAGACCGGACGTGACGGTGTTGGCACGGAGCAGGACTTGGGTGTGCGGGGCCGAGAACACCGTGGCGTTCTCGACGAGTTCGGCGAGCAGGTGGATGCAGTCGGCGACCGCGTGCCCGCGCAGGGTGCCGTCGACCGGCGGGACGAGCTTGACGCGTGAGTACTGCTCGACCTCCGCTATGGCCGACCGCATGACCTCGGTCATGGAGACCGGGCTGCTCCACTGGCGCCGGGACACGGCGCCGCCGAGCACGGCCAGGTTCTCGGCGTGCCTGCGGATCCGGGTGGCGAGGTGGTCGACGTGGAACAGGCCTTTGAGCAGGTCGGGGTCCTCGACGTCGTTCTCGAGTTCGTCGAGGATCGAGATCTCGCGGTGCACGAGGGACTGCAGACGCCGGGCCAGATTGACGAAGACCTCGACCTTCTGTTCGCTGCCCGCGTGGCTGGAGAGCTGGGACGCCTGGACGACGGCGGTGACGGCCACGTCCTGGGCGCGCGTGATGTCCGCGGCCAGCAGGTCGAACTCGTCGCCGTCCGGGGCGGCCCCGGGGGTCTGCCTGCGGGGCGGCGGCCCCTCCCCCTTGCGCAACTGCTCGACGAGCCCGCGCAGTTCACCCTGCCCGCGCGCGCTCGCACGGCGCAGGACGCCGACCCGTTCGCGTACGGACCTGGCGGCCCGGTCCGCGGCCACGGCTGCGATCACGATGCCGGCCAGGGTCACGAGGAACGCACCGGCGAGGACGGCCCAGAGAGCGGGGCCGGGGCGGGCGCCCGTGGAGCGGACGGTGAAGAGAACGGCCGCGCTGGCGCTCAGGGCGACGGCGAGCGGCGGCAGTACGGCGAGGCGCAGAAGCTGGGGCCGTATGTGGGTCTCGGGTTGCGGGGGGACGGACCGGCCGCCCGGCCTGCCGTGCCGACCGCCCTCTCGGCGGTCTGCGCGGGCGGCCGGCGGGCGAAGGTGAGACATTCGGCGTCCTCGTACGTGGGGGCTCCTGCGGTCGGCGCGAGGCGGGCACGCGGCATCGCGTTCCCGGCCGGGAACGGGTGGGAATGCCGCCGCTGCGTCGCTCAGCGAGCACACACGGTAGTCGGGGACGGCTCACATGCGGTGGGCAGTTGCCAAAGTCCGGCGGCCTGGATCCCGCTCTGGTATGAGGCTTCGTACGACAGACCGATAACAGGTGTGGACGCCTGACTGATCATGGGTACGGGTGTTCCATCGCCCGAAGAGACGTTCACCCGAAGGGCAGTTGCATCGGGGTGGGCGGCGCGGTCGGAGGCAGGGCGCACTGCGAGCACCCGTCGGACGCAGCCACGAAGGGCAGCATCGCCGGCATGCATCACCTCGGCGTCAGCCATTCCACCGGCGAGGAGTTCGACGACAGATCGCAAAGCTAGATTTGACCCATATTGGCACCGTCAATGCCGATAGCGCACATTTCTCATGGTTTCATCTCGCCATGGAGGAGATGAAATGATGACTGGAGACACACAGGCGGTCACGTCTCGGCGACGCGTGCTGGCCGCTGCCGCGCTGGCACCGGTGCTGGCCGGGGCGGGGCCGGCCAGCGCTCACGCGATGCCCGACGGGGCGATGGTCAAGCCGGTGATCACCACCGAGTCGGACTGGGCGGCCGTAGCGAAGGTACTGGGCCGCAGCGGCAATCTGCTGCGCGGGACGACATACCACACCCCCTTCCCGCGCGACGATCTTCGCGTCGTCGTCGAGGGCCACGTCGCCATCACACCGGAGCTCGCACTGGGTGCGCACGTGGCCTTCGTCCGCTACGCCGACGGCAGCACGATGTGCATGGGCGATGTGGCGGTCACCGAGAGGGAACTGCAGCGGGTGATCGACGCCTGGCAGGCGAACGGAATCGCGGTGACCGCGCTCCACAAGCATCTGCCCGCCCACTGGCCCGACATTTGGTGGGTCCATGTCCACGGACACGGCCATGACGAACTGGCCCTGGCGCGCGGCCTGCGCGCGGGATTCGACCGCACCGGCATCCCGCCGGAGACACCGGCCGGCCCGCCGAGCCCCGTCGACCTGGACGCTGCCGGAATCGACGCTGCGCTGGGCGCCAAGGGTTCCAGCGACGGCGTGGTCTACAAGGCCGTCTTCGCCCGCCGCGAGACGATCTACGACGGCCATCTGGTCCTGCCCGCCGGCCTGGGCGCGACCAGCGCCTTCATTTTCCAGCCACTGGGACACGGCAGGGCAGCGCTCAGCGGCGACTGCGTCATGCTCGCCGAGGAGGTCCAGAACGTACTGGGAGCCTTGCGGCGGGGCGGGATCCAGCTCGTCGAGCTGCACAACCACCACTTGACGGAGAGCCCCCGCCTGTTCTTCACCCATTTCTGGGCCGTGGGCGACGCCGTCAAACTCGCCAAAGCGCTGCGCCCCGCAGTGGATGCCACCAACGTGGTGCCGACCAGCGGGAACTGACGGACAGTCGGCGGACTGCTGCCCCCGCGGCGTCCCGCAGGTCGATTCTCGCCATCCACGTCCGTCGGCCGCTTCTCCACCTTCAGCGGCTCGGCGCCTCCTCGCTTCACGGCGGCGATCACCTTCGGGACAGTCCGCAGTTCCCCGGCCTCGTCGACTGCCACCAGTGGGGCCCGGCTCCCGTGACGTCTCAACTCCCTTGCGAGCGATGCGCGGTGCCATGTGGCGCAAGCGGAGCTGTCGTCACAGGTGACGGTTGCCGTAGGCCTTGTCGGCGTGAAGCTTGGCGGGGCCTACGGCATTGCCCGCGGACGACTTCACCGGCGCATCGCACTGCGGGCGAGGATGCCGTCGATCGCGCGCACGGCCATCTGCCGCTCCGCTCACGCCATTCCGGCGAACACACGCCTCAGCGCACGCGGGCTCTCGTCTCGGCCCGCCGTCACAGCTCGCCGGCAAGATCCAGATTCTGGCTCTGGGGTTCGTGGGTCATGACCGCTTCCTTCGGCTCACGTCGCCGCAGGCGTGCAGACGGGTGGGCAACGGGCCGCCACCAAGGGTCGGTGGGAACCGTCCCCGCAGGTTCGAAGGGCTCGCCCGGACACGGGACCGCGACCTTGGCCCCGGCCTGATCCGCCGCCGCGAGCGTGCCCTCGCCGGGCTCGGCCCACGGGTGCGGCGCCAGATTGAACGTGCCCCAGTGGATCGGCAGCATGGGCCCGCCGCCGGGCCCGCCCTGGAGGTCGAGGTGGGCGCGCATGCCCTCCTCGGGGCGCATGTGGATGTCGGGCCAGAAGTCGCTGTACGCGCCGATCTGGATCATCGTCGCGTCGAACGGCCCGTGCTCCGCGCCGATGCCCTTGAAGCCGGGGAAATAGCCCGTGTCACCGCTGTGGTAGACGCGGTGCTCGGGACCGGCGACGACCCAGGACGCCCACAGGGTGTGCTGTTCGTTGCGCAGGCCGCGGCCGCAGAAGTGGCGCGCGGGCGTGGCCGTCAGGGTCAGGCCCGCCACCTTCGCCGACTCGTTCCAGTCGAGCTCGCGGAGGCGGTCCGCGGGGACGCCCCAGTGCTCCAGGTGCGCGCCGACGCCGAGCGGCACCGCGAACACCGTGTCCGTGTCGGCCAGTGCCTGGATCGTGGGCAGGTCCAGGTGGTCGTAGTGGTCATGGGAGATCACCACGACGTCCACCGGGCCCAGCGCGGCGAGCGGCAGCGGTACGGGGTGCAGCCGCTTGGGGCCCGCGAAGGGGAACGGCGAGCAGCGCTCGCCCCAGACGGGGTCGAAGAGCACGCGTCGGCCGTCGATCTCGGCGAGGACGCTGGAGTGCCCCATCCAGGTGAGCCGCAGGCCGCTCGCCGGGGGCTTGGCGAGGTCGGCGAGGGTCGTGGAGTGGACGGGGATGGTGCCCGTGGGCGCCCGGCGGACGCGCCCCTCCTTGGCGAAGAAGACCTTCGCGAACTCGATCATGGAGCCCGTGGGCCTGGTGCGTGCGCCCAGCGGGTTCTGGAAGCTGCCGTCCGCGAAGTTCGGCGACCTGCGGATCCGCTCGAGTCGCTCTCCCGCCGGGTCCGCGCCGAAAGCGGCAGGCCGCAGCGGGCGGAGCCCGGAGCTCAGGGAACGTGACACAGCGCCTCCCGGTGGGTCGATCAGGGTTTCCCGATCAGGGATTCCATTATGGGCGGCCCCGCTGACACTGCCCGATCCGGGACCCGGACGCACAGGGAATTCCAAGGCGCGGCGGGGTCCCGCCGCTCCCGCATCGCTCCCGCACCGCTCGCGCGCCACTCTCCGTTACGGCTGGTGACCGGCTCGCGTCCCGCTCGGCACCCGCGCGCACGGGGAGGGCGGACGTCTCGTCGCGGGCGCGCCCAAAACTGATCCATCATTCAGTAGCCGCTGCGTTGACACCGCCCTTCGAGGCCTCGGATACTGACTGGCGATTCAGTAATCGGTTCAGTGATCCGCCGGCCAGTGACCCACCTGTCAGTGATCCCCCGGTCGATATCCGTCAGTTTCTGGAGGCACCGTGTCAGAGCTCCCCATCGAGCTGGTCCCCCTCACCCCGGAGCAGCGGGACATCGTGGACCTCACGAGGACGTTCGCGCGTGAGGAGATCAGGCCGCGCGGGCGCGCCGTGGACGAGGCGGACGTGGAGACGCCCTGGGATCTGTGGCGCGCTGCCGCGAAGGTCGGCATCACCGGATTCATGCTGCCCGAGGAGTACGGGGGCGGCGGGTTCACCGACGTGTTCACGCAGGTCCTCGTCCAGGAGGAGCTGTGCGTGGGCGACCTGGGGATCGGCAACCTCCTGTGCTCGAACGGTTTCTTCGCCGACCCGGTCATGGAGCTCGGCACCGACGAGCAGAAGCGCGCGTGGCTGACGCCGCTGGCCGGTCCCGACACCCCGATGACCTCGCTGGCGACGACCGAGCCGGGCTCCGGGTCCGACGCCGCGTCGATCGTGACGACCGCGACGCGCACGGCAGGCGGCTACCTCCTGAACGGCCAGAAGGCGTGGATATCGAACGCGGGCGAGGCCGAGCAGTACGTCGTCTTCGCCAAGACCGACCCGGCACAGCGCTCGCGCGGTGTCACGGCGTTCCTGCTGCGGAAGGGGGCCGAGGGGCTCACGTTCGGTGAGCCGATGCGCAAGATGGGCCAGCGCGCGATCGTGTGCCGCGAGATGTTCTTCTCCGACGTGTTCGTACCCGACGCCGACCGTCTCGGCGACGAGGGGCAGGGCTTCGCCGGGCTCATGCGGACGTTCGACATCTCGCGCGCCGTCCTGGGCGCGGCCGCTACGGGTGTGGCACGGGCCGCGTACGAGTACGCGCGTGACTACGCGCGCACGCGCGTGCAGTTCGGCAAGCCGATCATCGAGCACCAGGCCGTGGCGTTCCGGCTCGCGGACATGCGGACGCGGATCGAGCAGTCTCGTCTGATGACGTGGCGCGCCGCGCGGCGCCTGGACGCCGGTCTCGACGCGACCGCCGAGGCGGCCATGGCCAAGCTGACCGCGTCGGAGACGGCGGCGTACTGCACCTGGGCGGCCGTGCAGACGCTCGGCGGCTGGGGCTATTCACGGGAGTTCCCGGTCGAGCAGTGGATGCGGGACGCCAAGCTGGAGGAGATCGAGGAAGGCACCTCGGACATCATGCGCCTGGTGATTTCGAGGTCTCTGTGACCGGGGAGCCGATGAACGAGGAGACGGTGACTGACGAGATGCGGACGTCGACCGGCGGCGAGGCGCTCGTCAGGGCGCTCGCCGCCCACGGGGTGTCCACCGCGTTCGGTATTCCGGGGACTCACAACCTGGAGATCTACCGGCACCTGGCGGCGTACGGCATCGCGCATGTCGCGCCGCGTCATGAGCAGGGTGCCGGGTACGCGGCCGACGCCTACGCGCGCGTGACAGGCGATCCCGGCGTGGCGATCACGACGACGGGGCCCGCCCTCCTGAACATCGCGGCCGCCGTGGGGCAGGCGTACTCGGACAGCGTGCCGCTTCTCGTGGTGTCGCCGGGCATGCCGCTGCGCCATCCGCGCCAGTCGACGGGCCTGCTGCACGAGATGCGCAGCCAGACGGAGGCGCTGCGCAACGTGGCGGCGTTCAGCCATCGGGTGTCCTCGGTGGAGGAGATCGGGGCGGCGGTGGCGCGGGCGTTCAGTCTGTTCCGTACGGAGAGGCCGCGGCCCGTGCACATCGAGGTGCCGCTCGACCTGCTCGAGGCGACGGAGCCCACCGGGCCGGTACGGCGCGCTCCGCTGCTCGCACCCCGCACGGCGGACGGTCCGTCGCTCGACGCGGCGGCCGCGCTCCTCGCCGGCGCGGTGCGGCCCGGTCTGGTCCTGGGCAGTGGCGCACGTGGCGCGGCCGAGCAATGCCGGGCGCTGGCCGAGCAGTTGGGCGCTCCGGTGGCGACCACGGCGAACGGCAAGGGCATCGTCGACGAACGGCATGCGCTGTCCCTCGGCGTGTCCTTGCACAGCGCCTCCGTACAGAAGTGGCTGGCCGACTGCGATGTCGTGCTCGCCGTCGGGACGGAACTCGCCGAGTCGGACCTGTGGTCCGCGCCGCCTGCGCTCGACGGCCGGCTGATCCGCGTGGACGTCGATCCGGCGCAGATGTACGCGGGCGTTCCCGCGGACGTGGCTCTGGTAGGCGACGCGAAAGCCACGATGCAGGCGCTCAAGGAGCGGCTCACCAAGGTTCCGGGGCCCGCTTCCACGGACGCGGCCACGCGGACCACGGCCGCCGTACGTGCCGCCCGCGATGACGAGACACGCGCGCGTGACGCACGTTGGGTGCCGTACCTCGAAGCGATCAGGAGTGTCCTCGCGGCCGATGCCGTGGTGACCTCCGACAGCGCCCAGTGCTGCTACTACGGCGCGATCCCGCATCTCCCCGTCGGCCCCGAGGGGCGCTATCTGCACCCCACCGGGTTCGGCACGCTCGGCTACGCGCTGCCCGCCGCGATCGGCGCGAAGACCGCCTGCCCCGACCGGCAGGTGGTCGCGATCAGCGGGGACGGCGGGCTCCAGTTCTCCGTGCAGGAGCTGGCCACGGCCGCGCAGCTCCAACTGCCGCTGCCCGTCGTCGTGTTCGACAACGGCGGCTACGGCGAGATCCGCGACGAGATGGCCGCGCGCGGCGACGCACCGGCGGCCGTCGACCACGCGCGCGTGGACCTGGCCGGCCTCGCGCGGGCCTTCGGGGGCAGGGGCGCCTCCGCGTCGTCCCCCGGCGAACTCGCCGCGCTCCTGACCCGGGCCCTGGCCACCCCCGGACCCACCCTGATCACCGTCCCCGAGGAGACCGCATGACCGCGCCCGCCACCCCCCTGATGTCGCTCACCTGGACCGACCACGTCACCGGCAGGCACGGCTACCTCGTCGTCGACCGGCTGGTGCGCGGCGTGTCCAGCGGCGGGCTCCGGATGCGTCAGGGCTGCACCCTCGACGAGGTCGCGGGCCTCGCGCGCGGGATGACGATGAAGGAGGCCCTGCACTACAACCCGCAGGGCCGATACATCCCGCTGGGTGGAGCCAAGGGCGGCATCGACTGCGACCCGCAGGACCCGGAGGCGTACGGCGTCCTCGTGCGTTATCTGCGCGCCATGCGGCCCTACATCGAGTCCTTCTGGACCACCGGCGAGGACCTGGGGCTCACTCAGGACCTCGTCGACAAGGCGGCCGACGAGGCCGGACTGGTCTCGTCCATCCAGGCCGTCTACCCGCTGCTCGACGACGAGGCGGCCGCGCGCAGGCGCCTCGCCGACGCCTTCGCGGTCGACGTCGACGGCATCGGCCTCGACGAGCTCGTCGGCGGCTGCGGGGTCGCGGAATCGGTGCTCGCGGCCCTGGACCGCGCGGGCGTCCCGTACGAGGGCACCCGGGTGTCGGTGCAGGGTCTTGGCACCATGGGCGGAGCGACCGCCCGGTTCCTGGCGCGCGCGGGGCTTCGGGTCGTGGCGGTCGCGGACGTGAAGGGGACCGTCGCCAACCCCGAAGGCCTGGACGTGGACGCGCTCCTCGCCGCCCGCGACGCCTACGGGACGGTGGACCGTTCGGCGCTGCGCGAGGGTGACCGTGAGCTGCCGGGCGACGCCTGGCTGTCGGCCGACGCCGAGGTCCTCGTGCCCGCCGCCGTGTCGTACGCGGTGGACGCGGCGAACCAGGAACTGATCGCGGCGCGCTGGATTGTCGAGGCCGCCAACATGCCCGTACTGCCCGACGCGGAGGAGCTGCTCGCGCGGCGCGGCATCACCGTCCTGCCCGACGTCGTCGTCAACTCCGGTACGAACGCCTGGTGGTGGTGGACCCTGTTCGGTGACATCGATGCCGACGCGGACGAGGCGTTCGCGTACACGCGGCGTTCCATGCGCGCGCTGATCGACCAGATGCTGGCGCGGGCCGAGGCGGACGGGACGACGCCGCGTGCCGCCGCGCACGCGATCGTCGCGGACCGGCTTCCGGTGATCGCGGAGCGGTTCGGGTGGTACAGGTGACACCCCCACCGGATGCCGGTGTGCACGCGCGCGTGGGACTCGACGCGCTCTTCGACCCTCGGTCGGTCGCCGTCGTCGGAGCGTCCGACAATCCGGAGAAGTGGGGCTACTGGCTGGCGTCGGGCGCCCTGTCGGGCCGCGACCGCCGGGCGGTCCACCTCGTCAACCGCCGCGGGGGCACCCTGGACGGTGAACCGTTCCTGCCGGATCTCGCGTCGCTGCCCGTACCGCCCGAGCACGTCGTCGTCGCCGTGCCGCCCCGCCATGTGCGGCCGGTGGTCATGGACGGCCTCGCGGCGCGCGCCCGGTGTTTCACCGTGATCACGTCGGGCGGCGCCACCGCCGACGAGGAGCGGGCGCTCTCGCGGCTCGTCACGGCCCGGGGAGCGCGGCTGCTGGGCCCGAACTGCATGGGCGTGGTGGACACGACGAGCGAACTGCGTCTCAGCTGGGGCGAGTTCCCCTCGGGCGGACTCGGTCTCGTGTCCCAGAGCGGCAATCTCGCCCTGGAGATCGGCCGTCTCCTCGCGCGCGCCGGGCAGGGCTTCTCCCGGTTCGTGTCGCTGGGCAACCAGCGGGACATCGACGCGGCGGACGCCCTGGAGTCGCTGATCGCGCACGGACCCACGAGAGCGCTCGCCGCGTACATCGAGGACTTCCGCGACGGCCGGCGTCTCGCGCGGGTCCTGAGTGCCGCGCACGCCGCCGGGAAGCCCGTCCTGCTCCTGACCGTGGGACGCAGCGCCGCGTCCGGGCGGGCCGCCGCGTCCCACACCGGCGCTCTGGTGAGCGCCCGCGCCACGGTGGAGGCGGTGTGCCGCGACGCCGGTGCGCTACTGCTCGACACTGCGGGCGAACTGGTGGACACAGCGGCGTACTTGCTCGCGCAGGGCGTACTCCACGGCAGTGCGGGTCACCCGGCCGGAGCGTCGTCCAGCCTCCGTCGCATCGCCGTGGTCGGGGACAGCGGCGGCCAAGGCGCCCTCGCCGCCGACGCGTTCGCCGCCCACGGCCTCGATGTGCCCGCCTTCGCGCAGGGCACGCGCGAGGCGGTGTCGGAGCAACTGCCTGTCGGCGCCGGGTGCGGCAATCCGGTCGACCTGGCGGGCGCGGGTGAAGCCGAACTCGGCAGCTACGCGCGCGTGGCGGGCGCCTTGCTGCACTCGGGAGACACCGACGCCGTCGCCCTCACGGGCTACTTCGGCGACTACGCGTCCGCCAACCCGGCCCAGGCGGACCGCGAATGCGAGGTCGCGCACGCTCTGGCGGACGCCGCCGTCTCATCCGGGCGGGCCCTGGTGGTGCACACGATGGCCCGTGACACCCCCGCCCTCACGGTTCTGCGGCAGCGCGGTGTGCCCGTCTACGAGCGCATCGAGCAGGCCGCGTCCGCAGTCGCGGCGGTGGGCCGCCTCACCGTTCCCGCTCTCGCCGGCGCGGAATCGCCGACCCCGGCGGCGTACAGGCTGGCGGACGGCGGTTACGAGAGCGTGCGCGAGCTGCTCGCGTCCTATCAACTCGCCTTTCCCACAGCCGAGTTCGTCACAGATGCGGACGGGGCCGTGGAGGCGGCGGAGCACCGGACCGGGTATCCGCTCGTCCTCAAGGCGATGGGGCTCGCGCACAAGACCGAGGCGGGCGGGGTCGCCCTGTCGATCGCCGACGCCGTCGCCTTGCGGGCCGCGTTCGCGCGCATGAAGGCGGCGACGGGCGCGGAACGCTATGCCGTGGAGGCCATGGCCACACCGCCGTACGGACACGAACTGATCGTCGGTGTGCGGCGCGACCCGTCGTTCGGGCCCGTCGTCATGGTCGGCATCGGAGGGGTCACCGCCGAACTCCTCGCCGACACGGCGCTGGCCCTCGCGCCCCTGACTCCCGCACGCGCGCGTGCCCTGCTCCTGCGGCTGCGGCACGCGCCGTTGCTGACGGGCTGGCGCGGCGCGCCCGGAGCGCATCTGGACGCGGCGGCCGCCGCCGTGTGCGCGGTCGCGCGTGCCGCTGTCGACCATCCGGAGCTGGCCGAACTGGAGGTCAATCCGCTGCTCGTACACCCGGGCGGGGCGATCGCCCTCGACGCACACGGGGTACTCGACCGGGCCGGCGCCTCAGCGGCGCCCCTTCATGGCGTCGGCGAGGAGGGCGGCGGTCTCCTGGTCGAGCGGTAGGAACGCCTCCAGTTTCAGCTCGGCGAGCGTGACGTCGACCGCCGTCCCGAAGTGGGTGAGCGTGCTCAGGAGGCGCAGCTCACGGCGTTCCGTGCGCAGCCGCAGCGGGACGGCGAAACCGAGGTAGTCCGGACCGGCCTGTCGGGGCCGGTCCGGCACCATGCCCTCCAGTTCGGCGACCAGCTCCGTAAGAGCACGGTTGGAATTACGGACGGACTCGTCATGCAGACCGTCGATGACGTGCCAGGCCCACTCGTCCAGGTTCACGATCCGCGGCGCGAGGCCGCGCGGATGCAGCAGCACGCGCGATGTTCACCGGCGACGAGAGCAGAGCGGGGGCGACCCCCTCGGTGAGCGCGTCGAAGGCCTCGTTGCACGAGACGAGATCCCCGCGCCGGTCGATGATGACCGCCGGATGCGGCAGATGCGCCGCCATGACGCGCTCCAGCGCCGTACGGACGGCGGACAGTTGCGGGCCCCCGTAGTGCGACTCCTGGTACGCAGGCGCGTAATCCGTCGCAAGGAGAAGGGCGTTGCGCTCCCTGAGCGGCACCTTCAGCGCCTCCGCCAGGCGTACGACCATGGCGCGGCCCGGTACCGAACGGCCGCTCTCCACGAAGCTGACATGCCGCTGCGTCGTTCCCGCGCGCGTGGCCAGCTCCAGCTGACTGACGCGCCGCCGCACGCGCCACTCTCGTAACGCGTCACCGAGCCCGTCCCGCGCCGCCCTGCCCGAGGGCCCTGCCCTTGTCCCCGTCTCAACTGATCCTGTCACCGGCTCAGTTGGTTCCGCCTGCGTCGTCACCCGACCGTGTCTACCCGAGAGCCAGGCCTGCGGGCCATTCCCTGCGGGGAATTGTCGCGCCGCACGCCTCGGCGAGCGTGCGGCGCTGTGTGAACCCTCTCCAGCGCCGCGGCCGGCGGGCCGGGGCCTGATCGAGGACAAGACGGCCAGCGAGGCACTGCTGCGCCAGAGCGATCTGACGGACCGCCCCAAGAGGGCCTTGGTCCGGGTAGTCCCTGAGAGCGAGAAGCTGGGCATGAGGGACATGATCTCGCGCGCCGACTCCGCGGCATGGATGCTCAATTCGCTCCACTCCCAGGAGTACATCCACGCGGGAGTCGTCCTGGCGCGGTAGCGAAGGCGACTGCGATTCAACGGTCTGGCGGCCGTTGAATCCGCCGTCTTCGCTCCATGCAGGAAGCGCTCAAGTTCCTGACAGGTTTGGCATGTCGGAGCGCGGGAGACCTTCCGGGACACGTTCGGCTGCTGGACCTGGTGCAGTACGTGATGGTGTTCACGTGTGCAGGGTGGGCCGGTAGGTGAGCTCTTGAGTGTGGCCGTCGAACGTCCGGCTCTCGATCAACTTGAGGTCGAAGTCGGCCGCGCCCTCGAAGATCGGGTCGGTCCCGGTCTGACCGCTGATCACGGGGAAGAGTGTCACCTGGACGCGGTCGACGAGCCCTGCGGCCATCAGCGCTCGGTTCAAGGACAGGCTCCCGTGCGAGCGCAGCGGCACTGCGGACTCCTTCTTGAGCCGGGTGACCACGTCGACGGCGTCGCCGGCCACGACGGTCACGTCCGGCCAGGTGGAGGGTCCGGCGAGCGTCGTCGACACCACTGTTGTCGGCATGCTTCGCATCCGGGAGTTCACCGGGTCGAGGTCGGCCTCCGGGATCGGGCCCAGCAGCTCCACGAACTGCCGAAAAGTGTTGGCCCCGAGAACCATCCGCTGCTCCTGGCTGATCACGGCAAGGCGGTTGTCGAGGAACTCGGTGCCCTGTTTTCCCCAGTAGCCGCCCCAGTCGCCGTCGGGACCGTAGGAGCCGTAGCCGTCGAGGGTGGAAAAGACGTCCCAGGTGTAGATCGCGGTCATGGTGCTCTCCTCGGCTGCGGTTCATGGCGCGTTGTGGATGCAGACGAGGAACAATGACGAAACTCATCGCACCTGGGCTCCAGGTTTCGGTTCGGGGTGCGCTCGGGAAAGATCACGTGCCGCGCGTCATGACCCGTAGCGGCTGAATCCTGGAGTGCGCCATTCCCGGCCGTCGGATAGAACCGCGAGTGCTTCGTAGCCGTCCAGCGATTCCACCCATCGTTGTGCTCCGTCGCCACGGGCGAATGCGGCGGTGGCGTACGTGTCGGTCAGGGTCAGGCGGGGCCCGACCAGTGTGAGTGAGGCCAGCGCGACGGCGGGTTGACCGCTGTGCGGATCGACGATGTGTGCGCCGCGCTCGGCGGTGCCCGAGGTGGCCACGGCCAGATCGTGGTGGGCGGTGATGACGGTGGCCAGGTCGCCGGGGCGCAGCGGGTGGGCGATGCCGATGCGCCACGGTGCGCCGGGGGCTGCCTGGCCGCGGAGTTGGAGGTCGCCGCCGCCGTTGACGCAGGTGTGATGTGCACCTGCGTCGTAGAGGAGTTGGGACGCTGCGTCGGCGGCCCAGCCTTTGACCAGTCCTGAGGGGTCGAGAGTTCCGGAGGGCGTGATGCTGAACCAACCGTCGCTGATCCGGGTGGCCTCTTCGCACAGGGCGAGGACTTCGTGGACCTCTGGCGGGCAGTCGCTGAGGCGGATTTCTCCGCGGTCGAGGCGGCTGATGTGGCTGTCGGGCCGGTAGGTGGAGAACACGGCGTCGACTCGGTGGAGATGGCGTACGGCCTCGGCGAGTGCGCGGTGGATGGCGGTGGTGGGCTTGTCGCGGATGTCGAAGGTGAAGACGGTGCCCATGACGTGCTCGACGTGGCGCAGTCTGTGTGCGGTGTCAGGCATGGGCCTGGTCCAGGGCGCTCTGGAGGGACCGGATGTAGCCCTCGCTGGTGTAGCTGGCTCCGGAGATTGCGTCGATGTGTGCGCTCTGCGCGCCGATCGCCTCTTCGGTGAGGCGGGGTAGCGCGTAGGACGCGATCTGCTGGTCGCGGCCGTTCTCGTTCGGGGCCTGGAGGACCTTGACAGTGGTGATCTTCCCCTTGGTGAGGGTGACGGCCACCTGTACAGGGCCGTACTGGGTGTCGATGGGATCCCCGGTGAAGGTGCCCGTCCCGGTGGACGAACCAGGTGAGGCTCCTGCGGAGGTGTGCGGTGAGGGGGTGGTGGAGGAGCGAGGGAGCATCCCTGCCAGGGCGGGGAGCTGGTGGGGTTTGAGGGCGAGCAGTGCCACGGTGAGGGTGCTGATTCCGGTGGTGGCGAGGACGGCTCGGCGCATGGCGGTTCTCCTCAGAACGCGAAGGACTCGTGGTGGATGCGTCGTGCCGGGACGCCGGCGTCGCGCAGGGCTGTGCTCGCGGCCTGTGTCATGCCGGGCGGGCCGCACAGGTAGACGTCGTGTGCGGCCACATCCGGTATCAGGGCGGTGAGGCCGGGGCCGGTGAGCGGTGAGGAGTATGCGGCGGGTTCGTCGACGACGTAGTGCACGGTCGCTCGTCGGCGGGCGGCTATCGCGTCGATCTCACCGCGCAGCGCGAGATCGTCGGCGCGGCGCGCCCGGTAGACGAGGGTGACGTCGCCCGGCAGCGTCTCGAACAGCGTTCGCAAGGGGGTGATGCCGACGCCGCCGGCCAGGAGCAGCACCTTGGGTGCGGTGCGGCGGTTTGCGGTGAGGGCGCCGTACGGTCCCTCGGCCCAGACCCGGGTGCCGGGTGCCAGACGGGCGAGTGCGGCGCTGTGTCCGCCGGCGGTCTTGACCGTGATGCGCAGGTGGTCTGGGCGCGCGGGGGCAGAAAGGGAGTAGGGGTTCGCGGTCCACCACAGGCCGCGGATCAGGAAGCGCCAGCGCAGGAACTGCCCTGGCTCGCCGCCCAGTTCGTCCAGGTGTCTGCCCGTGAGGTGGACGGAGACTACGCCCGGCGCTTCGGGGTGGACGGCGGTCACGCGGAGTTGGTGGCGCAGTCCGCGCCGTATGGGCATGGCGAACCGGTACCAGGCGAGCAGCGCGGCGACTGTGATGAACAGGGTGTACCAGGCGGCTTGTGCGGTGCGGTTGCCGACGAAGTCGGCGCCGTTGGACAGCTGGTGGCCGAAGGTGAGGAAGACCGCCAGGTAGGTGGCGAAGTGCAGATAGTGCCAGGTCTCGTAGCTCATCCTGCGGCGGGCCGCGCGGGCTGAGAGGGCTCCGGTGACCAGGAACAGCAGGAATCCGACCGTTCCCTTGAGCAGATCGGGGTAATGGAACACGAGCGTGGTGGCCTGGCTCACCACGTCCGTGTGCGAGGTCGCCGAGTAGCCTGAGATGATCAGCAGGGTGTGGGCGAGGGCCAGGGAGACGGTGCAGCGGCCGCCGAAGGCGTGCCAGCGGGCCAGCCGGTCGGTGCCGACGGTGTGGTCCAGGAGCGGTATGCGGGCCATCAGCGCGAGCAGGACCGCGCAGGCGTAGCCGGCCAGGAGCCCGGTGATGCGTCCCGCGCCGGTCAGCCAGCCTGCCGGGCCGATGACCGAGGTGGTGTCGCTCCACCACAGGGCCAGCACCGTTGCGGCGCCGGCCCAGATCACCCACTGCACCAGCAGGGGCACGACGCTGCGCCACCGGCGCGGGCGCCGATGGCGCAGCCCCCGGCTCGCATACGTGGCGGTGGACGTGGTGGTCATGAGGCTCCTCCGGGCAAGGGGCGCTTACGGTGACGGGGCGGCCAGCCTCACAGCCCAACCTTTGTGAACCTTCTGAAACCGCCCCGGCCGCCCGCCTCAGCCCCGATTCAGAGGAAACTCAGAGACGCCGCTCGTCCTGCCGCGGCCCGCTCTGAGGGAAGCTGAATGGACCATGGACGAGCCGCGCATCACACCGCTTCTGCACCGCCCCGACGGCGAACCCGTACGGGTCCTGGTCGTCGACGACGAGATCGACGTCACCGACGTCCTCTCCGGAGTCATGACCGGCGAGGGCTGGCAGGTCCGCACCGCTGCCGACGGTGCGACCGCGCTCGCCATCGCCCGTGAATTCCGGCCCGACGCGGTGGTTCTGGACTGGATGCTGCCGGACCTCGACGGCCTGCAGATCCTGCGGGCCCTGCGGTGCGAGACGCCGAGCGTGTGTGTCCTGTTCCTCACCGCCCGTGACGCGGTCGAGGACCGGATCGCGGGCATCACCGCGGGCGGCGACGACTACGTCACCAAGCCCTACAGTCTGGAAGAGGTTCTGGCACGGCTCCGTGGGCTCCTGCGGCGGGCCGGTATGGCCACCGGACCGGGGCAGAACGTGCTGGCCGTCGGAGACCTGACCATGGACGAGGACGCCCGGGAGGTCAGGCGAGGTGGTGCCACCGTCGGCTTGTCACGCACCGAGTTCGAGCTCCTGCGTTTCCTCATGCGCAATCCGCGCCGGGTCCTGTCCAAGGAACAGATCCTCGACCGGGTGTGGGCGTACGACTTCGGTGGCCGTGCCCATGTCGTCGAGCTCTACATCAGTTACCTGCGCAAGAAGATCGACGCCGGGCACGCCCCAATGATCCACACCGTGCGAGGCGTCGGCTACGTCCTCAAGCCGGGCACCGCATGAGGCGGCTACCACCGCGGACCCTGCGCGGCCAGCTCACTGCCGGGCTCGTGATCCTGCTGGCCGTTGCCTGCCTCGCCGTCGGCGTCACCACCGACCTGGCACTGCGCGGTTTCCTGATGGGGCGCCTCGACGAACAACTCACCGCGTCCGGTGGGCGCTTCGCCGCCAGCCTGGAACACGAGGCCGAGCCCGATGCCGACAATCGCCCCGACACCCGGGGCCAGGCCGAATCAACCTTCGGCGCACGCCTCTTGAACGGCACGGTCACCGCGGCAGGCGTCGTCGACGACGCGACCGACCGCTCCCTCCAGCTCAATGACGATGACCGACGCGTGCTGGCCCGAATCCCGGTGGACGGAAACGGGCACAGCATCCGCCTCTCCGGCCTGGGCAAGTACCGCGTCACGGCCGTAGACGGCGACGACCAAGACGTCCTGATCACCGGCCTGCCCCTGCACCCGCTCGAAGAGACCGTCCACCGGCTCGAAGCGGTAGAAACCGTGGTCTTCGGCGCTGCTCTGCTGGCCACGGCCATTGCAGGTGCCCTGTGGGTGAGCATCTCCCTGCGCCCCCTGCGACGGGTCACCGCCCACGCGGCGGAGGTCGCCGCCCTACCACTCGCCAGCGGAGAGGTCGCCATGCCCGGACCGCTTCCGGACACCGACCCGCGCACCGAGGTCGGCCAGGTCGGCACCGCCCTCAACCACATGCTCGGACACGTCGAAGACGCCCTCACCCGCCGCCAGGCCAGCGAGGAGCGCCTGCGCCACTTCGCCGCCGACGCAAGCCACGAACTGCGCACCCCCGTCGCGAACATCCGAGGCCACGCCGAACTCGCCCTGCGCCACAACGGGCCCGTCCCCGACGACGTACACCACGCCCTGGAACGCATCGACAGCGAGTCCCAGCGCATGACCCGCCTCGTCGACGACCTACTCCTCCTCGCCCGCCTCGACGCCGGACGCCCCCTCGACCACGAGCCCGTCGACCTGACCCTGCTGATCCTCAACGCAACGGACGACGCACGCGCCGCGAGCCCCGACCACCACTGGCTCCTCGACCTCCCCGAAGAACCCGTCACCATCACCGGAGACTCCCACCGCCTCCAGCAGGCGATTGGCAACCTCCTCGCCAACGCCCGCACCCACACCCCGCCCGGCACCGACGTGACCATCGCCCTCACCACCGACCGGAGCAGCGTCCGCGTGAACGTGAGCGACAACGGTCCAGGCATCCCGGAAGAGGTCAAGGCCGAAGTCTTCGAACGCTTCGTCCGCGCAGACCACACCCGCTCCCGCAGCACCGGCAGCACCGGTCTGGGTCTCGCCATCGTCCACGCCGTCATCACGGCCCACGGCGGTACCGCCACCGTCACCAGCCGCCCCGGACACACCATCTTCCGCCTCACATTCCCCTGCTGAACTGCCCAGGCCCACCGGTCCTCCTCCCGCCCCGCCCGCCGCCACGCGCCACAGCCGCAGCCCGTTGAGACCGACGAGCAAGGTGGAGCCCTCGTGGTCCGCGACGCCGAGCGGCAGCATCAAGTTGCCGATGAGGTCGCCGCATGGCAGTGGACGAGGATGGCGACTCATTCCCGTGCCGCTTCGGCCCCATGCGCGTGCTGTTGGCCGAGGAGGACCCCGGTGTGGCCTTGTGCGATTTCCTCGCGGCGGGCACTCCACAGCGCCTTTTCGACGAGCGCGGGTCTCCTCCACGCCACCCGTGACGAGGGCCTCCAGGACCGTTAGATGCGCGCGGTCGTGGCGGTCACACTCTGCCCGACTCCCCGATCGGCTTGGTAGAGGCGCCGACGGGAGGGAGGAGGCCAATGGCCTCCTCCCTCGGCCGTCAGGCGCCGGTCTGGACGTCGACGTGGTCGGTGTAGAAGGCAACGTGACCGGCGATGGCCGTGGGCCAAGTTCTATGAGATCCCACAGCTGCGCCGCGAGTGGAAGCCCGGTCCCGCACGGATCGGTCGTGCAACCCGTTCTGGAGATCTCCGCCGGCGACGACTTCGCGCTCTGGCCCGTTGGCGAGCAGGAATCGGATGGCTACCTCGTGCTGAACGGGGGGCTGACTCCGGCGGAGGTCGGCACGGCGGTTATGCAGATCGCCGCCTGCAACGACTTCGAGCCGGAGGAGGAGCATGGGCCGTGCCCGACCGACCCGCTCGGCACATTCCTGCACGGGCTGCTCACCATGCCTGATCTGTTCGCCGCCGGAGGGTTCAGGGTGACCGAGAATGCCACCGACACCGTCTTCGTCGAGCCGGGCTGCTGCAACGGCCTGGACACCTGGCGGGACTGGCTGGAGGTGCTCGACGGCACCGGCTGCTCCTACTTCGGCCACGATCCGTCGTCGGTGGCCGAACGCGTTGGCGACATGGTCCGGCTGACGTTCGACGCTTACGGGACGGACGGCAGCCCGGTGATCGAGCTGTCGGTAGACCAGGCACGCAGGCTCGTCGCGGGCGCCCAGCAAGACTTGCAGGACTTCCTCGGTCTTGCCGGAACCTGGGCTGAACAACACCTGCCGGCACACGCCGCCGCCGTCACTGCCGCCCTCGTGCTGTGGCTCGCGCGGGCGGAGGAGTACGCCGCGCAACGCCGGGCGCAGAAGCGGGCCGGGCGGCGGGCCGTAGCGAACCCGCGACCGTGGTGGCTGCGGAGCTGGTGGGAGAGCCCGAACCGCGCCTGGTACGAAGATCCGTTTCGCCATCCGTCGCTGCGGCTGCCCGAGTATGTCCGGCGACAGAACGCGATTCTGGACGGCGCCGATCTCCCCGGCTGCCCCGCCTGCGGGGACGAGAGACCGCTGATGTCGAACTCGACTGGGCACGGCTGGGTGGAGCTGTGCCGTGGGTGCGCGTGGGTGCTGGCGCCATGTCCGTGCGGGCAGCGGCACCGTTTCGTCCCGGAGACCCCGTTCAACTGGAACGGGATCTGGCAGCGGGCGCACATGAGCGATGACGGCACGCCGAACCCACATCGGCCTGCGGTGCTACCGACGAAATGTGGCTCGTTGGGTGACGGAATGTCGCGGGTCGGCGATCTGGGCGGCCGGCACGTGTTGTGACCGTGCGCCGTAGGCGGCCTGTAGGGCCCGGTCCTGGGTCACCAATCGCAGAGATGCCGCAGGTGTCCGGATGGATCAAGGTGTGGGCGAGGCCTCGGTGAGTGCCATCCACTCTCGGATCGTCTCCTGGTGGGATCCTTTCGCCGTACTCGCAGCCACCGCTTCGGCATTTTCAACGGAGCACGGCGTTCCTGCTCGGGTGAGCAGGAGGAGCGGCCACCCAGGGCCCGCGCCGGCCGGCTCCCCGTCGAAGGCGGTCCAGTCCCAGGGCCCGTCGAAGCGCCATGCCCGGCCGACGGCATCGGCGACCTCGTCGCCGAACTGGAGGGATGCGTATGGGCGCATCAACAGTTCGAAGGTGAGGGGGGTCCCGTCGCCAGGATGGATGGTGTACCCCGAGCCAACAAGATGGCTCCCGTCCGGGAACTCGCGATATGACAGACCTCGGGGCAGCACGGTCACGGTCTGAGCGGGATGTGGCAGCCAGGCCGTCTCCAGCGGGGGGTCGTGGTGTTCGACGTCCGTCACGTGCACGACGGTGGGTGGCACGCCGACCCGGCAGACGTCTCCCGCCTTCAGCTGTTCGGGCGGCGGGTCCGTTCGAAAGAGCTCGGCCTCCACCTCAGGCGAGATGCTCCCGCTGCTGTTCACGCCGAGAGCGACGACCCCGTTCCAGTGCGCGAACTCGTTCTCGGTGTCGATTTCCCACCACGGCCATCGCACCGACACGTGATCCCGTGTGAGGCCCTGCTCGACCCTGGTAATCGTGAAGGGACAAGCAACCGACAGCACATCACCGACCCGGAAGTCCCCGTCGTCAATCATTCGGTCAGGGTAGACGGGTCCGCTTGGCGGCATACGCGGGCCTTCCGGCCAGGGGTCCAGATCAGGCATGCGGGCCGTCACCGGACTGAAGTTCACTGGGAACCACACCCCAGCACGGAAGTCCACACCTCACGGACCACGTTTCCGCAGGTCAACGAATTCTGTCGGTAGCCCCTGCGGGCTAGCCAGTCGGATACGGCGCGGCGAGCGCTCGAAAATCAGGTCCCGCCAGCTGAGCCGGAACCCGTGCGCGGGGCCGCCGCAGCCACCACCTGGCACGCAAGTTCCGGCCTATCAACGTTCAGGAATCCGGGAACCTGCGCGCTTACGACCAGGACCACTTCAAGGCCATCAACGACACCTTCGGCCACACGGCCGGTGACACCGTCCTCGCGGCGACCGCAGCCCGGGGCTCACCGCCTGGGCGGGCCCGCACGCCGCCCTCGGCCGCCTCGGGGGCGATGAGTCGCGATCGTCCTGCAGGCGCCCCACGGCCGGCGCGAGGACCGCCTCGCACAGCTCATGAGGATGCTCCACACGCCGGTGCACCTGGACGACGGGCAGACCGTCGACGTCGCCGCCTCCGTCGGCGCAGCGACGCCCGACATCCTCAACACCCGCGACCTGTCCGTGCTCCAGCAGGCCGCCGACGCTGCCCTGTACGACGGCAAGCACTCCGGCCACGCAGTCCTCGCCGACGCCCGACACGCAACGCACACGTCCATCAACGGGCGCCGCGCCGGCCGCCCCGGAACCGGAATCAGGGCGCGAGCCGCATGAGCATCGCCACCCTGCCCGAGGGCGACTGAATCCGCGGCATCACGATTCGCCAGCCCTATGCAACCTGCATCCTCTCCGGGAAGAACCCGCAAACAGGCCCCGGCCCTGGCCGGGGCGGCGCTCGGTCCTGATCCACGCCGGGCAGAAGCTGGAGCACCCGCCCTGCGTGACCCGCTAGGTGTGCTGTTCGGCCGATCATGCGGCCGATCCGGGCACCGGTCCGATCCGGGAGGTGGGGAAACGGGCAAGCGCCGGGCCGGGGGATTCTTGGCGCGCTGGCCTGGTAAAACAGTGACCGATGGGTACCCAAGAGCGCGACCGCAAGGTGTACCGGCCGCTGCGGCGGGCCGGTCTTGAGGTGATTCCGGACGCCGTGCCGGACGGCACGATGCCGTTCGTCGCCGGATACCGTGCCGAGGACGTGGCCGGCGGCTTCTCCCACCGGTACGACACCCCACGGCTCGTCGAGCGGCTCAATGGGGACTGGTACGACCTCGCCGTCTCCTCGGGTCTTCTCGATGACCGGCGTGAGTTCCTCGTCCAGCTCCCACAGGGCACCCGCACGCACCGGGCCGCCGTGCAGAACCTGCACAGCGGCAGCGCCGCACCGACGCTCTGGACCCGGGTTCGACTCCTGGACCACTGGGACATCATGGGCCGGGGCGCGGCATCGGCGTTCCTCGGCATACATGCGGGCCACCCGGGCTTCGCCATGATGGCTCTCGACGGCAGCGTGTACGTCATTGCCTCGACGGGCGAGATCGGCATCGACGTGTTCGCGGTGCGCCACCCGGACCGCTCGGAGAACATCCTGCAGTACCTGGAACAGATCACTCTTCGCGACAGTCCCTACGTCAACCGCGAGTTCAAGGAGCGGATCGCGGTCTGGCTCGCGGGCCGCGCACCTAGCGCTGTCAGCCGTTCAGACCGATGACCCCGCGGCCCTGGTGGCCGAGGCCGGCAAGGGTAGTTGCTGTTGCTGTTGCTGTTGCTGTTGCTGTTGCTGTCCAGCTGATCATGTGATTACTCCATTGCCGACTCGTTCACCTGGACATGTGGCGGGGTGGCTCTGTTCGCGAGTTTCGGCAGCAGGTGTTTACCAGTTTTGACAGCACCCCTGGGGCCCGCGGAATCGAACGGGTCCGGCTCGCATCAGTCGGGGGTCCGGAGGGGATGCCATTCGGCCAGCAGGATGGTGGCGTCGTCGGTCAGGTGTCCGCTGTGGTCGAGGATGTCGCGGCTGAGACGGCGCAGGGCCTCGGGCGCGGGCTCGCCGGCGGCGGTGGCCCGCACGACGGTGTCGACCAGGCGGTCTTCGCCGAAGAACCCGCCGGCCGGTGAGCGGGCCTCGGTGACGCCATCGGTGTGAATGAGGATCCGGTCTCCGGGCTCGAGCTGGAAGCGCTCGACCGGAGGGGCAGAGTCCGGGTGGCCGAGGCCGAGGCCGAGGGGGAGGTTGGGGTACCGGGCCAGGGCGCCGGCCACGACGCGCTGGCGGCGGATCAGCAGCGGGGGCGGGTGGCCGCAGTTGACCCAGGCAAGTTCCCCGGTCACGAGGTCGAGGTCGGCGAAGACGGCAGTCAGGAGCCGGTCCGGAACCCAGCAGTGCAGGGCCTGGTCGACGACGGGGGCAATGTCGGCGAGGGTGCCGTCGGTGCGGCGGGTGGAGCGGCAGCCGGCTAGGGCGAGTGCCGCGCACAGGCCCGAGGCGGTGTCGTGGCCCATGGCGTCGACCACGGCCAGGTGCAGTTTCCGCTCGCCGAGCGCGTGGTCGAACGCGTCACCGCCGATCTCGTAGGCGGGTTCCAGCACGGCGCTGGACGTGACCGCCGTGGTGCCCAAAGTGCGGGGCGGCATGAACGCCCAGGCGAGTTCGGCCTGCAGCGTCATCGGGCGGGTGCGCACCGTGGTGAGCAGGGTGTCGCTGTACAAGGTCTTGGAGACCACCAGCAGGGCGGTCAGGGACGCCAGTGCCTTGGCGCGCTCCAGGGTGTTGGGGTCCAGGTGGGGTGCGGTGAGGCGGAGCACGCCCATGCGCTCGATGCCGTCGACCAGAGGTAGCCACAGCACCAGGTGGGGTGTGTCCGTGGCCAGGCGCTGGGAGCGGGTGCGGTAGCACCAGCCGGCCAGGGTGCCGTCCACGGCCAGCGCGGCGTCCGCGCCGCCGTCCGACGGAGCCAGGGGGATGAGGTGGGTCTGCTGGACGTCGGCGAGGTAGACCGTCGCGCCGGCCAGGCCCAGGTCGCGCGCGCCATGGTCGATGAGCGCGGCGAGCTCGCCCGGTGCGGTGTCGTGCGACCGCTCCAGCAGGCCGGCCAGCACCGGGCCGAGCACGGAGTCGTCCACACCCTCCACCATCCTCTGCCGCCTTCCGGCCTGCCACCGCGTGCCTGCCCTGGGGCCCCGCTGAGCGTTCACCGGGCCGGTGGCACTGTCTGCAGCGGGCCACGGCACGCTTCTGCCAGCGGGTCGGCCGCTCCAACCACCCCCCACCGCCGCCCGAATATGACCGAGCCGAATCGAACGCCACCCAGGACGGCTGCTGTCGAGACTGGTGAACATCTGCTGCCGAAACTCGCGAACAAAGTCAGGCGGGGTGACCTGAAGGTTTGCCGAGTGGGAACGGTTTCGGCCCTTCGTACCGGTCAGCAACGGGCGTTGTGGCAGGTGGCGGGATCACCGGCAGGTGATCGACGGGATTCTGCACCGGGTGCGGACGGGCGTTCAGTGGCGTGACCTGCCCGAACGGTTCGGCCCGTCGAAGTCGGTCTATGAACGCCACCGGCTGTGGTCGGGCGACCGCACCTGGGATCGTCGGCTCCGGCAGGTCCAGGCCGAGGCCGACGCGGCGGGTGAAATCGACTGGGATATCTCGGTGGACTCCACCGTCGTCCGCGCGCATCAGCATGCGGCTGGCGCCCGCACCGACCCGCCGTCGGCACCCGCCTCAAAGAGGGCCGAAGAGGTGGAACACCAGGACGAGACACCGTGGCAGAGCCTCGTCGGCCGCCTGGTGGAGGTGGTGCTGGAGGTGAGGGCTTGGGCCGCTCGCGCGGCGGGTTCACCAGCAAGCTCCACCTGAGTGCGGACGGCCGCTGCCGCCCGCGGTCACTGGTCGTCACCCCAGGCCAACGGGTGGACTGCACCCGATTCACATCGGTTTTGGAGAACATCCGCGTCCCCAGGGTGGGCCCAGGCAGGCCGCGCACGAAGCCGGACAGCCTCGCGGCCAACAAGGCATACAGCAACGGCCCGTGCGGTGACTACCTGCGGCGCCGGGGCATCCGTCACACGATTCCGGAGAAGACCGACAGTCAGGCGGTCCGCCTGCGCAAAGGGCCACGGGGGGGGACGGCCACCGGGCTTCGACGAGGAGCGGCTGAGGGGGGAGTCGTGCGCGCGGTCGTCCAGGAAGCCCAATGGACGCGCCCGGCGAGCCCTCCGTGGAATGGGCCGTCGACTACACGTTCAAGACGACCCTCTGGGAGCAGTAGCTGCCGCCCCGGTCAGTCCGCCTCCGCACACCAGACATGCTCCAGAAGCTGCACGTATAGCCGCAGCCATGGTTCGGCCACCGGCGGGCACTTCGACCACGTCCGCGTCACCTACAAGGACTGAGCGTCGCGTAGTGCGCTCGCCGCGGCACCCCCACATTCCTGTCGGGCCTACGAGTTGAGGTCCATCACCGGCGTACCGAGGCCCTCGTAGTCCAAGGGGGCGATGGTGGCGACAAGCGCACCGTCGGGACGGTCCAGGGTAGGACGTGCGGCGTGCACTGCGGCCGCCACGCCGAACGGGACGTTCCGGCGGTGCAGGTCGGCGATGGCGTGGGCGGCCTCGTAGTCGGTGTCCAAGGTGTGCAGCACGTCGAGGATGCCGAGGTAGTCGACGATCCCGGTCCGTTCCCGCTCTGCTTCCAGCGCGGACACGATCGGCACCCACAGCCGCACGGTGGGATCACCGGCTGCGACATGAACGAGCCCGGAGACCTGCTTGTGTCCGCCCAGGGCGAGGAGGGTGGCACTGTCCAGGATGTAGTGCTCGACGATCACGCTGCCGTGCCCCGCACCCGCGACTGGTGGGCGGCCTGCGCCTGACGCATTCGCTCACGCAGCGCACCGGCATCATCCTCGCTGACCCGATGGCCGAACTCCGAGACCAGGAATGCGTCCGTGCGCTCCGCCCGTTCCTGCAGCTGCGCGGGCGTGAGCGCAGTCGCGACGAACTCCTCAATCAACGCCCGCATCGACATGTTGCGGGCCTCGGCCAAGGCCGCAAGCTTGTCCCGAGTCTCGGCACCGATCTTGATCGTCGTATCCATACCGCGAGTATACCGAAGTGAATACCTCGGCGCTGGCGCGCTTCGACTCTCGGCATGCGACGGGACCAAGCCACGATCCGCAGGAGAGGAATGAGTTCGGCAGGCGACGGTGCGCGGCCTCGAGCATGTCCACGCGAAGCACCGTGGCCACCTGCGCAATGACGAACGGCATGACGCTTGGGGCGCTCGTCCCGCCAGGCATCCAGCCGAGCGGCCTTGCGCCCGGCAGCGTCACGTGCCTCCGTCCTCGAAAACCTGCTCGTCGTGCAAGACAGTGAAAGCCGAACTGCCCCTGCACGTCCGAGTGTTCTCCTGCGACGCGTGCGGCCTGGTCATCGACCGGGACGAGAACGCCGCCCGCAACCTCGCCGACCTCGCATCGGCCAGCACAACCGGTACCGGAGTGGCCGGAGACCGGGGCACGCCCAGCGCACCGAAACCGCGTGGAGCCGACCAGAAGACCCGCGCCAGCCGAGCCAGCCACAAAGCTGACCCGGTGCGGGCAGGTGGCGCAAACCGCCCACAGGCGGAAGGAACCGCGAGACCTTCAACCGGACACCACCGCCCAGCTCGGGCTGTGGTGACACCGTTAAGGACAATCTGTGCGTAAACGCACAGATTGCTGAGATCTGACTATGACCTCAGCAACGGGTTACCGACTCCTGCCTTCTCCTCTCCTACTGCGGCGGCCAGCCGCTGTAGGGCGCCTGCTGTCCGTACTGCGGGGGCTGCTGCTGTTCGTACTGCGGAGGTTGCTGCTGTCCGTACTGCTGGTGCTGCGGTGCGCCGTGCGGGGGCTGGGCCTGGCCGCCGTACCCGGGCGCCTGCTGTGCGTACTGCTGCAGTGACTGGCCGTGCTGCGGCTGGGAGCCCGGCAGCAGGTGGAAGACCTGGCCGGGGGCGGGCTCGTGGCGTACGAAGCCCGCCGCCTGGAGGTACGCGCCGGCCTTCTTGTGGCGCAGGAAGTTGATCCATATACCGACGCCGGCCAGGACGGCCATGCCGCACCCATAGCCGAGGGCGAGGCCTGGAGAGCTGCCCAGGAAGGTGAGCGAGCGCAGGAACGCCAGGAGAACGATCACCCCGACGACCGGCAGCCGCTTCAGCAGCGCGGCCTTGCTGCTCAGGTCGAACAGCACGCGCTTCTTGTTGAGTTCCAACGTCTGCGGCGGGATCCCGGGCATCTGCGGCGCGTACGGCCAGCACTGCGCGGCGCGTGCCTGCGCCTGCGGGCTCGGGTCGGGGGTGAAGAGCAGTTTGATGGAGAAGATCTCCTGCCGGGCTCCGGCGTACTGATAGCCGAAGAGCTCGGCGGTGGACACCAGCGTCGCGAGCCGCTTCATCATCGACATCTTGGTCGTGAACTCGAACGGCATGCCCCTGCGCATGTGGTCAAACAACTGGACCGTCTGGCGATCTGCCATGCGTCCTCCGTCCCCCGTCTTGGCACGCCCGGCACTGCCGCACGCCGCCGCTGTGGCAAACATTCAGGAGGGGCAGCCTAGCCAGCCATGCTGTCCAGGCCACCCCTCCCCTTCTGGAAGGCTGAACTGCTAAGCGCAGAGGAACACCGGGTTCGTGGACGCCGCGGGTAAACCCGGCAGGCCCGGGACCACCGGCGCGTGCCGGACCTCGGCCCGTACGTAGGCTGAGTTCAACGAGGTTCTCGCGTCGGGGCGCGCTGAGGCCGAGGAGGAGCGGTGGGCCTACATCATCGTCGACCGCGAGTGGCTCGAAGAGCATCGCGTCTACTGAGGGACCCGCCTGCTACATGCCGCGTCGATCGGGAGCGTGGGCCGCCTCCGAGTGGCCCACGCTCCCTGCCGAGCAAGATTCATTCTCTCTGACGGTCACATTTTGAGGGCTGGCGCTCCTTGGGCGAAGAGCAGGTCGGGCCGATGCCGTGGCCGGCCGACGACCCCGCCGATGGCGGGGATCTTGTGGCGCTGATCCCACACGCCGGCCTCGTTCCAGGCGGCCAGGCGCCGCCAGCAGGTCATGCCTGAACCGAAGCCCAACTCCTGGGGCAGGTACTCCCATTGGATGCCGGTGTGCAGGACGAACAGGATCCCGCAGAACGCTTGCCGGTCCGGTACCCGAGGTCGGCCCTCGACCAGCTTCGGGCCCGGCTTGGGCAGTAACGGCTCGATGAGCGACCACAGTTCGTCCGACACGATCCACGGCCGCGACTGACGTTTCCCCATGAACAGACCAACGACCAGACAAGCCAACAGCCACATGATCAACAGCTTTTGTTAGAGCCAGTGAGGGGAAGGCCCTCCTGTGTGTCGTCTGCGGCTACTTGCCCACCCGCCTGCGCGTCCTCCCACCCATCGCGTAGAAGACGAGCCCGATGCCGACGAAGAGCAGCAGGGGCACCACCTGGCTCAGCGTGTACTGCGTGCGCTGGCCGGCGAACGACTCCGGCAGCGAGTCCGCCGCACTGCCCGCCGAGCCGAACCAGCCGACCCCGAAGCCCGGCCAGATCAGCACGATCACGGTGAACGCCACGAACCCGGTGGCGAGGACGCTCACGACCCAGGCGCCCACGCGTCCGCCCGGGACGGCGTACGGGCGTGGTGTGTCCGGGTACTTGCGGCGCAGCACCGCGAGGCTGGGGAACGTGATGACGTACGAGATGAAGGTGGTGCAGATCGTCAGACCGAGGCCCGCCGCGAAGTACTTCTCGCCGTTGCCGCCCGTGAGGTTGAGGGCGACGACGAAGAGGATCGAACCGAGCACGGCGGAGAGGAGGTTCACCCGCACCGGCGTCCCGTGCTTCTCGGAGATGCGGCCGAGCCATGCCGGACCCGCGCCGTCCGCGCAGGCGACGGCCTGCGCGCGGTGGGCGCCCATGGCCCAGGTGACGCCCGAGGTGAGCAGGCCGATGATCAGGCCCGCCGCGGCGACCCCGCCGAACACGGAGCCGAGTCCGGTGAGCGTGACCGTGCCGTCGGCCGCGATCGACCCGCCGTAGACCGTGAACACGGCCTTGCAGGCGTCGATGAAGCCGCCGAGGCTGCCGATCTCCTGGCTGGGCAGCACGAAGAGGATGCCGAGGATCGGGCCGCCGTAGAGGAGCACCGCCGCGAAGCCGGAGCGCAGGATCGACAGGGGGATGTCGCGCCGCGGGTTCGTCATCTCCTCGGCCGCGGAGCTGGGCAGTTCGAAGCCTACGTAGTTGAAGATCAGGACCGGGACCAGCGCCACGAAGCCGGCGTACGTCGGGACGAAGTCACCCGTGGGCAGCGCGTGCACTCCGTGCTGGACGGCGAACACCACCACGGAGACCAGGAAGAACCCGAGGAGCACGATCCGGGCGACGGCGCCCGCGATGGGCACCCACTTGCCGATCCGCACGGACTGCACGACGGCCAGTGCGCCGCCCCAGATGAAGACGAGCCCGGCCGCGTACTTCCAGAGCCCCGGCAGCGGGGTGAAGAACTCCTCCCATGTGGTGAGCGCGATGATGCACAGACTGCCGCCCACCCAGACGGGGTTGGAGATCCAGTACAGGAGCTGGTTCACCCCGGCGACGAGCCGCCCGAACGCCAGGCGCGTCCACACGTAGGGGCCGCCCTGCACGGGGAAGGCCGAGCCGAGTTCGGCCACGAGCAGCCCGTACGGGAGGAAGAACGCGAGAGCGAGGATCGCCATCCAGGTCAGGCCCTGCGGACCCTGCGCGGCCACGGAACCGATCGTGTCGAGGCCGACCAGCGTGCAGATCAGGAAGAACAGGACGTCCAGCCTGCGCAGGTCCTTCTTGAGCCTGGAGCGCTGTTCACCCCAGCCCTCCGACAGGTCAGGCGGGTCGGGTGCGTCCATGGACGGCTCGGTCGGCCCGGACAGCCCGGTCGGCTCGGTCGGTGGTTTCGGTGGTGTCGGCGGCGCTTGGGTCACGGGGAAACTCCTGCTGCAATGCGGGGCACGGGGCGTGACGGTTGTTCTCAGGACGACCTATTGACTGAACGGCCAGTCAGTAAGCGAGACTGTGGCGGGCGCCACAGGGAGCTGTCAAGGGTCGTGCACGAGGCGTTCGCACCGCCTTCGCCGCTCAGCGCCGGACGTCGGCGCCCGTGTGTACTGTTACCGCGTGGCAAGAGTGCGGTTGAGTGTGGCCGAGCGGCGCGAAGAGTTGCTGGGGGCCGCCATCGAGCAGATCGAGGCGCGGGGCGTGGCAGCCGTGCGCATCGCCGACGTGGCCGCAGCGCTCGGGGTGAGCAACGCGCTGGTTCTGTACCACTTCTCGACGAAGGAGAAGCTCGTCGCCGCCGCGTTCGCGCACGCCGCCGAGGGCGACCTGGCGCATCTGCGCAAGCTGCTCGGCAAGCGCACGACGGCGCTGCGCCGGCTGCGCTCGGCCGTGCGGTGGTACGCGCCGACCGGACAGGCCAAGGGCTGGCGGCTGTGGATCGAGGGCTGGTCCGCGGCGCTGCGTGAGCCCGCGCTGCGGGAGGTCACCCGCGACCTGGACAAGCAGTGGAAGGCGGCGCTCACCGAGGTCGTCGCGGAAGGCGTGGCGGCGGGCGAGTTCCGCTGCCCGGACCCGGCGGGCGCCGCGCTGCGCCTGACGGCGCTTCTCGACGGTCTCGCGGTGCAGATGACCGCGTACACGGGGACGGTCTCGCGGGCCCGCATGCAGGAGTGGGTCGACGACGCACTGGCCCGGGAGTTGGGGCTTGAGCGGTCGGACCTGACGGCTACGACGGCGACGTCGGACTGACGCCACCGCGACATCGGGCTCCGACGGGAGCCCGGGGTGACCGCGCGGAAATGACGCGGGGGAGCCGCCCCGCAAAGGCAAGCTCCCCCATCACGCGCCCGGCTGCCGTCAGAGCGGCAGCAGATCCGGCCGCTTCGCCGCCACATGATCGCCGGACGACTCGCCGCGCAGCCGCCGGCCGATCCACGGCACCAGGAACTCCCGCGCCCAGTGGATGTCGTCGCGCCGCACTTCCAGCGTGCCGCGCGGCGGCTGCGCCGGCCACGGCTGGTCCGGGTCCGCCGGCACCTCGACGCCCAGCGCCTGCCCCGCCCGCAGCGCCACCCGCGTGTGCCCCTCGGGCGAGAGGTGCAGCCGGTCGCCGTCCCAAGCACGGCGGTCCTGGACGGTCTTGAGGGACCACAGGTCGAGCACCGGGCAGCCGTAACGGTCGGCGACGGCGCGCACATGCCCGTTGTACGTCGCGATCTTGCCGCGCAGATGCTTGAGGACCGGGACGTCCCGGGTGTCGAAGCCGGTGGTCACCATGACCGTGCCGACGGCGGAGGTCAGCCGGGCCACGGCCTTCTCGAAGCGCTCCGCGACGTCGTCGGGGTCGGTGCCGGGACGGATGATGTCGTTGCCGCCGGCGGCGAAGGTCACCAGGTCCGGGGCGAGTTCGACGGCGCGCGGGAGCTGGTCCTCCACGATCTGGTCGAGAAGCTTGCCGCGCACGGCGAGGTTCGCGTACCGGAAGGAGTGCTCGGGGGTCCGGTCGTCCAGGAGGACGGCGAGACGGTCGGCCCAGCCCACGAAGGCCCCGTCGGGACCGGGGTCCCCGACGCCTTCGGTGAAGCTGTCCCCCACCGCCGCGTAGGACCGAATCGTGCCGCCGCTGAGTGATCTCGATTCGTTTGCCACGACCACACATCTTTCACCCTGCGATGTGACCTACGCGACCGTAGGAAGGGGTTGACGGGTGGTGATATAGCCCACCCGGTCAGTTTCGCGATTTCAGGAATACGACGGAATACGCCGAAGGGGCGGGCCCGCGTCGGACCCGCCCCTTCACGTCACACCTTGACGTCACGTCATCGAGGTCAGAGCGAGACCCCGTGCTCGCGGAGGTACGCGGCCGGGTCCAGGTCCGAGCCGTAGCTCGCAGTGGTGCGGATCTCGAAGTGCAGGTGCGGTCCCGTGACGTTGCCGGTCGCGCCGGAGAGGCCTATCTGCTGGCCCTCGGTCACGGTCTGCCCGGACGAGACGGAGAGGGACGACATGTGGGCGTACTGCGAGAACTTGCCGTCGGCGTGCTGGATGACGACCTCGTTGCCGTACGCGCCGTCGAGGCCGGCCGACACGACGGTGCCCGCGGCGATGGCCTTGATCGAGGTGCCCGTCGGGACCACGAAGTCGACACCGGTGTGGTAGCCGCTGGACCACATGGCGCCCGCGGTCTTGTACGCCGTGCCGATGGAGGCGCCCTGGACGGGCAGCGTGTAGCCGGTGGCGGTCGCCGCCGCGGCCTTGGGCGCGGAGGCCTGCGTGGCGGTGGCCGGGGACTTCGCGGCGGGGGCCGCGGCCTGCTGGCCGATCGTCAGCTTCAGGCCCGGACGGATCACGGACGGGTCACCGCCGATGACCGAGCGGTTGTCGGCGTAGAGCTTCTTCCAGCCGCCGCTGACGTGCTGCGCGTCGGCGATCTTCGAAAGGGTGTCCCCGTCCTTCACGGCGTAGGTCTTGGCCGCGGCAGGAGCGACGGCGGCCTGTGCGACCGAGTGGGCGGCGGGGGTCGCGGCATGGGCGCCGGTGGCACCCATCAGCGGCAGCGCGAGCGCGACGCCGCCCACTCCGGCCACGGCGATCGAGCGCGCGAAACCATGGGACTTGGGACGGCGGTGCTTACCCTTCGCGGGCATGGGGGATTCCTCTCCGTCGCCTGCGAGGTGAGCTGTCGGGTTCGGGCTGGAGCTGCCCGGCCGCGCCCCTTGAGGGCACGGCTTCACCCCGAGCCGCGTCCGGTGTCCCGGAAACGGCGATCCACCTGGGTCCCCCGCCCCTGCCGAGTACGGATCGATGTGCGGATTCCGGGCGGCGGCAGGATTAGGCGGTCCGTCCGGATTGCCCCGAACGTAAGCGAGCGGGGAGCGCGGGGACAAGGCGCGAATCCCCTTGGGCATTCCGGTTCTTGATCCTTGAATGACCCTTTCCGGAAAAATCCGTCACACTCCGTCTATTCATGATCTTTGCAACTGCGATACCTGCGGGAAATCCTCCCGGCCCGGCCGCCACACACGGTCACCGCTATGACTCCGCTCACGTGACGCCCATTATCTGCCCCTATTTCGGGGCGAGTTATTCCATGTAGGGCACTTCACCGCATAATGGCATATTTAGGACATTCGACATGCAATCAGCTGCCGCCCTCTCACACGGTTGCCCCTGGCAGCCATGTCGTATCGTCGAGGGCGCCCGCAGGCGAGCAGCGCCGCGGCCGACCGGGAGGAGCCCCCGTGACGCAGCAGGTCCCGTCCACCGAGCCCGAGTTGGCCGGAGTGCGCAACTTCCGCGATGTGGGTGGTCTCCCGACCGTGGACGGCCGTCGGGTCAAGCAGGGCGTGCTGTTCCGCAGTGGTCACCTCGCGCACGCCACGGACGAGGACGCCGCGTTCCTCTCCTCGCTCGGGCTGCACACGATCTTCGACTTCCGTAACGCCGCCGACCAGCGTCTCGAAGGGCCCGACGTCACGCTGCCCGGCGTGCGGAACGTGAATCTGCCGCTGACCGACCCGGCGGACGGCGCCGAGTTCTGGCAGATGGTGCGCAACGGCCACCTCGACGAGTTGCGCGCCGCCCTGGCCGAAGGCCAGGCCGCGAACCGCATGATCGAGTCGTACCGGGCGATCATCACGGAGCGCACCGCCGAGCACGGCCAGGTCCTGCACGCCATCGCCGAGGACAGCGTGCCCGCACTCATGCACTGCGCGGCCGGCAAGGACCGCGCGGGCCTGTCGATAGCGGTCACGCTCCTGGCCGTGGGTGTGGAGCGCGACGCCATCGAGGCGGACTACCTGGAGTCGAACGCCACGCACCGCCGCTACAAGGTGCACCGCAGCAGCACCTCGAAGGACGCGATGTCCCCCGAGGTCATGGAGCTGCTGAGCCCCCTGTTCGACGCGCGCGCCACGTATCTGGCCGCCGCCTTCGAGCAGGTCGAGCAGACCTGGGGCTCCACCGACCGCTACCTGGAAGAAGGCCTCAAGCTGTCCCCCGCCCAGCGCGACCGGCTGCGCGAACGCCTCCTCGACTGAGGCTCACCGGCCCGCGCGCGGGCGCGTCACCCGCGCGACGCCCCCAGCGTGAACAGCAGATAGATGAAGCCCGCGACGAGATGCCCGGCGAAGACGTAGACGAGCAGGCGCACCCAGATGCCGCGCGGGAGCTTGTCCTCGATGTCACGCCGGGCGGGGTGCCGCTCGGGCTCGGTCACGTCGTTGGGCTCTGCGCTCATCGAGGGCCTCCCTGGGTCCGTTCGCCGCCGCCCGTCGCCGGGCCGAGACACAGCGCGGCGGACGGGCTCTGCAGCAGGGTGTGTACGAAGAGGAGCTCGGCGCCGTCACGGTCGGCGGCGGCGATCCGGTGCGGGGTGAGCGAGTCGAAGTGCGCGCTGTCCCCCGGCGCGAGCGCGTACGCGGTGTCCCCGAGCCGCAGCCGCAGCCGCCCTTCGAGGACGTACAGCCACTCCTCGCCGGGGTGGACCCGCACGATGTCGCCCTGGGCGCCGTACGGCACGTGGACGCGCAGCGCCTGCATGCCGCGCCCCGGGGCGCCCGCCTGCCGGTAGATCCAGCCGCCCGCCTCGGTGGCCTCCATGTCGCCGGAGCGCACGACCGCGTCCCGGTCGGCGGGCGTCTCGCCCAGGAGTTCGGAGACCGTCGTACCGTAGGTGCGGGCGAGGGCGAGCAGCATCGGGAGCGAGGGCTGGCGGCGCCCCGTCTCCAGGCGGGAGAGGTGCGCGGGCGAGAGCCCTGCGGCGCGTGCGGCGGCTTCCAGGGTCAGGGCGGCGCGGCGCCGGAGTTCGCGCAGCTGCGGGGCGACGGCGGGCAGCTCCGTGGGTTCCGGAGCCGGCTCCTCAGGGGCAGGGCTCATACCGTCGATTGAGCCAGAGCCCTGCCTCTGGGGCAAATTTATTGCCCCAGAGGCAAGCAGCGTCCTTCTTCAAGGAAGCACCCTACGAAACCGAGAGGCGCCCCTACGGAGCCGTCAGCGGTTGGCGACCGCCTGCTTCACCAGTGTCTTGCCGAAGTCCCACATCAGGCCGCCGCCGGAGTGCGCGTCGTCCATGACGGCGGTGAACGCCTCGACGAAGCGGTCCACCTCGCGCTCCCCGATGATCAGCGGGGGGATCAGCTTGATGACCTCCAGGTGGTCGCCGGAGACCTGCGTGAGGATCCGGTGCTTCTGGAGCAGCGGCACGACGACCATCTGTGCGAACAGGCCCTTGCGCGCGGCCTGGAGCATCGTCCAGCGGCTGCGTAGCTTCAGTGACTTCGGCCGCCCGAACTCGATGCCGATCATCAGGCCACGGCCGCGTACGTCGCTCAGCAGCTCGTAGCGGTCGACGAGCGCGGCGAGCCGGGACCTCAGGAGCTCACCGGTCGCCCGGGCGTTCGCGACGACCTCCTCGTTCTCCATCACCGAGAGCACGGCAAGCCCCGCGGCCATGGCCTGCGCGTTCGAGCCGAAGCTGGCCGAGTGCACGAGGACCCGGTCCATGGACGAGTAGACCTTCTTGAAGATCCAGTC
The DNA here is from genome assembly GCF_044748025.1 of Streptomyces sp. NPDC090032. Classification (NCBI taxonomy): domain Bacteria; kingdom Bacillati; phylum Actinomycetota; class Actinomycetes; order Kitasatosporales; family Streptomycetaceae; genus Streptomyces; species Streptomyces sp. NPDC090032. The sequence continues at coordinate 663,367 of NZ_JBIVFF010000001.1, read as the reverse complement.
CTTGCCGAGCGTCGCGCCGACGGGCACATAGCCGCCGGAGAGCGCCTTCGCCACGCATACGAGGTCGGGTTCGACGCCCTCGTCGTGCTGGTAGGCGTAGAAGTCGCCCGTCCTGCCGAGGCCCGTCTGCACCTCGTCCGCGATGAGCAGCGCCTTGTGCTGGTGGAGGAGTTCCTGAGCGGCGCGCAGATAGCCGGGCGGGCTGCCGTGGACGCCCTTGCCCTGGATGGGCTCGACGATCAGCCCGGCCACGTCGCCCTTCGCGAGTTCCGCGCGCAGGGCGTCGAGGTCGCCGAGCGGCACGGCGGTGTCCGGCAGGAGCGGAGCGAAGCCGTCCCGGAATCCGGACTCGCCGTTCACGGACAGAGACCCGGTGGTCAGCCCGTGGAAGGCGTGACCGCAGTACAGGATCCGAGGCTTGCCCGTCGCGTACCGGGCGAACTTCAGCGCCGTCTCGACGGCCTCCGTACCGCTGTTGCCGAAGAAGACCCGGTCCAGGTGCGGGCTGTGCGCGAGCAGCTTCTCGGCGAGCAGACCCGGCAGCGGCTGGCAGTCGAAGCGGGTGAGGTCGGCGAGCGAGGCGTCGAGGACGTCGTGCAGCGCCTTGCGGACGACGGGGTGGTGCCGGCCGAGGCCCATCACACCGAACCCGGCGAGCATGTCCAGGTAGTCGTTGCCGTCCTCGTCCCAGAAGTAGGCGCCCTCCGCCCGCTCGTAGACCTTGTCGAAGCCGATGGTGTGCAGCATGCGCGGGAGCTGGTGGTTGAGGTACTTGGCGTGCAGCTCGTAGCGCTCGGCGCCGCGCTCGGCCAGGAGTCTTGCGAGATCGAACTCCTTGCTCATACGTCGTCGCTCTCCTTGTCGGCCACCAGGGCCCAGGTCTCGGCCTTCAGGGCCATGCTGGCGCCGATCCGTCCGGCGATCTCGACGGGCGTGAGCCCGATGTCGGCGAGCACCTCGCCGCGCTTGGCGTGCGCGAGGAACTGGTCGGGGATCCCGAACCGCCTTACGGGTACGTCGACTTCGGCCTCGCCGAGCGCGAGCGCCACGGCGGATCCGACGCCGGCCGCCTTGCTGTTGTCCTCGACGACGGCGACGAGCCGGTGCCGCGCGGCGAGCGGGGCGAGTTCCGGGTCGACGGGTTTGACCCAACGCGGGTCCACGACCGTGCAGTTGATGCCGCGCGCCGCCAGGAGTTCCGCGACCTGGAGGCACACCGGCGCCATCACACCGACGGAGACGAGAAGGACGGCCGGGTCGTCGGCCTGGTGCAGTATGTCGAGGCCGCCGATCCGCTCGACCGCCGGGATCTCGGGGCCGACCGACTCCTTCGGGAACCGGATGAGCGTCGGGGCGTCGTCCACGGTGACCGCTTCGCGCAGCTGCGCCCGCAGTTGTTCGGCGTCTCGCGGTGCGGCGATGCGCAGGCCTGGCACGACCTGGAGGACGGACATGTCCCACATGCCGTTGTGCGAGGCGCCGTCGACGCCGGTCACGCCGGCCCGGTCGAGGACGAAGGTGACGCCGCACTTGTGCAGCGCGACGTCCATGAGGAGCTGGTCGAAGGCGCGGTTGAGGAAGGTGGCGTAGACGGCGACGACGGGGTGCAGGCCGCCGGTCGCGAGTCCGGCCGCCGAGACCGCCGCGTGCTGCTCGGCGATCCCCACGTCCCACACCCGGCCGGGGAACTCCTCGGCGAACTTGGTGAGTCCGACCGGGTGCAGCATCGCCGCGGTGATCGCCACGACGTCGGCGCGGTCCCGTCCTATGCGGGCGATCTCGTCGCCGAACACCGAGGTCCAGGACGGGCCGTTGGACGGCGCGAGCGGCTCGCAGGTGAGCGGGTCCATCACGCCGACGGTGTGGAACCGGTCGGCCTCGTCCGCGAGGGCGGGCTCGTAGCCGCGGCCCTTCTCGGTCAGGCAGTGCACGACCACGGGCCCGTGGAAGCGCTTCGCACGTCGCAGCGCCGACTCGACCGCGCCCCTGTCGTGCCCGTCGATGGGGCCCACGTACTTGAGTCCCAGGTCCTCGAACATGCCCTGCGGCGCGAAGGCGTCCTTGAACCCCTTCTTGGCGCCGTGCAGGGACTCGTACACGGTGTGGCCGATGACGGGGGTGCGCAGGAGGACGTCCTTGCCCCAGGCGAGGACCTTCTCGTAGCTGTCGGTGGTGCGCAGTGCGGCCAGGTGGTTGGCGAGGCCGCCGATGGTCGGGGCGTACGACCGTTCGTTGTCGTTGACGACGATGATCAGCGGGCGGTCCTTGGCGGCCGCGATGTTGTTGAGCGCCTCCCAGGCCATGCCGCCGGTGAGCGCCCCGTCGCCGATGACGGCGACGACGTGGCCCCGCTCCCCCAGGACCTGGTTGGCCTTGGCGAGGCCGTCCGCCCAGCCGAGCGCGGTGGACGCGTGGCTGTTCTCGATGACGTCGTGCTCGGACTCCTCGCGCGAGGGGTAGCCGGACAGGCCCCCCTTCCCGCGCAGCTTCGAGAAGTCCTGACGACCTGTCAGCATCTTGTGTACGTAGCTCTGGTGGCCGGTGTCCCACAGGATCCGGTCCACCGGCGACTCGAAGACCCGGTGCAGGGCGATGGAGAGTTCCACCACCCCGAGGTTGGGTCCCAGATGGCCGCCGGTTCTCGCGACCGCATGGATCAGGAACTCCCTGATCTCCGCGGCCAGTTCGCCGAGCTGTTCCTCGCTCAGCGCCTTCAGATCGCGCGGCCCCCGGATGCTTTCCAGAATTGTCACGCTCGGGCCCCCTCTCCGGTTGTTCTCAGCTCACGGTGACGTCGGGCGCGCCCGAGGCCACCCCGGCGTCCGTCATCCGCTCGGCGATCTTCATCGCCTCTTCGATGAGGGTCTCGACGATCTTCGACTCGGGGACGGTCTTGATGACCTCGCCCTTCACGAAGATCTGACCCTTGCCGTTGCCCGACGCGACGCCGAGATCCGCCTCGCGCGCCTCGCCGGGACCGTTGACCACACACCCCATGACGGCGACCCGGAGGGGCACCTCCATGCCGTCGAGGCCCGCGGAGACCTCGTCGGCGAGCTTGTAGACGTCGACCTGCGCCCGCCCGCACGAGGGGCACGACACGATCTCCAGGCGCCGCTGCCGAAGCCCCAGCGACTCCAGGATCTGGATGCCGACCTTGATCTCCTCGACGGGCGGCGCGGACAGCGAGACGCGGATCGTGTCGCCGATCCCCTCACTCAGCAACGCCCCGAAAGCGACGGCGGACTTGATGGTCCCCTGGAAGGCCGGACCCGCCTCGGTCACGCCGAGGTGCAGCGGATAGTCACTGGCCGCGGCGAGCTGCCGGTAGGCGTTCACCATCACGACCGGGTCGTTGTGCTTGACCGAGATCTTGATGTCGCGGAAGCCGTGCTCCTCGAAGAGGGACGCCTCCCACAGCGCCGACTCGACGAGCGCCTCGGGCGTCGCCTTGCCGTACTTCTTCAGCAAACGGGCATCGAGCGAACCCGCGTTCACACCGATACGGATCGGGGTGCCGTGGTCCTTGGCCGCCTGCGCGATCTCCTTGACCTTGTCGTCGAACTGCTTGATGTTGCCCGGGTTCACCCGGACCGCGGCGCAGCCCGCCTCGATGGCCGCGAAGACGTACTTCGGCTGGAAGTGAATGTCAGCGATGACGGGGATCTGCGACTTCCGCGCGATCGTCGCGAGCGCGTCCGCGTCGTCCTGCGTGGGGCACGCCACCCGCACGATCTGGCAGCCGGACGCCGTCAGTTCGGCGATCTGCTGCAGCGTGGCCCCGATGTCCGAGGTCCGTGTCGTCGTCATCGACTGCACGGACACCGGCGCTCCGCCCCCCACGGCCACCGGCCCGACCTGGATCCGCCGACTCGTTCTGCGGTCGGCGATCGGTCGGACCGGCAGCGAAGGGAGCCCCAATGAGACGGGCTCTCCGGAGGTCATGAGCGGTCAGCCCCGATTCCCGGAGACGGTCTCGCGGGCGGCGCGGATGGACTCCTTGAGCGATCCCATCGTGGCGAGGACGGCCGTCGGCTCGTAGCCGCAGTGCGCCATGCAGTTGTTGCAGCGCTCGTCCTTGCCGCGCCCGTAGGCATCCCAGTCGGTCTTCTCGATGAGGTCCTTGTACGTGGTCACGTACCCGTCCGCCATCAGGTAGCAGGGCTTCTGCCAGCCGAAGAGCGAATAGTTCGGGATCGCCCACGCGGTGCACGGGAAGTCGACCTTGCCCTCGAGGAAGTCGAGGAACAGCGGCGAGTGGTTGAGGCGCCAGCGGCGCCTGTTGCCGCCCGCGAAGGCCTTCTTGAAGAGTTCCCGGGTCTGCTCGACGCCCAGGAAGTGCTCCTGGTCGGGCGCCTTCTCGTAGGCGTAGGCGGGCGAGAGCATCATCTCGTCGACCTCGAGGTCGTCATTGAGGTAGTTCAGGACCTCGATGATGTTCTGCGGGGTGTCCGTGTTGAAGAAGGTCGAGTTCGTGGTGACACGGAAGCCCCGCTTCTTGGCTTCCTTGATCGCCTCCACCGCCTCGTCGAAGACACCTTCCTTGGCGACGGATTCGTCGTGGCGCTCGCGCATCCCGTCGATGTGCACCGTGAAGGCGAAGTACGGCGAGGGCTTGAACTTGTCCATCTTCTTGCGCATGAGCAGCGCGTTCGTGCAGAGGAAGACGTACTTCTTCTTCGCCACCAACTGCCGGACGATCTCGTCGATGTGCGGGTGCATGAGCGGCTCGCCGCCGGCGATGGACACCATCGGCGCGCCGGATTCCAGGACGGCGCCCACGGCCTGCGCCACGGGCATCCGCTGCTTGAGCACTCCGGCGGGGTGCTGAATCTTTCCGCAGCCCTCGCACTTGAGGTTGCAGGCGTACAGCGGCTCCAGTTCGACAATGAGCGGGAACTTGTCGCGCTTGCGAACCTTCTGTTCAATGAGGTACGTCGCGACCTTGATGGACTGGCGAAGCGGCATGGCCATCTGGCTCACCTCCGGGGGAGCAGCAAAGAACGGTGCCATTCGAAAAATGCGGGAAGCACGGCACGAAGAACGCGGAAAGCCGATATTCCACCGCGCACCGTGCTGATACGGACGAGTTCATGTTCTGGAGCGTCAACGACCACCCGTACGGCCGCAACCGGGCGCGGGCCCCGCGCGGCCGCCGTGCGCAGCGTGGCCGCTGACTCCATGTCCACGGCGATCGCGCCCGTGGCGAGCAGGTCGCCGCGCTCGTGGCCGCGCACGACATGGTCGGAGCCGGTGAGCGGGCCGGTGTGCACGGTCCGTCCCGGTACCGCCCTGACCAGCTCCTTGACGAGGAGTTCCGTGCCGGTGCACGGCGTCGAGCCGTACGGGTCGCGGGTCTCCTCGGCGACGACCAGGTCGCCCGGGTGCATCCCGGGGGCGAGGCCGGCGCAGAAGCCGGTCGCGACGACGGCCGCGTCGAGCAGGGCGGGGTCCTCCAGGACCCGGGCCACGGCCCGCTCGGCCGCCTTGGGGCCCATGCCCGTACGCAGCACGGTCACGGGGGCCGGTGCTCCGGTGCGGGCTCCTGTGCGCAGGGCGAGGTGCTCGATGCCGAGCGCGCAGGCGACCAGCAGCGGGGCGGTGTCCGGCGGGCGCGGGGCCGCCGGTGATCGGGCCATCAGCTCCCCTTGCCCGGCAGGGACGCCTGGTCGGCGAACGGCTCGCCGTGGACGTACCGGCCCAGTGCGGTCAGCGGGAAGACATGGCGGTAGAGGTGGTAGTTGATCGAGAAGTCCCACGGGAAGCCGGTGCCCGTGAAGTACGGCTCGTCCCAGGTGCCGTCCGCGAGCTGCGTCTCGGTCAGCCAGGCGACTCCTCGCTCGACGGCCTTGGAGTCCCGCTCCCCCGCCGACAGGAGCGCCATCAGCGCCCAGCCGGTCTGCGAGGCGGTGGACACTCCGTGGCCCTTCCAGTTCTCGTCGCGGTAGGAGCGCAGGTCCTCGCCCCAGCCGCCGTCGTCGTTCTGGACGGATTGGAGCCAGGCGACGGCGCGGCGGACCGCGGGGTGCGAGGGGGGCAGCCCGGCGGCGGTCAGAGCCGGCAGCACCGACCCTGTCCCGTATACGTAGTTGACGCCCCAGCGGCCGAACCAGGCGCCGTTCGGCTCCTGTTCGGCGAGCAGCCACTCGATGCCGCGCCGGGTGCGCGGGTCGTTCGACATGCCCTCGACGGCGAGCATCTCCACCACGTGCCCGGTGACGTCCGCGGACGGGGGGTCGATGACCTCGCCGAAGTCGCAGAACGGCAGGCGGTTGGGGAACGGGCTGGTGTTGTCGACGTCGAAGGCGCCCCAGGCGCCGTTCCTCGACTGCATGCCGAGGTTCCAGCGCACGCCCCGCTGGATGGCCTTCTCCATGCGCGCGGTGTCCGGGTGCCGGACGCGGCGCAGGGCGAGGACCACCTCGGCGGTGTCGTCGATGTCGGGGTAGTTGTCGTTGTGGAACTCGAACGCCCAGCCGCCGGAGGCGAGTTGGGGCCTGCGGACGGACCAGTCGCCGGGCCGGTCGATCTGCTCCTGGAGCATCCACTCGGCGGCCTTGACGAGCCGGGGGTGGTCGGCGGGCAGGCCGGCGTCGGCGAGGGCGATGACGGCCAGACAGGTGTCCCACACGGGAGACTGGCAGGCCTCGATCATCCGGGCCCCGTCCTCGCGCCACACGGCGAACCGGTCGAGGGACTCCAACCCCGCCTTCATCACGGGGTGTTCGAGGTCGTATCCGAGCAGGTGGAGGGCGATGACGGAGTACACCGCCGGGGGCTGGATGCCGCCCCAGCAGCCGTCGTTCTCCTGGCGTTCGATGATCCAGCGGGCGGCCGAGTTCATGGCCGCCTTGCGCAGCCTGCGCGGCGCGACCTTGCGGTACAGATGCATCGCCTTGTCGAGCCGCTGGAACGCTCCGTCCCAACTCGCCACCGGAGCAAGGCACTTGGCCGGGTTGGGATTCCTCGCGTCGGTGTGCAGCTCGTCGAGCGGGAAGGGCGCGGGCCGTACCGGGCGCTTCGCGGAGACGACCGTGAGCGGCACGATGGTCTGCCGGGCCCAGCAGCCGAAGTCGTAGATGTTGAGCGGCATCCACTTCGGGAAGTAGATGAGTTCCGGGGGCAGTTCGGGCAGGTCGTCCCACTTCCACCAGCCGAACAGGGCCAGCCAGATGCGGGTGAAGACGCGGCTCGCGGCGACGCCGCCGCGCTCCCGGATCCAGGCGGAGGCCTTCGCCATGTGCGGCTCGTCGGGGGCGTCCCCGGCCAGGCGCAGGGCGACGTACGCCTCGATGGTGGTGGAGAGTTCGCCCGGGCCGCCGTGGAACGTGGCCCAGGTGCCCTCGTCGAGCTGCTCGCCGCGGATGAAGAGCGCGGCGGCGCGGGTGGTCGCCTCGTCCCGGATCCCGAGGAACTGACGCAGCAGAAGGTCCTCGGCGTCCATCGTGACGTTCGTGTCGAGGTCGCCCTTCCACCAGCCCTGTGCGTCCTGCCGGGCGAGCAGGAAGTCAGTGGCGCGCTGGACGGAACGGGTGGCGGCGTCGTGCGTCCCGGCCGCCCCGGGGCTCGTGTCGGTCGATTGGGCAGTGGTGGCCGAGGTCGCGCCGGGAGCTGCCGCTCCGCTGCTTCCGTCGGTCGTCGCTGTCATGGCTTCCCCTTCGTGCAGTGCTCGATCTCTGCTGGGTCCGCCGTCGGCCGATGCCCTGGATGGACACCGGCCGGCGACTGCGAGTCATATGCGGCCGATAGTGATCATCTCTTTCGTACGACGACGAAGTCCGCGAGCGCGACGAACTGCGCCCGCACGTGGTCCTGCATCTGGACCGAGTCCAGGGCCTCGATGGCGACGGCGTACTGCCGGCGCGCCTCCTCGGCGGTCCAGTCGCGGCCGCCGGCTTCCTCGATGAGAGCAGCGCGGGCCGCGAACTCCTCCTCGGAGAAGGTGTCGAAGTCGCTGCTCTTGGCGTCGGCGGCGAGGAGTTCACCGAGCCGCTCGGAAGCGGGTCCGCCCGCGGCGAGCGCGGCGACGACGGGCAGTGACTTCTTGCGCTGGCGCAGATCGCTCCAGGTCTGCTTGCCGGTGGCCTCCGGATCGCCCCAGATGCCGAGCAGGTCGTCGACGGCCTGGAAGGCGAGGCCGAGGTGGTAGCCGTACTTCTCCAGCTGGTCCGCGGTGCGGTCGTCGGCGCCGCCGAGCACGGCGCCGATGGAGGAGGCGCAGGCCAGGAGGGCGCCGGTCTTGTTGCCCTCCATCTCCAGGCACTCCTCGACGGTGACCCGCTCGCGGTGCTCGTAGCTGATGTCCTGCGCCTGCCCGTCGATGAGGGCGCGCGAGGCGGCGGTCAGCCGGCGCGTGGCGCGGCCGGCCTCGACGGTGCCGAGTTCGAGGAGCACCTCGTTGGCGAGGGCGAAGAGGGCGTCGCCGACGAGGATGGCCTGCGCCGGGCCGTGCACCTTCCAGACGGTGTCCCGGTGGCGGCGCTGTTCGTCGCCGTCCATCAGGTCGTCGTGCAGGAGCGAGAAGTTGTGCACCAGCTCGACGGCGACCGCTCCGGGCACACCCACCTCGGGTGCCGAACCCGGGACCTGGGCGGACAGGACGGCGAGCGCGGGCCGTACGGCCTTGCCGCCGTCGCCGTCGGCGGGGTTGCCCTGGGCGTCGATCCAGCCGAAGTGATAGGCGGCGACGGTGTTCATCGGGTGTGCGAGGCGGTCCACGGCGGCCCGCAGCACCGGGGTGGCCAGGGTCCGGCCGCGCTCGAGCAGCGCGGTCACGTCCACCGCGTCGGCGGCCGGTTCGGCCGAGGGCACAGCGGGCACAGGGTCTCCTTTTGTTGCGTCGCCGGGGGCCGGATGGTCCGCCCCCTGGAGATCGAGCTTCATGCCGCCTCCCGGAACAGATGGCCGCGTGGGCGGTCGAGTGCGGCGAGAGCGGCATCGGCGGCGCTGACACCGCTGCGTACCGCGCTTTCCATGGTCGCGGGCCACCCGGTGGCGGTCCACGCGCCGGCCAGGTACAGGCCGGGGGTGTTGGTGCGGGCCGTGGGCCGCAGCGCGCCGACGCCGGGAGCCGGCGCGAAGGTCGCCGTGCGCTCCCGGGTGACGAAGAAGTCGAGTACCTTCGCGCCCCGGGCGGCGGGCAGCAGCCGCTCGAACTCGGGCAGGTAGCGCTCGCGGAGCACGGCGACGGGCTCGTCGATCTCGTCCTGTGCGGCGGACTGGGACACGGCGAGGTACTGCCCCTCGGTGAGTCCCGAGGCTTCCGTGCGGTCGAACACCCACTGCACCGGCGAGCCGAGCGTGGTGAAGAAGGGCCGCTTGAGGACCTTGCGGTCGTAGACGACGTGCAGGTTGAGGATCGGCGCGGTCCCGATGGCGAGCAGCCGCTCGGCGTCGTCGAGCGCGCCGTCGGGCAGCAGGTCGTACGTCTCGCGCTGGGGCACGGCGAGGACGACGGTGTCCGCCACGATCCGCTCTCCGGGAACCTCCACACTCCAACGTCCGTTCTCGGTACGGGAGATGGAGGCGACGCGTGTACGGAGTTCGGTGCGTACGCCCGCGGAGTCGAGCGCCTTGCGGGCGAGGGTGTCGTGGAGTTCACCGAGGGGGACGCGTGCCCAGCCGATGTCGGCCGCGCCCGGTTCGGACAGCAGCCCGGTCTTGAACACCATGGCGGCGAGCCCGAGTGAGGACTCGCCCGCGACGGCGTTCAGAGTGGCGACGCCCACCAGGTCCCAGAGGGCCTCGATGGCGCGCGCCGACTGACCGTGTTCGGCCAGCCAGCTGCCGAAGTCCCGTTCGTCCAGGGCCGGGTCGCCCAGGTCGAGCCCCTTGAGGGCCAGCGCGGCGCGCCCCACGTTGGCGCGCTCGGCGAGCGAGAGATGCGGATACGTGGCGAGGCTCGCGGCGAGATGCAGCGGGACGGGCAGCGCGGTGCGGCGCAGTCTGCCGAGCCGGTTCCTGTCGGCATCCAGGACGGGTACGTCGAGACGTTCCTGCACGGGCGCCAGCGCCGTGCCGTCGATGCGGTCGAGGAACCAGCGGTAGGCGGTGCAGCAGCGCAGGTACACGTGCTGGCCGTTGTCGACGGTGAGGTCGCCGCGCTTGAAGGAGAACGCGAGGCCGCCCAGTCTCGGGCGCCCTTCGAGCAGGGTGACGTCGAGGCCCGCGTCGGCGAGCGCGAGTGCGGCCGTGGTCCCGGCGAGGCCGCCGCCGACGACGACTGCGCTCTGCCGTCCGGTGCCGGTGTCCGCGCCCGGCCCGTCGGGCCGCATGTTCCCGTCGCTCATGCGCCCTCCCCTCCGGCCGTTCCGTCAGTGTGCGCGCGATGGTTGAAAAGCGCACGGCAGGCCGCTGAAGTCATGGACGCCGCTTCGCCGTGGAGGGTTGCCCGCCGTTTCCCGTCGGTGCGGACCGCTCTGTCAGGCGTACTCATCAGACACGCCTCCTGAGGGTCTGCCGGGAGACGCTGCGGGCGTCGAGTCCGGACAGGCCGCGCACGGCGACGTAGGCCTTCTCGCGCCCGGGGAGCGAGACGCGGCCGCGCAGGACGGCCTCGGGCTCGCGCTCGATGCGGTCGAGCAGGCGGCGGTAGATGCCGGCCATGGCGGCGACGCAGGCGCCGCTGCGCCGGTCGAGCAGCGGAAGCAGCCGGTATCCCTCGGCGAACAGGGCGCGGGCGCGGCGCACCTCGAAGTGCACGAGGCCCGCGAAGTCCGAACCCACCGGGGGCGTCGGCGCGTCGAAGCCCGCCGAGCAGCCGAACTTGGCGAGGTCGTCGGCGGGCAGGTAGGTGCGGCCGTCCGCCGCGTCCTCCCGCACGTCGCGCAGGATGTTCGTGAGCTGGAGCGCGAGCCCGAGCGTGTCCGCGTACTCGGAGGCGCGCTCGGCGCCCCGCGCGCCCGGCTCGGTGCCGAAGATGCCGAGGGAGACCCGGCCGATGGCGCCGGCCACGCAGCGGCAGTAGACCTTGAGGTCGTCCCAGGTCTCGTACGTCTCTCCGCGCAGGTCCATCAGGACCCCGTCGATGAGTTCGTCGAGGCCGCCGAGCGGGATCGGGAACCGGTGCGCGGCATGCGCGAGGGCGACGCCCACCGGGTCGGTGTCGTCCTCCGCCACGTCGCCGTCGCGGACCCGGGCGAGCAGTGCCCGGGTGTCGTCGAGCCGCTCGGCCTTGACGTCCGGCGGCAGCGCGCCGTCGCCGATGTCGTCGACGCGGCGCGAGAACGCGTACACCGCCGACATGGCGCGCCGCTTGGCCGTCGGCAGCAGCCTGATGCCGTAGGCGAAGTTGCGTGCCTGTTGTCCGGTCACGGTCTCGCAGTAGCTGTATGCGGCGAGTACCGCTGCCGACACGTGCTGGTCTGACTCCACGGTCCGGCTCACCCCTCTCCTCGCAGAGTCGCTCCCACCTCACGCAGCAACCGGAGCTTGGTGGGCTTGGGCGGTCCAGGAAGTACGTCGTAGGAAACGGCGGCGATCGCGGTGACCGCCGCCTTCCCCCCTGCCACGAACCCGGCAAGCAGCAGCTTCAGCCTGCCGTGGACGCTACCCACGAGGGGGGTGCCTTCATTCAGGAGACCGAGGGCGCGTTCCGCCTCGAACGCGACCAGGGCGCGCACCGATGCGCCCGCCGTGGGTACGGCGAGGTCGGACTCCTGGACGTGGAACTGTTTCATGTCCTCGGCGGGCAGATAGATGCGGCCCTGCCGCAGGTCCTCGCCGACGTCCTGAAGATGTTCGACGATCTGCAGTCCGGTGCACACGGCGTCCGAGAGGCGGATGCGCTCGGGGGTCGCGGTGCCGGTGATCGCGAGGACGAGGCGGCCGACCGGGTTGGCCGAGAGCTCGCAGTAAGCCAGCAGGTCGTCGTACGTCTCGTAGCGCGTGACCAGCTGGTCCTGGCGGTTGGCCTCGATGAGGCCGAGGAAGGGTTCGGGGGTGAGGCCGCGGCGGTGCACGGTGGGCTGCAGGGCGCGCAGGAGGGGGTGACGGGGGGTAGATTCGAACACCCGGTGAAGGTCTGCCTCGAAGGCGTCGAGCAAAGCCAGGCGGTCCCCGTCAGCCCGTTCGGGTGACACGCCCAGGAGGCGGGCGTCGGCGCCGCCGGGAGCGAGGTCTCCGTCACCGATGTCGTCGACGAGGCGGGCGAAGCCGTAGACGGCCATGAGGTCGTCGCGCCAGTCCCGGGGCAGGAAGAAGGGGGCCACCGGAAAATTCTCGTCGGCGGCCTTGTCGAGTGTCGCCCCGGCCGGGGACCCGGCGGACGCTCCCGATGATCCCGTCACCACGCGCTGCCCGGTACCAGGACGGCGAAAGCATCGTGGAGCTGGAGAGTTTCCATAGCCATTGCCGTCACACCTCCCGTTCTACACTGCTGACCCAAAACATCCCATTTCGGACACGCCGCCCAGCCTGACGCGCGGCAGACCGACCCCTGAGTCAGGGTGTCGCGCATTATCGCCCCTTTGCCGCGAATCGGCACCGGTACAGCTTACGTTGTACAACCGGCCCGGCTCCGACGGGGTTTCCCGCAGATCACAACAACACACCGATCGCCCCCAAGATTCCCTGCACGCAAGGAAGTTGACCTTCACTTGACCTCAGCGGGCATCTTCGGCGGGAGTCTTGGACGGAATCAGTTGCCACCTACATGCATATCAAGGCCCCGCCGAAGAGATCCCGGCGGGGCCTTGAGACGCGAAATCGGGTGCAGAGGGTTGCCTGGTGGCCACCCGGACTACTTGCCCGTGAACTTCTCGTACTCCTTGAGTACCTCACCTGTCGGTCCGTCCATACGCAGCTCGCCGCGCTCCAGCCAGAGCACGCGGTCGCAGGTGTCGCGGATCGACTTGTTGTTGTGGCTGACGAGGAAGACCGTGCCGGCCTCCTTGCGCAGCTCGCGGATGCGGGCCTCGGAGCGCTTCTGGAACTTGCGGTCACCCGTGGCCAGGGCCTCGTCGATCATCAGGACGTCGTGGTCCTTGGCCGCCGCGATGGAGAAGCGCAGCCGCGCCGCCATGCCGGAGGAGTACGTGCGCATCGGGAGCGTGATGAAGTCGCCCTTCTCGTTGATGCCCGAGAAGTCGACGATCTCCTGGTAGCGCTCCCGGATCTGCTCGCGGGACATACCCATCGCGAGCCCGCCGAGAATGACGTTCCGCTCGCCCGTCAGGTCGTTCATGAGCGCCGCGTTCACACCGAGGAGCGAGGGCTGGCCGTCGGTGAAGACCTTGCCCTTCTCCGCCGGCAGGAGCCCGGCGATGGCGCGCAGCAGGGTCGACTTGCCGGACCCGTTCGAGCCGATCAGGCCGATCGCCTCGCCGCGGTACGCGGTGAAGGTGACGCCCTTGACGGCGTGCACCTTGCGGACTCCGCGCTCCTCGCCCCGCTTGACTATGCGGCTCAGCGCCGCGGTGGCGCTGCCCTTGCCCGTCTTCGCACCGTTGACGCGGTACACGATGTGCAGCCCGTCCGCGATCACGGTCGGGATGTGTCCCTTGCCTGCGTTCTTGCCCAGGATGTCTTCGTCAGCCACGGCCGTACCGCTCCTCTGCCTTCCAGAAGTAGACGAAGCCGCCGACGGCGACCAGCACGGACCAGCCCGCCGCTACCGCCCACACGTGCGGCGGCAGGTTCGAGGAGCCGTATCCGTCGATGAGCGCGAAGCGCATCAGGTCCATGTAGATGGCGGCCGGGTTCCACTGCAGGAGGTCTGCGACCCACGCGGGCTTGTCGGCCAGCATGATCGGGATGGAGAACATCACGCCGGACGCGTACATCCACGTACGCATCACGAACGGCATCAGCTGCGCCAGGTCCGGGGTCTTCGAGCCCATCCTCGCCATGATCAGCGCGAGTCCGGTGTTGAAGAGGAACTGGAGCGCGAGCACCGGGACGATCAGCAGCCAGGACAGACCCGGGTAGCTGCCGAAGCCGACCGCGACGATGAACAGGACGATCATCGAGAACAGCAGCTGCTGGAGCTGCTGGAGCGCGAACGAGATCGGCAGCGAGGCCCTTGGGAAGTGCAGGGCGCGCACCAGGCCCAGATTGCCCGAGATCGCCCGTACGCCCGCCATCACCGAGCTCTGCGTGAAGGTGAAGACGAAGACGCCCGTGACCAGGAACGGGATGTACACGTCCATCGACATGCCCCGGCTGGCGTGCAGGATGAGGCCGAAGATGAGGTAGTACACGGCCGCGTTCAGCAGCGGCGTCGCCACCTGCCAGAGCTGGCCGAGCTTGGCCTGGCTGTACTGGGCGGTGAGCTTCGCCTGCGAGAAGGCGAGGATGAAGTGACGCCGCCCCCACAGCTGGCCGACGTACTCGAACAGGCTCGGCCTGGCACCACTGACGGTCAGGCCGTACTTGGCGGCCAGGTCGGCCGGGGAGAGCCCCTCATCGGGCGACGGTCGCGCGGTCACCGCGACACCGCCGTCATGCGTTGTCTCACTCACTAGTGGAAACTTTCGTCTTCAAAGTGCGCAGCCGGTCGGGCATAGGCATGAGCCAGGGACCGGGGTACGGGCCGAATGCTCTCAGACACGAGCTTGTCAGATGATGGGAGGTCGGCCCAGTCGGGTCAGGCGCCATACCGTACGCCACTTCATGGGACGCCTGGGGCCGCACGGGCTCGTCCAGCCTTCCTTGAACCCGCCGAACCAGGCCTTCAGCGCAGGTCGGGAGGGGCGGCGGGCGAGCGTGAGGAGCAGCCAGACGCCGAGGTAGACGGGGACGATGAGCGCGGGCAGATTGCGGCGGGCGAGCCAGACCCGGTTCCTGGCGACCATGCGGTGGTAGACCGCGTGCCGGGAAGGAGCCGTGGTCGGGTGGTTCAGCACCATGTCCGAGCGGTAGTCGATCATCCAGCCCGCGTCGAGGGCACGCCAGGCGAGGTCGGTCTCCTCGTGGGCGTAGAAGAACTCGTCGGGCAGGCCGCCGACCTCCGCGATCACGCGGGTGCGCACCGCGTTGGCGCCGCCGAGGAACGTGGTGACGCGCGAGGAGCGCATCGGGTCGGCGGCGCGCAGGCGCGGGACGTGGCGGCGCTGGGTGACGCCGGTCTCCGGGTCGGCGATCCGGAAGCTGATGATGCCCAGCTTCCGGTCCGCCTCGAAGGCCTCGCGGCACAGCTGAGCGGTGTCGGTCTGCGGCAGGAGGCCGTCGTCGTCGAGGAAGAGCAGCACGTCAACGTCGGAGCCCGAGGGCCCGAAGGCCTCGATGCCGACGTTGCGGCCGCCCGGGATGCCGAGGTTCTCGGGCAGTTCGACGGTACGGACACCGGCGGGGACGTCCGGGACCGGGGAGCCGTTGCCGACCACGACCACCTCGACCCGGTCGCCGTCCTGCTTGGCGACGGAGTCGAGGAGGGCGCGCAGCTCCTCGGGGCGGTTGCCCATGGTGATGATCACCGCGCCGACCTTCATCCGCGTACTCACTTCAGCCTGCTCGAAGCCAGGATGGACACCAGGTGCAGCACGGTCTGGAGCAGCGCGATGCCGGCCAGGACCGCCACACCCAGGCGCGTGAAGAACAGGTCGCCGCGGATCTGGTCGACGATCGCGAGGACCAGGATCAGCAGCGACGCCTCGATCCCGAGGATGAGGCGGTGGAACTTCAGCGCGGACGCCGCCTTGCGGGCGAGCGCCATGCCGGAGGCCTTGATCTCGGAGGCGGACTCCTTGACCTGCTCCCGGCCGTTCTGCGCGCGGGCCACGGCGACCAGGTCCGTCTCGGCCTTGATCAGGATGGCGCCGAGCGCGGCAAGCGTGCCGAGGAAGGCCCACAGCCAGTCGATCCGGCCGCTGCCCCAGAGGTCGGCGGCGCGCAGACCGAAGCCGACGAGGACCGCGGCGTCGGTCAGGTACGCGCCGACGCGGTCCATCCAGACGCCGGCGAGCGAATACTGCTTGCGCCACCGGGCGATCTCGCCGTCGACGCAGTCCAGCAGCAGGTACAGCTGGACCGCGACGACGCCGAGGACGGCTCCCCAGATGCCCGGGACGAGCAGCGCGGGGGCCGCGAGGACGCCGCAGACGGTCATCAGGTAGGTCAGCTGGTTAGGCGTGACCTTGGTGTTCACGAGGTGGCGGTCGATGCGCAGCGAGATCTCGCGCATGTAGAGCCGGCCGCCCCAGTGCTCGCCGCTGCGCCGGTCCTTCACACCCGGGGGGTGGACGACCGGGCGCAGCTCAGCTACCGATGGCTTTTGCATAGTCGGCGTAGGCGTCCCTGATCTGGTCGGTGGACAGATTGAGGTGCTCGAGGATCGTGTACCGGCCCGGACGGGTCTGCGGCGCGAACTCCACGACCTGGACGAACTCGTCCACGGTGAAGCCGATCTCCTCGGGGGTCACGGGCAGGCCGTGCCTGCGCAGGACCTCGACCATGTACAGCGACTCCTCGCGCGCTCCACGGAGGAACATCGCGAAGGCCGCGCCCAGGCCGCACTGCTCGCCGTGGCTCGCGGCGCGCTTGGGGAAGAGGAGGTCGAAGGCGTGGTTGATCTCGTGGCAGGCGCCGGAGGCCGGACGGGAGTCGCCCGACACCGACATCGCGATACCGGTGAGGACCAGCCCCTCGGCCAGGACCTGGAGGAACGCGTCGTCCCCCACGCCGCCGGGGTGGCGCAGCACGGCCTCGCCGGCCTGGCGGGCCATGGCGGCGGCCAGGCCGTCGATGTCCTCGTCGCGCTCGCGGGCGGCGAGCTCCCAGTCCGCGATCGCGGAGATGTTGGACAGGGCGTCGCCGATGCCGGAGCGCACGAAGCGGACCGGGGCCTCACGGATGATGTCGAGGTCGATGACGACGGCGATCGGGTTCGGCACACCGTACGAGCCGCGTCCCGCGTCGTTGTCGAGCGTCGCGACCGGCGAGCACAGGCCGTCGTGCGACAGGTTCGTCGCTACGGCGACCAGCGGCAGGCCGACGCGCGCCGCGGCGAACTTGGCGCAGTCGATGATCTTGCCGCCGCCGAGGCCCACGACCGCGTCGTAGCGGCCCTTCTTTATGGCATCGGCGAGCTTGATCGCGTCGTCCAGCGTCCCGCCGCCGACCTCGAACCACTCCGCACGGGGCAGCTGCGGCTCAAGGCGCTTGCGCAGGACGGCGCCCGAGCCACCGCTGATCGCGATGGCCAGGCGTCCGGTGGACGACGAGATCCGCTGGTCGGCAAGGACGGTCGCCAGGTCGTCGATCGCCCCCGCCCGGATGTCGACGACAACCGGCGAGGGGATGAGCCTCGTCAGTACTGGCACGCGATCTCACGTCCCTTGGCGAGGTCGTCGTGGTTGTCGATCTCGACCCACTTCACCTCGCCGATCGGGGCGACGTCGATCCTGAAGCCACGGTTCACGAGCTCCTGGTAACCGTGCTCGTAGAACTGCTGCGGGTCCGTCTCGAAGACGGTCTTGAGCGCGTCGGCGAGCTCGTCGGCCGCCTCGCCCTCGATGAGCGTGACGCCGATGTACTCACCGGTCGCCTCGGCCGGGTCCATCAGCTTGGTGATCTTCGTCATCCCGCCCTCGGGACCGACGACGACCTTCATCTCCTCGTCGGCGAGGGACTTCACCGTGTCGAGGGCGAGGATGATCTTCTTGCCGTCGCCGCGGGCGGCGAGCAGCGTCTTCTCGACGGAGACCGGGTGCACGGTGTCGCCGTTGGCGAGGATCACCGAGTGCTTGATCGCGTCACGGCCGCACCACAGGGAGTAGGCGTTGTTCCACTCCTCGGCCTTGTCGTTGTCGATCAGGGTGATCTTGACGCCGTACTTCTGCTCGAGCGCCTCGCGACGCTCGTAGACGGCTTCCTTGCGGTACCCGACGATGATCGCGACCTCGGTCAGACCGATCTCCGCGAAGTTGCCGAGGGTCAGGTCCAGGACCGTGAGGCTCTCCTCGTCACCCTCGGGCCCGACCGGCACCAGGGCCTTGGGCAGAGTGTCGGTGTAGGGACGCAGACGCCGTCCGGCGCCGGCAGCCAGCACGAGGCCGATCATGCGGGTTCTCCTTCATCGTGTACGGCGGGTGCGCCGCGCCTGTGGGCGGTCACCCAGTAGCGGATGCTCTCGACGAGCACCACCAGTGCCACGGCCACGGCGCATACCGTGAGCGCGAGCGTGAAATCTGTGTTGGTGAGCAGTGCGGCGATCACGGTGACCACCAGCGTCCTGCCCTCGTGCCCGCCGATCGCCCGGACCAGCCAGTGCGGGGGCGCGCCGGTGCCGCCGCGGATGCGGTACACCGTGTCGTAGTGATGGTAGGCGACTGCGGCCACCAGTCCGAAAGCTGCCGGCAACGCTCCGTTTACGTCCGCTTTCGCTGCGATCAGCAGGATCGTGCCGTATTCGGCGGCGCGGAAGACGGGCGGGACAAGCCAGTCGAGGGGGCCCTTGAGAGGGCGCGAGACGGCCGCGGCGGAGGTCAGCGCGTAGACGGCGGCGCCGAGGACGGGCCACCAGCTGCCGTAGTCCGACATCGCCGTGGCGAGTACGAGGACCAGGGCGCCGAGCGCGGCGACGGCGGGGGCCGTGTGACGAGGCACACCGCGCACCACGCGCTGGAGGAGTTCGCTGAGCGGCCCGCTGTCGGAGAGCTCCGCGAGGGCCTGCGCGGCCCGGTCCGTCCGGGTGGCCCGGCGGGTCAGCGAGCGCAGGACGCGGCCGGCCGTGGTGTACGCCGCCGCGAGGGCGCAGCCGATCAGCAGCACGATGAACGTGACGCGGGGCGTCGTCAGCGCGGTGAGTACCGCGATCAGGGCCCAGCGTTCGCCGATCGGCAGCACTATCATCCGGCGCACCCAGACCGTCCACCCGACGCTGTCGAGCTTGTCCGAGAGGGCCGCGGTGGGGCTGGTGTTCGCCGTGGCGTCATGGTTCGCCTCGTTGAAGGAGAAGTCCACGACATGGCGGCAGGTCTGCAGGACCATCGCACCGAGTGCGAGCGCCCACACGTCGTCACCGCCGCGCGCCGCGCCGAGCGCGAGGCCCGCGTAATAGGCGTACTCCTTGGCCCGGTCGAAGGTCGCGTCGAGCCAGGCGCCGAGCGTCGAATACTGCAGGGAGTAACGGGCGAGCTGCCCGTCCGTGCAGTCGAGGACGAAGGAGAAGAGGAGCAGCAGCCCCGCGGCGACGAAGCCGGGGCGCGTGCCGGTGGCCGCGCAGCCCGCCGCGATCAGCGCGGTGACCAGCGAGGCGGTCGTCACCTGGTTAGGGGTGAGACCGCGCCGGGCGCACCAGCGGGCGATGTAGCGGGAGTAGGGGCTGATGCAGTAGGTCGTGAAGAAGCCGTCGCGCGCCTTGACCGCCGTGCGCAACCGGATCGCCTCGTCGTCGACGGCGGCGACCGCCTGGCGCGCTTCGTTGCGGCCTTGCGGGTCGGCGGGCACGGCGGCGACGAGTTCACCGAGATCGGGCCGGTGTACATCGGTGCCGGACGCGCTCAGGCGCTCGGCGACGCGGTCGGCGAGCACGCCGGTCAGGGTGCCGGCCCGCGTGCCGGCGTCCGCCGTGGACGGGGCTTCGGCGCTCTCACGCAGGGCGCCGGTCAGCGCCTCGCGGGCGGCGGGCTGTACGGAAACGGCGCCGGGGACGGCCGAGGCGGCGAAGCGGGGGTCGGTGAGGCCGAGGCGCAGGGCGTGGGTGTGGCCCACGAAGCCCGCGTCGACGAGCGCGACCCGCTGTCCTGCCGGGACCGCGGCGAGCGCCGTCCCTGCCTGGGCGGCGTCCGGGGCGAGCCGCACGTCGAAGCCGAGTGCCCGCAGCTCGCCCTCGAGCGACGACCCGGGTACCGGCTGACCGGTGACGATGGCGGTCGACAGACGAACTCACTCCTTGGATTACCTGCACGCCGGACCAGCGGGCACAGGCGTGGTGGGGGCGCCTCGGGCCGAGAGCGGCCGGGCGGCTCGTCGGCAGAGGCTATCGGATGATGAGAAGCCGACGTTCACCGCCCGTTTACGGCCCGATAAGAGCGGTCTGAGTGTGCGGGACCGCCCGGTCATCATTGTCGATCAAGGCCCCGACCCACAAACTGCCGTTCGCGCGAGGGCCCGGAGCGGCACCTACGGGCACGGCCTAGGGTCTTTCGTCTGGATCAGGCCGGATCAGGGAGCGGGGTCTGGTGGCGTGCATCGCAAGGCGGAGGAGGGACAACGCCGCGAGGTGCGGTGCCAGACCCCCGCGAGCCCGGCATGATCCAAACGGAAGGCCCTAGGGTTGTCGACCATGACATGGCTGATCACAGGCGGAGCGGGCTATATCGGGGCACATGTGGCGCGGGCGATGGCCGGTGCCGGGGAGGACGTGGTCGTCCTCGATGACCTCTCGACCGGGGTGGCGGACCGGCTTCCGTCCGGCATCGTGCTGGTCAGGGGCTCGGCCCTGGACTCCGAGCTGGTGAAGCGGGTGTGCGCGGAGCACGCGGTGACCGGTGTGGTGCATCTCGCGGCCCGCAAGCAGGTCGGCGAGTCGGTGGAGCGGCCCGAGGCCTACTACCGCGACAACGTGGGCGGTCTGGCGGTGCTCCTGGACACGGTCGCCGAGGCCGGTGTGCGGCGCTTCGTCTTCTCCTCGTCCGCGGCCGTGTACGGCAACCCGGATGTGGACCTCATCACGGAGTCCACCCCCTGCGCGCCGATGAGCCCCTACGGCGAGACGAAACTGGCGGGCGAGTGGCTGGTGCGGGCCGTGGGCCGGGCGCACGGCATGGCGACCGTGTGCCTGCGCTACTTCAACGTGGCGGGCGCCGCAGCCCCCGAACTCGCGGACACCGGCGTCTTCAACGTGATCCCGATGGTCTTCGACCGGCTGAGCCGAGACGAGGCCCCCCGGATCTTCGGCGACGACTACCCGACGCCGGACGGCACCTGCGTACGTGACTATCTGCACGTCGCCGATCTCGCCGAGGCTCATCTCGCGGCCGCCCGCCGGCTCACCGAGCCGGGCGCGACGGGCGACCTGACGGTGAACATCGGCTCCGGCGAGGGCGTCTCCGTACGCGAACTGGTCGACGTGATCTCCGAGGTCAGCGGCGACGCGCGCGCGGCAGTCGTCGAACCGCGCCGCGCGGGTGACTCCCCACGTGCGGTGGCCTCCGCGGAACTCGCCGCGAAGGAACTGAACTGGGCGACGAGCCGCGGGGTGCGCGAGATGGTCGAGTCGGCGTGGGCGGGCTGGCTCCTCCGGCACCCCGAGACCGCCGCCAACTGATCCCCGCGACGCCCTGACCTGCATCCATTTCCGCAGGTCAGGGCACATGACAACGGTGTTCAGTGCAGTGTTTGCGGATACCCCCTACCCGTAGTTCACTGTGATCGCGGGGGCGGCCGCGGGGGCGCGCCGACGAACGGACGGAGGGCGGTTTCCATGGGGGCCGGACACGATCACGGGCACAGCCACGCGCCCACGGGCACGGTCTCGGCCGCCCATCTGGGCCGGCTGCGCATCGCGCTCGGCATCACGCTGACGGTGATGGTGGTCGAGATCGTGGGCGGAGTCCTCGCGGACTCGCTCGCCCTGGTCGCGGACGCCGCCCACATGGCGACCGATGCGCTCGGCCTCGGCATGGCGCTCCTGGCCATCCATTTCGCCAACCGCCCCGCGAGCGAACAGCGCACCTTCGGCTTCGCGCGCGCCGAGATCCTGGCCGCGCTCGCCAACTGCCTGCTGCTGCTCGGCGTCGGCGGCTATGTGCTGGTCGAGGCGATCCAGCGGTTCATGGAACCCGCAGATACCGAGGGCGGGCTGACGATCGTCTTCGGCGTGATCGGTCTCGTCGCGAACATGATCTCGCTGTCGATCCTGGTGCGCGGCCAGAAGGAGAGCCTCAATGTGCGCGGCGCCTTCCTCGAAGTGGCCGCCGACGCGCTGGGCTCGCTCGCCGTGATCATCTCGGCGACGGTCATCCTGGCCACCGGCTGGCAGGCCGCCGACCCGATCGCGTCGATCGCCATCGGCATCATGATCGTCCCGCGGACCGTGAAGCTGCTGCGGGAGACACTGAACGTGCTCCTCGAAGCGGCACCGAAGGGCGTAGACATGGCGGAGGTGCGGGCGCACATCGCGGGGCTCCCCGGCGTCCTGGACGTCCACGACCTGCACGCCTGGACGATCACGTCGGGCATGCCCGTCCTGTCCGCGCACGTGGTCGTGAGCTCGGAGGCCCTCAACGCCATCGGCCACGAGAAGATGCTGCACGAACTCCAGGGCTGCCTGGGCGTCCACTTCGACGTCGAGCACTGCACGTTCCAGCTGGAGCCGGTGGGTCACGCGGAGCACGAGGCGAAGCTCTGCCACTGAGTTCCCGCTCTCCCGCGCCGACGACGCTGCGTGCTACGTTGGCCATGGATCTTGAGGAGGTGGGTTGATGACCGTCGTCGCGGTGAGCGCTGCCCTGCGCAGCGACAGGTGCATCCCCATCTTCCGGGCCCACGCCTGACCCTTCCCTCTTGCCCAGCAGGAGTGCGCGTCGGCGAGGCCCTCTCACCCAAGGGTTCAGACCGTTGACCGACAACGCCGTACGTGACGCCTTTTTCGCCCTGCACCACGGACTTCCCCGGCAGGGCCCCGGCTCCGACCCCACCACTTCGCGGCTCCTCTCCTTCGTGGGGCCGTTGCCCGAACGCCCCCGCGTGCTCGATCTGGGCTGCGGCCCCGGCCGCTCCGCGCTGCTCCTGGCCGCCGAGACCGGCGGCGAGGTCACCGCGGTCGACCTCCACGAGCCGTTCCTCGACGAGCTGCGAGCCGCCGCGCAGGCGCGCGGCCTCGCCGACCGGATCCACCCCGTCAACGCCGACATGGGAGAACTCCCCTATCAGGATGGTTCGTTCGATCTGATCTGGGCCGAGAGCTCGGCGTACAGCATCGGCTTCGACACCGCGCTGCGGCGGTGGAAGCGGCTGCTCGCTCCGGGCGGCTCGCTCGTGCTCACCGAGTGCGAGTGGACCGCCGCCGACCCGTCCCCCGAGGCGCGCGCCTTCTGGGAGCCGCACTACGCGCTGCGGACGACCGAGGAGAACGTCCGGGCGTGCACCGGCGCCGGGTACTCCGTGCTCGGCGTCCACCGGCAGCCCGAGTCCGACTGGGAGGAGTACTACGGCCCGCTCGCGCAGCGCGCCGACGCCGCGGACCCGCAGGCACCGGGCATGGCCGAGGCTCTCGCGGGCGCGCGCGCCGAGCTGGCGATGCGGCGCGACCACGGCGAGGACTACGGCTACACCGGCTATGCGCTGCGCCCCGCGGAGTCCTGGCCCACACGGCCGGAGTCGGCCGCCGACGTCACGGCCGTACGTGCCGTGAACGCCACCGCCTTCCCGACCGAGGCGGAGGCCGACCTGGTGGACGCCCTGCGGGCGGACACCGGCGCGTGGCTGCCGGGCCTGTCGTACGTCGCCGAGGCGCCGGACGGCACCGTGGCTGCGTACGCGCTGATCACCCGCTGCCTGGTCGGCGGGGCGCCTGCGGCGGCCCTGGCACCCGTAGCGGTCCTGCCGCGATACCAGCGCGCGGGCGCCGGATCGGCCGTCGTCCGCGCGGTGCTCGACGCTGCACGCGCGCGTGGGGAACGGCTCGTCCTCGTGCTGGGGCACCCGGCGTACTACCCGAAATTCGGCTTCACCCCGGCTTCCGGGTACGGCATCCGGCCCGGGTTCGAGGTGCCGGACGAGGCGATGACGGCGCTCGTCATGGGCGCGCCGGACGGTTCCTGGCAGGTGCCGCAGGGCACGATCACCTACCCGGCCGCTTTCGGCGTCTGACCCTGTGCATGTCCCGCCCGGCTCCCCGGGCGGGACATGCGGGCGCTGCCAAGTGCCGGGACAGTCTGCCCGGTACGGCAGACTTGGGGCTCGAGGACCGAAGCGAAGGATGGGTATGCCGACCACACCTGCCACCGCGGCGAACAGTTCGTCGAACGGCACCGGAGAAGCGATCTTGCTGGAACTCGTGGACGAGGACGGCAGGACGATCGGCACGGCGGAGAAGCTCTCCGCGCATCAGGCGCCCGGAAAGCTGCACAGAGCGTTCTCCGTGTTCCTCTTCGACGAACAGGGCCGGCTGCTGCTCCAGCAGCGCGCGCTCGGCAAGTACCACTCCCCCGGCGTGTGGTCGAACACATGCTGCGGGCACCCGTATCCGGGTGAGGCGCCGTTCGCCGCGGCCGCCCGCAGGACGTTCGAGGAGCTGGGGGTCTCGCCCTCACTGCTCGCGGAGGCGGGGACGGTGCGCTACAACCACCCGGACCCGGACTCGGGCCTCGTGGAGCAGGAGTTCAACCACCTGTTCGTGGGGATGGTCCAGGCGCCGCTGCGGCCGGACCCCTCCGAGGTGGGCGAGACCGTGTTCGTGACGGCCGAGGAGCTGGCCGTGCGGCACGCTCAGGGGCCGTTCTCCGCGTGGTTCATGACCGTGCTCGACGCGGCGCGGCCGGCGATCCGGGAGCTGACGGGGCCGTCCGCCGGCTGGTGAGAGGGCCGCTCAGGCGCCGAAGGGCTTGAGGGGCAGGGCGGCCCAGATCACCTTGCCCCCGCTCGCCGTGTGCTCGACGTCGCACACCCCGCCCGCCTCGCGGGTGACCTCACGCACGAGGAGGAGGCCGCGCCCGCCCGTCTGCCCGTCGGTGGCCTCCAGGGCGGTCGGGCGGTAGGGGTGCTCGTCCTCGACGGAGACGCGCACCCACTCGGCACCGACGGCGACCTCCACCGCGAGGACGGGTGAGAGCAGGGCCGCATGCCGCACGGCGTTGGTGACCAGCTCGGAGACGATGAGCAGCAGCCCCTGAACGAGGTCGTCGGAAGCGGGTACGCCCTGACGGATCAGCAGGTCACGGACGGCGTGCCGGGCCTGCGGCACGGAAGCGTCGACGGCCTGCGCCGTGAAGCGCCAGACCCCCTCGTACGGCAGCGGACTTCCCGCCGGCTGGTCGGGGGGCACTTCCCCAGTGTCTTGAGGACGCGGGCGGGACCCCCACCCCTGGTCGCTCATCGTCCGGTCGCCGCCCTTGCGCTCGATTGTCACCACGCATCGAGTGTTGGGAATCCACTGGTCCATACCGCATGACTGACCAGAAGTCAGCGAGTATCGACGCATTTTGACCGTTGGCGTATGACAGCGTCAGGTGTGCGACTGATCCTGCCGCTCTAGTTCCCTCTTCCATGGCTATTCAGGTTGTACGTGTTTGGACTCGTCATCGGCCGTCATGAGCCCCACGACACGGCGCCCGCCGAGGCCGGTGGCGAGCAGCCCCAGGCCGTCGAAGAGGAGCGCGAGCGAGAAGAAGCAGCCGATCACGTAGCGGCTGCTGCTCGGCCAGTTGCCCAGCACGAGGACGCCGAGCAGGATGCCGAAGGCGCCCTGTACGAGCGTCCAGCCGAAGTGGGGTCCGCGCACCACGATCCCGCCGACCAGCCGGAAGACGCCGCCGGTCAGGAACAGCAGCGCCGCGAACATCGTGAGCGCCTCGGCCGAGCCGTGCGGGTGGCGGATCACCACGACGCCCGCGGCGAGGTTGAGCGCGGCGACGACGACACCCAGCCAGAAGAAGTTGGTGCCTCTCGACTGGATCGCGTGCAGGAGGCCGATGATCCCGCCGATGAGCAGCAGCCAGCCGAAGAGGATCATGGACGTCAGCGTGGCCACGCCGGTGTAGACGAGACCCACGAGCCCCGCGATCACGAGGACGCCGCCGAGTCCCGCGATCCAGCCGAATCCGCGTCGCAGCTTCTTCGGATCGGCCGCCGGGTCGGGCTCTTCGTGGTGGGAGCGTGCGTCTTTGTGGTGAGACCGTGCCATGACGCCTCCTCGCCGGTCGCCCCTTCTTGATCGTACGTTCGAGGCCTGCGGATAGCATCCGGCGCATGTCGCACACATCGCCGCAGCTCACGCACACGGTCACCGACGGCATCGCCACCGTCGTCATCGACCACACCGCCAAACGGAACGCCATGACGGACGGCATGTGGCGCTCGCTCCCGCCGCTGCTCGCCCGGCTGGAGGCTGATCCGGCGGTGCGGGTGCTGGTGCTGACCGGGGCCGGCGGGACGTTCTGCGCGGGCGCCGACATCTCCACGCTCGGCGGCTCGGGGTCGCGGGCGCAGGAGCTCGCGGTCGCGGCCGAGGAGGCGCTCGCGGCCTTCGCCAAGCCGACGCTGGCCGCGGTGCGCGGGTACTGCGTGGGCGGCGGGTGCCAGCTGGCGGCGGCCTGCGACCTGCGGTTCGCGGCCGAGGACGCGCTGTTCGGGGTCACCCCGTCGAAGCTGGGGATCGTGTACCCGGCGGGCTCGACGCACCGCCTCGCCTCCCTGGTGGGTCCCGCGACGGCCAAGTACCTCTTGTTCTCGGGCGAGTTGATCGGTACGGAGCGTGCTCTGCGGACCGGTCTCGTGGACGAGGTGCTCGCCGGGGACGAGCTGGACAAGCGCGTCGCCGAGTTCGCGCGGATCCTCGGTGAGCGCTCGCAGCTGACGCAGGCCGCGGCGAAGGAGTTCGCCGACGGGCGCATGGAGCGGGCCGCGCACTGGGCCGAGCAGGCGCACGGGAGCGGCGACACCGCCGAGGGCGTCGCCGCGTTCCTGGAGCGCAGGAAGCCGCACTTCACCTGGACCACGTCAGGATGACCCGGTTCTTCTGGACCACGTGACGTGGGCTCGGCACTCCTGGACCACGTCAGGGCGACCCGGCCCTCCTGGACCACTTCAGGGTGCAGCGGCTCTCCGGGGCTACGGGCGGGTGAAGCGGCTCTCCGCGCGGGCCTTCTCGACGAGGTGCGCGGGCGCCTTCTCGGGCGAGCCCGCGTCGTAGGGCGGCTGCGGGTCGTACTCGGTGAACAGCTGGACGGTTTGCGCGGCCTCGTCGCCCGCGATCGCGCCGACGAGGGCCAGGCCCATGTCGATGCCGGAGGAGACCCCGGCGGCGGTGACGTACTTGCCGTCGACGACGACCCGTTCGCCCGTCGGCTCGGCGCCGAACTCCTTCAGGGCGTCGAGCGCCAGCCAGTGCGACGTCGCGCGCCGGCCGTCGAGCAGACCGGCCGCGGCGAGGAGCAGGGAACCCGTGCACACGGAGGTCGTCCAGGTGCTGGTGGCGTCGGCGGCGCGCAGCCAGTCGAGCAGCACCTCGTTCTCCATCTGCCGGGTCTGGCCCGGTCCTCCGGGGACGACGACGATGTCCGGGTCGGTCAGCTCCGACAGCGCCCTGTCGGCGGTGATGGCGAGCCGGCCGGTGTCGCTGCGCACGGGTCCGGTCCGCTCGGCGACGAAGGTCAGTTCCGCGTCGGGGATCCTCCCGAGCGTCTCGTAGGGGCCGACGGCGTCGAGCGCGGTGAAGCGGTCGAAGAGGACGATGGCGATCTTCATCGGGTGCCTTTCGGTCGGGGTGTGTCAGGTTGTGCGCGGAGTCGTCCCTGATCGTGAGCGGACCTGGACCTGGGGTGAGTGGAAGCGGCGCCGGTACTCCGCCGGGGGCGCGCCGAGCGCCTTGACGAACGCGCGGCGCATCGCCTCCGGCGTGCCGTACCCACAGGTGCGGGAGATGCCCTCGACGCCGTCGGTGGTGTCCTCCAGGAGGCGCCGCGCCTGTTCCAGACGGACGCGGTCGACGTACCGGCCCGGGGTCATGCCGGTCTCCGCGTGGAAGGCGCGGGCGAAGTGGCGCGGCGAGAGGCGGGCGCGGGAGGCGAGCGACTCGACCGACAGGTCGTCGTCCGGGTGCTCGGTGATCCAGTGCTGGACCTCGCGCAGCGGCTCGCGTCGCGCGGTCTGGGCGGAGAGCTGGGCGCTGAACTGGGCCTGGTTTCCCGGGCGACGCAGGAACACGACGAGGTGCCGGGCGATGGCCAGGGCGGTCTCGCGGCCGTGGTCCTCCTCGACGAGGGCGAGGGCGAGGTCGATGCCCGCGGTGACACCGGCCGAGGTCGCCACGTTCCCGTCGCGTACGTAGATGGGGTCGGGGTCGACCTCGACGGCGGGGTGGTCACGGGCGAGCCGGTCGCAGTACGCCCAGTGGGTGGTCACCCGGCGGCCGTCGAGCAGGCCCGCCGCCGCCAGCAGGATGGCGCCCGTACAGACGGAGACCAGTCGCGGTGCACGCGGGCCGTGCTCCCGCAGCCAGGCGGTCAGGCGCGGATCCGCGCGGCGCGAGCCACGGCCGCCGGGGACGAGGAGCGTGTGCGGGGCGGGCGCGTCGGCGAGTGCGTGGTCGGGGACGAGCGTGAGCCCGCAGGACGTGCGGACCGGCCCGCCGTCGAGGGAGGCGGTGCGGATGCGGTACGCGTCCCCGGGGCGCGTGCCCTGGCAGAGCGCGGCGCCGGCGAAGACCTCTGCCGGGCCGGTCACGTCCAGGCTCTGGACCTCGTCGAACAGCAGGATGAGCACGGTGCGGGCGGCCATGCGGCCAGTCTTCGGGCACAGCACGACGGCCGCAATGACGAGTACCCCACCATTCCTGCCATCGGGCGCCTGACGTGGTGGGAGCGGTTCGGCGAATGGCCCGCGACCCGCGCGTTCCACCCGTACCAACCAGTCGGTAACGTACTCGCATGACGACCTCTCCGGACCCCCGCGCCGCCCGCCGCTGCCACAACATGGTCAACCCGTTCCACTCGATGCACTACTTCTCGCCCGACCTGGGCAAGGAGCTGGGCGCCATCGGGATCACCCACCGCAGCGGGGCGTACTTCGCGGCCCGCGCGGCGGCGATGGGGGCCGTCGGCGCCGGGACCGTGACGGCGACGTTCTACAACTTCAAGCACGAGCTCGTCGCCGAACACGTGCCCGCCGTGTGGGAGACGGCCTCCCCGGAGACGGTCCTCGCGGCACGCGCGCGTGCCGTCGACTCGACGCTGCGCAGGCTCCTGGGCGACGAGATCGTGACCTCCCCGGAGATGGCCGAGGCCGCCACTCTCGCGCTGCGGGCCACGGAGGCCTGCACCCGCCACGCCCGGCCGCTGTACGCCGCCCACGCCGACCTGCCGGTGCCCGAGGAGCCGCACCTCGCGTACTGGCACGCCACCACGCTGCTGCGTGAGCACCGCGGCGACGGGCATCTGGCCGCGCTGCTCGCCGCCGGCCTCGATCCCGTCGAGGCACTGGTGAGCCATGTCGCGACCGGTAAGGGCATGGCCCCGAAGTGGCTGCTCGCCACGCGCGGCTGGACCCGCGAGGAGTTCGACGCGGCCGCCGACCGGCTGCGGGAGCGCAAGGTGCTCGACTCACAGGGCGAGTTGACCGAGAGCGGGGTGGCGCTGCGCCACGATCTGGAGGCGCAGACCGACCGGCTCGACCGCGAGCCGTACGCGCACCTGGGCGAGGCGGGCGTGGCCCGGCTCACGGAGCTGGCGGGCGGATTCATGGGCGCCGCCCTCGCAGCGGGCGCGTTCCCGGCCGACCTGATCGGCAAGACCGCCTGAGCGGACACCCGGCGCCGACAGGTGGTGGGCTGCCCCCCGTTGTCGGCGCCACCTGCCACAATTGCCGCGCACCCTCAGTTGAGAAGGCGGTACGGCATCGTGGCAACACCCAGCGCAGGTCCCATCACGGGGTCCATCGAAGGCAGGATTGCCGAGGAGCTCGGCGTACGGGAGCGGCAGGTGAAGGCCGCCGTCGAGCTGCTCGACGGCGGTTCGACGGTCCCGTTCATCGCGCGCTACCGCAAGGAAGCGACCGAGATGCTCGACGACGCGCAGCTGCGCACGCTCGAGGAGCGGCTGCGCTACCTGCGGGAGCTGGAGGAGCGGCGCGCGGCGGTCCTCGACTCGGTCAGGGAACAGGGCAAGCTGACCGACGAGTTGGCGGCGCAGATCATGGCCGCCGAGACCAAGGCGCGCCTCGAGGACATCTATCTGCCGTTCAAGCCGAAGCGCCGCACCAAGGCGCAGATCGCGCGCGAGGCGGGGCTGGAGCCGCTGGCGGACGGACTGCTCGGGGACCCGACGGTGGAACCGGCCGCAGCAGCGGCCGCGTTCGTCGACGCCGACAAGGGCGTCGCTGACGCGCAGGCCGCGCTCGACGGCGCCCGCGCCATCCTCACCGAGCGCTTCTCCGAGGACGCCGACCTGATCGGCGAGCTGCGTGAGCGCATGTGGGGCCGGGGCCGGCTGGCCGCCAAGGTCCGCGAGGGCAAGGAGGAGGCGGGCGCGAAGTTCGCCGACTACTTCGACTTCTCGGAGCCGTTCACCGCACTGCCCTCCCACCGGATCCTCGCGATGCTCCGCGGCGAGAAGGAGGAGGTCCTCGACCTGACCCTGGAGCCGGAGGAGCCGGGCGACGTCGCCGGCGGGCCTTCCTCGTACGAGCCGATCGTCGCGGACCGGTTCGGGATCAGGAACCAGGGGCGGCCCGGGGACAAGTGGCTGTCCGACACGGTGCGCTGGGCCTGGCGGACCCGCATCCTGGTGCACCTCGGCCTCGATCTGCGGCTGCGGCTGCGCACGGCCGCGGAGGACGAGGCCGTGCAGGTCTTCGCGGCGAACCTGCGGGACCTGCTGCTCGCCGCCCCGGCGGGCACGCGCGCGACGCTGGGCCTCGACCCCGGCTTCCGTACGGGGGTGAAGGTCGCGGTCGTCGACGCGACGGGCAAGGTCGTGGCGACGGACGTCATCCACCCGCACGTGCCCGCGAACCGGTGGGACGAGGCGCTGGCCAAGCTGGCCCGGCTCGCCCAGGAGCACAAGGTCGACCTGATCGCGATCGGGAACGGCACGGCGTCGCGCGAGACCGACAAGCTCGCCGGTGAACTGATCGTCAAGCACCCGGAGTTGGACCTCACCAAGGTGATGGTGTCGGAGGCGGGCGCCTCGGTGTACTCGGCGTCGGCCTTCGCCTCGCAGGAGCTGCCCGACATGGACGTGTCGCTGCGCGGCGCCGTGTCGATCGCCCGCCGTCTCCAGGACCCGCTGGCCGAGCTGGTGAAGATCGACCCGAAGTCGATCGGTGTCGGCCAGTACCAGCACGACCTGTCCGAGGTGAAGCTGTCGCGCTCCCTGGACGCGGTCGTCGAGGACTGTGTGAACGGCGTGGGCGTGGACGTGAACACGGCGTCCGCTCCTCTGCTCGCCCGTGTGTCCGGCATCGGCTCGGGCCTAGCGGAGAACATCGTGGCGCACCGCGACGCGAACGGCCCGTTCACGTCCCGCAAGGGCCTCAAGGACGTGGCCAGGCTGGGCCCGAAGGCGTACGAGCAGTGCGCGGGCTTCCTGCGGATCCGTGGCGGCGACGACCCGCTCGACGCGTCCTCCGTGCACCCGGAGGCGTACCCCGTGGTGCGGCGCATGGTGAAGACGACCGGCGGCGAGGTCGCGTCCCTGATCGGGAACGCGGCGGCGTTGCGCGGGCTGCGGCCGGCCGAGTTCGTGGACGACAAGTTCGGTCTGCCGACGGTCTCGGACATCCTGAAGGAGCTGGAGAAGCCGGGGCGTGACCCGCGTCCCGCCTTCAAGACGGCGACCTTCATGGACGGCGTGGAGAAGATCTCCGACCTGGCCTCCGGGATGGTGCTCGAGGGCGTCGTGACGAATGTGGCGGCGTTCGGCGCGTTCGTGGACGTCGGTGTGCACCAGGACGGGCTGGTGCATGTGTCCGCGATGTCGAAGACGTTCGTGAAGGACCCGCGGGACGTCGTGAAGCCGGGTGACATCGTCAAGGTGAAGGTCCTCGACGTGGACATCCCGCGCAAGCGGATCTCGCTGACACTGCGCCTCGACGACGAGGCGGCGACGGGCGAGCCGGGTGCGGGTGGCGGAGCCGGTGCGGGTGCCGGTGGCGGCCGTCGGGAGCGTGGCGGACGCCCGCCGCAGCAGCGGGGGCAGCAGCGCCAGGGCCAGGCACAGGGAGGTCAGGGCCAGAGCCAGGGTCAGGGCGGCCAGGGCCGACGCCAGCAGGGCCAGGGGCAGCGGCGCGGTGGCGCGTCCGCGCCGGCGCCCGCGAACAGTGAGATGGCCGAGGCGCTGCGCCGCGCGGGCCTGCTCGACCCGAAGGGACGCTGACACACCCGGGGCCGGTCACCACACAGGTGATCGGCCCCGGGCGGCATGCCTGAGCGGCCGGCACCCCACGCGCCATCCGTCAGACCGACAGCTCCGTCACCTTGCCGCCCGCGACCTCGATGCGCCGCTGGGTCCTGACCGCGTCCAGCATGCGGCGGTCATGGGTGACGAGCAGGAGCGTGCCCTCGTACGAGTCGAGCGCCGACTCCAGCTGCTCGATGGCGGGGAGGTCGAGGTGGTTGGTCGGCTCGTCCAGGACGAGCAGGTTGACGCCCCGGCCCTGGAGCAGCGCCAGCGCGGCGCGGGTGCGCTCGCCCGGCGACAGCGTGGCCGCGGACCGCAGGACGTGATCGGCCTTGAGGCCGAACTTCGCGAGCAGGGTGCGCACCTCGGCCGGCTCGGTGTCCGGCACGGCAGCGCAGAACGCGTCGAGCAGCGACTCCGAGCCGTGGAACAGCGCCCGCGCCTGGTCGACCTCGCCGACGACGACACCGGAGCCGAGCGTCGCGTGCCCCGAGTCCAGCGGCACCCGGCCGAGCAACGCGCCGAGCAGCGTCGACTTCCCCGCGCCGTTGGCACCCGTGATCGCGATGCGGTCGGCCCAGTCGATCTGGAGCGAGACGGGACCGAGCGTGAAGTCGCCGCGCCGCACCTCCGCGTCGCGCAGCGTGGCGACGACGGCGCCGGAGCGCGGCGCCGCCGCGATCTCCATGCGCAGCTCCCACTCCTTGCGCGGCTCGTCCACGACGTCGAGCCGCTCGATCATGCGCTGTGTCTGCCGGGCCTTGGCCGCCTGCTTCTCGCTCGACTCGCTGCGGAACTTGCGGCCGATCTTGTCGTTGTCCGTGGCCTTGCGGCGGGCGTTCTTGACGCCCTTGTCCATCCAGCCGCGCTGCATCTGGGCGCGTCCTTCGAGGGCGGCCTTCTTGTCGGCGTACTCGTCGAACTCGTCGCGCGCGTGCCGGCGGGCGACCTCGCGCTCCTCCAGGTACGCCTCGTATCCGCCGCCGTAGAGGTTGATCTCCTGCTGGGCCAGGTCGAGCTCCAGGACCTTGGTGACCGTGCGGGTCAGGAACTCGCGGTCGTGACTGACGACGACCGTCCCGGCGCGCAGCCCGCGCACGAAGGACTCCAGGCGCTCCAGGCCGTCCAGGTCGAGGTCGTTGGTCGGCTCGTCTAGCAGGAACACGTCGTAACGGGACAGCAGCAGCGAGGCGAGGCCCGCGCGGGCGGCCTGGCCGCCGGAGAGCGAGGTCATCTCCTGGTCGAGGCCGACGCCGAGGCCGAGGGAGCCGGTGATCTCCTCGGCGCGCTCGTCGAGGTCGGCGCCGCCGAGGTCGAGCCAGCGCTCCAGGCTGACGGAGTACGCGTCGTCGGCCCCCGGCGCACCGTCGACCAGGGCCTGGGTGGCCTCGTCCATGGCGCGCTGCGCGGCGTCGACGCCGGTGCGCCGGGCGAGGAACTCGCGCACGGTCTCGCCGGGGCGGCGCTCCGGCTCCTGGGGCAGGTGCCCCACGGTCGCGCCGGGCGGCGAGAGCCGCAGCTCGCCCTGCTCGGGGGTGTCGAGGCCGGCGAGGAGCTTGAGGAGCGTGGACTTCCCCGCGCCGTTGGCGCCGACGAGCCCGATCACGTCTCCGGGCGCGACCACGAGGTCGAGCCCGGAGAACAGGGACCGGTCGCCGTGCCCGGCGGCGAGGTTCTTGGCTACGAGAGTGGCAGTCATCAGACCGCCGATTTTAGCGATCGGACGGACCGCCCACGCCCGCCGCTCCCCAGCTGCGGAAGCCCCGTCACCGGGCCATGGACGCGACCAGCACGCTCCCCGTGGTGCGGGCCACGACGAACGACTCTCCCCTGACCGCCTTCGGGTCGAGGGCGATGCAGTGGCGGCCCGGTTCGAGCACGGCGTCGAAGACGTCCTGGGCGTGGGTGCGGTAGAGCCGGTCGAGGCGGTAAGCGGTGAGACGGACCCGGCAGGTGGAGGTGACTTCGAGGCCCGCCTCCCCGTCGGCGGCGACGAGGCGCGTGAGGCGGCGTTGCTGGGCCGCTCGGCGGTCCAGGGCGCTCTCGATCTGGGCGACGAGGAGCGGAATGATCGGGGCGAGCCCGTCCACGTACGCGGTCTCGGCGCCCGCGCGCTCGAACTGTTCGCGCACCGCGGCCCGGTCGGACTCGCTCACGGCGCGGCCGAAGGCGACGGCTCCGTAGGTGCGCAGCTCTTCGGGCGGCACACCGGCCGCGTCCTGGGTGATCTCGGCGCCGATGCCGATGGTGCGCAGCGCGGCGGCGAGTCTGGCGAGGACGGCGACGCGGGCCCCGATGAGCAGGACGCGGCGGGCCGGAGCCGGCTCCGCACCGGCGTCGAGCAGCGGCCGCAGGGCCTCGCGGTAGGCGGCGCCGTGGAAGTGGAAGGGGCCGATGCCGTGGTAGCCGTTGAGTTCCAGGTCGGCGCGTTCCTCGGTCTGCCAGGCGAAGTCGCGCCAGATGACGTCGGGCCCGTCCGCCTCGATGACGGCGGTGACGGCCCCGCATTCGAGGCCCTCGCACTCCGGGCACCCGTAGATGACGTAGCGGCCGTCGGGCAGCGGCGCGTCCGCTTCGAGGAGCAGGCTGCGGACGTGGGCCGTGAAGATCGCAGGCGGGATGTCGGAGGCGAGCGGGGAGACGGCGTCGAGGTCGGAGAGCTGGAACAGCAGCGGCGAGCCGTTCACGATGAAGTCCAGGAAGTCCCGGTGGACTTGGTAGTCCCCGTTCGTGAGAACTCCACCGGCGCGCATGGCCGGTGCCAGGCCGAAGGTCGCGTACTCGGCAGACATGTCC
The DNA here is from genome assembly GCF_044748025.1 of Streptomyces sp. NPDC090032. Taxonomy (NCBI): domain Bacteria; kingdom Bacillati; phylum Actinomycetota; class Actinomycetes; order Kitasatosporales; family Streptomycetaceae; genus Streptomyces; species Streptomyces sp. NPDC090032. The sequence goes on along the minus strand of NZ_JBIVFF010000001.1, from coordinate 628,574 downwards.
TGAGTATTCCCACCCAAGACCTGATGTGAGCACGGCATGACGCATTCCGCTACGGTCCGCTCGTGGACAGTGACGCGAGCAACGATGTGATCGTGGTCGGCGGCGGGGTCATCGGCCTGACGACGGCTCTTGAACTCGTACGTAGGGGACGGCGCGTGCGGGTCTGGACGCGGGATCCCACCTCCCTGACGACGTCGGCGGTCGCGGGCGCGCTGTGGTGGCCGTACAGGATCGCCCCGGTGGAGCGGGTGAGCGACTGGTCGCTGCGGTCCCTGCGCGTGTACGAGGAGTTGGCGGCGCGGCCCGGTCCGGCGGGCGTGCGTATGGCGGAGGGCGTGCAGGCCGACACCTTGCTCAAGGGTCTGGGGCCGTGGGCGGACGGGGTGGCGGGGCTTCGGCCGGCGACCGCGGCGGAGTACGGGGGTGGCGCGGGCCTGTGGGCACGGGTTCCGCTGGTGGACATGCGGGTGCACCTGGAGTGGCTGAAGGAGCGCTTCGTGGCGGCGGGCGGGCGCGTGGAGACGCGGGAGGTCACGGACCTCGCGGAGGCGGGCTCACAGGCGGCTGTCGTGGTGAACTGCACGGGCATCGCCGCCCGCACGCTCGTACCGGACGATGCCGTACGCCCCCTGCGCGGGCAGCTCGTCCTCGTGGAGAACCCGGGCGTGGACACGTGGTTCGTCGGCGGCGGCGACTCCCCCGACACTTCCACGTACTTCTTTCCGCAGCCCGGCCGGCTGATCCTCGGCGGCACGGCACAGGAGGACATGTGGTCGCTCGAAACCGATCCCGCCGTGGCGGAGGCGATCGTGGCGCGGTGTGCGAGGGTGCGGCCCGAGATCGCGGGGGCGCGGGTCATCGGGCACCGGGTGGGGCTGCGTCCGACGCGGCCCGAGGTGCGGGTCGAGCGTGAACGGGCTCCGTGGGGCGGGGTGTTGGTGCACAACTACGGGCACGGCGGGGCCGGTGTGACGGTCGCGTGGGGCTGCGCTCAGGAGGCGGCCGGGCTCGCCGTCTCCTGAGCGGTTTCGACCGCGCGACAGCAGGTCAGCCGATCGGGTCGCCCTCCCGCTCCGTGCCCTGGCCCGGCCCGATCCGGATCTCGAAGTCGCCGTCGTACTGCTCGTGGCCGGCGATGACGGCGGCCTCCACGGCCTCGGTGCCCATGTCGCCGCGGACGATGAGGGGGTCGTGGCGCAGGTCCCTCATGAGGGCCACGCACATGCCGATCATGACGAGGGTGAAGGGCGCGGCGACGAGGATCGTCAGGTTCTGCAGGCCCGTCAGCGCGTTGCCCGAGCCGTTGCCGATGAGGAGCATGACGGCGGCGACGGCGCCGGTGACGACGCCCCAGAAGATGACCACGAAGCGGCCGGGTTCGAGGGCGCCCTTCTGCGAGAGCGTGCCCATCACGATGGACGCCGCGTCGGCGCCGGACACGAAGAAGATCCCCACGAGGATCATCACGAGCAGGCTCGTCGCGGTGGCGATGGGGAACTCGTGGAGCACGCCGAAGAGTTGGGCCTCGGGGGTGGTCGCGCCGCCGAGTGCGCCGCCCTCCTTCAGACTCATCGCCGTGCCGCCGAAGACCGCGAACCAGATGAGGCTGACGGTGCTCGGCACGAGGATGACGCCGCCGACGAACTGCCGGATCGTACGGCCCTTGCTGATGCGGGCGATGAACATGCCGACGAACGGCGTCCAGGAGATCCACCACGCCCAGTAGAAGACCGTCCAGCTGCCCAGCCAGGCCGCGACGCCCTTGCCGCTGGACGCCTCGGTCCTGCCGATGAGCTGCGGCAGGTCACCGAGGTAGGCGCCCAGCGAGGTGGGCACCAGGTCGAGGACGAGGATCGTCGGCCCGGCGATGAACACGAACACGACCAGGATCAGCGCCAGGACCATGTTGATGTTGGACAGCCACTGGATGCCCTTCTCGACCCCGGACACCGCCGAGGCGACGAAGGCGACGGTGAGGACCGCGATGATCGTGACGAGGAGGCCCGTGCTCGCCTTGTCCATCCAGTCGAGAACCTCGAATCCGCTGCCGATCTGCAGGGCGCCGAGGCCGAGGGACGCGGCGGAGCCGAAGAGCGTGGCGAAGATCGCGATGATGTCGATGACGCGTCCCCAGGCGCCGTTCGCGTGCCGCTCGCCGATCAGCGGTACGAAGACGGAGCTGATGGTCTGCCGGCGGCGGCGCCTGAACGTGCTGTAGGCGATGGCCAGTCCGACGACGGCGTAGATCGCCCAGGGGTGCAGCGTCCAGTGGAAGAGGGTCGTGGCCATGGAGGTCTCCATGGCCTGGGCGGAGTCGACGGGCTGGGTGCCCGGCGGGTGCCTCGTGTAGTGCGCGAGGGGCTCGCTGACTCCGTAGAACATCAGGCCGATGCCCATGCCGGCGCTGAACATCATGGCGACCCAGGAGACGGTCCTGAACTCGGGCGTCTCGCCCTCATCGCCCAGCGTGATCTTCCCGTACCGGCTGATCGCCAGCCAGAGCGCGAAGACCACGAACCCGGACGCGGCCAGCATGAACGCCCAACCGCCGTTGTGGATCAGCCCTTTGAGGAGGCGCGTCGAGACGTCCTCGAGGGAGTCGGTGGCGACGGAGCCCCAGATGACGAACGCCACGGTGAGTGCGGCTGTCACGCCGAACACCACCCGGTCGGTCGCCGGACTCCGTCGCCCCGTCGCCTCCGCGGCAGGTTTGATTTCGGGATTATTCACCCCTCAGGGCCTACCACAGATGAGGTGAATGCCCCGGGTTCAGCAGGTGGTGTCGGGCTGCCCCTCGATGAGGTGGTACGGAGCACGCGCGTCGAGGAGCAGTGTCACGAGCGCCCTTTCGGACTGGCGCAGCGGCACGAACACCCCTTCCCCTGCCCGGTCCTTGCGCACGGCGATCCCGTGCAGCGCCAGCTTGTCCTTGACGGACGCGTACTGCGCGGCGTCGAGGCGGTAGCCGCACGGCGGGTTCTGGATGATCTCCGCGGGCTCGGCCGGGTCGTTGTCCGCGCCGCCGACGTAGACGGGTCCGCGGTCGCGGTAGCCGGCCACGCGGGCGGCGCCGGTGGCCGCCTCGATCCTGCCGCGGTGCTGGTCGGTGAACGTGAACAGGCCGCCGAGCGCGGAGAGTTGGGACGAGACCCGGCGCCGGTTGTTGAGTGCGGGGTCGGCCTTCTCCGCGTCGGTCCGAGGGTCGACGCGGCTCTCGATGAGCAGTCCGACCGCGTGCTTCACGCCGGAGACGTTGCGCAGGATGCGCTCCTGCCCGTCCCCCGCGGTCTGCTTGACGGGCTCACCGGTCACCGGGTCGGTCCAGATGCCGTACGTGCCGGTGGAGTAGCCGCCCGCGTTGGCGGCGGGACGGGCGTACTCCGTGGAGAGCGTGTGCGCCTCGTCGTGGACCTGGGTGTCGGTGTTGAGGTTGCGCGGCCAGAGGTCGAAGAGGTCCTTGTCGTAGAACTTGGGTGTGGCGCCGTACTCGTGGAGGTCGTAGATCACGTCGGGCTTGCGGTCGCGGATGACGGCGGCCATGGCGCGCGCCTCGGCGGTCTCCAGGGCGATGTGGTCGCGGTTGATGTCGACGCCGTCGGAGTTGCCGCGGGTGTTCGCGGCGCGGCCGTCGGGATTGGCTGTGGGCACGACGAGCAGGGTGGTGCGGGACAGGAAGGCCCGCGTCTTGTTGTCCTTGGCGTAGGCGAGGTCGCGGATCGTGGTGAGACACGCCTCGCGGCCGGACGGTTCGTCGCCGTGCTGGCTGCAGATGAGCAGCACGGTGTTCGCGGTCCGGTGCCCGCCGATGCGGACGAGCTGGACGGGCCGGCCCTGCTTGGTGGTGCCCGCCCTTGCGACGGAGACGCGGTCACTGCCCTTGTCGACCGCCGCGAGGAAGTCCTGCTCCTCGGGCTGACCGGTCCAGTGGGCTCCGTCGCTCTGCTCGAAACCGGTCCGCGGTGGGGCGGCCGAGGCCTGGGCCGGGGCCGTGAGCAGGGGCGCGGCGAGCGCGGCCGCCGTCGCGGCCAGGGCGAGGCTGCGGATACGGGGTGTCGTCGGAAGCGGTGTCATCGAGCGCTGCCTCCCGGGACGGGGCGGAACGGACGAGGGTCGGCCAGGCGCTCGGGCGCGGACGTGCGCGGCGCGTTGGCGTGGATGCCGGCCGTGGCGGACGCGAACGCGTGGGCACCGCCGACGAGCGGGACACGCGCGGACGTCCTGGACAGGTCGACGGTGAGCGTCGGCTTGGTCGACGGCGGGTCGACGAGGTCCTTGTCGGTGCCCGCGACGATCAGCGCGAGGCGGTGACCCGCCGGCACGACGTGGTCGCTCGGGGCCAGGTCGAGGGTGATCGTGTACGGCTTGCCCGGGGTGAGCGGCTTGCCCGTACGGTCGGACGCGTAGTTGCCGAGGTCGGCCCAGCCGCGGCTGAAGACGGTCCGGTCGACGTCGGCCGTCTTGGCCTCGGTCCGCAGGAAGCAGGAGCTGTCGCCGGCCGTGCTCGCGCCCCAGCAGGTGCGGTCGGTGAGCGTGGTGATGCCCTCGCCGGCGTCGGCGTAGTCGCGGATGGTGGCCGGGCCGAGGTCGACGAGGACGGCCGAGAGGTGCGCGGTCGTGGTCGACGGGGTGGCGGTGACGGTGACCTTCGACGAGCCGGACAGGCGCAGGTCCTTGCCGAGCGGCTCGGTGATGAACCCGGCCTTGTCGGGCGTCGACTTGTCGATCTGCGCGGCCCAGTCGGTCTCGCTCAGCTTCGGGTCGTCGGTGAACGTCTCGGTGCCCGAACCCTGCTTCAGGCCGAGCGTGCCGACACCGGCGGCGCTGCCCTTGGCGGGGCTCAGACGCACGGAGTCGGTGGTGCGGGGCGGCCAGACGCGGTCGGTGGTCCAGTGGTCGGGGGTGCGCTCGATGTCGGCCATCGGCTCGCGGTCCACGCCGTTGTCGTAGCCGAGGAGTTCGTGGTCGAACCAGCGGTGGAGGGTGTCGACCCAGGCGCCGCGGCGGGAGTCGAAGGGGTCGACGTGGCCGGTCTGCGCGAGCCAGATCTTACGGTCGACGCCCGCCTTCGCGAGGGCGTCCCACCACTGGCCGAAGTGCTTGGCGCGGACGTTCAGGTCCTGCATGCCGTGCACGACGAAGACGCTGGCCTTGACCTTGTCGGCGTCGGGCACGTAGTTCCGCTCGTCCCACAGGCCGGTCCAGTCGCCGGTCCTGGGCGCTTCGTCGACAAGTCGCTTCTGCACGGCGGCGCAGCGGGCGCGGGCCTCGGGGCTCTCGACGTAGTCGGACAGCCACTCGGGTCCGCTGTCGTACAGGGGCGCGCCCTGCTGGAAGTAGTAGTCGTACCAGGAGGAGATGCCGCCGATCGGGACGATCGTCTTCAGGCCCTCGACGCCGGTCGCGGCGACGCCGTTGGCGATGGTGGCGTCGTAGCTCTTGCCGATCATGCCGGTTCTGCCGTTGGTCCAGCCGGCCTTGGCGCGTTCGGTGCCCGTGCGGGTGGTGTAGCCCTTGCCGCGGCCGTTCAGCCAGTCGACGACGGCCTTGCCGGACTGGATGTCGGAGCGGCCGCCGACGTCGACACAGCCGTCGGAGCGGTTGGTCCCGGCGAGGTCGACGGCGACGAAGGCGTAGCCGCGCGGCACGAAGTAGTTGTCGTAGTACAGCGGGAACTGGACGACGTTCCCGTGCTCGTCGTACGTCTTCAGCTGGCTCTCGTTGCCGCGGCCGCAGCAGGAGTAGTACGGGCTCGCATCCATGATCACGGGGACTTTGCGGCCCTGCTGGGCGGGTTCACGCGGCCGGATGATGTCGACGGCGACCCGGTCGGTCTTCCCGTCGCCGTCGCCGTCGAGCCGGGTGTCGACCCAGACGGATTCGCGGATGGCCTTGTCGTACGAGTAGACGGGCTTCGACTCGCGGGGCGTTGCGCTCTGGGCGGCCCCGGGAGAGACGAGGACGGCAAGGAGGGCAGCGGTGGCCGCTGTCGCGAGCGTCCTCCACAGGGGGCGCGTGCGTCTCTCTGGTATCGGCATGGGGCGGAAGTTACCCCGGTGAACTCCCTTGCAAAAGAGGGCAGTCCTCGGCAATGAAGGCGCGATGACAGGCTGGGCGACAGGCACGATGAAAGGTCCATGGGACGGATTGGCACATGTCGGCCGAATGGCGATCGTGTGACAGGTGGGGCCATGGACATGACCGGGGCGGGAGGGGCTGAATAGGGTCGGCAACAACCTTCACGGCCCTACGACTTGGAGCTTTCGTGTACCGCAGACTCATCGCCCCGGGCGCACTGGCGGCCGCTCTCATGCTGGCGATCCCGGCATCGGCGGCGGACTTCGAACCTGGGGCTCCGGGCATCGGCGACCCCTATTACCCGGACTACGGGAACGGCGGCTACGACGTCTCCCACTACGACCTGCGCCTGAAGTACCAGCCGAAGACGGACCTCCTGGAGGGCACGGCGACGATCCTCGCCACGTCCACGCAGGACCTCTCACGCTTCAACCTGGACTTCGGCCTCAAGGTCAGCGAGGTCCTCGTCAACGGCAAGAAGGCCAAGTTCGCCACGTCCGGCGTGGAGGAGCTCGAGGTCACTCCGCCCGCGGGCCTGCCCAAGGGATCGTCGTTCAACGTCGTGGTCCGCTACGCGGGCAAGCCGTCCGAGGTGAAGCTGTACGGCTTCACGTCCTGGCAGCGGACCCCGGACGGCGGCATCGGTGCCAACGAGCCGGAGTCCGCGGCCTGGTGGTTCCCGTCGAACGACCACCCGCGCGACAAGGCGACGTACGACGTGTCGGTGGCCGTGCCGGACGGGACGCAGGCGATCTCCAACGGCGTGCTCCAGTCGCAGGCGTCGAAGCTCGGCTGGACGCGCTTCAACTGGCGTTCCAACAAGCCGCAGGCGACGTATCTCACCACGCTCGCCGTCGGCAAGTTCGACATCACGACGGACAAGACGTCGGACGGCCTGCCGGTCGTGAACGCGTACAGCAAGGACCTGGGCGACAACTACGGCGCTGCGCGCGCGAGTGTCGAGCGGACCACCGAGGTCGCCGAGTGGCTGGAGACGAAGTTCGGGAAGTACCCGTTCAACGCGCTCGGCGGGTACGTCCCGAACGTGCCGTCCAGCTTCGCCCTGGAGACGCAGACGCGGCCGTTCTACAGCCCGAAGCAGTTCGCGAACGGGTCGAACGTGTCGGTGGTCGTGCACGAGCTGGCGCACCAGTGGTACGGCGACAGCGTCTCCGTCGACGGCTGGAAGGACATCTGGATCAACGAGGGTTTCGCCCGCTACAGCCAGTGGCTGTGGTCGGAGAAGGAGGGCGAGGGCACGGCGCAGGAGCTGGCGGACTACACGTACGCGCAGCACCCGGCCGACGACGCGTTCTGGCAGGTCAAGCCGGGTGACCCGGGCGCGGAGAACCAGTTCGACATCGCCGTGTACGACCGGGGGGCGCTGGCCATCCAGGCGCTGCGCAACGAGGTCGGCGAGAAGAAGTTCGCCGCGATCCTCAAGGGGTGGCCGCAGGAGCACGCGTACGGGAACGCGAAGGTCGCCGACTTCGTGAAGTTCGCCGAGAAGGTCTCGGGCAAGCCGCTCGCGGCGCTCTTCGACACGTGGCTCTACCAGCCGTCGAAGCCGGGCACGTCCGCGGCGCAGCGGGACCGGGTCGCGCGGGCGGGGGTGGCGCCGGCGCAGCCGAAGTCGTGGAAGCAGATCGCGGCGACGGACTCGGTGCACGACCACTGACGCGGCGGTCGCCTTTCAGCGGGCGCGGGCGGCTTCGGCGGCTCGCGCCCGTCTGGCCATCGGCAGATAGCGCAGGCGCTGCGGCAGGAGTGGCACCACGCGTCGCACGACCGCGCCGAACCGTCGCAGCCTGCGCTCCTGGACCGGGGTCCACGGCAGGCCGATGGCCTCGCGCGCGTCGGACGGCATGAGTCCGATCGTGAGGAAGCGGCGGAAGCGGGCGAGCGGGGGCAGCAGCAGCGGCCACAGTGCGCGCAGCGCGAGCCTGACCGGCAGCGGCCCGCGGTCGGGCGGCGGGACCGGTGCGTCGACGGCGACGAGTTCGCGTACGACGGCCGTCAGCTCGATCTCGTCGGCCAGGACCTTGCGGTAGTAGGGCCAGAACTCCTCGACGGTCTGCGGCATGTCGCGGTCGTGCAGGCCGAGGATCCGGCCGATCTGGAGCCACTCCGCGTAGAGCCGGCGTTCCTGCGCCTCGGTGAAGGGGCGGCGGCCGAGATAGCGCTGGGCCTGCTGGTAGACGGGGAAGCCGGTGGCATGGACCCATGCGTAGTTCGCGGGAGTCAGCGCGTGGTAGCCGCGGCCGCGGGTGTCGGTGCCGCGGATGGTCCGGTGGAGCTGCCGCAGGCGGCGGCCCTCCTGTGCGGCGGCGTCACCGCCGTAGACCCACAGCATCACCGAGCGCAGGGAGCGCTCGCCGCGGCCCCAGGGGTCCGTGCGGAACACGGAGTGCTCGTCGACGCCCGCGCCGACGGCCGGGTGGGCGACCTGAAGGGTGAGCGCCGCCGGGAGGGCGAGCAGGGAGCGCACCTCACCGGCGATGTCCCACAGGATCCCGCCGGGCGGAGGCGGCTCCGGATCGGGCTCGTGCTGCTTCATACGGCTCCCCAGCGTTCCCGGGCGATACGTGATCCAGTATGCGACCCCGGGCTCCTGAAGTGCTGCTCAGGGGTGTGCCATGCCGCCCTGCGACTCACTGCCCAACCGGTACGCCAGGTCGGACGCGAGCTCGGAGACACAGGTGCGCAGGTCCGTCTCGGCGGCGGCGACCGGGCCGCGCGGCCCGCCGGCGAGATCCGCGCGGGGCCGGACGGGAGCGCACTGGCAGGTCTGAGGCAGTTGCTCGCTCCCCGGGGCGGCCGCCTCCTGATCCTTGGCCCACCGCCGCGCCCGGCCTAGGACCTCCGCCGCGAACAGGGCCGCGGATGCGCCGAGTCGACCCACCTTGAGGTGGAATTCCAGGGGCAGGGGTACGAGGGCCATGCCATGGGCCTACCCGACCGCCCGCCACTCTCAACGTGCGGCTGTGTCCCCGTGGTCGTACACCGTCACCGCGATGCCCAACGGCAAGGTGGCGTCACCTCGGAGATACGTGATCTCCGACATGACGCCACCGTAGGTGCTGCCACTGACCGTGGGGGGCCGGCGTTATGCGCCGTCGGTCAGCTTGGTCAGTTCCTCGGTCTCCAGACGCGTGATGCGGCGGCGGGCGCCGAACCAGCCGGCGACGAGCAGGACCGCGATGACCGGGATCAGCATCAGGGTCTTGCGGCCCGTGTCCGGGTCGTTCCACATGAGGCCGAGCACGAGCAGCAGGAAGACGATCGTGACGATCTCGGTGACCGGGGACCAGGGCAGGCGGAACGACGGCCGCTTGATCAGGCCCTGCTTGGCCCGCCGGACGAACGCCAGGTGGGCGACCATGATCATGATCCAGGTGCCGATGATGCCGATCGAGGAGACCTCGATGACGATCTCGAAGGCGTCGTGCGGCAGGAGGTAGTTGAGGCCGACACCCAGGACGCCGACACCGGCGGTGAGCAGGATGCCGCCGTACGGCACCTGGCTGCGGTTCATGCGGGCGGTGAACTTGGGGGCCGAGCCCGACATCGCCATGGAGCGCAGGATGCGGCCCGTGGAGTAGAGGCCCGAGTTGAGGCTGGACATGGCCGCGGTGAGCACGACCAGGTTCATGATGTCGCCGATGCCGCCGACGCCCAGCTTGCTGAACAGGGTGACGAACGGGCTCTCGTTCGACGAGTACACCGAGGACGGCAGCAGCAGTGCGAGCAGCACCACCGAGCCGCAGTAGAAGAGGCCGACGCGCCACATGATCGAGTTCACCGCGCGCGGGACGACCTTCTGCGGGTCGGCGGTCTCGCCCGCCGCGACACCCACCAGCTCCAGGGCGGCGTACGCGAAGACGACACCCTGCATGACGAGGATGACCGACATCGTGCCGCTCGGCATGAACCCGCCGTGGTCCGTGATCATGCTCAGGCCCGGGGTCCGGCCGTCGACCGGGTGCTGCGTGGCGATCAGGAAGATGCCGACGAACAGGAAGGCGACGAGCGTGGCCACCTTGATGATCGCGAACCAGAACTCCATCTCGCCGAAGTACTTCACCGAGATCAGGTTCACGCCGAGCACGACCGCTAGGGCGATCAGGGCGAGCACCCACTGCGGAATCGTCGTGAAGGCGCTCCAGTACTGGGTGTACAGGGCGATCGCAGTGATGTCCGCGATGCCCGTCATCGACCAGTTCAGGAAGTACATCCAGCCGGCGACGTAGGCGCCCTTCTCGCCGAGGAACTCGCGCGCGTACGACACGAAGGAACCCGAGGACGGCCGGTACACGACCATCTCGCCGAGGGCGCGCACGACCAGGTACGCGAAGACTCCGCAGACGAGGTACGCGACGGCGAGCGCGGGGCCCGCCGAGTGGAGGCGGCCGCCCGCTCCGAGGAACAGTCCGGTACCGATCGCTCCACCGATCGCGATCATGTTGACGTGGCGGGCCTTGAGGTCCTTGCTGTAGCCGGCGTCACCCGCGTCGGCGGGCGCCTGGGACGCATCTGTGCGGGATGCGTCCAGAGCCGTGTTGGCGGCTTCCTTGCTCACGTGGGGGGATCCCTCTGTGGTGCCCGGATCGCTCCGGGGTCCGGATGTGCTGCAGCCCGCGACATCCCTGACATGGCGCGGGGCGACTGTGCACCTTCCCCCACGAGCCAGGGGGCACGCGATGGCAGAGATCACATAGCGGGACTTCTCACATGATGATCAACCCCTGTACAGCGGATTCAGCGAGGCGTATAAGCGCTCGCTCATGCCCCAACCGCCCCTTCATGCCCGCCTTTTCCGCTGCACCGCGCTTTCACAACATTGGTGTGTCAGCAATACTGTTGAACCTGCCCGGTGCGGAACCGGAGCGGGGCGGACGCGGGACCCGAGAAGCGAGGCGCAGCATGACGACGGACACCGCGGAGCCGACGCTCACGGTCGACGAACTGGCCGCGCGAGCGGGCGTCACCGTCCGTACGATCCGCTTCTACAGCACGAAGGGCCTCCTCCCGCCGCCCGTGATCGGGCCGCGCCGGGTCGGCCACTACGGCCGGGACCACCTCTCGCGGCTCGCGCTCATCGAGGAGCTCCAGCACCAGGGCATGACGCTCTCCGCGATCGAGCGGTATCTGGAGCAGCTGCCCGCGGACCTGAGCGCGCACGATCTGGCGATCCACCGCGCGCTGGTCGCGAGCTGGGCCCCGGACGCGGAGGAGGACGTCGCGCGGGCCGAGCTGGAGCGCCGGGCCGGGCGAGCCCTGTCCGGGGAGGATCTGGACCGGCTGGCCGCGATGGGGGTCGTCGCGTACCTGGAGGACCGCGACACCTTCCGCGTGGACCCCGGTCTGCTGCGGCTCGGGGTGGAGCTGCTCGGGGTGCCGATCGCGCACGAGACGATCCTCGCGGCGCGCACCGTCCTCATGGAGCACACCCGGGACGCCGCCCAGGAGCTGACACGGCTGTTCCGCGACGAGGTGTGGGGGCCCTACCGGGAGCGGGAGCCGAACCCCGAGGACCCCGCGCACGTGGCGGCGATGAAGTCCTTGTCGGCCCATATGCAGCCGATGGTGGTGCAGGCGCTGGTCACGGCGTTCCAGCGGTCGCTCAAGGAGCAGCTTCGCGAGGCGTTCCGCGCCGAGGGCTGCCCCCCGGCGCGGAACCCCGCAACCGTCAGGCGTCGGTGAAGGTCTCGCCCTTCTCCGCCTTCTCGACGAGCAGCGCGGTCGGCTGGAAGCGCTCGCCGTAGCGCTCGGCGAGCTCGCGCGCGCGGGCCACGAAGCCGGGCAGGCCTCCCTCGTAGCCGTTGATGTACTGGAGCACGCCGCCGGTCCAGCCGGGGAAGCCGATGCCGAAGATGGAGCCGATGTTGGCGTCCGCGACCGAGGTCAGGACGCCCTCCTCCAGGAGGCGCACGGTGTCGAGCGCCTCGGAGAAGAGCATGCGCTCCTGCATGTCCTTGAACGGGATCTCGTACCCGGGCTTGGTGAAGTGCTCGCGCAGGCCCGGCCACAGACCGGCGCGCTTGCCGTCCACGTACTCGTAGAAACCGGCGCCGCCGCTGCGTCCGGGGCGGTCGAACTCCTCGACCATGCGGTCGATGACGACGTCCGAGGGGTGGCCGGCCCAGGTGCCGCCCGCTTCCTCGACGGCCCGCTTGGTCTCGTTACGGATCTTGCGGGGCAGGGTCAGCGTCAGCTCGTCCATCAGGGACAGGACCTTGGCCGGGTAGCCGGCCTGGGCGGCGGCCTGCTCGACGGACGCGGGCTCGATGCCCTCGGCGACCATCGCGACGCCCTCGTTGATGAAGTGCCCGATGACACGCGAGGTGAAGAACCCGCGCGAGTCGTTCACGACGATCGGCGTCTTGCTGATCTGGCGGACCAGGTCGAAGGCGCGGGCCAGCGCCTCGTCGCCGCTGCGCTCGCCCTTGATGATCTCCACGAGCGGCATCTTGTCGACGGGCGAGAAGAAGTGCAGCCCGATGAAGTCCTCGGGCCGCTCGACGCCCTCGGCGAGGAGGGTGATCGGCAGGGTCGAGGTGTTGGAGCACAGCAGCGCGTCGGGCTCGATGACGTGCTGGATCTCCTTGAACACCTTGTGCTTGAGCGCCGGGTCCTCGAAGACGGCCTCGATCACGGCGTCGCAGCCGGCGAGGTCCTGCGGATCGGCGGTGGGCGTGATGCGGGCGAGGAGCGCGTCCGCCTTCTCCTGCGTGGTGCGGCCGCGCGAGACTGCCTTGGCGCAGAGCTTCTCGGAGTAGCCCTTGCCCAGGGCGGCGGCGTCGGCGGTCACGTCCTTGAGGACGACCTCGATGCCGGCGCGGGCGCACGAGTAGGCGATGCCCGCGCCCATCATCCCGGCGCCGAGGACGGCGACCTTGCGGACGGTGCGCTTCTCGATGCCCTTGGGCCGGTTCGCGCCCGAGTTCACCGCCTGGAGGTCGAAGAAGAACGCCTGGATCATGTTCTTCGCGATCTGGCCGGTCACCAGCTCGGTGAAGTAGCGCGCCTCGATGGTCAGCGCCGTCTCGAAGTCGACCTGGGAGCCCTCGACGGCCGCGGCGAGGATGTTGCGCGGGGCCGGGTAGGGGGCGCCGTTCGTCTGCTTCTTGAGGTTGGCCGGGAAGGCGGGCAGGTTCGCCGCGAACTTCGGGTTGGCCGGGGTGCCGCCCGGGATGCGGTAGCCGGGCTTGTCCCAGGGCTGCTGCGACTCGGGGTTGGCGTCGATGAAGGCGCGCGCCTGGGCGAGCATCTCCTCGGGGGTGGCCGCCACCTCGTGGACGAGGCCGTTCTCCAGGGCGCGCTTCGGGGTGTACTGGGTGCCCTGGAGGAGCACCTTCAGCAGGGCGTCGGTGATGCCCATGAGCCGTACGGTGCGCGTGACGCCGCCGCCCGCGGGGAGCAGGCCGAGCGTGACCTCCGGGAGGCCGATCTTGGAGCCGGGCGCGTCGAGGGCGATGCGGTGGTGGGAGGCGAGCGCGATCTCGTAACCGCCGCCCAGGGCCGCGCCGTTGATCGCCGCGACGACGGGCTTGCCGAGCGTCTCGATGCGGCGCAGGGACTTCTTGATGCCGGTGCCGGTCTCGAACGCCTGCTGGGCGTTCTTTGGGCCGACCTTCATCATGTCCTTCAGGTCACCGCCCGCGAAGAACGTCTTCTTGGCGGAGGTGTAGACGATGCCGCGGATCGAGTCCTTCTCGGCCTCGGCGCGGTCGGCGATCGCGGCGATGGAGTCCTTGAACGCCTGGTTCATCGTGTTCGCGGACTGGTTGGGGTCGTCGAGGACGAGGGTGACGATTCCGGTCTCGTCCTGTTCCCAGCGGATGGTGGTGCTCTCGGTCATTTCTGCTGCTCCGTAGATGCCAGTGCGGGAAAGGACGGGGGTCAGAGTCGCTCGACGATCGTGGCGATGCCCATGCCGCCGCCGACGCACAGCGTGGCGAGGCCGTAGCGCTTGTCCTGGCGCTCCAGTTCGTCGATGAGCGTGCCGAGGATCATCGCGCCGGTGGCGCCGAGCGGGTGGCCGAGCGCGATGGCGCCGCCGTTGACGTTGACCTTGTCGAGGGAGAGGCCCATGTCCTTGACGAAGCGCAGGACGACGGCGGCGAAGGCCTCGTTGATCTCGACGAGGTCGATGTCGTCGATGGTCAGACCCGCCTTGGCGAGGGCCTTGCGGGTGGCGGGCGCGGGACCGGTGAGCATGATGGTGGGCTCGGAACCGGAGACGGCCGCGGAGACGATCCGCGCGCGCGGGGTCAGGCCGTGCCGCTCACCGACCTCCTTGGTGCCGATGGCGACGAGGGAGGCGCCGTCGACGATGCCGGAGGAGTTGCCCGCGTGGTGGACGTGGTCGATCTTCTCGACCCAGTGGTACTTCTGCAGCGCGACGGCGTCGAAGCCGCCGAGGTCGCCGATGTCCGCGAACGACGGCTTCAGCTTGGCGAGCGAGTCGGCGGTCGTGCCGGGGCGCAGGAACTCGTCGTGGTCGAGGACGGTCAGGCCGCTGCGGTCCGTGACGGGCACGACGGAGCGGGCGAAGCGGCCGTCCTTCACGGCGGCGGCCGCGCGCTCCTGGGAGAGGGCCGCGTACTCGTCGACGTCGCGCCGCGAGAAGCCCTCGATGGTCGCGATCAGATCCGCGCCGATGCCCTGCGGCACGAAGCCCGTCTCGTAGTTGGTCATCGGGTCGGCGAACCAGGCGCCGCCGTCCGAGGCCATCGGGACGCGCGACATCGACTCGACGCCGCCCGCGAGGACGAGGTCCTCCCAGCCCGAACGGACCTTCATGGCCGCCAGGTTGACCGCTTCGAGGCCCGACGCACAGAAGCGGTTCTCCTGCACACCGGCCACCGTGTCCGGGAGCCCGGCCGCGATGGCCGCGATCCGCGCGATGTCGGAGCCCTGGTCGCCGACCGGGCCGACGACGCCGAGCACGATGTCGTCGATGGCGGCGGGGTCGAGGTCCGGGAAGCGCCGCTGGACCTCGTGGATCAGTCCGACGACGAGGTCGATCGGCTTGGTGCCGTGCAGGGCGCCGTTCGCCTTGCCGCGTCCGCGCGGGGTGCGGATCGCGTCGTACACGTACGCTTCGGTGCTCACTCGCTTGCCTTTCAATGAGGGTGGGCCGGGCAATGAGGGTGGGCCGGGCCGGGGGTTCGGTGGGCCGGCGGGTCCGTGGGGGGTCAGCCGAGCAGCGAGCGCCCGATGATCTCCTTCATGATCTCCGTCGTGCCGCCGTAGATCGTCTGGATGCGTCCGTCGGTGAAGGCCTTGGCGACGCGGTACTCCGTCATGTAGCCGTAGCCGCCGTGGAGTTGGAGGCAGCGGTCGGCCACGCGCTTCTGGAGCTCGGTGGCCCACCACTTGGCCATCGAGGCGTGCACCGCGTCGAGTTCGCCGTTCGAGTGGTCGACGATGCAGCGGTCCAGGAAGGTCCGGGTGACGGCGCACTCGGTGGCCATCTCGGCTATCTCGAACCGGATGTGCTGGAGCTTGGCGAGCGGGCGGCCGAAGGCCTCGCGCTCCTTGACGTACGTCGTGGTGATCTCCAGGAGGTGCTCCGCGGCGGCGATCCCGGCGACGGCGATGCCCATGCGCTCCTGCGCGAGGTTCGTCATCAGGTGGACGAAGGCCCCGTTGAGCTCGCCGAGGAGATTCTCCTTCGGGACGCGGACGTCGTTGAAGAAGAGCTCGGCCGTGTCCTGGGCCTTCTGGCCGATCTTGTCGAGGTTGCGGCCGCGCTCGAAGCCCTCCATGCCGCGCTCGACGACCAGGAGGGACAGGCCGTGGGCGCCGCCCTCGGGCGTCGTCTTCGCGACGACGATCACGAGGTCGGCGAGGATCCCGTTCGAGATGAACGTCTTGGAGCCGTTGAGCACCCAGTGGTCGCCGCGGTCCTCGGCCGTGGTGCGGATGCCCTGAAGGTCGGATCCGGCGCCCGGCTCGGTCATCGCGATGGCCGTGATCAGGGAGCCGTCGCAGAAACCGGGCAGCCAGCGGCGCTTCTGCTCGTCCGTGGCCAGCGAGGTCAGATACGGCCCGATGATGTCGTTGTGGAGTCCGATCGCGAGGCCGGCGGCTCCCGCGCGGGTGAACTCCTCGGCGATGACGGCGCTGTAGCGGAAGTCGGCGTTGCCGCCGCCCCCGTACTCCTCGGGCACGGCGAGCCCGAGGAGGCCCTGGCGGCCGGCCGCGAGCCAGGCCTCGCGCGAGACGATGCCGTCCTTCTCCCACTGCTCGTAGTGCGGGGTGACCTCCTTGGCGAGGAAGGTGCGGACGGTCTCGCGGAACGCGTCGTGCTCCGCGGTGAAGATCTGCCGTTCCATTGCCATCGTGATGCCCTCCCTACAGCCAGCTCTTGACGGTCTCGACCAGCCGGGCGGGCTCGGGGCCGACCGGGATGACGTTCAGCATGGTGACGCCCGCGGCGCGGAAGGCCTCGACACGCTCACGCACGTAGCTCTCGGGCCCGCACAGGCTCATCAGCTCGCAGAACTCGTCCGGGACGGCGGCCTCGGCCTCCTTCTTCTTCCCCGAGAGGTAGAGCTCCTGGATGAGCTTGGCCTCCTTCTCGTAGCCGTAGGCCACGGCGAGGTCGTTGTAGAAGTTCTTGCCGACGGCGCCCATGCCACCCACGTACAGGGCGATGTTGGGGCGGGCGAGATCACGCGCGGCCGCCGCGTCCTCACCGATGGCGAGCAGGCCGCCGGCGACGACCTGGAGCGGTCCGAGCCCGGGGTCGCGCTTCGCGGCGCCCTCGGCGAGCGAGGTGCCCCACACCTGCTGGGCCTTCTCCGGGATGAACAGGGTGGGCAGCCAGCCGTCGGCGATCTCGGCGGTCATCCGCACGTTCGCCGGGCCCAGCGAGGCGACGTACAGCGGGACTTCGGGGCGTACGGGCTTGGCGAGGATCTTCAGGGGCTTGCCGAGCCTGCCGCCCTTCTCCGCGGGCAGGGGCATGTCCGTGATGCCGTGGTGGTCGATGACCTCGCGGCGCAGGATGCGGCGGGTCAGCTCGATGGCCTCGCGGGTGCGGCCGAGCGGCTTGTCGTACGCCTTGCCGTGCCAGCCCTCGACGACCTGCGGGCCCGACGCGCCCAGGCCGATGACGGCGCGGCCCCCCGAGACCGCGTCGAGTCCGGCGGCGGTCTGGGCGATGAGAGCGGGGGTGCGCGAGTAGACGTTCAGGATCCCGGCGCCGATCTTCATGCGCTCGGTGCGGGCGGCGAGATAGCCCATGATCGTGGGCGAGTCGAAGCCGTAGGCCTCCGCGACCCAGACGGCGTCGAGTCCCGCCGACTCGAGCGCGGCGGCGTCGTCGGCCGCCTGACGGGGGTCGGCCGCGTAGGCCAGGGGTGCGGACAGCTCCATCAGTTCTCTTCCTTCGTCAGGCTCGGTACGTCCCAGTCGCGGGCCACTGCGGCGGTGTCGGCGCCCGGCTGCGCGGGGCCGCTGCGGACGGCGGTGGGGGTATCGGAGAAGCGGGGTGCGGGGGCGGGCTGGGTGATGCCGCCGTGGTCGGTGAAGGTGCCGCGCGCGGCCAGGTGGGGGTGGCCGGGCGCCTCGCGCAGGGACAGGACCGGCGCCACGCACGCGTCGGACCCCTCGAAGACGGCGGTCCACTCCTCGCGGGTACGGGTCTTGAAGCGGGCGGCGACGGCGTCGCGCAGCTCGCCCCAGCGGGCGAGGTCCTTGCGGGCGGGGGCCGTGTCCCCGATGCCGAGGAGCGCGATGAACTCGTCGTAGAACTGCTGCTCGAGGGCGCCGACCGCCATGTACTGCCCGTCGGAGGTCTCGTACGTCCCGTAGAACGGGCAGCCGCCGTCGAGGAGGTTGCTGCCGCGCCGGTCCTGCCAGCCGCCGGCCGCCAGCATGCCGTGGATCATCGCTGCCAGATGCGAGGCGCCGTCGACGATCGCGGCGTCCACGACCTGGCCCGCGCCGGTGTCGCGCGCGCGGTGGAGGGCCGCGAGGATGCCGACGACGAGGTAGAGCGAGCCGCCCGCGTAGTCCCCGACGAGGTTCACGGGGACGGTCGGCGGCTCGTCGGGCTTGCCGATCATGCCGAGGGTGCCGGTGAGGGCGATGTACGCGATGTCGTGCCCGGCGCGCTGCGCGAGGGGGCCGTCCTGGCCCCAGCCGGTCATGCGTCCGTAGATGAGGCGGGGGTTGCGGGCGTGGCAGGCGTCGGGGCCGACGCCGAGGCGCTCTGCGACCCCGGGCCGGTAGCCCTCGATGAGGACGTCCGCCTTGTCGACGAGGTCGAGGACGCGCGCGGGGCCGTCCTGCGCCTTGAGGTCGATGATCACGGAGCGTTTGTTGCGGTTGGTGATGTCGTACTCGGGGTTGACCGCGAGCCCGGCGCCTCCGGGGCGGTCCACGCGCACGACATCGGCGCCCAGGTCGGCGAGGAGCATCGCGGCGAACGGACCCGGGCCGATGCCCGCCAGTTCGACCACGCGCACCCCGGCGAGCGGGCCGCTGTCCGTCATCCCTGCCACTGCCATGGAGCCCCCAGCACTGTGACACAACTGATGTAACACCAGCGATGCTAAGAACGTGTTCCACTCAGCACAACCCCTGGCGAGCAAGCGCTTAGTAATTTACGACGCGGTGCTCCGGTGTCGCCAGGAGGCGCGTATGGATTCGGGGCACTCGGCCCAAGGAAGTTCTCCGTGGCACCCGGCGTTCCGGGAGCAGGCGGGGCCCCTGAACCTCCGTCGCCCCCTCACGCTAGCCTCGGCCACCGACAACGGCGCGGGGCACAGGGCTGAGGGGTGTCATGACCAGGCAGGACAGCGGGCACGGCAGGGAACGGGACATGCGGGACAGGCCCGGCAGAGCCGACAGGGCAGGCCGCGAGTACGACATCGTGCTCTTCGGCGCGACCGGATTCGCCGGCGCGCTGACCGCCGAGTATCTGGCGGCGCACGCGCCCGAGGGACTGCGGTGGGCCGTCGCGGGGCGCGACACGGGGAAGCTGGAGCGGCTGCGCGAGCGCCTCACGGCGATCGATCCCGCGTGCGCCGTACTACCGCTGGTCCGCGCCGACGTCGCCGACCCGGCGTCCCTGCGCGCCCTCGCGGCACGCACGCGCGTGGTGGCCACGACCGTCGGCCCGTACGTGACCTACGGCCAGGATCTGGTGGCCGCGTGCGCCGAGGAGGGCACCGACTACACGGACCTGTGCGGCGAGCCCGAGTTCGTCGACGTCACGTTCGTGCGGCACGACGCCCGCGCGCGGGAGACCGGGGCGCGCCTCGTCCACGCGTGCGGCTTCGACTCGATACCGCACGACCTGGGCGTGCGCTTCACGGTGGGGCAGCTCCCCGAGGGCGTGCCGCTGCGCATCGACGGGTTCGTACGGTCGAACGCGACGTTCTCGGGCGGCACGTTCGCGTCCGCGCTGACGCAGTTCTCGCGGGGCCGGCAGATGCTGGCCGCGCAGCAGGACCGGCGGCGCCACCAGCCCCGCCTGGTCGGCCGCAGGGCGTACGCGCCGACGGGCGCGCCCCGTTACGCGAAGGAGGTCGACGCGTGGGCGCTGCCGCTCCCGACGATCGACCCGCAGGTCGTCCAGCGGTCCGCGCGGGCGCTGGAGCGCTACGGCCCCGACTTCCGCTACCGGCACTACGCGGCGGTGCGGCACCTGCCCGTCGTGTTCGGCGGCGTCGCGGCGACGGGCGCGCTGTTCGCCGCGGCCCAACTGCCGCCCGCGCGCCGGTGGCTGTCCGGACGGCTCAAGCCGGGTGACGGTCCGGACGAGGCGCGGCGTGCGGCGAGCTGGTTCTCGGTGCGCTTCGTCGGCGAGGGCGGCGGCCGCCGGGTGTTCACGGAGGTCTCGGGCGGGGACCCCGGCTACGACGAGACGGCGAAAATGCTCGGCGAGTCCGCGATGTGCCTGGCGCTCGACGACCTGCCCGAGACCTCGGGCCAGGTCACGACGGCCGTCGCGATGGGCGACGCCCTGACGACGCGCCTGCGGGAGGCCGGCATCACGTTCCGGGTGGCCGCGACGCGGTAGCGGGGGACCACGCGCGCGTGGACACGGCACGTGACTACGCGCGCGTGGCGCCGTCCTGGGCCTCCGCCAGGGCCCGCCTGCACAGCGCGTCGGCTCTGCGGGTCGTCTCCGGCTGGCGGTACTCCGGCGTGAGGTGCAGGGTGTGGGCGCACGCGGTGTCGAGGCTCGTGCGGTGGCCGACGGAGACGTAGACGGGTTTGACGCCGTCCCGGGTGCGCAGCGCCCGGCCGACCTCCTCGTCGCCGTCCAGCAGGGAAGCCGTGCTGCCGCGCGGCGCGTCCGGTTCCTCGTGCGTGAAGGTGAACGGGTTCTTCGCGACGCCGATCGTGGGCAGCCCCGTCAGAACCCCGAGGTGGCTGGCGAGGCCGAAACGGCGCGGGTGCGCCACTCCGTACCCGTCGCAGACGACAAGCCCGGGGCGGGAGTTGAGGCCCTCCAGTGCGGCGACCACGGTAGGGATCTCACGGAAGGCCAGCAGGCCTGGCACGTACGGGAAGGAGATCCGTCCGACGGCGGTGGACTCCTCGACGACTTCGAGGGTCGCCGCGTCGAGCACGACGGCCGCCGCCGCGACGAGGTCACGCTCGTCGTCGTAGGCCACGTCGACGCCGGTGACGAGTCCGGTCCCGGGCGGGGGCCCCGGCTCGTCGAGGACGACGTGGGCGCGCAGTGCGTCCTGGACCGCGCGGGCGGAGCGCTCGTCGGCGGGCCGGTCGGCGAGGATCCGGAGGATCTGTTCGTGGCTCATGGTGGCGCCCACCATAGAGCGGGGCCGACGGGCCGCGGGTAGCCTGGCGATCATGTTTGTACTTGAGCTGACCTACACGGCCCCGGTCGAGCGCGTCGACGCGCTTCACGCAGCGCACATCGCCTGGCTCGACGAGCAGTACGAAGCCGGTGTCTTCATCGCCTCCGGCCGCAAGAACCCGCGCGACGGCGGGATCATCCTCGCCGTCGGGGACGACCGCGCGCAGATCGAGAAGATCACGGCGGCCGACCCCTTCGTCACCGGCGACGTGTGCGAGTACCGCATCACGGAGTTCATCGCGAGGAAGACGGCACCCGAACTGGAGCGCTTCCGGCAGGAGTTGGCCGGCTAGCTGGATCCGGCCCGGGTCACCGTTCGAGCCGGGCGATGCGTCCCTTCTCGCCCGAGGCCCAGCAGGCGCCGTCGTGGGTGCAGTCCGCCGTGTCGTACGAGCCCGTGTCGACGGTGCGCCAGGTGCGCCCCGCGTCGAGGGTGAGGTCGGTCCCCGTGGGGCCGACGGCGAGGGCGCTCGTACGGCTGTGCGGGAGCCAGGTGACGCCCGAGCGGTAGGCGGGGACCGGCGCCGCGGACGCCGTCCAGGTGCGGCCGCCGTCGCGCGTCGTGGCCGAGGCCCTCGGGGACGCCTGGTCCGCGCGGTAGTCGCCGCCGACCGCGATGCCGTGCGTACGGTCGCGGAACGCGAGGCCGAAGACGCCGCGTGCCGGGTCGCCCGCCGGGATCGGGGAGTCGGTCGCCCGCCAGGTCAGGCCACGGTCCGACGAGTGCAGCACGCGTGCGCGTGCGGCCCCGCCCGTGGCCAGCCACACGTCGCGCGGACCGGAGCTGACCAGGCACTGGCCGCTCGCCGCGAAGCCGGCCTCGCCCTCCTGCGCCGCGGGCATGCCGGCGCTGGGCAGGACGTCCCAGGAGCGTCCTCCGTCGCGCGTGGACAGGATCCGGTACTTGCCGTCCACGGGGTCACTCATCGCGAGGCCGTGGCGCGCGTCGAAGAACGTCAGGCAGTCGTAGAACGCCTTCGGGTCCGGGTTGCGGAAGGACTCGGTCCAGGTGGCCCCGCCGTCGTCCGTGCGGAAGACCCGCGAGGCGTCGCCCTCGCCGATCGCGAGGACGACCGCGCGCCGGCTGTCGAAGGCCTCGATGTCGCGGAACTCCAGTGCGCCCGCGCCGGGCGGCGACACGTTCCGCCAGTGGGAGCCGCCGTCCGAGGTGCGAAGGACCGTGCCCTTGGTCCCCGCGACCCAGGCGGCATCGCGGCTCACCGCGGCCAGTCCCCGGAACCGCGCGTCGGTGCCGCTGTCCTTCACATCCCAATGGGACGCCGTTGGCGTCTCCTGCGGCCCCGCCTGTGTGTGCCCGCCTGCGGCCTGCGCCGGACCCACCGGAGTGAACGCGAGGGCGAGTGCCGCCCCGGCCAGCCCCATGGACACCATGCGTCTCGACTTCCCCATGCCCCTCATGGCGGGCGAAGCTAGCCCACTCCCCCGGCCCCGTCCAGATGGCCGGCACACCGGACCGACAGGGACCGGTGACACAGGTCACTCACCTTTCCCCGGCCGTTCGGTGCACGGATTCCCTCGTTCCGCCGTCTCTTCAAGTGGCGGGGAGTCCTACCCGTCACCCCACCCGTCGTTCGACTTGCCGTCCGACCAGCCGTCCGAGCTGTTGCCCAACCGCCGTCCGAGCTGTTGCCCGAACCGCCGTCCGTTCAGCCGTCACAAGGGAGCAGGCGTTGTCCACCGTCATCGAGCAAGCCGTAGAGGCCCGTCTCGTCGCCGCCGCGCCGCGGATGTCGACCATTCCCGCGACGTTGCGCTACGCCATGCGGGACCCCTTCGCCGTGCGCATGTCGTTCCCGGCACCGGCCACGCTCGAAGGCGTCGACGTGAGCTGGACGTTCGCCCGTGAGCTGCTCTCGGCCGGGGTACGGGAGCCGGTCGGTGCGGGCGACGTCCGGGTGCGGCCGTACGGCTTCGACCGCACGGTCCTGGAGTTCCACGCCCACGAAGGCACCGCGATCGTGCACGTCCGGACGGGCGAACTGCGCCGCTTCCTCAACAGCACGGCGGCGCTGGTGCCGGTGGGCGACGAGCATCTGCACGTGGACCTGGACAGCGACCTCGCGGAGCTGATGCGGGACGCGCACTGACCAACACCACCTCCGGGCTCAACTCCCGTTGCCGAGTAGGGTGTTGAGCTCCCCGTAGTCGAGTCCGCCGGCCAGGCTCCCGTACGTTCCCTCGGTGAGCAGTTCCCGGGCCGCCCTGCGCACGAGGGCGTGCGCGGCCTGCGCGATGCCCGCGCCGACGCTGATACGGGCGACCCCGAGCGCGGCGAACTCGGCCACGGACGGCGCCCCGGGCCACGCCATCACGTTGAGCGGCCCCTCGATACCGGCGGCAAGCGCCTTCACGGTCACCGGGTCGACGGCCCCGGGCACGAAAATCCCGTCCGCTCCCGCCGCGAGGTAGGCAGCGGCCCGCTCCAGCGTCGCCGCGAGCCGCGCCCGCGGCTCTCCCACGCCCATCAGATACGTGTCGATGCGGGCGTTCACGAACAGGGCCACGCCCTCCGCGTCCGCCGCGGCGCGGGCCACCGCGATCCGCTCCGCCTGCGCCTCCACGGGCCGCAGCGGGGCGCTCCCGCCGTGCCAGGCGTCCTCGATGTTGACGCCCACCGCTCCGGCGTCGAGGACGGCGCGCACGGTGACGGCGACGTCCTGGGCCGCGTCCGCGTAGCCGCTCTCGATGTCGGCGGTCACCGGCACGTCCACGGCGGCGGCGATCCGCGCGACGGCGTCGAACGCCTCGTCCCTGCCGAGCCGGTCCCCGTCGGCCACGCCCAGGTCCCAGGACAGCCCGGCGCTGGTGGTGGCGACGGCCGCGGCTCCGGCGTGCGCGACGATGCGCGCACTCGCGACGTCCCAGGCGTTGGGCAGGACGAGCGGGCGGCCGGCGACGTGCTGCGAGCGGAAGGCCAGTGCCTGGTCATTCAGGTGCGTACGGTTCGTCATGCCGCACAGCCAACCATCCGGGGCCTGCACGCAGCTGGCGAGAATCCGACACGTACGTGTGACAGGCGGCGGGGGCCTCGCTCAGCCCCCGCCGCCCCCGCCGTCCGAGGCCCGCGACGCCTCCGCCGCCCTGACGGCCGCGGCGAGCGCGGCGCGGATGTCGCCCAGGGTCTGCCGCAGCTCGGGAGAGATGCCGCCGGCGCGCGCGGTGAGCTGGTCGAGCCGGAGCTTGTGCGTGCGCCTGGCCTTGCCGGGGATCAGCTTGCGGAGCTTGCCCGTGGCGGCGAGCACCGCGAGTGCCGCGTCGTCCTCGTCCACCCTGCCGACCGGCCCTCCTCCCTCCAGCGCGCCGAGCACCTCGGCCCGCAGCACCTCGACGTAACCGGCGCGCTCCAGGCCGTACCGGGTCACGGGGAAGAGTCCGAGGACGCGCTTGCGCTCGGCCGACAGGTAGCCCTCGGAGGCGAGTTGGCGGCGCACGGTGTCGAGGGTGGTGCGGGAGCGGTAGCCGATCCAGGTGCGCCAGCCGCGCGGCCTCGACTCCTCGGCGAGCTCCATGAGTTCGTCGAGGACGGGGTCACCGGTGCGCGCGTCGAAGACAGGGGTCACGACCCCGTCCACGTCGCTGATGATGCGGCGCCGGGCCAGCTCGACGAGCGCCGCGGCGCGGACGGCGAGCTCGATGTCGGGGGCGCCGGAGACCCTGCCCTTCTCCGTGTCGAATCCCAGCAGGAAGAGCCGGGCGGGCAGCGAGAGCGAGCCGTGGGGCACGGGGGCCTCCTCCTGGAGGGTGGGGCGGGGGCTCAAGGGTTGGGCGTAAGGGCTGGGCACGCGGACTGGGCTTGGGGGCAGGGCCGTGGGGGCTCACGATAATTCGTTGACGGCCCGCAGCCACCTTCGTACGGTGGACAGCGTTCCCGTTGATCCTGTTGTCGTCGATCGGAGTAGGACGTTGCTCTTCTGAGGTTCTGAGACACCGCGTCACACGGCCGCGCCCCAGGGGTGCGCCCTGTGTCTTGCGTGTGCGACCTCGGACGATCGAGCCGTCCTCCTGCCGGAATCCGGTGCGGGACCTCCCTTCGCGCCCTGTGCGCTCTCGTTCCTTCCGGCTGTGGTCGCCCGCGGTGTCCCCATGCGCTGCCCACCGTTCCCACCGAGCGACCGCGAGGCCGTATGTCTACCTCCCCCACTTCCATCACCTGCACCTCCCTCACCTACGCCTGGCCCGACGGTACTCGGGTGTTCGACGACCTTCAGGCCGCGTTCGGCCCCGGCAGGACCGGGCTCATCGGCCTCAACGGCGCAGGAAAGTCAACGCTGTTGAAGCTGATCGCCGGAGAACTCACCCCGGCCGACGGCGCCGTGAAGGTGCAGGGCGAGATCGGCTACCTGCCGCAGAGCGTCACCCTCGACACCTCGCTCCGCGTCGACGAGGCCCTCGGCATCGCCCGTGCACGGGCCGCGCTGCACGCCATCGAGGCGGGCGACGTACGCGAGGAACACTTCGCCGCGGTCGGCGACGACTGGGACGTCGAGGAGCGCGCCGTCGCGACCCTCGACGGGCTCGACCTCGGCCGCATCGGCCTCGACCGCACCGTCGGCGAGCTCTCGGGAGGCGAGTCGGTCCTGATCCGCCTCGCCGCGCTGCTCCTGCGCCGCCCCGACGTCCTGCTGCTCGACGAGCCGACGAACAACCTCGACCTGCCCGCCCGCAGGCGGCTGTACGCGGCCGTGGAGGCGTGGCCGGGCGTCATGGTCGTGGTCAGCCACGACCGTGAACTCCTGGAACGCGTCGACCAGATCGCCGATCTGCGCGCGGGCGGTCTCGTCCGGTACGGCGGGAACCTCTCCGCGTACGAGGAGGCGCTCGCGACCGAACAGGAGGCGGCGGAGCGCATGGTGCGGGTCGCCGACGCCGACCTGAAGAAGCAGAAGCGCGAACTGGTGGACGCCCAGGTCACGTTGGCCCGGCGCAGGCGCTACGGACAGAAGATGTGGGACACCAAGCGCGAACCGAAGGCGATCATGGCGCAGCGCAAACGGCAGGCCCAGGTCTCCGCGGGCAAGTACCGCCAACTGCACGAGGGCCGGCTCGCCGAGGCCAAGGAGCGGCTCGACGAGGCGGTGGAGGCCGTGCGCGACGACGACGAGATCCGCGTCGATCTGCCGCACACGGCGGTGCCGCCGGGCCGCTCGGTTCTCACGCTGCGTCAGCTGCGGATGGCCTACGGGGCATGCGTCGAGGGCGAGTTCGAGCTCCGGGGTCCGGAGCGGATCGCTCTCGTCGGGCGCAACGGTTCGGGCAAGACGACGCTCCTGCGCACGATCGCCGGGGGCCTCGAACCCGTCGCGGGTGAGGCGGTGGCGCATGTTCCCCTGCGGTTCCTGCCGCAGCGGCTCGACGTGCTCGACGAGGGTCTGACCGTCGCGGAGAACGTGGCGCGGTTCGCTCCCGGGGCGACGAACAACCGCGTCAGGGCGCGGCTCGCCCACTTCCTGTTCAAGGGGGCGCGGGCCGATCAGGCGGCGGCGACCCTCTCGGGCGGCGAGCGGTTCAGGGCCGCCCTCGCGGCGCTGATGCTCGCCGAGCCGGCGCCCCAGCTGCTGATGCTCGACGAGCCGACGAACAACCTCGACCTGGCGAGCGTCCGGCAGCTGACCTCGGCCCTGGAGTCCTACGAGGGCACGCTGCTCGTGGCGAGCCACGACCTGCCGTTCCTGAAGTCCATCGGGGTCACCCGGACGCTGCTCATGGAGGGAGGCCGGCTCCGGGACATCACGAAGGAGAGGGGCGAGTACGTCGGGTAGCTCGCGCTCGGGCGGGCGCCGGGCGGATACGGTGCGCGAGCCGGGGATTCCGTCACCGGCGCCGTGCCGTGCATGATGTCCGCGCCGGACCGTCCAAGGGCCCGCCCGAGAAGTACGTCCACGAGTCGTCCCGTCCCGAGGAGAACCGCACGTGCCCAGCCAGAAGGCCTTGATCCGCCGCCCGGGACCCCGCCTCGCGGACGGGCTCGTCACGCACGTCGAGCGCACACCCGTCGACCCGGACCTGGCGCTCACGCAGTGGGACGCCTATGTCGCGGCGCTCGGGGAGCACGGCTGGGAGACGGTGGAGGTCGAGGCCGCCGACGAGTGCCCCGACGCGGTCTTCGTCGAGGACGCGGTGGTCATGTACCGCAACGTCGCGCTGATCACCCGGCCCGGCGCCACGTCCCGGCGCGGGGAGACGGCGGGCGTCGAGGAGGCCGTGGCCCGGCTCGGCTGCTCCGTGAACCGGGTGCGGGAGCCGGGCACGCTCGACGGCGGCGACGTCCTGAAGGTCGGCGACACGATCTACGTGGGCCGGGGCGGGCGCACGAACGCGGACGGCGTACGGCAGCTGCGGGCCGCATTCGAGCCGCTCGGGGCGAAGGTCGTCGCCGTACCGGTCAGCAAGGTGCTGCACCTGAAGTCGGCGGTGACGGCCCTGCCCGACGGTACGGTCGTCGGGCACGAGCCGGTGGTGGACGTGCCGTCGCTCTTCCCGCGCTTCCTGCCCGTCCCGGAGGAGGCCGGCGCGCATGTGGTGCTCCTGGGCGGCGGGAAGCTCCTGATGGCGGCGAGCGCACCGAGAACGGCGGAGCTGTACGCGGAACTCGGTCTGGAGCCAGTTCTGGTGAACATCAGCGAGTTCGAGAAACTCGAGGGCTGTGTGACGTGCCTCTCAGTCCGGCTCCGCGAGCTGCACTCCTGAGGCGCAATGAAGCCATAGAGGCGGCTGAGGCCGGAGGGGTCGGTTCCGGGTGGCCCTTTACAGAGGGTTTAACCTACGGCAACGTAACCTACGACACCGTAGGTACAACCGCTCGTGCCTGCGAGCTCGTCCCCTCGCACTACTCCCGTCCCCCCTGGAGCCCTCGTGACCATCACCTCTCCCCACCTCGGCAGCTCGTCCTCCACCTGGACCGACGCGCAGCTGCTGTACGCGCTGGAGGAAGTGGTCGAGAAGGAACTGAACCGGCACCTCAAGGTGGCCAAGGACTGGATGCCGCACGAGTACGTGCCGTGGGCCGACGCCCGTAACTTCCCCGGCTTCTTCGAGGACGGCGAGGCCTGGGCGAAGGACCAGTCCAAGGTCACCGAGATCGGCCGCATCGCTCTCGTCGTCAACCTGCTGACCGAGGACAACCTCCCCAGCTACCACCACGAGATCGCCTCCCTCTTCGGCCGCGACGGCGCCTGGGGCACCTGGGTGCACCGCTGGACCGCCGAGGAGGGCCGTCACGGCATCGTGATGCGTGACTACCTGCTGGCGTCGCGCGCCGTCGACCCGGACCAGCTCGAGCAGTTCCGCATGGCGCACATGGCCGAGGGCTTCGAGTCCGACAACCGGCACTCGATGCTGCACTCGGTCGCGTACGTCGCCTTCCAGGAGCTCGCGACCCGCGTCTCGCACCGCAACACCGGCCACCAGTCGGGCGACCCGGTCTGCGACCGCATGCTGGCGCGCATCGCCACCGACGAGAACCTGCACATGGTCTTCTACCGGAACCTGCTCGGCGCGGCCTTCGAGCTCGCCCCCGACCTCACGATGCAGGCCGTGCGCGACGTCGTCGTCAACTTCCGGATGCCCGGACACGGCATGCCCGGCTTCGAGCGCGCCGCCGCCCAGATGGCCATCGGCGAGATCTACAACATGCGCATCCACCACGACGACGTGATCCAGCCCGTGCTGCGCTTCCTGAAGGTCCTGGACATCGACGGGCTCGGCCCGGAGGGTCTCAAGGCGCAGGAGGAGCTCGGTCTGTACATGGGCGGCCTGGACAGCGAGGCCTCCAAGTTCGACGAGAAGCTGGCGGCCCGCAAGGCCCGCATGGCGGCCCGCGCCGCGGGCTGAGCCACCCCCCCCGTCACGCAAGCACGCCCCGGGCCACGCGCCCGGGGCGTGCCGCGTCATGGGCATGTGCCCCGCTCAGCCGCGGCGCAGCTGGTAACGCTCCTTCTCGGAGAGGCCGCCCCACACTCCGAAGCGTTCGTCGTTGGCGAGCGCGTACTCCAGGCACGCGGAGCGGATCTCGCACCGACCGCAGATGCTCTTCGCCTCGCGCACGGAGCTGCCGGGCTCGGGGAAGAAGAAGTCGGCGCCCGTCTGGGCGCACAGCGCCTCGTCCTGCCAGGAGGGGACGGGGGCCACGGGAGCGCTGGTGACGGGGCGCAGCGTGTGGTTCGAGTACATGCCGCCGATCGTGCCGCGTGGCGAAAAACAGACGATCAACGACTGATCAACGCGGCGCGCCGGGCGCCTCGCGACTTGTGCCCGCCCGGCTCCCCCGGCTCCCCTGAGGCGTGCCCTGACCCGGCTCAGGTCTGGTCCGGGTTTCCTTTGATCACCGCGAAGCGGGCGCCCTGCGGGTCGGTGAGCTTGGCGATGCGGCCGACGCCGGGCAGGCTCGTGGGCGCGAAGCGCACACTACCGCCGAGATCCTGCGTCCGTGCGGCGATCGCGTCGACGTCCGGCACATGGAAGTACGGCGACCAGTGCGCCCCGATGTCGGACTCCGCCGGGTCGTCGGCCAGCGTGACGATGCCGCCGAACATGTCGTCCTCACCCGTGCCCGCCGGGTTCACCGTCACGTAGGTGCCGCCCGGGAACGGCACGTCGAACGTGTTCCAGCCGAGCACCGAGCCGTAGAAGTCCTTGGCCCGTGCGACGTCCGGGGTGTACAGCTCGATCCAGTTGAGTGAGCCGTCGTCCGTGGCGAGGCCAAGGCCCTTGTTCCGGCCGGGCTGCCAGAGGCCGAACGTCGCCCCCGCGGGATCGGCGATGACCGCCATGCGGCCCAGGTCCAGTACGTCCATGGTCTGGAACGGCGCGGATCCGCCGGCCTGCTCCGCGGCCTTCACCGTCGCGTCCGCGTCCTGCGTCTGGAAATAGACGGTCCAGGACGGCGGGGCCTGGTCGGGCGTGAGCTTCACGCCGCCGGCGACGCTTCTGCCGTCCAGCTGGAACAGGCCGTAGCCGCCGATCTCGGGACCGCCCGACAGGAACTGCCAGTCGAAGAGTCCGCTGTAGAAGGAAACGGCGGCGTCGAGATCAGGGGTTCCGAGATCCAGCCAGTTGGGCGAGCCGTCGACGAAACGGGTGGTGAGCATGGTGCCCTCCTCGTTGAGGGTGCCCCCCTTGCAGGGGTCCCGTTGTCTGCCTCACCGAGTCTGGCACCGCCCACTGACAACGGCCCTTCCACACGCCGCCACCACCCCGCGCGCCGCCGAGCCACCGCCTCGCCACCTCCCGACCATCGCCTGACGATGGCCTGACGCTGGCCTGACCATCGCCAAGAGTTGAACGGTCCGAAGAAATGGGAGCGCTCCCCGTCACAAGTCTTGACCCGTCGCGCAGCACTCGCAACAGTAGGGCTCCCCCACATCTCAGGAGTCCTCCGTGATATCGCGCAGACTGTTCCTGACCGGCGCCGCCACGGCCGCCACCGCACTCACCTACCCGGCCTGGGGCAGCGCCCTCAGCCCGGACGCCAAGGCGGCCCCCGCCACCTGCGAACTCGCCCTCCAGAACAAGTCGTTGCCCGGCACCGTGCGGGCCTATGTCACGGGCCACGAGCAGGGCACCGACCGCTGGGTGCTGCTCAAGCCCGACGGCGGGGTCTACCACCCCGACTCGCCGTCCGCCCCGCAGACCCCGCTGCCCGTCGACTGCGCCATCCCGCTGGGCGCGGCGGGTTCGGCACCGAAGGTCCTGACACTGCCTCAGATGTACGGCGCCCGCGTCTACTTCGTACGCGACAACACGCTCGACTTCTTCCTGAACCCGGGCCCCGCGCTCGTCGAGCCGGCCTTCGCGACCTCCACCGACGCGAACTACGGCAAGACCTGGTCGTTCTGCGAATTCACCTTCAACTCCGACCAGTTGTACGCGAACATCAGCTACGTCGACCTGGTGACGGCCCTGCCCATCGGCCTGACCCTGGAGGGCGACGCCACGCACACCGTCGCACCGCTCCCGGACGGCGCGGTGGACAGGATCGCCGCGGATCTCGCGGCCCAGACCGCCAAGGACGGGCAGCCCTGGGACAAGCTCGTCATCCGCGGTGGCGACGGCAAGGTCCTGCGCGTCATCTCGCCTCAGAACCTGATGGCCCCGTACTTCGACCGCCCCGACGAGATGCCGTTCAGGGACGTCTGGAACAGCTATGTCGACCAGGTCTGGGAGAAGTACCGCACGACCGATCTGAAGATCGATCTCCAGGGCGGCCGGGGCGTGTTCACGGGCCGGGTCAGCGGCGACACCCTCACCTTCAACGGCGGGCACGCCTTCCCCAAGCCCGCGTCGAAGGACATCTTCACCTGCAACCACGGCCCGTTCGCCAACAACCCCGGCGACCCCGACGACAAGAAGGGCCTCCTCGCCCGTCTCGCCGCCGGGTTCAACCGCAGCATCATGCTGACCCACCCCGAGCAGCCGAACGGCACCACGACGGCCGACTACTACCAGGGTGACGTCACCAACCACTGGTCGCGGGTCGTGCACGCCAACTCGCCCATCGGGTACGCCTTCCCGTACGACGACGTGCGCCCCGACGGACAGCCGGACGTGTCCGGCGCGGCGCACGACGGGAACCCGCGGCGCTTCACCGTCAGCGTCGGATCGTAGGTCCCGGACGGCTCATGCCCCGGCGTCCTCGCGGATGAGTTCAGCGGCTCTCTCCGCGAGGGCGCCGGTCTGGGCACGGGTGTGACCGGCGCACAGACAGGCCTGCGCAGGCCGGCCCTAGCCCGTGTGACCCGCCGGGTGGTGCGGCTCGTAGCCCGGGATCGTGCCGTCCTCCTTCTTCACCAGGAAGAGCCCCACCATCCCCATGTCGGAGTGGCTCTGCACGTGGCAGTGGTACATCCAGGCGCCCGCCCCGACACCCTCTCCCGCGATGATCTGGAAGCCGAACGAGTCCGCGGGGCCGACGATCTTGTTGTCGACGACCTGGCTCGGGTCGTCCGGGCCGGTCAGCATGCCCGTGCGGTTGTCCGCCCAGCGATGACCGTGCATGTGGAAGGTGTGGTAGTACTCGCCGTGCGTGATCATGACGATCTCGACGCGGTCGCCCACCGTGGCCTCGAAGTTGGGACCTTCGTGCGCCGGCTTGTTGTTGATGGTCATGTCGTTGAAGACGATCGTGAACGTCGTGTCCGGGAGGACGTCGCCCTTGCGGCGCACGATGACCGGTCCGTACAGGCCCTTGCGGATGCCGCCGGTGCCGTGTTCCGTGCCGACGACGTGGTCGTGGTAGTGCCAGTACCCCGCGCTGCCCGCGCGCCACGTGCCGTCCTTGCGTCGGCCGGGGGCGTGCGTGCGCCAGGTGTAGGTGCGCTTGCCGCCGGGTTCGACATCGCTCTTGTTGAGCTTGGTGCCGTCGCTGGAGACCTCGTAGTCCAGGCCGTGGACGTGCAGGCTGGCCGCCACGTCCATGGTGTTCTCGAACTCGATGTGCAGGGTGTCGCCCTCGTTGAGCTCGATGAGGGGGCCGGGCACTGACGCCTTGCCCTTCTCGAACCCGTAGCCCATCTGCCCGTCCGCGAGCTTCTCGGCGTACATCTTGATGCGCTTGACCTCACCACCGGCCGGGGCCGTGCGCACCGGGCCGTCCGCGGGGGCGGCATCCGTCGCCGCGATGAGCGACAACGATGTCGCGGTCGTCGCCGCGGCGGCCCCGCCCATCAGCACCCGCCGGTTGAAGCTGCGTCTGTCCATGCCGAACTCCCCACCCTCGTACGGGACTTGCGCGGACGTGCCACGAGGGCCTCTCGTGACGGCCAGAGAGACGGTAACCGGGTGATCTTCGTTTATCCACACTCAGGACAAAGTTCGTGCCATTGCGGCCGTACCTATTGGCGAGCCGCGAAAAGAGGTCTAGCTTCGTCCGCGCCGTACCTGTGACCGACGAGGGGTGGGTGAACTCATGCGGTCCACGCCGCATCAAAAACCCTTGGGCGTAAGAGGGTTGGACAGAGACAGACGCAGACGACGCCGCGCAGTCGCCGCGGTCCTGGCGTCCGGGGCGGTCGCCACCGGGCTGCTCACCGGACCCGCCGCCAGCGCGCGTCCGTTCCCGGAACCATCCGTGACAACGATGTCCCTGCCCTCGCCTCCGGGCGGGGCGAACGTGCGCGTCCTGGTGTACTACGGCTCCGCCGCGGGCGGCGACGAGTCACCGGTGGTCAACGCGGGGATCGCGGCGATCGAGAAGATCGGCCAGAGCGGTCCCGCCGCCCAGCGCTTCAAGATCACGGCGACGGACGACGCGTCCGTGTTCACCAACGCCACCAAGCTGGGCCGGTTCAACGCGGTCGTCTTCCTGACCGGCGGCGGCGACGTGCTCGACCCTGACCAGGAGGCGGGCCTCGAGTCGTTCATGGAGGCCGGCGGCGGGTTCGTCGGCATCCACGACGCGGCCCGCGCCGAGCCGTACTCGGACTGGTTCACCGGTCTGATCGGCGCGCGTCCGGCCGATTCCAGCCCGGCGAACGTCCAGCGCGCCACCGTCGAGGTCGGTGACCGCCAGCATCCGGCCACCAAGGACCTTCCCGTCCAGTGGAAGCGCCCCGACCAGTGGCTGAACTGGGAGAAGAACCCGTCCGGTTCGGTGCACACCGTGGCCCGGGTCCGTGAGTCGACGTACCAGCCGGGCGCGAGCGCCAACGGCGCGGACCACCCGGTGTCCTGGTGCCGCGACTACGACGGCGGGCGCTCCTTCTACACGGGCATGGGCGGCACGGCCTCCAGTTACGACGAGGTGGACTTCCAGTCGCACCTGCGCGGCGCCCTGCTGTGGACGAGCCGTATCGTGCGCGCCGACTGCAAGGCCGCGATCGACTCCAACTACAAGGCCGAGCGACTCACTCAGCCCAACCAGGCGGGGCAGAACGACCAGATCGGCGAGCCGCACGGCCTGGTCACCGCTCCCGACGGACGCATCCTCTACATCGGCCGCGGCGGCGCCGACTCCTCGCAGCCGGTGATCACCGACTGGAGCAACCCCGACGTCGGCAAGGGCAAGGGCGCGATCCACGTCTACGACCCGAAGACCAAGAAGGTCACCCAGGCAGGGGCGCTGACCGTCTTCGGCAACAAGGGCGGCGGCGACGAGCTGACCAAGGTCGAGGAGGGTCTGCTCGGCATCGAGCTCGACCCGAAGTTCGAGCAGAACGGGTATGTGTATCTGCACTACACCCCGCACTCCCAGCTCGACCGGGACAAGCAGATGGCCGAGCGCCGCGTCTCGCGCTTCACACTCGACCTGACCACGAACAAGCTGGACATGGGCAGCGAGAAGGTGCTGCTCAAGTGGCCGGTTCAGGTGCACAGTTGCTGCCACGCGGGCGGCGGGATGGCCTGGGACTCCAAGGGGAACCTGTACATCGCGACCGGCGACAACAACTCCAGCGGCTTCAGTGACGGTTACTCGGGCAACAACCCGCAGCCCAACTACAAGGGCGTCTCCTTCGCCGACGCGCGCCGCACCGCCGGCAACACCAACAATCTCAACGGCAAGATCCTGCGCATCCACCCGGAGGCCGACGGCACGTACACGCTGCCGGAGGGCAACCTCTTCACGGGCAAGGAGACCGCGGAGGGCGGCGGCAAGACACGCGGCGAGATCTATGTGATGGGTGTCCGCAACCCGGCGCGCATCTCCGTCGACAAGAAGACCGACACGCTGTACGCGGGCTGGGTCGGACCTGACGCCGGTGAGCCGTCGACGACCTGGGGGCCGGCGAAGTACGACACGTTCGCCGTCATCACCAAGGCGTCCAACCGTGGCTGGCCGTACTGCATGGGCAACAAGCAGCCCTACCGCGACCGCAATCTGCCGGACCCGACGAAGCCGCTCGGCTGGTACGACTGCGACCACCCGAAGAACGAGTCGCCGAACAACGACGGTCTCGTCAACCTGCCGCCGGTGACCGGCAACAACATCTGGTACTCGCCGCAGGGCGGGGCGCCGGACTACCCGCGTGACGCCAACGGCGTCCCCTCGTACAAGAAGGAGGAGGCCAAGTACCTCCTGCCGTGGCTGCAGGGCGGCGGACAGGCCGCGATGGACGGGCCCGTCTACCGCTACGACGCGTCGATCCCGAACGCGGACAAGTGGCCGAGCTACTGGGACGGCAAGTGGTTCGTCGGTGACTTCTACGACGCCACGCAGCCGCGGCACGCGGTGATCATGGACCCGAAGACGGCCGGTGACGGCGGCATCCCGGTGCACGCCGAGAACCTCAAGAAGATCGTGCCGGTCGGCAACGACGGCATCAAGAACCTCATGGACTGGAAGTTCGGCCCCGACGGCGCGCTCTACGTCCTCGACTACGGCCGCGGCTTCTTCACCTCGGACCCCAAGTCCGCCCTGTGGAAGGTGACTTACACGGGCGGCGAGGCGACCCCTGCGGCCGGTGACCTGGCCAGGAAGGCGCAGTGATGAGGATGCGCACCAAGAACCGGCGAAGACTGTGGACGGCGCTGTTCGCCGCCGTGCTGCTGATGCTCGGACTCGGCTCCCCCGTCGCGTTCGGGCAGGACGCCCCGGTCGCCGCGGCCCAGCAGGTCCTGAACTGGACGGGCAGCGACGACATCACCAAGTACGCCTCGGCGCCGACCACAGCGGTGGCGGGCGCGACGACGATCGTCTTCGAGAACAGCGCGGCGACCGGCAACACCATGGGCATGCCGCACACGCTGACGTTCGACACGTCGGACCCCGAGTACAACAACGACGTGTCGGTGAACATCCTGGCCAACCCGAACGACAGTGAGGGCGGAAAGCACTCGGTCGACGTCACCCTGACCCCCGGCCGTTACCGCTACCACTGCACGATCCCCGGCCACGAGGGCATGCAGGGCATCCTCGTCGTGACCGAGGGCGGCGGCGAGGACACGGCCGCTCCGGAGACCTCGGCGAAGGTCGACGGGCAGAAGAACGACAAGGGCGAGTACGTCGGTTCGGCGTCGGTCAGTGTGACGGCGACGGACGCGGGCTCCGGTGTCGACAAGGTCGAGTACGCGGTGGGCGCCGACGGCGCCTGGCAGCCGTACACGACCGCGGTGGTCGTCGACCAGGTCGGCACGCACAAGGTCCGCTACCGGGCGTCCGACAAGGCGGGGAACGTGGCGGCGGAGAAGTCGGTCGACTTCACCGTGGTCGCGCCGTCGACGGACGACAAGACCCCGCCGGAGACCTCGGCGACGGTCAGCGGCGAGAAGAACGACAAGGGTGAGTACCTGTCGATGGCGACGGTCACGGTGACGGCCTCCGACACCGGGTCCGGCGTCAACTCCATTGAATACGCGGTGGGTCCGGACGGTGCGTGGCAGCCGTACACCTCGCCGGTGATGGTGCACGAGGTGGGCTCGCACACGGTCCGCTACCGTGCCGCGGACAAGGCGGGGAACCAGGCCGCCGAGAAGTCGGTCGACTTCACCGTGGTCGCACCGCCCGTGCAGGACAAGACGCCGCCCGAGGTGTCGGCCAAGGTCGACGGCGAGAAGAACTCCGACGGCGCGTACCTCAAGAGCGCCAAGGTGACGGTCTCCGCGACGGACGCCGAATCGGGCGTCGACAAGATCGAGTATTCGCTCGACGCGGGCCCCTACCTCGCGTACACCGCGCCGGTCGTGGTGGACCGGGCGGGCGCGCACACGGTCGCGTACCGGGCGAGCGACAAGGCCGGCAACACGTCCGGGGCGAAGTCGGAGGCCTTCACGGTCACGACGGGCGGCGGCGTCCCGGCGCCCGACTGCGCCGAGTACGACGAGCGGCTGACGGTGATCGTCGGCACGGTCGACACGGGCATCCCGAACCGGGTCACCAACAACCGGTGCCGGATCAACGAGTTGATCGAGGACGAGCGGGAGTGGACCTCGCAGGCCCTCTTCCTCAAGCACGTCAAGACCGTCACCGACAAGCTCCTCAAGGAAGGCGTGATCGACCAGCGCGAGTACAACAAGATCAACCGCGCCGCCAAGCAGTCGGGGATCGGCAAGCCCGGCCAGACCGAGGGCTATCGCAAGATCTTCGACGGCACGCAGGGCTCGCTCGACAAGTGGGAGCAGGTCGGCGGCGGCAAGTTCGGCCTGAACGCGGACGGCTCGATCACGTCGAGCACCACGGTCGAGGGCATGGGCATGCTGTGGTTCCCGCAGCGCAAGTACGGCGACTTCTCGCTGAAGCTCCAGTGGCGGGACGACGCGCCGGGCACGGGCAACGCCAACGGCGGTGTCTTCGTGCGCTTCCCGCAGGTCCACGACCACCCGGAGGAGTCGCGGCCGGAGTGGGTCGCCATCAAGTACGGGCACGAGGTGCAGGTCCTCGACCGTCCTGACGGCGACATGTACAAGACCGGTTCGATCTACGGCTTCGACCGCGTGGGTCTCGCGGGTGCGGGGGTCACCCAGAAGGGCACCTGGAACGACTACGAGATCCGTGTGGTCGGCCAGCACTTCTCGGTCCTGCGCAACGGCGTCCTGATCAACGAGTTCGACAACACCGGCGGGCAGGTCTTCGAGCCGCCGCGCGGGGACGACCCGGGCACGGACGGCCGGCGGTTCTCCTCCGGCTATGTCGGGCTCCAGGTCCACAGCACGACGGATGTCATCTCGTACCGGGACATCCGCGTCAAGGAGCTGTGACAGCTCGTGGAACTCTGACAGGCAGTATCCGCAGGTGAGTTGAGGGAGTCGAGCCGGGTCAGTCCTCGTGTCTGGCCCGGCTCGGCTGTACCCGCTTCGGCTCGCCCGGCATCTTCGGGTACTCGGGCGGGTACGGCATGTCGCCGAGGCCGCGGTCCCGTTCGTCCTGGTCGGCGAGTTCGAGGAGCGCGTCGAGCCGGAAGGCGTGCTCGTCCATGTCCTCGTGGACGTCACCGACTTCGGCGTAGCGGGCCGGCATGGAACCGATGTCGAAGTCGGCCGGGCGCGCGTCGTCGACCTCGTCCCAGCGCAGCGGCGCGGAGACGGGGGCGTTCGGGC
This sequence comes from Streptomyces sp. NPDC090032, assembly GCF_044748025.1. NCBI lineage: Bacteria > Bacillati > Actinomycetota > Actinomycetes > Kitasatosporales > Streptomycetaceae > Streptomyces > Streptomyces sp. NPDC090032. The sequence continues at coordinate 590,665 of NZ_JBIVFF010000001.1, read as the reverse complement.
GCGGCCGTACCGAGTAGGCGGAGGCGATGGTGCGGTCGCGTGCGGTCTGGTTGAAGTCGACGAAGATGCGCTCGCCGCGCTCCTCCTTCCACCAGGCGGTGGTGACGCGGTCGGGCATACGGCGCTCCAGCTCGCGGCCGCAGGCGATGGCCGCGCGGCGCACCTCCACGAACGTCCAGTGCGGGGCGATCGGCACGAAGACATGCAGGCCGCGGCCGCCGGACGTCTTGGGCCAGCCACGCAGGCCGCCGAAGTCGTGGAGGACGGAGCGCAGCTCGTGGGCGGCGCGGACGGCGTCGGTGTAGTCGGTGCCGGGCTGCGGGTCGAGGTCGATGCGCAGTTCGTCGGGGTGGTCGGGATGCGCGCGCCGGACGGGCCAGGGGTGGAAGGTGAGGGTGCCGTACTGGGCCGCCCAGATGACGGCGGCGATCTCGGTGGGGCACATCTCGTCCGCGTGGCGCCCGCTGGGGAAGGTGATGGTGCCGGTGGGGATCCAGTCGGGCAGGTTCTTCGCGGCGCGCTTCTGGTAGAAGGACTCGCCGTCCAGGCCCTCGGGGTAGCGCTGGAGGGTGGTGGGGCGGTCGCGCAGGGCGCGCACGATGCCGGGTCCGACGGAGAGGAAGTAGCGGGCGAGGTCGAGCTTGGTGTAGCCGGGCTCCGGGAACATGACCCGGTCGGGGCTGGACAGGCGGACCGTCCGCTCCCCCGCCTCCAGCTCCACGGCCGCACCGTTCGACTTGCCCATGCGGGTCACGCTAGGCGTATCGGCCGTCGTGCGCACACCGGGCGCACACCGGGCGGGTGCCCGCGTATCGCGTCAGAATCGGCTCATGGTCATGGATCTGCCGGTGATGCCGCCCGTGAAGCCGATGCTCGCCAAGTCCGTCGCGAAGATCCCGCCGGGGATGAGTTACGAGGCGAAGTGGGACGGCTTCCGCGCGATCGTGTTCCGGGACGGCGCCGGCCTGGAGATCGGCAGCCGCACGGGCAAGCCCCTGACCCGCTACTTCCCCGAGCTGGTCGCCGCCCTCCTCGACCGGCTGCCCGAGCGCTGTGTCCTGGACGGCGAGATCGTGATCGCCCGGGACGGCCGGCTCGACTTCGACGCGCTCACCGAACGCATCCATCCGGCCGCCTCCCGGGTGAAGACACTGGCGGAGCGGACCCCGGCGTCGTTCGTGGCGTTCGACGTACTGGCCCTCGGCGACGAGTCGCTGATGGACACACCCATGGTGGACCGCCGGTCCCGCCTGGCCGAGGCCCTGTCCGGCGTGACGCCGCCCGTCCACCTGGCCCCCTCGACGACCGACGCCGAGCTGGCGCAGACGTGGTTCGAGCAGTACGAGGGCGCGGGCCTCGACGGGGTGATCGCCAAACCCTTCGACCTGCGCTACCGCGAGAACGAACGCCTGATGTTCAAGATCAAGCACGAGCGGACCGCGGACTGCGTCGTGGCCGGCTACCGCTTCCACAAGAGCGGCCCGGTGGTCGGCTCCCTGCTGCTCGGCCTGTACGACGACGAGGGCGTTCTCCAGCACGTGGGGGTGTGCGCGGCGTTCACGATGAAGCGGCGTACGGAGCTGATCGCGGAGCTGGAGCCGCTGCGGCTCGAGTCCGCCGAGGACCATCCGTGGGCCGCCTGGACCGAGGAGTCGGCGCACGAGAAGGCCCGCCTGCCCGGCGCGACGAGCCGCTGGACCGGCAAGAAGGACCTGTCGTGGGTACCCCTGGAGCCGCGGCTCGTCGCCGAGGTGGCGTACGAGCACATGGAGAACGGCGCGCGCTTTCGCCACACGGCGCGCTTCCGCCGCTGGCGCCCGGACCGGACGCCCGAGAGCTGCACGTACGCACAGCTGGACGAGCCGGTGCGGTACGACCTCGCGGATGTCCTGCGCTAGCGGATGTGCTGCGCCAGCAGATGTGCGCGGGGCGCTGTGCCGCCACCGTGCCTGGCTGTCGGCCTCGCGCGGCGCCGAGGCCAACCCGCCATGTAAGCACCGTCAACACTTGGGGAGCGCGGGCCGCCGGTGCGGTGGAGCGGTCTCAGTCGTCGTGCAGGGCCGTTCGCAGGGCGTCGATGGCGAGCTTGCGGGCGACGTTGGCGGCGCGGGTGTCGCGCAGGCTGTCCAGGAGGAGGAAGTCGTGGACCATGCCGGCCACGCGGACGGAGGTCACGTCCACGCCGGCCTCGCGGAGCCTGTTGGCGTAGTGCTCGCCCTCGTCGCGCAGCACGTCGGCCTCGTCGGTGACGACCAGCGTGGTGGGCAGTCCCCGTAGCTGGTCCAGGGAGGCCTTGAGCGGGGAGGCGTGCACCTCGGCGCGCTGGGCGGGGTCACTGGTGTAGGCGTCCCAGAACCACTTCATGCCGTCGCGGGTGAGGTAGTAGCCCTCGGCGAACTGGAGGTACGACGAGGTGTCGAAGTCGGCGTCGGTCACCGGGTACAGCAGGACCTGTGCCTTGAGGTCGATCCCGCCGCGCTCCGTGTTCATCAGCGCGAAGACGGCGGACATGCAGCCGCCGACCGAGTCTCCGGCGACCGCGATCCGCGACGCGTCCAGGCCGTGCTCCGCGCCGTGCTCCACGACCCACTGGCCCACGGCGTAGTTCTGCTCGACCTGGGTGGGGTACTTCGCCTCGGGCGCGCGGTCGTAGACGGGGAAGACGCCCGCCGCCCCGGCGCCGACGGCGAGTTCGCGGAAGATGCGGTCGTGGGTCTTGTCGTCGCCGAAGACCCAGCCGGCACCGTGGATGTAGAACACCACCGGCAGTGAGCCGGTGGCCCCCTTGGGCCGGATGATCCGGGTGCGGACCGTGCCCCACTCGCCCGCGTCCACGTCGACCCACTCCTCGTCGACCTCGGGACGGGGCACGCTCGGGTCGCTCTGCAGGCCGAGCAGGATGTCGCGGCCCTTCTCCGGGGGGACCTCGTAGAGCCGCGGATGCGGGTCCGTGGCCTCACACAGTTCCTTCGCGGCGGGTTCGAGGTAGGGCGTGAGCGGAGGAGGAAGATCGGTCATGTCGACTCCATGTCGCGGGCGCCCGTGCGCCCTGTTCGCGTGGCCTCGCCGGCAGCGGCTGGTGTTCGCCCCCGGGGCTTCCCCCCGTACCATCCTCACCGCCCGCCGGTGAGGCGCAACCGCGCCGGGCGCCCCTCCGGGCGGCGCGGGCGTCGGCTCACGCGAGTCCCACCAAGTATTTCGAACACATTCGACCGGAACTGATCGATCCGCCGCCGGGCGGGTATCAGTCCCGCGTGCGAATACGACGGATGCGGGTGACGCGCGTACGGCGGGCCGTGATCGTCGCCGCGGTCCTGGCCGCGACGGCCGCAGGGTGCACGGTGGGCGACGGACACCCGCCGGACGGCCACTCCGCGAACCCCACCGGGGACGCATCCCGTGGCCCCGTCCTCGCGGTGAAGATCGACAACGTGGGTCCCGCACGCCCGCAGACCGGAATCGGACGGGCCGACATCATCTACGCCGAGCAGGTGGAGAGCGGCCTGAGCCGGCTGATGGCCGTGTACGCGACCGAGCCGCCGCCCGTGGTCGGCCCGGTGCGCAGCGCCCGCGAGACCGATCTCGAACTCCTGCGGCAGTTCGACCACCCCACGCTCGCCTTCTCGGGCGCACAGTCGAAGCTCCTGCCGCTGATCGCCGATGCCCCGCTCAACGCGCTCCCGCCCGGCAAGGCACCGGCGGCGGCGTACTTCCGCGGCAGCGACAAGCCCGCGCCGCACAACCTCTACCTCCGACCCGGCAAGCTGGGCGTGACGCCGCGGGCGGGCGCGCTGGCGGCGGCCGGGGTCACGTTCGGAGCGCGCCCGGCGGGCGGGCAGGCGAAGAACGCCCTCACCGTGCGCTTCCCGGCGGCGCGCTTCAGCTTCAACTGGTCTGCGCAGAGCGGGAGTTGGCAGGTGTCGATGGACGGCACCCGGGCGCGCACGACGGACGGCGGGGCGCTGAACGCTTCGACCGTCGTGGTCCAGTACGTCGATGTCCGCGGTTCGCGGTTCCACGACCGCTCGGGGAACACGTCACCGCTCTCCGACACCGTGGGTTCGGGCAAGGCGACGGTACTGCGGGACGGGCGGGCGTACGACGTCCGGTGGGAGCGGCGGTCGGCGGCCGACGGCACGCAGTTCACGACGGCGGCCGACGGCAAGCGGATGACGTTCGCGCGCGGTCAGGTGTGGGTTCTCTTCGCCGAGCGGTGAGCCCTCCGACTCGTGCCGGGACGCCCGGGTTTGCTTCGCCGAGCGGTGATGAGACCTCCGGCTCGTACCGGGACGCCGCCGTCAGGCCTTCGCGAGCGGCTCCGTCGGATTGCGGAGCCCCTCGGCCGCTTCCGAGACGCGCTGGATCAGGTCGAAGAACACGGTCTGCTCGTCGGCGGACAGCGGGGCGAGGAAGATCTGGTTCATCCGGGCCGTGCGCACCGTCAGTTTGCGGTGGACACGCGTCCCGTCGTCCGTGAGGCGCAGCAGGGAGCGGCGGCCGTCCTGCGGGTCGCGCACCTTGTCGATCAACCCGCGGCGGCCGAGGCGGCTGATGACCTCGGCGATGGTCGAGCGGTCGAGGCCGACGCGCTCGCCCACGGTGCGCTGATCGAGGCCGGGCTCGGCGACGAGCGCGTTCAGGACGGCGAACTGCGGTGAGGTGATCTCCTCGGAGACCATCGTGTTCCACAGCAGGTAGTGGGCCTGCTGGAGGCGCCGGGCCAGGTGCCCCGGGTGGGTGGTCAGATCCACCGCGGCCATCGCGGACCTCCGGTCTTTTTTCGGGCGTGTACTGACCAATACTCGACCATAGAGCAGCCCGTGTCGAGCCGACTCCCCCACTCCGACCGTCGCTACCCTGGGCTATTGACGGTGCGGGCACGCGGTGGCACCGTAAGCGCCAGTCACACAAATGCTCAGTGCGCTGAGCATTTCAGGTTCACGGAGAGGCTGGCCCGTATGGACAAGGTGGTGGCGACGGCAGCGGAAGCGGTCGCCGACGTGGGGGACGGGGCGTCCCTCGCGGTCGGCGGGTTCGGTCTGGTCGGCGTACCGAACGTGCTCATCGGCGCGCTCCACGAGCGCGGCACCACGGGCCTGAGCGTGGTCTCCAACAACTGCGGGGCGATGGACTCGGGCCTGGCCGTGCTGCTCGCCGCGGGGCGGATCGCCCGGGTCACCGGGTCGTACATCGGCGCCAACAAGGAGTTCGCCCGTCAGTACCTGTCCGGCGAGGTCGAGGTAGAGATGATCCCGCAGGGCACGCTCGCGGAGCGGCTGCGGGCCGGCGGCGCGGGCATCCCCGCCTTCTACACCCCCGCCGGCGTCGGCACCCAGGTCGCCGAGGGCGGGCTCCCCTGGCGCTACGACGGCCAGGGCGGTGTCGCTCTGGCGTCCCCGCCCAAGGAGGTCCGCACCTTCGACGGCACGGACCACGTCCTCGAACACGGCATCCGCACCGACTACGCCCTCGTGCGCGCCGCACAGGGCGACCGCCACGGGAACCTCGTGTTCAACAAGTCCGCCCGCAACTTCAACCCCCTCGCCGCGATGGCCGGACGCATCACCATCGCCGAGGTGGAGGAACTCGTCGAACCCGGCGAGATCGACCCCGACGCCGTGCATCTGCCCGGCGTCTTCGTCCAGCGCGTCGTCGTCCTCACGCCCGAACAGGCCACGGACAAGCAGATCGAACGGCGCACCGTCTCCGCGCCTCCGGCACGAGGAACGGTGAGCGGCTGATGGCCTGGACCCGCGAAGAGATGGCCGCACGCGCCGCACGCGAGCTGCGCGACGGCCAGTACGTCAACCTCGGGATCGGCCTGCCGACCCTCATCCCCAACCACCTGCCGCCCGGCGTCGAAGTGATCCTCGAATCCGAGAACGGCATCCTGGGCGTCGGCCCCTACCCCACCGACGACGAGGTCGACCCCGATCTGATCAACGCCGGCAAGGAGACCGTCACCGTCCTGCCCGGCGCCTCCTACTTCGACTCGGCGCTCTCCTTCGGCATGATCCGCGGCGGCCACATCGACGTCGCCGTCCTGGGCGCCATGCAGGTCTCCGCCCGCGGCGACCTCGCCAACTGGGCCGTCCCCGGCAAGATGATCACCGGCATCGGCGGGGCCATGGACCTCGTCCACGGCGCGCGGACGGTCATCGTCGCCATGACCCACACCGCCAAGGACGGCACCCCCAAGATCGTCGAGGACTGCTCCCTGCCGCTGACCGGCAAGGCCTGCGTCGACCGCGTCATCACCGACCTCTGCGTCCTCGACGTCACCGCCGACGGGCTCGAACTCGTCGAACTGGCCCCCGGCGTCGCCGTCGACGACGTCACCGCGAGGACCGCCGCCAAGGTCCGCGTCCCGGGGGAAGCCCGATGAAGGACGTCCACGTCGCCGAGCGGCCCGCGTTCGGCCACGTCGCCGACAGGCCCGAGTTCGGCCCCGCGATCCTCGACCCGCGCGCCGGCGTCATCGCGATCGGCCGCCTGCCCGGCGCGTCCGGCGCGCGGCTCGCCCGATCCGTCGCGCACCAGCTCAAGGCCGCCGGTTCCGGCACCGGCGGCGCCACCCTCCGCATCGGCGTCGGACAGGGCCTCGCGCTCGTCCTCGAACGCTGAGGACTCAGGAACCCACCATGGCACTCACCCAGTCGGACATCGACGTCGAGGTCGCGGACCTCCAGAGCGCGTACGACAAGGCGCGCGCCGCCGGCGCCCCCGCCCAGCACCACCCGGCGCGCGACTACGCGCCGTACCGCAGCTCGCTCCTGCGCCACCCGAAGCAGCCGCTCGTCGCCGTGCACGGCGGCGACCCGGAGACCGTCGAGCTGTCCGGGCCCGTCTTCGGCGCCACCGACATCACGGACATCGACCAGGACCTGACGCGTCAGCACGCGGGCGAGCCGCTCGGCGAGCGCATCACCGTCTCCGGACGGCTGCTCGACAGCGACGGCCGCCCCGTGCGCGGCCAGCTCGTGGAGATCTGGCAGGCGAACGCGTCGGGCCGGTACGCGCATCTGCGCGACCAGCACCCGGCGCCGCTCGACCCCAACTTCACCGGTGTGGGGCGGACCCTGACGGATGATCAGGGGCGCTACTCCTTCACCACCGTCAAGCCGGGCGCGTACCCGTGGCGCAACCACACCAACGCCTGGCGCCCCGCGCACATCCACTTCTCCCTGTTCGGCGACGCGTTCACACAGCGGCTCGTGACGCAGATGTACTTCCCGAACGACCCGCTGTTCCGCTACGACCCGATCCTGCGGTCGGTGACGGACGAGTCTGCCCGAAACCGTCTGGTCGCGGCGTACAACCACGACCTGTCCCAGCCTGAGTTCTCCCTCGGCTACGAGTGGGACATCGTCCTCGACGGTCCCTCCGCCACCTGGATCGAGGAAGGCCGATGACCTCCGTACCCCCCGTGCCCGAGAAGCTCCTCCCCACGCCGTCGCACACCGTCGGCCCGTTCTACGGCTACGCCCTGCCGTTCCCCGAGGGCGAGCAGGTCGCACCGAAGGGGCACCCCGACACGATCGCCCTGCACGGCTACGTGCTCGACGGCGACGGCGAGCCGGTACCGGACGCCATCCTGGAGTTCTGGCAGGCCGCGCCCGACGGCTCACTGACCGGGGCGCCGGGCTCACTGCGCCGCGACACCACGACCGGCGGTCATCTCGGCCGCAACGGCACGGACTTCACCGGGTTCGGCCGGGTCGCCACCGACGCCGACGGGCACTACGCGCTCTTCACGCTGCCGCCGGGCAACGCGGGACTGCCCTACGTCAGCGTGTGCGTGTTCGCGCGCGGGCTGCTGCACCACCTGTTCACCCGCGCCTACCTCGCCGACGGCCCGGACCCGCTGCTCGACTCCCTGCCCGCGGAGCGGCGCGCGACGCTGCTCGCGCTGCCGCAGGAAGACGCGCACCGCACGTACCGTTTCGACATCCGTCTTCAGGGCGAAGGCGAAACGGTCTTCCTGGAGTTCCAGTGACACACGTCGGTCCCGACGCCGATCCCGACGCCGGACTGCTCGCCCCCGGCCGGGCAGGCTCCCCCGCCGAGTCGGCCACCTCGGACGCGGCGGTCCTGCTCGGCCTGCTCGACGCGGAGGTGGGGCTCACCCGGGCGCAGGCCGCCCTGGGCCTGGCGCCCGCGGCAGCAGCGGACGCGGTGACGCGGGCCGCCGCGGACGCGGGCCGCTTCGACGCCCGTGACCTCGCGCTGCGCGCCCGCTCCGGGGGCAACCCGGTGATCCCGCTGGTCGCCGACCTGACGGCCGCAGTGGCCGGGGAGCATTCCGCGTACGTCCACCGGGGCGCCACCAGCCAGGACATCCTGGACACGGCGCTCATGCTGGTCGCGGCCCGGACGCTCGACGGGCTGCTCGGGGATTTGGCGCGTGCAGAGAGCGCGCTCGGGCGGCTCGCCGCTGCGCACCGGGACACCGTCATGCCGGGCCGTACGCTCACGCAGCACGCCGTGCCGACGACGTTCGGCCTGAAGGCGGCGGGCTGGCGTTCCCTCGTCCTCGACGCACGCGACCGGCTGAGCACCGTACGGGCTTCACTTCCTGTCCAACTGGGCGGCGCTGCGGGCACGTTGGCGGCGTTCGGCGTGTTCGGTGCCACGAACGCCGGCGAGCTGACCGAGGCGTACGCTGCCGAACTCGGCCTCCTGGCCCCCGCGTTGCCCTGGCACACGCTGCGCACCCCGGTCGCCGACCTCGCGGGCGCTCTCGCCTTCACGGCCGGAGCGCTCGGCAAGCCGGCGGCGGACGTGCTCACGCTGTCCCGTACGGAGATCGGCGAACTGTCCGAGGGTTCGGGCGGCGGCTCGTCCGCGATGCCGCACAAGGCGAACCCGGTGCGGGCCACGCTCGTCGCGGCGGCCGCCCGCCGCGCACCCGCCCTCGCCGCGACGCTGTACGCGTCGATGGCGGCCGAGGACGAGCGCCCGGCCGGTGCCTGGCACGCGGAGTGGGAGCCGCTGCGCGACCTCCTGCGGCTCGTGGGCGGCGCGGCGCGCGACGCCGCCGAGCTCGCCGAAGGGCTTCAGGTCCACGCGGACGTGATGCATGAACACCTTTTCGCCACCCATGGGTTGATCGTCTCGGAGCGTCTGGCGGCCGAGCTGGCGCCCCTGCTCGGGCGGGCCCGCGCGAAGTCCCTGCTCACCGAGGCGGCGCGGCGCACCCGCACCGAGGGCAGGGCGCTCGCCGAGATCCTGGCCGACGAGCCCGATCTCAAGGGCGTCGACCTGGCCGACCTCACCGACCCCACCCGATACACCGGCTCCGCCGGAACCCTCACCGACCGCGCCCTGGAGCGACGTTGAGCACTGCATCCCCCGACCACGGCCCTCTCCTTCACCACCGCGGCGAAGGCCCCGCCACCGCTCCCCCGCTCCTCCTGGGCCCCTCGCTCGGCACCTCCACCGCCCTGTGGGACGCGGTCGCGCCCGAACTGTCCGTCACCCACCGGGTGGTGCGCTGGGACCTGCCGGGGCACGGAAAGTCCCCGGCCGAACTGATCGGCCCCGGCGCGACCGTCGCCGATCTGGCCCGGCTCGTCCTGGACCTCGCCGACTCCCTCGGTATCGAGCGCTTCGCGTACGCGGGGGTGTCGCTCGGCGGTGCGGTGGGCCTGCATCTCGCGGTCCACCACCCGGAGCGGGTGACGAGCCTCGCGGTGATCTGCTCGTCCGCACACTTCGGCGGTTCGAAGCCCTGGGAGGAACGGGCCGCGCTCGTCCGCCACGAGGGGCTCGGCCCGGTCGCCGCGACCGCCGACCGGCGCTGGTTCACCCCCGGGTTCACCGTGCCCGCCCTCATCGAGGACCACCGCACCGCCGACCCCGGCGCGTACGCCGCCTGTTGTGACGCCCTCGCCGCGTTCGACATCCGTGCGGAGCTCGCCTCGATCACGGCCCCCACCCTGCTGATCGCGGGCCGCGAGGACCCGGCGACGCCGCCCGCGCATCTGCGGGAGATCGCCGACGCGGTGGCAGGATCGTCGCTCGTCGAGATCGCCGGCTCCTCGCACCTCGCCCCCGCCCAGTGCCCCGAACCCGTGATCACGGCGCTGCGCGCCCAGCTCGGCGGGGGCGCCGGGCGCGGCATGGAGGTGCGCAGGCAGGTGCTCGGCGACGCGCACGTCGACCGCGCGCAGGCCGGGCAGAGCCCGTTCACGGCCCGCTTCCAGGACTTCATCTCGCGCTACGCGTGGGGCGAGATCTGGACCGACCCGACGCTGGCGCGCCGCGAGCGCTCCATGATCACCATGACGGCTCTGGTGGCCCACGGCCACTACGACGAGCTGGCGATGCACGTGCGCGCAGCGCTGCGCAACGGCCTGACGCCCGACGAGATCGGCGCCGTACTCCTGCAGACCGCCGTGTACTGCGGTGTCCCCGCGGCCAATTCGGCGTTCGCGGTGGCGCAGCGGGTCCTCGCCGAGGAGAGCGGCGAGGACCCCGCGAGCTGAAGCCCGCGTACCCCGGCGGTCAGCGCAGGCCGCGTCCCGTGTCGAGGACCTCGCGGGCGCGCGCGGCCAGGCCCTCCGCGCCGCACGCCTTGGCCAGCGCGAGGCCGCGGGTGAGTTCCGCGACCGAGCGGGCCGCGATGCCGTACTCGACGCGGGCCGCCGCGTGTTCGTACGCGCAGGGGGACGCTTCGAGGTACGTGACCGACTTGGCGTAGAGGGTCAGGGACCGCTGGCCGCTCTCCAGGGCGGCTTCGCAGCGCAGGGCCTCCCCGATCGCCGTGTCCGTGCCGAACCGCTCGGCCTGGAGGCGGGCGTCGGCGGCGAGTTCCCTGGCCCGCTTCGGGTCCTCGGTGGCGAGTGCGCGGGCCAGGTCGCAGGCCCAGGGCGCCATGATCGTGTTGTGTCCGCCGCGGGCGGTGGCCGCCTTGGCCGCCGCCTCCAGCTCGCTGACGCCCTCCTGCGTGCGGCCCGCGGCGATCAGCAGCCGGCCGCGGACGGAGTGCGCGTCGGGCAGCACGATCGTGGAGGGGTACGGCGGGCCGAAGGAGTAGCGGTCGGCGATCTCCCTGGCTTCGCCGATGCGGCCGCGGGCCACGAGCGTGTCGATGAGCATGCACGTGGCGTCCCAGTGCATGGGCAGACCGCGGCCGACTCGGTCGGCCAGACGCAGGCTCTCGCGCAGGACGGCCTCGGCGTCGGTGAGGCGGCCGCGCCTTCGGTGGACGTAGCCGACGAAGGCGTGCGCGAGCGCCAGATGGCCGCCGCTCCAGCCGGCGGTCTCGTAGGCGCGTACGGCCTCGGTGAACAGGCTCTCCGCGCGGTCGAGCCGGTCCGCGAACAGATAGGCGCTGCCGAGCATCGCGAGGAGTTCGAAGCCCCACTCGGGGTCGGTCCAGCCGAGGCCGGGCGCGAGGCGTTCGTTGACGAGCGAGCGGTCGCAGAGTTCGACCACCACCTCGGCGTTCTCGCCGCGGGTCATCGCGTCGAAGGCACGCAGGACGAGCAGGACCCGCTCGGGGTTGTCGCGGCCGGTGAGGGAGCCCGCGAGCGCGGCGAGGCTGCGGGAGCGGCCCGGGGAGTCCTCCTCGCCGGCGTGGATGCCCTCCCACATGTAGCGCATGGCCTGCAGGCGCAGGCGGGCCGGACCAGGGTCGAGCCGCGCGGACTCGGCGTCGATCTCGCGCAGCGCCTCTTCCAGCTGGTTGTTGTGGACGAGGGCCTGGGACAGCCGGCACACGGCGTCCACGCGCGCCTCCCCGTCGAGCCCCGGCTCGGTGTCGAGGGCCTGGCGCAGATGGCCGATGGTGACGGCGGGCGAGGTGAGGAGGGTGGCGCAGCCCAGCTCGTAGAGGAGTTGGGACCGTACGCCGGGCAGCGGCGGCTCCTGGAGCGCACGCTCCAGACAGCGTCGGGCGGCTTCCGGGGCGCCGACCGCGAGGTGTTCACCGGCCGCCGCGCGCAACTGCTCGACGAGCTCGGGGTCGTCGTCCGGGTGGACCTGGAGCAGATGCCGGGAGGCGGCCGCGGCGCCGTGGCCCGAGGCCGTGACGGCCCAGGCCGCCTGCCCGTGCATGGCGGTGCGGGTGGCCGGGGGGATCGAGCGGTACACCGCGCTGGCGATCAGCGGGTGCACGAACTCCAGCCCCACGGCGCCGTCTTCGTACGTCGCGTCGGTGAGGATGCGGGCGGCGCGCAGTCGCACGGCGCAGCGGCCGGCCTCGCCCGGCGCCATCCCGGCGAGGCGCGCCGCGAGGTCGTGGGCGATCCGGGTGCCGAGGATGGCAGCGGCCCAGGCGAAGCGCGTCGCGTCGGTGCCGAGGCCCTCGAGGCGGTCGATCAGACCGCGGCCGCGCGCCGACTTGTTCAGGGCCCGCAGCTCGCCGGCCGAGCCTTCGGCGGGTTCGAGTTCGCTGTCCTGGACCTTGGCGAGAAGCTCGACGGTCTCGTACGGGTTGCCGCCGGTGACGGCCCACACCTCGCGGCAGAAGGGGGCGTCGGCGTGCGCGCCGAGGGTGGCGCGGGTGAGTCCGGCGGTGGCGTCGGGGGTGAGGGCGTGCAGGGTGGTGCGGGGCCGGGCCGCGGCGCCGACGGCTTCCAGGTGTTCGGTGGAGGCGGCGGTGGCCTCGCCGTCGCGGTGGGCGACCACGACGAGTACGGGCAGGTCGTCGAGGCGTTCGGCGAACGCGGCGAGCCAGTGGAGGGTCTCCTCGTCGGCCCACTGCGCGTCGTCGACGAGCAGGACGAGCGGCCAGTGCAGGCGGGCGAGCCGGGACACCGCCGCGACGAGTCCGTCGCGCACACCTTGCGGGTCGGCCTGACGGGCGCCCGGCTCGGCTATCCCGAGGGCGGGACCGGCGATCTCGTACCAGTCGCCGAAGTACTCGCGGGCCTCCTCCTGCGAGAGTGCGAGGAGCGCCGGCTGTAGCAACTGGCGTACGACGTTGAAGGGGACGGAGGTGACGGTCTCGCCGCCGCGGGCCGACCAGACCGTGGCCCGTCCCGCCGCGATGCGGCGCACCTCTTCGAGGAGGGCGGTCTTGCCGATGCCTGCTTCGCCCCTGAACACGACGAGGCTGCCCGACGACGCCGCGTCCCCGCAGAGTTCGCCGAGCGCCTGCTCGACGACCGCGATCTCCGTGTTCCGTTCCCACAGGGCGGCCGAGGCGGCTCCTTCAGGCCGACTCTGCGTCATCCCGCACCCTCCCGAAGTCGCTCAACCGACGTACAGATGTTGAGAGTAGCCGTAGCCGGGGGGTTGTGGGTGGGGGTCTGCGCAGGTCTCCGCCGTAAGTGGGAGGGTGCCGTTCCGGAACGGGAGCGGGCCCCTCTCATGCCTCTTTCACGCACGCCTCATACTGTGGCGCCCATGACCCAGGTGACTCCCCCCGGCTGGTACCCCGATCCCGGCCAGAAGCCCGAAGGCCCCCGCACCGAACGCTGGTGGGACGGCAGCGTGTGGACGGAACAGACCCGTGCCGCCGGGACCGGCGCGCATCCGCAGGCCTACGGCTATCCGCAGGCCTCGCAGCAGCCGGGACAGTTCGGCCGTCCCGGATACCCGGGCTACCCCGCGTACCCGGAGCCGAAGCCGCGACGCGGCCTCAAGATAGCCATCGCCGCCGGTGTCGCCGTGGTGGTGCTCGGCGGCATCGTCGGCGGTGTGTACGCGCTGTCGTCCGGGGACGGCGACGGCAAGAGCGACCGGGCCGGCTCGTCCTCAAGTCCCTCTGGCGCTCCGGGACTTCCTCAGGGGCCGGGTGACGGTCAGGGCGGGAGCGGGGGCAGCGGCGGGTCCGGTGGCTCCGGTGGGGAGAGCGGTGCTCCGCAGGGGCCGGGTTCCGGCGCCGGATTCGCCGCCGACCTCGTCAACGGGGTGTCGATGCCCGTGCTCGACGGCTGGACCGGCGGCACGACGAAGGGCGGCAACGCGGGGGTGACGACCGGCCCGTACGCCTGCCCCGGCGACACGAAGCAGGAGTGTGTGCGCGGCGGCGCGTTCTCGGCGTCGGCCGAGGCGCTGAAGCTCAAGGCGACGGGCGCGGAGGCCGCGGCCAAGGAGGACATCTCCAAGAACGCGCAGGAGTCGTACGGCGGCGCGATCTACGGAAAGATCACCTCGCACAAGGAACTGGCCTCGGAGGCCGTCACCGTGGCCGGACAGCAGGGCTACCTGGTGCGCTGGCAGGTCGTCACGGCCAAGGGCGACGACGGGTACGTCGAGTCGCTGGTCTTCCCCGCGCCGGCCAACCCCAAGTCGCTCGTCGTCGTCCGGTTCGGCATCGACGTGAACGACAAGGCTCCGGGCCTGACGTCGATGGACAAGATCACCAAGGGCATCAAGAAGTCCGCTATCGCCGAGGGCGGCGGCAACGGGCAGGACGTGTAGGGCCCCGCACGACACGCGCAGGCCCCCGTGACAACCCGTCGGGCGCCCCAGGGGAGAAAGCCCAGGGGCCGGGCAGGTCCCCCTCCGCTCAAGGAGGGACCCGCCCGGCCCGGGGGTGCGCGCCGCGCCCGTCCCCACGGTGCGGCGCGGGCAGACCGCCGTCAGGTCATCCCGACAGACGGCGGCCTCCCGTTCAGGTGGCTTCGCCCAGGCCGAGTGCGGGCAGCACCACGGCGTCGACGAAGCGGGTGAGGTAGTCCGCGTCCGCGTACCGGCCCTCGAGGACCGGGCGGATGCGCTGCACCCCGAGCAGCTGGGCGGCCAGGAACTCGACGGCCGGATGGTCCGCGGCGATCTCGCCGCGCGCCACCGCCCGGTCGACCATCGCCCCGAGCGCGGCCAGCTCCGGCTCGACCAGGGCCTCGCGCAGCGCCGCCTGCAGTTCCTCGTCACTGAGGACCGCGTGTCCCAGGGCCTGGACGAGCTGGGTGTCACGTCCGGCCTGCTCCGCCGCCGCACGTGCGGCCGAGCGCAGGTCCCCGGCGAGCGTACCCGTGTCGACACTGGCGAACTTCACGCAGCGCCCCGCCCGCAGCGAGGCGGCCACGAGCTGCGGCTTCGTCTTCCACTGCCGGTAGAGCGTGGACTTGCTGCAGCACGCCTGGGCCGCGACGCCCTCCATGGTGAGCGCCTCGTAGCCGTTCTCGCGGAGCTGGTCGAGGACCGCGTCGTAGAACTCCTTCTCGCGCTCGGGAGTGATCTTGGAGCGGCGCGAAGTGGTCACTGATGTGCCTGCCTGCTCCTGGGACGCCATGGCTCTTCTCCTCGCGAATCTTCGCTATCGATACGCCAGTGTACCGGTACGCCAGCGTTTCGGTACACTGGCGTATCGATGAGCGCGGTTCACGCCGCGCTCACCTCCGCATCACCGCACCACCCAGTCGTCATGAAAAGGGGCCGGGGGATGAATTCTCTTACCGAGCCTGCCGAACCGGAGCCGGACACAGCCGGCCGCGAGACGGACGCCGTCGGCCACAAGCCGGATGCCGTCGCCCGCCCGCCCCTGGTCCGGGAGCTCCTGCTGGTCGTCGGCCTGTTCCTCGTCTACAAGTTCGGCAGGCAACTGGCCAACGGCCACACCGGCGAGGCGTTCCACAACGCACACCGCGTATGGGACCTCGAACGCGCCGTCCATCTGCCGGGCGAGGGCGCCGTGCAGCATGCCCTGCTGCACAGCGAAGGCCTCGTCCACATCGCGAACACCTACTACGCGACGGTGCACTTCCCGGCGACGGCCGCCTTTCTGATCTGGCTGTACCTGTGCAGGCCCCGGCACTACATATGGACGCGCCGGGTATTGGCCGCTCTCACCGCGGCGGCCCTTGTGCTGCACCTCACCTTCCCGCTGGCCCCGCCGCGGATGCTGGCCGCCGCGCACCTCGTGGACACCGGCCAGGTGTACGGGCCGACCGTCTACGGCGCGACGCCGCAGACCGACTCGATGGCGAACCAGTTCGCCGCGATGCCGTCCCTGCACTTCGGCTGGGCCCTGATGGTCGCCGTCGGCCTGATCGCCGCGACCCGCTCCCGGCTGCGGTGGCTGTGGCTCCTGCACCCGGCGCTCACCCTGTTCGTCGTGATCGGCACGGCGAACCACTACTGGCTGGACGCGATCGTGGCGACGGCCCTCCTCGGTGTCGCGCTCGCGGTGATCCGGCTGCCCGGCACCGTGCAGACCTCGCGGCCGGGGCAGCCCCTCGGCCGGCGTCTGGTGCCGGCCCCGCGTGCCGCGACTTCGCTCACCGCGACGGCGGAGACCATGGGTGCGGCGATGCCCGCCCCCTGGGCCCCGGCGCATCAGCGCGGCGGCTCCCTCTCCGCGTCCGAAGTGCTCGCGCGCATCCCGGTGTCGGTGACGGCGGGCTCGGCGTCCGCCGTCGAGGCGCCGTTCACCACGGAAGTGGCGGGTCCGGGGCGCACGGCCCTCGCAGCGACAGGAGCACGCCGGTGAACGCCACCCTCCTCGCCGTCGCGCTCTCCCTCGTCTCCGCGGTCGCCTACGCCGCTGCCGCCGTCGCCCAGGAACGGCTCGCGTCGCGCACCGCGGGGACCGACTCGGGCATCCTGCGTCTGCTCGGCACGGGTGCCTGGTGGGGGTCCGTCCTCCTCAACGCGTCCGCCGCGCTGCTGCACGTCGCGGCCCTCAAGTACGGCCCCCTCACCCTCGTACAGCCGCTCGGCGCGCTGACGCTCGTGGCGGCCGTACCGCTCGGGGCGCGCCTGGCCGGGCGGCGCGTCCTGTCCGTCGAATGGCGCGGCACCGCGCTCACGCTCGCCGGGCTCGGCGCGCTCCTGCTCACGGCCTCGGGCCCGGCACCCGACGACACGCTCAGCCTCGGCGAGGCGCTCGCCGTCGCCGGTGCGACGGCCGCACTGATCGGTCTCCTGTCGCGGCGCGGCGCGAAGCCGGGGCTGCGGCACGCGACGGCCTCCGGCCTCGCCTCGGGCATCGCCTCGGCGCTCGCCCAGACCGTCACCGTCGCCGTCACCGACCGGACGGGACCGCTGCTCAGCGTCAAGGTCATCGTCGTGGCGCTGCTGATCGCGGCGTTCGCCGCGGGCGGCCTGCTCCTGTCGCAGATCGCCTACCGCGGCGGCCTCGGCGCCCCGCTCGCGATGGTCACCCTGTCCAACCCCGTGGCCGCGGCGATCATCGGCGTCACGCTGCTCGGCGAACGGCTCCACGGCGGCATCACGGGGATCCTGCTCGCGGCTGCTGGGGCGACGCTCGCTGCCCGGGGCGTCCTGCTCCTCACGCGTACGTCGCCGGAGCTCGACGAGGACACCCGGCCGGAACCGTCGCTCATCGCGGCGGAACGGCGAGCCGAGCTGCCGTCCCGGGCTCCGGAGACGGGGCCGGTCGCGGAGCTGCCGGGCCTTGCGGGTCTTCAGGGCCTTCAGGGTCTTCCGTCGAGTCTTCAGAGTCTTCCGCCGATGCCCATACTCCCGGGCACGGTGGTCATCCTGCCGTCGGTGCCGCCCCAGCCGGAGCCGGCCCCGGGCGCGCTCCAGGCTTCCTGAAGGCGCCCCCACCTTCACGCGGTCCGCTCCACGCGTGGTGCGTCACGGCCCTACGCGTCGTGCGTCACGGCCTGTGCGGCGCGGGACGCGTCCTCATGCCGTCGAGCGTGATGCCGAAGACCCGGTCGCGCTGCTCGGTGTCCACGTAGGCCGCGCCGGTGACGCCGGAGATCAGGCGGAGCAGGTCGTCGAAGGACATGTCCGTGCGGACCTCCCCGGCGGCCTGCGCGCGCAGCAGCAGCGGTTCACCGGCGTCGAGCATGGCGCGGCGGCACGCGATGAAGATGTCCGACTCACCGCTGAGCGCCTCCCTGATGGCGCGCTTGGTGACGGTGTAGTCCACGAAGCGGCGCAGCCAGGTGACGAACCCGTCCCACGGCGGGGCGTCCTCGAGTTCGTCGGCGAGCCGGCACAGGGCGTCGACCTCTTCCGCGTAGACGGTCTCGAAGAGGTGCCTGCGCGTGGGGAAGTTGCGGTACAGGGTGCCGATGCCGACGCCGGCCTGGCGGGCGATGTCCTCCAGCGACGCCTCGGCGCCCTTCTCGGCGAACGCGTCGCGGGCCGCGGTGAGGAGGGCGTCGAAGTTGCGGCGCGCGTCCGCGCGGCGCGGGCGCTGGGCCGCGACGATCCCGCCGACGAGTTCCCTGTCCGTCATGCGTGCCACTCCCGGGGTGAGGCAGCGCGGGCTGCCGAGGTTGTACCGGAGGCTCCCCTCCGCTATCGTTGTCCAAGTCGAGGGATGCCTCCACTTTAACAGCCGACGCACCCCGCGCCCCGCCGCACAGTGCTGCGGGCAGACCGGCCCAAGCGGCCGGATCCCACCATCCTCCCAGCTCGCGCGCGCCCTCGGACCGCGGCCCCTGCCGCAGGTCACACCGGCGTGCCCAGCCACCTTCCGTTCAGAGAGACACCGCCTTGAACCGGAATCGCACGACGTCGCCTCGCACGACCCGGAACCCCATGTCCCGGAATCCCAAGGCGCCGAGCCCGGCGTCCAGAAGCTCCAACCGCCTCACCTTCGCGGTCCTCGCGACGGGTGCCGGCGTGTTCTCGATGATGCAGTCGCTGGTCGCCCCGGCCCTGCCGACCGTCCAGCACGCCCTGCACACCAGCCAGGCCACCTCGACCTGGGTGATGACCGCCTACCTGCTGTCCGCCTCGATCTTCACGCCCATACTCGGCCGGGTCGGCGACCTCGTCGGCAAGAAGCGCACCATGGTGGCCGCGCTCGTCGCGCTGACCGTGGGCTGTCTGCTCGCGGCCCTCGCCCCGAGCATCACGGTCCTCATCGTCGCCCGCGTCGTCCAGGGCATCGGCGGCGCGCTCTTCCCGCTGTCGTTCGGCATCATCCGCGACGAGTTCCCCGGTCACCGCGTCAGCCCCAGCATCAGCAACCTCTCCGCCGTCATCGCGGCGGGCGGTGGCGTCGGCATGGTCGCGGCCGGGCCGATCGTGGGCGCGCTCGACTACCGCTGGCTGTTCTGGCTGCCCGCGGCCGTCGTCGCCGTGACGGCGCTGATCGCCTACCGCTACGTGCCCGAGTCGCCGACGCGCGGCACCGGACGCGTGAACTGGCTCGGCTCCGTACTGCTCTCCGGCTGGCTCGTCGCCCTGCTGCTGCCCATCAGCCAGGCCACGTCCTGGGGCTGGGGATCGGTCAAGGTCGCCGGACTGCTGGCCGCCGCCGTGCTCCTGTTCGCCGCCTGGGTACTCTCCGAGGCCCGCTCCGCGAACCCGCTGATCGACCTGCGCGTCATGCGGCTGCCCGCCGTGTGGACGACGAACACGGCCGCGCTGCTCTTCGGCGCGGGGATGTACGCGGTGTGGTCGTTCCTGCCCGGGTTCGCCCAGACGCCGTCGTCCGCCGGGTACGGCTTCGGGGCGAGCGTGACGGGCGCGGGGCTGTTGATGCTGCCGATGCTCGTGGCGATGTTCCTCGCCGGTGTGCTCAGCGGCCGGCTCGAACCTCTCGTGGGAGCGAAGGCGCTGCTCACGACGGGCGCAGCGCTGGGCGCGGTGTCCTGCGCGATGCTCGCCGCCTGGCACACCGAGCAGTGGCAGGTCGCCCTCGCGGCAGGCGTGTTCGGGCTCGGCATCGGGCTCGCGTTCGCGTCCATGGCGAACCTGATCGTGCAGAGCGTCCCGGCGGCGCAGACCGGCGCGGCCACCGGCATGAACGCCAACATCCGCACCATCGGCGGCTCTATCGGCGCCGCCGTGATGAGCAGCCTGGTCACGGGCCACCTCCAGGCGTCGGGACTCCCCTACGCCTCCGGATACACCCACGGCTTCACGCTGCTCGCGGCGCTGTGCCTCGCCGCCGCGCTCGCCGCGTTGCTGGTCCCGGGCGCGCGCCGCGCGGGCGGACCGCGCGTCCCGGCCGCGCAAGGGACGACGGCCGGAGCGACGGCCGGGGCGAGCGAGCAGGTGGGCCTGGAGCAGCCCACGTCGCGGTGATGGCGCACCGGCGCCCGCCGGGCGCCGGGCCCGTCAGCCGAAGCCGCGCGAGTCCTGCTTGAGGGCGGTGTCCACCGTGAGGGCGGTCGCCACGACGAGGCTCAGGAGCGGCTCGGGGAGCTGGTAGTGGATCTGGAGGACGTAGTTGTCCGCGGTCGTGAACATCGTCTTGGCGAGTCCCTCCCACGTCTTCGTGATGCGGGCGACCTCGTTGTCGGCGTGGTCGACGATCGAGAAGTTCCAGGCCCGCCAGTTCTCGGCCTTGATGGCGCCGATCTGCTGGCCGTTCACGTTGATGCCGAAGTTGATCTTGCCGATCATGTTCTGCTGGACGATCTCGCCGACGGGCGAGCCGTCCGGGCGCTCCACGACGACACGCGACTTCATGAACTTCGCGGGCCGCGTCATGACGAGCTGCGGCTGCCCGTACGCGTCGCGGATCTCCAGCTTGTGGGTCATGAACTGGTCGAGGCTGGAGACGAAGCGCGCGACCTTCTTGAGCGTGCTCTGGCCGACCTGGACGACGGAGCCGATCTGGGCGCCGTTCTGATCCATGACGGTGTACTCGTTCGTCAGCTCGATCAGCTTGGCCTTCTGGTTCACCACCAGGACCGGCTCGGTGAAGAGGCTGCCTCCACCCTGGCCGGTGGGCGCGACACCGGCCTGGTGCTGCACCTGGCGCTGCACCTTGGCGGGGTCGACGTACTGCTGCTGTTGCTGCTGGTGCGGGGCCTGCTGCCCGTACGGACCGGCGGCGTGCTGCTGGGGCTGGTGAGACGCGAACTGCCCCTGGGCCGGCTGCTGCACGTGCTGCTGCTGAGGCTGCTGCGCCTGCTGCGGGACCTGCTGGCCCGCGGGCTGCTGCACGGGGCTGGTGTGTTCGGTCCACTGCGCGCCGTCCCACCACCGCAGGGTCTGGGGCGCGCCCTGGGGGTCGGGGTACCAGCCTGCAGGGGTGTTCGATTGCGTGGTCACCCGGGCACACTATCGCGCCAACCTGTGATGGCATCCAAGCCGGACAGATGTGACGTACGCCGCCGCCCGAACCGGCAGGAAACGGGCGGCGGCGCGACGTTCGAGCGCCTGCGGGACAAGGCGCCCGGCGGTCTCAGACCGTGACGATCCCGGGGTCGCTCACGCCGGCCTGTCCGTTCTCGACGTGACCCGCGAGGCGGCGCAGATACGTGCTGTCGCTGTCGGCCGTCACCTTCAGGTCGTACCAGCGCTTGGTCGCGCCCAGGTCGACGGTCTGCGTGACGGTGGCACCGGCCCGCACGGTGTACGTCTGCGGCTGCCCGCCGTAGGCGTTGGTGACGGTGAGGTGGACGTCGCCGCCGGTGGGGTTCGTCAGCGTGAGCGTGAGGTTGCCCGTGCTCGCGTCGTGGCGGGCGGTGAGGCCGGGCTCGGCGACCGTGTTGGTGCCCTTGAAGGCGCGCAGGAATCCGTTCGGGCCGTGCACCGTGAGGTCGTACTTCCCGGCGGAGTAGGTCGAGTTCCAGGCGTCCGAGATCGACTTCCCGGCCTCGGTGGAGTACGTCCAGGGGCCGTCCGTGCGGTTCTGCGACCTGACCTGGAAGGCCGCGCCCGCGGAGGGGCCGCCGCTGAACGTGAGCTGGAACTTGCCGGTCGACGGCGTGGAGACCCCGTCGACGTACGGCGCGTACGGCAGCGGGCGCGCGGGCCGGGAGCCCGACTCCTGCTTGGGCAGCACGGGGGTGGCCGGCGGCTTCGGCACGTAGCTGTTGTGCCGGTCGTGGTCCGGCGGCAGGTACCCGGCGGTGCTGGGCAGTTGCGCCGGGGTCGTGTTCGTGAGGGAGAAGTCGAACGCGGAGGACAGGTCGCCGCAGATGGCGCGGCGCCACGGCGAGATGTTGGTCTCCTTGACGCCGAAGCGCTTCTCCATGAACCGCAGGATCGAGGTGTGGTCGAGCGTCTCGGAGCAGACGTACCCACCCGTGGACCACGGCGAGACGACGAGCATGGGCACGCGCTGGCCGAGCCCGTACGGGCCCGCCGCGTAGCTCGCATTGCCCTTGAAGTAGTCGAGGGTGGTGTCGGCGGTGGACAGGCCCTGGTTCGCGGAGGCGGGGGCGTACGGCGGCACGACGTGGTCGAAGTAGCCGTCGTTCTCGTCGTACGTGATGAACAGGGCCGTCCTGCTCCACACGTCCGGGTTGGACGTGAGCGCGTCGAGGGCCTGCGAGATGTACCAAGCTCCGTAGTTCGCGGGCCAGTTGGGGTGTTCGGAGAACGCCTCGGGCGCGGCGATCCAGGAGATCTTGGGGAGCTTGCCGGCCTTGACGTCGGCCTTCAGGACGTCGAAGTAGCCGTCGCCCGCCTTGGCGTTCGTGCCGGTGCGGGCCTTGTCGTAGAGGGGGTCGCCCGGCTTGGCGTTGCGGTAGTTGTTGAAGTAGAGGAGCGAGTTGTCGCCGTAGTTGCCGCGGTAGGCGTCGTCGATCCAGCCCCAGCTTCCGGCGGCGTCGAGGCCGTCGCCGATGTCCTGGTAGACCTTCCAGGAGACCCCGGCCTTCTCCAGGCGCTCGGCGTACGTGGTCCAGCCGTAGCCGGCCTCCTGGTTGCCGAGGACGGGCCCGCCGCCGGTGCCGTCGTTGCCGACGTGACCCGACAGCATGTAGTAGCGGTTGGGGTCGGTGGCCCCCATGAACGAGCAGTGGTAGTCGTCACACACCGTGAACTTGTCGGCGAGCGCGTAGTGGAACGGGATGTCCTGGCGCGTCAGGTACGCCATCGTGCCCGTGCCCTTGGCGGCGATCCAGTTGTCGTACTTGCCGTTGTTGAACGCGCTGTGCCCGCCGGCCCAGTCGTGGTCGAGGCCCGCGATGAACTGCATGCCCAGGTCCGCCGCGTCGGGGTGGTAGGGCAGGATCTCCTTGGCGCCGCTCGCCTGGTTCCACACGGGCTTCCCGCTGGGGAGCGTCACCGGTCGCGGGTCGCCGAAGCCGCGGACGCCCTTCATCGTGCCGAAGTAGTGGTCGAAGGACCGGTTCTCCTGCATCAGGACGACGATGTGCTCGATGTCCTGGACGGTGCCCTTGACGCGGGCCGCCGGAATGGCCGCGGCGCGGTCGATGCTGTTCGACAGGGCGGTGAAGCCCGCGGTCGCGCCTGCTATCTGGAGAAAACGCCGCCGGTTGAGTTCAGGCATGGGTGTGGGGCCTCTTGAGTGTGTGGGGACAGAAGCGAACAGAGTGTTCCAAGAGGACCGGCCAGAGGGGAAGGGGTGATGACACTTGCATGAAAATTCGCCGTATGCGTCAGAAACAATCACGCAGCCGGAATCCGTGGGGAGGACCAACCGGCCCTCCCCACCGACGACTTCAGCCCCGGCCGCCCACCGCGAGCCGCAGCGTCACGATCTGGAACGGCCGCAGCGCCACCCGCACCGCGTCACCGCCGTCCGCCGACTGCCGCCGCACCTGGTCCGGCTGCTGCGCGAGCGGCCGCTCCAGGAGGTCGGTGACCTGGACGCCGGCGAGCGGGAAGCCCGTGCGCAGGGTGCCGTCGGCCCGGCCGCCGAGGGACTCGTAGAGCCTGACGACGACATCGCCCGAGCCGTCGTCGGCGAGCTTCACCGCCTCCACCGTCAGGCCGTCGCCGTCCACCGACACCACCGGCTCCGGCGCGGCGCGCGAACCGGCCACCCGTAGCGGCAGGTTGAGCGCGTACCCCTCGGCGACGGCGTCGGCGACGCTCGCGCCGGGCAGCAGGGAGTAGGTGAAGCGGTGCGCGCCCTGGTCTGCCTCCGGGTCGGGGACGCGCGGGGCGCGCACCAGGGAGAGGCGGACGGTGGTGGTCGTGCCGCCGTCGTCGCGGGTCGTGCGCGAGACGTCGTGGCCGTACGTGGAGTCGTTGAGGACCGCGACGCCGTAGCCGGGTTCGCCGATGTGGACCCAGCGGTGGCCGTACACCTCGAAGCGGGCCGCCTCCCAGCTGGTGTTGGTGTGCGTGGGGCGCTTGACGTGGCCGAACTGGATCTCGGCGCTGGAGTGGTCGGCGCGGACGTCGACGGGGAACGCGGCCTTGAGGATCTTCTCGGTCTCGTGCCAGTCGATCTCGGCCTCGACGTCGACGCGCTTGCTGCCCGCGCGCAGGGTGACGGTCTGCGTGATGCGGGAGCCCTTGCCGAAGGCGCGCTCCACGCGGACGGCGGCGCGCAGCGGTCCTTGTTCGGTCACGGTCACGGACTCGGCGTCGAGGAGGTCGCGGTAGTTGTTCTTGTAGTGCTTGTCGATGTCCCAGGCGTCCCAGTAGTTGGGCAGGTCGCTGTGGAGGCGGAGGAGGTTGCCCGGGCCGGCGAGGACCTCGCGTTCCGCGGTCAGGTCGTACACGGAGGCCAGCGTCCCGTCGGGGCCGACGACGACGCGCACGAGGCCGTTGTCGAGGGTGCGGCCGTCCGTGACGGTGACCGGGTGGTCGGGGAGAGCCGGGGCGAGGGGCGCCGACCCGTTGGCGGGCACATGGGTGAGGGCCGGCTCCCCGGCCGGGGTGCGGATCACTTCGGTACGGGCGTACGGGCTGGTGTTGAACACGTGCGGCGCACCCTCACCGGATGCGCCCCCGCCCAGCGCGGCGACCGCCTCCGCCGTGACCGCTTCGAGTTCGCCCGCCACGCGCGCGTACTCCGCCTCGGCCTCCCGGTGCACCCAGGCGATGGACGACCCGGGCAGGATGTCGTGGAACTGGTGCAGGAGCACCGACTTCCACAGCCGGTCGAGCTTCTCGTACGGGTACGCGTACCCCGGCACGCGCAAAGCCGCCGTCGTGGCCCACAACTCGGCCTCGCGCAGGAGGTGTTCGCTGCGGCGGTTGCCCTGCTTGGTGCGGGCCTGCGAGGTGTAGGTGGCGCGGTGCAGCTCCAGATAGAGCTCGCCCGACCACACCTGGTCCTTGGGGATCTCCTTGCTCGCCGCGGCGAAGAAGGCGTCCGGGTGCTCGACCACGACCTTCGCGGAGCCCTCCAGGTCCGCGAGCCGGCGGGCGCGCTCCAGCATCTCGCGGGTGGGTCCGCCCCCGCCGTCACCGTGCCCGAAGGGCGCGAGGGAGCGGGTGCCGCGCCCCTTGTCCTGGTAGTTGCGGACGGCGTGCGCCATCTCCCTGCCGGAGAACTCGACGTTGTAGGTGTCGACCGGCGGGAAGTGGGTGAAGATCCGCGTGCCGTCGATGCCCTCCCACCAGAACGAGTGGTGGGGCAGCTTGTTGGTCTGGTTCCAGGACAGCTTCTGCGTGAGGAACCACTCGTTGCCCGCGAGCCTGGCGAGCTGCGGGTAGGCGGCGTTGTAGCCGAACGAGTCGGGCAGCCACACGCCCTTGGTCTCGACGCCGAAGTGCTCGATGAAGAAGCGCTTGCCGTGGACGAGCTGGCGGGCGATGGCCTCGCCGCCGGGCAGGTTGCCGTCGGACTCGACCCACATCCCGCCGACGGGCGCCCACTGGCCCTTGGCGACGGCCTCCTTGATGCGGTCCCACACGTGCGGGTAGTTGTCCTTGACCCACTCGTACTGCTGGGCCTGCGAGCAGGCGAAGACGAACTCGTCGTACTCGTCGGCGAGCGCCGTCACGTTCGAGAAGGTGCGGGAGGTCTTGCGCTTCGTCTCGCGGATCGGCCACAGCCAGGCCGAGTCGATGTGCGCGTGACCGACGGAGGAGAGGGTGTGGGCGCCGGCGTGCGCGGGCTTCGCGAGGGCCGGGGCGAGGACGGCGCGGGCCGCGGCGGCCGTGCCGGAGACGTCGTCGAGGTCGAGGGCGTCGAGCGCCGCTTCGAGGGTGTGCGCGATCTCGTGGCGGCGCGGCTCGTGTTCGCTCAGTTCCAGCATCAGCTCGCGCAGGACCTGGAGGTCGAGCGAGAGGTGGAAGACGTCCTCGTCGAGGATCGCGAGGTCGGCGCTCCGGAAGGTGTAGAGCGGCTGGTCGCCGGCCGTGCGCGGGTCGCCGAGCGGGGTGGGGTGGGCGAAGCGGTCGGCGAGGATGTCCGGGTTGGAGGCGGCCTCGATGAGGTAGTCGACCTCTTCGCCGCCCTGGGCGGGACGGGCCACGGGCACGTACTGGTTCTGCGGGTTGACGGCCTTGAGGGGGCGGCCGTCGGGAAGGTGGACGAGGGCCTCCGCCTGGTTGCCGGGCCAGTCGTTGACGAAGCCGAGGTCGAAGACGGCCTCGACGCGCTTGCCTGCCCACTCGGCGGGGACGGTGCCCCGCGCCGTGAACCAGGTGGTGCCCCAGGGCGGTCCCCATGGGGTGCCGACGCCGAACGGTTTGTACGCGGCCGCTTTCGCCTCGTCGAAGGGGACGGGTTCGCCGGGCACGTGCCAGGCCTGGAGGGCGAGCGGGACCCTGGCGCTGTGGACGGCGGGCTTGACGCGCTGGTCGTGGACGCGGGCGACGCGCTGCTCGATGCGGCGGAGTTCGTCGTGCATGCGGGGCTCCTCTGCTGGGGGTGTCCGGCGGCGGATCATGGCGGGGGCCGCGACTTCCCCAAGCTCTCGGCTTCGCTCGAGCAGGGGAGACCCCATCGGCACGGCACCTCGCCGCGACCTACCCGGCCCTGATCCGCCGGACACCCCCTAGGACATGTCCCTAGCGGGTCAGGTAGGCGAGACCGGGGTGGGCCTCCGTGTATCCCTCCAGGAGGCGGCGGGCCACGGTCACGGAGTCGACGAGGGGGTGCAGGGCGAACGCCTTGACGGCGGTGGCGCGCGAGCCGCTCTCGGCCGCGGCGAGCACCTCGCGCTCGACGGCCTTGACGGAGGAGACGAGGCCCGTGGCGTGGCCGGGCAGCGGCGCCACGCTGACGGGGTGCGCGCCGTTGGCGTCGACGAGGCAGGGGATCTCGACCACGGCGTCGTCGTCGAGGGACGGCAGGGCGCCGCGCCCGCGCACGTTCAGGATCAGCGTCGCGCGCTCGTCGCGGGCGATGGCGCGCATCAGGGCGAGCGCCACCTTCTCGTAGCCGCCGGACTCCTCCAGGTCGGCGGCGTCCCGCTCGCCCGCGCCGGATGCCTCCCGGTTGTGCGCCATGTACGTGGCCTCGCGCTCGGCGCGGGTGCGGTCCCAACTGGCGTACGACGGGTCGGCGTAGAACGCGGCCTGCTGGTCGAGGAGGAACGCGCCGCGGGTGCGTTCGGCCTCCTGGTAGGCGCGGACCGTCTCGCGGTTGAAGTAGTAGTAGTGCAGGTACTCGTTCGGGATCGCGCCGAGGGAGCGGAGCCAGTCCGTGCCGAACAGGCGGCCCTCCTCGAAGGAGCCGAGGAGCTTCTCGTCGGCGAGCAGGCGCGGCAGCTCGTCGCGGCCGTTCACCTTGAGTCCGCGCAGCCAGCCCAGGTGGTTGAGACCGACGTAGTCGATCCAGGCCTCACCCGGGTCGGCGCCGAGGACGCGGGCCACGCGCCGGCCGAGTCCTACGGGCGAGTCGCAGATGCCGATGACGCGGTCGCCGAGGTGCCGTGACATGGCCTCGGTGACCAGGCCGGCCGGGTTGGTGAAGTTGATGACCCAGGCGTCGGGCGCGAGTTCCTTGACGCGGCGGGCGATGTCGACGGCGACGGGCACGGTCCGCAGGCCGTACGCGATGCCGCCGGCGCCGACCGTCTCCTGGCCGAGCACCCCCTCGGCGAGGGCGACCCGCTCGTCCGCGGCACGGCCCGCCAGGCCGCCGACGCGGATCGCTGAGAAGACGAAGTCGGCGCCGCGCAGCGCCTCGTCGAGGTCGGTGGTGGCGTGCACGGCGGGCGCGTCCAGGGCGCCGGTGGCTTGTTCCGCCAGTACGCCGGTGACGGCCCGCAGCCGGGCCGGGTCGGTGTCGTGCAGCGTGACCTCGGTGACGCGGCCCTGCGCGTGGTCGCCCAGCAGCGCTCCGTACACCAAGGGCACTCGAAATCCGCCACCGCCGAGAATCGTCAGCCTCATGCGCCGATCGTAGGGCAGCCTGGTCCGCGACCCGATCTTCGACCGGCGGAGGCCGCGATGAAACCCCCCACGCAACGACGGACAAGACGCCAACTCCTCACCCTGGCAGCGACCCTGGGCGCCCTGACGCTCGGTGCGGGCACGGCGACGGCCGCGCCCGCCTGGACCGAGACCGGCACCGCGCAGGTGGGTTCACTCACCGGCGGCCAGGGCCTGGCGAGCCGCGCCGACGGCTCGCTGGTGTACCGGGGCCTCGCCTCCGTACCGCTCGATCTGCGCGCGGCGGGCTGGTCGCACATAGGCGACCCGGACGTGGCGCGGGGCTACACGTTCGACGCGTACCAGGGAGGTGACACCACGACGAAGAAGATGTTCGCGGTGACGACTCCGGACGGGAAGCGCACCACCTACGAACACACCCTGGATCAGGGCGAGTTGCTCAACAACTCGTTCGCGTCCGTGTCGCCCGACGGGCAGTGGCTGGTGGCCGGCGAGTGGGGCACCATGAACCGGCTGCAGGTCTTCCCGGCGCCCGTGCTCAACCCGTCCGCGCCCGCGCCCGGCGCGAACCTCCCGCAGGCCGGGCAGATCACGCTCGACAAGCCCGTCGACAACATCCAGGGCTGCGACTTCACCGACGCCACGCATCTGGCGTGCTCGTCCGACGGCGCGACGAAGGAGGTCCTGGAGGTCGCCCTGGACCGCCCGCTGGACGGCTCGCCGGTCACCGGACACGTCACGGCCGCGTTCGCGATCCCGCAACGCAGCATCTGCTCGGGCACGTTCGAGGCCGAGGGCATCGACTACGACACCGCGCGCGGCACGCTGCGCGTGGAGATGGTGCCGCCCTCGCCGTGCCTGGTGACGACGACGGTGATCTCGTACCGCATGGGATGACCGTGCCCACGGGCCGCAAGAGCTGACCGTGACCTCGGGCCGTAAGACCTGAGGTGTGGGACGGCGGGGTTCGGGGGATGGTCGCGATCATGACAGATCGCACGTCCCCCTCCCCGTCGGCCCCGTCCGGCCCCCCGGACCCGTCGGATTCGGCTCCCCCGCGCCGCCCGCTGCGCCAGCTCCTCGCCGCCTCGGTCGGCAACGCCGTCGAGTGGTACGACTGGTACGCCTACACGTTCCTGGCCACGTACATCGCGGGCCAGGTGTTCCCCAAGGGCTCGGGCAACTCCCTCGTACCGCTGCTCTCCACGTTCGCGGTGTTCGCCGTGGGGTTCTTCATGCGGCCGGTCGGCGGGCTCCTCATGGGAGCGGTCGCCGACCGGCGCGGCCGCCGGGCCGCGCTGACCGTGACCATCCTGCTGATGGGCGGCAGCAGCCTGCTGGTCGGGCTCACCCCGACGTACGCATCCGTCGGCGTCCTGGCGCCCGTGGTCCTCGTCCTCGCGCGGCTGCTCCAAGGGCTGTCCGTCGGGGGCGAGTTCGCGGCCTCGACCACCTTCCTCGTGGAGTCGGCTGGCCCGGGGCGGCGCGGCCTGTTCTCGTCCTTCCAGTACGTGTCGACGTCCGCCGGGCAGCTCGCGGCGTCCGGTGTCGCGGCGGTGCTGGTGAGCACGCTCGGCGACGGGCAGATGGACAGCTGGGGCTGGCGCGTTCCGTTCGTGCTCGGCGCGCTCCTCAGCCTCGTCGGCTTCTGGATCCGGCGCGGCGCGTACGAGACGCGCAGCGCCGAGCAGCGCGCGGCCGGGCGGCCGGGGCTCTTCGACGCGCTGCGCCATCACCCGCGCGAGTCGCTCCTGATCTGCGGCATCACCGCGGGCGGCACGCTCGCCTACTACACGTGGACGTCCTATCTGCCCACGTACGCGGAGCTGAACGCGGGCATCGACAAGGCGGACGCCCTCGTCGCGGGCACCATCGCGCTGGCCTTCTTCGCCCTGCTCCAGCCGATCGGCGGAATGCTCTCGGACCGGTTCGGGCGCAAGCCGCTGCTCCTCTTCTTCGGCCTGGGTTTCGCGCTGCTCAGCGTCCCGCTGCTGCGCTCGCTCGGCGACTCGTTCGGCTCGCTGCTCCTGGTGCAGTGCGCGGGGATGGTGCTGCTCACCGGTTTCACGTCGATCTCGGCCGCGGTCAACGCCGAGGTGTTCCCCGCGCGGGTGCGCGCGGCGGGCATCGGCTTCCCTTACTCGCTCACCGTCGCCGTCTTCGGCGGAACGGCTCCTTATGTCGGCACGCTGTTCAAGGAGACCGGGCACGCCGGGCTCTTCCCCTGGTACGTCGCCGTGCTCTGCCTCGTGTCGTCCGCGGTGTACCTGCGGCTGCCGGAGAGCGCGCACAAGGAGCTCGACCGCTGAGGCGCGTTGCATGGAGCGCAACCGTGGTTGCGCCTCTTGCCAGGTGAATGGGCGCGCACCAGGGTAGAACCCACGTCACTCTGACACCGGAGGTACCAGGAATGAGCAGCAGCACCGGCCGCCGGCGCTTCCTCGGCGGGATCGCGGCCGTCGCGGCAGGCGGTGTCGTCACGGCCGCCGCAGGTCCCGCGCAGGCACGCCCGCCGCGCGCGGGACGGCCCCTGTACCTCGGCACGTACACCTCGCAGGACGGCGGTGGCAGCGGCATCGGGCTCGCCACGTACGACGCGGACACGGGCCGCATCACCGGTACCGGCACGATCGACGGGGTGGCCGACCCCTCGTATCTGGCGCTGCACCCCGGCGGCCACACCCTGTACGCGGTCGACGAGGGGCAGGACGGCGGTGTGACGGCGGTCCGGCTCGCGGACCGGCGCGTGCTCGGCCGGCAGAGCACGGGCGGCGCGGGCCCCTGTCATCTGTCGGTGCACCCGAGCGGCCGGTGGCTGCTGAGCGCCAACTACCTCTCGGGCAGCGTCGCCGTGCACCCGATCGCCGCATCCGGCGCGCTCGGTGAACGCACCGCTCTCGTCACCCACTCGGATCCCGCGCCCGGCCCCGGCCAGGAGGGCCCGCACGCCCACCAGATCATCACGTCCCCGGACGGGCGGCATGTGCTCGCCGTCGACCTGGGCAACGACACCGTCTACACCTACCGCCTCGACACGACGGCCGGAACGCTCGCGCAGATGTCGTACGCATCGCTGCGCCCGGGGGCGGGACCCCGCCACCTCACGTTCCACCCGGGCGGCCACTTCGCCTACCTCGCCAACGAGGTCGACAACACAGTGGTCGTCTGCGCGTACGACCCGGGGACGGGACGCCTCACGCCCGGCGAACCCCAGCCCACCGGCACCGGGTCCGGCACCAGCTACCCGGCGCAGATCCTGGTCACGGCCGAGGGCGGCTTCGCCTACCTCGCCAACCGCGGGCACAACAGCCTGACCCGGTACGCGATCGAGGCGGACGGCGCCCGGCTGCGCCTGCTCGACACGGTGCCCGTCGGCGGCGACTTCCCGCGCCACATCGCGTTCTCGCCCGACGAGCAACTGCTGTTCGCCGCGAACCAGAAGTCGGGGTCGGTGACCGTCTTCCACGTCGACCACTGCGGCGGCGGACTCACGCCGGCGGAAGGTCCCGCGTTCGCCGCGCCGATCGCCGTCTGCGCGCTGCCGCTGTAGCGCGGCGCTGTCAGGGGGTCGCGCGGACCGGCCGTCAGCTCACCGCATGATCCCGGTGAGCGCGTCCCCTTCCTTCGCGCACTCCCACGCGCCGTCGCAACACGCCTGCCAGGACCGGGCGTCGGGGCCCAGCAGCACGGCGCGCTGGCCGGCGGACGCGGGGGTCAGCAGCGACAGGCGCAGTCCTGCGGCCTCGACAACCAGGTCGGTGGCGGTCCGGCCCGCGCCCGCCGCCGGGCCGTCCATCAGCCTCGTGGCCTCGGGCAGCGCTTCGGCGACCTCGGCCGCGGGGTAGCCGAAGAGGTCAATGTCGTCCCAGGCGACCGGCGTCGCCGGGGCGGGGACCGTGGTGGTGATGTCGAGCCGGGACAACCGGTCCGCCGCGCCGGGGCCGCCGCCCCGAAAGCCGAGCGTGACGCCGTCGAACTCGGCCTCGAAGGCCCAGTCCGGTTCGTGGAGGAGCCCGCTGAGCCAGGCGTCGTGCGCGTGCCGCAGCTCCGGGTACTGCTCGCGCGTCAGTGTCATGCACTGCCGCCTGCGCGTGATCGCGCCCCCGTCCAGCCGGGAGAGCACCTCGTCGGGTGTCATCCCGAACCGCACCGCCCCCGCAGCGCCGGGCAGCATCACGCCTGTGTCCTGCGACAACTCCAGCATCGCCCCATTGTTCACGGCGAGGCCCACGAGACAACCCCCCGGCCGCCCCGCGCGCTCCTCCAGTAAACCTGCACACCGAATGCGCAGTCCGGGCACGGCGTGCTGTGGATGCGCACAACCCTCAAATGCGACCCAGGCCAAAAAAGCGGGAGTGTCCATTTTGCAGAAATTCATGGAGCGGGCTCGGAAATTCCAACCTGTGGATCCTGTGAAGGGTCTGCTCCCACATCGTGAACACTCCTGCACGCGGCGGTAATTCCGTGTCCGCACAGCCTCTGACCGGGGACCTTCCGATTGGATGTGCGAGGTGTCGGCGTGCTTTGATCCTCCGCACTGCGGGAGTTGCGCAAGTGATTCACGCATTCTGGAATTACCAATGAGAAGGGCAGCTCACATCATGAACTCCACCCCCCAGGTTGAGACCCTCGAGATCTCCGACGCCGACCTCGACAACGTGTCGGGCGGCCTCGTCGGCGGTCTCGCCGCCAACCTGACCGGCACGGCCGACTCGATCGTCCCCGTCTCCGGCGTCGTCGGCGGCCTGACCGGCACCGTCGAGGGCCTGACCGGCGTCAACACCGCCGCCGTCACCGGCCTGGCCACCGGCCTGACCGCTGGTCTCTGAGCCACGGCTCTGCAAGGGCCCCGGAACCTCCCCCCGGTTCCGGGGCCCTTGGGCACTCCCGGCACCCCGCCGGACCGGAAGACAGGTAAGGGAAGTACGTCGTGCAGTTCCGCCAACAGGCCCTGTCCAAGCTGCAGTCGCCCGAGGAACTCGACCTTCCCGTGCGGCTCGCCAGGCCCCAGGGCGTGCTCGCGCTGGCCGTGACCCTCGTCGTGATGGCGGCCGCGTCCGTCTGGGCGGCGACGGGGTCGCTCTCCTCGACGCTGCGGGTCCCCGGCGTCCTCACCCACGCGCAGGGCAGTTACGTCCTCCAGAGCCCCGTCACCGGTCAGGTCACGGGCGTGCTCGCCAAGGAGGGGCAGCGCCTCGCCGCGAACTCCCCACTCCTCAAGGTCAGTACACCGCAGGGTGACCGCTATGTGCGGACCGTCGACGCGGGCCGCGTCACCACGCTCGTCGCCCGGATCGGCGCGGTCGTCACCACCGGTTCCGATGTCGCGACCGTCGAGAAGACGGGCGCGAAGGACCCCCTCCTCGCGATGCTGTACGTCCCCGCGGACCGCGCGGGGACCGTGCCGGTCGGAGCGGACGTGGACCTCACCGTCCAGTCGGCGCCGACCCAGCAGTACGGCACGCTGCGTGGCCGCGTGCAGGCGGTCGGGCGCGGCGGGCAGACCCGCCAGCGGGTCGAGGCGTTCCTCGGCGACAAGGAGCTGGCCGCACAGTTCACGAAGGGCGGCCCGACAGTCGCGGTCCTCGTGAAGCTAGTCGCCTCTCCCTCCACCAAGTCGGGCTACGCGTGGTCGTCCAAGGGCGGCCCCCCGTACGCGCTCGACTCGATGACCCCCGCCTCCGGCGCCGTGCACCTCGCCGAGCAGCGCCCGATCGATTGGCTGCTCCCGTGAGCCCCTCCCCCGCAGTCCAGCAGCAGCTGCCCCCGGCCGGACACGGCCGCCGCCGCGCGCGCCCCGAGCCGAAGCCGCCGCGCCGCCGCCACCGCACCGTCCGCACGCCCACCGTCCTGCAGATGGAGGCGGTCGAGTGCGGCGCCGCGTCCCTCGCGATGGTCCTGGCGCACCACGGCCGGCACGTCCCGCTGGAGGAGCTGCGCATCGCGTGCGGCGTCTCGCGTGACGGTTCGCGGGCCAGCAACCTCCTGAAGGCGGCCCGCAGTTACGGGATGACCGCGCGCGGCATGCAGATGGAGCCGGCGGCGCTCGCTGAGGTCGAGGCGCCCGCGATCCTCTTCTGGGAGTTCAACCACTACGTCGTCTACGACGGCATGGGCCGGCGCCTCGGGCGGCGCGGCGTGCACATCAACGACCCGGACAAGGGCCGCAGGTTCGTGCCCTCCGAGGACTTCGACACCAGCTTCACGGGCGTCGTCCTCGTCCTCGAACCCGGCGACGACTTCCGCCCCGGCGGGCGCAGGCCCGGCGTGCTGCGGGCGTTGCCCGCGCGGCTTCGCGGCACGACGGGCACGATGCTCGCGGCGCTGCTCGCCAGCCTCCTGCTCGTCGCGGTCGGCGCGGCGCTGCCGGCGCTCAGCCGCACCTACATCGACATGTTCCTGATCGGTGAGCAGACCTCGCTGCTCGGCGCGCTGTTCGCGTCGATGGCGGCGATGGTGGGCCTCACGGCCGTGCTCACCTGGCTCCAGCAGGCGAATCTGCTGCGCGGACGCGTCATCGCGTCGACGCTGAGCAGCGCGCGGTTCTTCGGCCATCTGCTGCGGCTGCCGGTGACGTTCTTCGCGCAGCGCAGTCCGGCCGACCTGGTGCAGCGCCTCCAGTCGAACGACGCGGTCTCCGAGACGCTCGCGCGTGACCTGACCGCGGCGGGCGTCGACGGTGTCGTGGTCCTCCTGTACGCGGCGCTGCTGTGGACGTACGACCCTCAGCTCACGCTCGTCGGTGTGGGCATCGCGCTCGGGAACGTCGTCGCGATGCGGATCGTGATCCGGCTGCGCGCCACCCGTACGCAGAAGCTGCGCGCGGACACGGCGCGGCTCACCAACACCTCGTACACCGGCCTTCAGCTCATCGAGACGATGAAGGCGACGGGCGGTGAGAACGGGTACTTCCGGCGCTGGGCGGGGCAGCACGCGACCACGCTGGAGGAGCAGCAGCGGCTCGGGGTGCCGAGCGCGTGGCTCGGTATCGTGGCGCCGACCCTGGCGACGCTCAACAGCGCCCTGATCCTGTGGATCGGCGGCCTGCGCGCCGTCGAGGGGCACCTGTCGGTAGGCCTGCTCGTGGCGTTCCAGGCGCTCGTCACCCGCTTCACCGCGCCGATCACGCGCCTCAACGGTGTCGCGGGACGCATCCAGGACTTCGCCGCCGACGTGGCGCGCCTCAAGGACGTGGAGAGCTTCCCGGCGGACGCCCTGTACTCACGGCCCGACGCCGCCGCGAGCACGCGCCGCCTGAAGGGGCACGTCACCCTCGACGACATCACGTTCGGCTACAGCCCGCTGGACAAGCCGCTCCTCACCGGCTTCTCGCTGGCTGTCGGACCCGGTCAGCAGGTGGCGCTGGTGGGCGGCTCGGGCAGCGGCAAGTCGACGGTGTCACGGCTGATCTCGGGGCTCTACAGCCCGTGGGAGGGCACGATCCGCATCGACGGGCAGCGTCTGGAGGACATTCCGCGGGGTGCCCTGTCGGCGTCGGTGTCCTTCGTCGACCAGGACGTGTTCCTCTTCGAGGGCACGGTCCGCGACAACGTCGCGCTGTGGGATCCCTCGATCCCGGACGAGGCCGTCGTCGACGCCCTCAAGGACGCGGCGCTGTACGACGTCGTCGCGCGCAGGCCCGGCGGCATCCAGGGCCGGGTCGAGCAGGACGGGCGGAACTTCTCCGGCGGTCAGCGCCAGCGCCTGGAGATCGCGCGGGCCCTGGTGCGCCGGCCGAGCATCCTCGTGCTCGACGAGGTGACCAGCGCGCTCGACGCCGAGACGGAGCAGCTCATCATCGACAATCTGCGGCGCCGCGGCTGCGCCTGCGTCGTGATCGCGCACCGCCTCAGCACGGTGCGCGACAGCGACGAGATCGTCGTCCTCGACCACGGCCAGATCGTCGAGCGGGGCCGGCACGAGGCGCTCGTCGCCGCCGGCGGGCCGTACGCCGAGCTGGTCAAGGAGCACTGACGTGACGTACGCAGATCAGGAGTACGCGACCGGCGACCAGGTGACCGCCGCGTTCGGCTCCCTTGGCATGCCGGTGGACTGCGCCGGGATGCGCAGCCTGAACCTCGAAGGACCGCAGGTCCTGTGGCTGGTCGTCCAGGGCGCGCTCGACCTGTTCGCGGTCGACGCCGCCGCCCAGGGCCACTGGCACTTCCTGGGCCGGCTCGAAGCGGGGACCCTGCTGCTCGGCCCGGTCGAGGGACCCCAGCACACGTTGGTGGGCCGCCCGTTGCAGGGTTGTCTCCTGCGCCGCATCGGCCTGCGTGAACTCCAGCGCCCGGACTACGGCGACGCCTCGTGGTCGTACGACCAGCAGTACCTCAGCCAGTACGACACGCAGGACGCGGCCCTCAGCCTTCTCGAGCACGCCTTCGCCCTGGGTGTGGGGCGCAGCCAGCGCGTCCTGTTCGAGGCGCCCCTCGACGGCCGGACGACCGGCGACGACTCCGTGGGCGACGACGACATCCTGTGGCTGCCGATCCTGCCGGGCAGCGTGCAGTACGGGGCGTCGTACAGCGCGGACACCGTGGGCGAGCTGCTCGTCGACGGGTCGATGTGGCAGCGCATGGTCAACCAGCAGTACCGTCTCCTGTCGGCGCTCGACCGGTGGATCGAACGCCTGGAGAACGCGCACGAGACCCGGACGGCGGCGGGCATCAAGGCGGGCGAGACCGTCCGCGAGGAGGCCGACCGGACGCTGCTGGCGTCCATCGGCCGTCAGGGCAAGGGGAGTGCGCGGCGCGGCTCCTCCTCCGGGAACGGGGACGACGCGACGTACGCGGCGTGCAAGCTGGTCGCGGGCGCGGCCGGGATCACGCTCGCGGCGCCCGAGCGCAGCGGCGCCGTCAGCGACCGCGTCGACCCGGTCGAACAGGTCGCCGTCGCCTCACGGATCCGCACCCGCGCCGTCCGCCTCGACGGGCGCTGGTGGCGCGAGAACGCGGGTCCCCTGGTGGGGCACCGGGCGTCCGGCACCCCGGTCGCGCTGCTCTGGCGGCGCGGCGGGTACGAGGCGGTGCATCCGTCGAGCGGGCGGCGGACCCGGATCGACGAGGACAACGCGGAGGAGTTCGAGCAGCGGGCGGTCATGCTGTACCGGCCGCTGCCCGACCGGGCGCTGAGCCCGCTGCGGCTGCTGCGGTTCAGCGCGCGCGGCACGCGGACCGACGTGCGCAATCTGCTGCTCGCCGGGCTCGTGACGGTCGCGATCGGGGCCCTGGTGCCGGTCGCCACAGGGCGGGTGCTCGGCGTGTACGTGCCGAACGCCGAGACGGACCTCATCGTGCAGGTCTCCCTCGCGGTGATGGTGACGAGCATCGTGTCGGCCGCGTTCATGCTGCTGCAGAATCTGACGATCCTGCGCATGGAGGGCCGGATCGAGAGCGCGCTCCAACCGGCCGTGTGGGACCGCCTGTTGAGGCTCCCGACGCGGTTCTTCGCGTCGCGTTCCACGGGTGAGCTGGCGAGCGCCGCCATGGGCATCAGCTCGATCCGCCGCCTCATGTCCGGCGTGGGCCCGGTAGTGGTGCAGTCCGGCACGGTCGGCGCGATGAACCTCGTCCTGCTCCTCCTCTACAGCGTCCCCCTGGCGCTGACCGCGCTCGCGATGCTCGCGGTGATCGCGGGCGTGTTCCTCACCCTCGGGCTGTGGGAACTGCGCTGGCAGCGCCGTCTCGTCGTGCTCGGCAACAAGCTCAACAACCAGGCGTTCCAGACCCTGCGAGGCCTGCCGAAGCTGCGGGTCGCGGGCGCGGAGAGCTTCGCGTACGCCTCGTGGGCCGGGGAGTTCGCGCGCAGCCGCGAGCTCCAGCGACGCGCGGGCCGCATCAAGAACCTGACGACGGTCCTCAACGCGGTCTATCTGCCGCTGTGTTCGCTCGTGATGTTCATGCTGCTCGCGGGCCCCGCGCGGGGCACCCTCTCCGCGGGCGACTTCCTCACGTTCAGCACCGCGGTGACGATGCTGCTGTCGTCGGTCACGCAGCTCACGGGCGCCCTGATCTCGGCGGCGGCCGTCCTGCCGATGTTCGAGCAGATCAAGCCCGTCCTCGACGAGGCGCCCGAGGTGCGGGCCGCCAGCACCCAGCCGGGCGAGCTGACCGGCGAGATCGAGGCGCGCGGCGTGTCCTTCCGCTACACGGACGACGGGCCGCTCGTCCTCGACGACGTGAACCTGTCCATCAGGCCGGGCGAGTTCGTCGCGGTCGTCGGTCCGAGCGGCTGCGGCAAGTCCACGCTCCTGCGCCTCCTGATCGGCTTCGACAAGCCGGTCTCCGGCGGTGTCCTGTACGACGGCCAGGACCTCGGCGCACTGGACCAGGCCGCCGTGCGCCGGCAGTGCGGCGTCGTCCTGCAGAACGCGCAGCCGCTGACCGGTTCGATCCTGGACTGCATCTGCGGCGCCGAGGTGTTCACGCAGGAGGAGGCGTGGGAGGCGGCGGCGATGGCGGGGCTCGCCGAGGACATCAAGCGGATGCCGATGGGCCTGCACACGATGATCGCCGGCGGCGGCGCCATCTCCGGCGGCCAGCGCCAGCGCCTGATGATCGCGCAGGCGCTGATCCGCAAGCCGCGCATCCTGTTCTTCGACGAGGCCACGAGCGCGCTGGACAACGAGACCCAGCGCACCGTCATCGACAGCACCCGCGCCCTGAACGCCACGCGTGTCGTCATCGCGCACCGCCTGTCCACGGTGATGGACGCGGACCGGGTGATCGTCATGGCGGACGGCCGCATCGTCCAGCAGGGACCGCCGGCCCAGCTCCTCGCGGACACGAACGGCCGGCTGCACGAGCTGGTGCGGCGCCAGATGGCGTAGGGCCTTTTGTTTGGATCATGCCGGACTCGCGGGGTCCGGCACGCACATCTGCGGCGTTGTCGTCAGCCGCCGACTCCCCCCAAACTCTCGGCTGGGCTCGAGCAGGGGGCCCCATGCCCCCGCTCCCTGATCCGGCCTGATCCAAACAAGAGACCCTAGCCCGGTCACGGGCCCACTCCGGACTTCTCCGTCCCCCATCCGTTGACATGCTCGCGCCCGAAGGGGGATGTTGATGCGTGCGACTGCGCGAAGGTGCTCGCTGCGTCAATGTTTCAAGCATGAGTAAACAAACGGCTGTTGGTTCGAGCGGAGATGGGATCTGTGCGAAGAATGCGCCGAAGACTGGACCTGACACGGGCCCGCCGCGCACGGTGGGCCGCGGGCGCCTCGGCCGGGCTCGTGACAGCCCTGGCCGCCGCCCTCCTGGCCTCCCCCGCGCAGCAGGCGAGCGCGGCGACGCCCGGCAGCGGCGTCCTCGACGACGGCCACAGGAGCGTGACCTGGCAGAGCCCCGTGTACGCCGCCGGGACGGTCGGCGATCCCGGCAAGTGTCCGGCCCAGGCGGACGACCCCGACAACAAGGTGTGCGACCGCTTCGACCTCAAGGTGTCGGTCCCTGACGGGTATTGGGACGACAACCCCGAGGGCGGCGTCCCCGTCTCGATCGAGTGGGCGAAGCAGCCCACCGACGACTTCGACATGTACGTCTTCGACGACGCCGGCAAGCAGGTCGCCGCCAGCGCGGGCACGGCCGACCCCGAGGCCACGGTGATCCCGAAGGCCAACGGCACGTACCACGTCGTGGTCGTCCCCTACGACGTGCACGACAACTCCTTCGTCGGCAAGGCGTATCTGCCCGAGACGACCGACGCCGGCGACCTGACCTCCTTCACGGGCAAGGACGGCAGCTACACCATCGGTGCCGGCACCCTGAAGGCGAAGGCCGATTTCCTGACGGGCGGTCAACTGCGCCTCCAGGCCGACCCGTCCGGCTCGTTCAGCGACCCGGCCGGCTCGCAGATCGTGCGCAAACAGCCCGCCCTCGACCATCACACGTCGTCGTTCGACGCGGGCGCGTACTACGGCATCCGCTCCGCCGGCGCCGTCCTGCGCGTCTACAAGAAGCCGTTGCGCTTCGGCCTCTACAAGGCCGACAACAGGACGCGGATCTGGCAGGAGGACAGGCCCCTGCGCTGGTCCACCGGCGGCATGCGGCAGAGCCTGGAGCGCGGCAAGGACGAGCAGTTCTTCGGCGGCGGCGAGCAGAACGGCTCGTTCTCGCACCGCGACAAGACGGTCTACGTAGCGAACAACACCAACTGGAACGAGGGCGGCTACAACAACTCGCAGCCGTTCTATCTCTCTTCGGCGGGCTACGGCGTCTACCGCAACACCTTCGCCCCCGGCGTCTACGACTTCGGCCCCTCGGTCCACACGGGCCAGCAGGAGCGCCGTCTCGACGCCTACTACTTCCTCGGCGACGCGAAGAAGGTGATCGGCGGCTACACGTCGCTGGTCGGCAAGCCGTTCATGCCGCCGGTGTACGGCCTCGAACCCGGCGACGCCGACTGCTATCTCCACAACGCCAACCAGGGCGAGCGCCATACCCTCGACTCCCTGAAGGTCGCCGACGGGTACGTCGACCACCAGATGCCGCTCGGCTGGATGCTGGTCAACGACGGCTACGGCTGCGGCTACGAGAACCTCGCCGAGACAGCGAAGGGCCTCCAGGACCGCGGCGCCGAGATGGGCCTGTGGACCCAGGACGGCATCGACAAGCTCGCCGATCAGGTGAAGGCCGGGCAGCGCGTCGCGAAACTCGACGTCGCCTGGATCGGCAACGGCTACGGCATGTCCCTGGACGCCTGCGACAAGGCGAAGGCCGGCATCGAGGACAACAGCGACGCGCGCGGCTTCGTCTGGATGCCCGTCTCCTGGGCGGGCGCGCAGCGCTGCGGCGTCCTGTGGAGCGGCGACCAGAAGCTGTCGTGGGACTTCGTGCGCTGGCAGATCCCGACGTACGCGGGCGCCACGATGTCGGGCATCGCGTACAACTCCGGTGACGTGGGCAGCATTTACAGCCACGACGCCAAGATGTACGCGCGTGACCTCCAGGCCAAGACGTTCCTGCCGGCCATCATGACGATGGACGGCTGGGCGACGGACATGACCACCGGCAAGAAGATCAACCAGCAGCCATGGGTGGACGGCGAGCCGTACACGTCCATCAACCGCAAGTACCTCCAGCTGCGCGAGCGCCTCCTGCCGTACCTGTACACGCTGTCCGCCGACGCGGCGAAGACCGGTGTCGGCGGCGTGCGTCCGCTCTACCTGGAGTACCCGGACGACCCCGCCACGCTGGGCGCGAACGCCAAGTACGAGTACCTGGCGGGCGACGACTTCCTGGTCGCCCCGGTCTACAAGGACTCGGACACCCGCGACGGGATCTATCTGCCCAAGGGCACATGGACGGACTACTGGACGGGCAAGACGTACCACGGTCCGACGACGCTCGACGGCTACCACGCCCCCATCGACACGCTCCCCCTCTTCGTCAAGTCCGGTGCGGTCGTGCCGATGTGGCCGAAGGAGACGACGTCGTACAAGTCCCGTGACGTGCACGAACTGGACTGGGACGTGTACCCGCAGGGCCGCTCCTCCTACACGCTGTACGAGGACGACGGCGTGACCCGCGACTTCGCCAAGGGCGCGTCGGCGACACAGCGCGTCACCGTCGACCAGGGCAGGCACTCGACCGAGGTCGACGTCGGTGCGAGCAAGGGCAGTTACAAGAACAAGCCCGACGCCCGCGCGTACCGGTTCACCGTCCACGGTGAGGGCGCCCCGCACGAGGTGTCGGTACAGGGCCGCACGCTGCCCCGCGTCGGCTCGGCGGACGCGCTCGCGGCGGCCGGGTCCGGCTGGTACTACGACGCGGACACGGGGGTGACGACGGTGAAGACCGCGCGCCAGTCCCTGGACCGCGGCTTCACGGTGACGCTGCGGCGCTGATCCCTCTGAGCCCCGGACAATGGGGAGAGTGGGCGAGGGCGGGTCCGGTCATGGGCCCGCCCTCGGCTCGTCGGGCCGGTACGGGCGGGCTGTCAGTGGGGCCGCCTACGCTCGCGGGCATGGGGATCACCACGGCCTGGGCCATCAGCTCGCACGACGACCCGTTCATCGAGGGGCTCGGCCCCCGCATGCTCCCGCTCGTCGAGGCGGAGCGCGACCGCCCCGGCGCCCGGCGCAGCTGGCACCGCTGGCATCGCCGCCCCCTGCCGGACTACCGGACCTGGTGGAACCCGTACGGCCGGGGCAGCGCCGAGGAGGCCGAAAGCCTCGACGGTTTCTGGGAGTTGACCGCGTGCGGCGACCACGTCCAGGAGTTGTACGACGGCTCGTCGCCCGACGACGGCTTCTGGCTCGTCCGGGACGTCTGGGAGGAGACGGCGGACACGGACGTGATGTTCATGTCGGTCCAGAACAAGGACTACGCGGTCGCCTCCCTCTTCCACGCCATCGGCCCGCGGCGCGCCGCCCTCCTGCCCGGCTGGTGCGGCAACTTCCTGCTCACGTCCACGCAGGTACAGGAGACCCTGCCGCGCGTCGAGCGGGCTCTGACGTTCACCCGCGAGGAGTGGGCCGCCGCGCAGGACCAGGACTGGCTCGAGTACGCGCCGGACGAGGAGAGCGTGCTGGAGGGGCCGCTGCGCGTGTGGCGGCGAGCCGCCGAGGCAGGGCTCGGGCTGTGCGGGGTGGCGGTCAAGATCTACTGACGTCCCCTTCCCTCGCCGCCGGATCCGTCACGTCTTGAGTGAAACCGAAAGCGTCCTGGTGCGCGTGGTGGAACAGGAGAGGCCGGCGA
Source organism: Streptomyces sp. NPDC090032 (assembly GCF_044748025.1). Lineage (NCBI taxonomy): Bacteria > Bacillati > Actinomycetota > Actinomycetes > Kitasatosporales > Streptomycetaceae > Streptomyces > Streptomyces sp. NPDC090032. The sequence goes on along the minus strand of NZ_JBIVFF010000001.1, from coordinate 548,138 downwards.
GAGGCCCGGCCGGCAGCGCTGGGCCTGCCGCGAAAACGTGAGCGTGTAAGGAGGCGGGTGAGGATGTCCGCAACAGCCGATGTGCACCGCGTTGTCCGCGTTCCGCCCGCCGACCCGGAGGCCTCCGCCGTACTCGCCTCGTGGGCGCGGAGAGAGGGGCGGAAAGGGGAGCGGCAAGAGGAATCGCCGCTCGACGTGTCCGGGCTCGATCTGTCCGGCGCCGACCTCTGCGGACTGGACCGCGCCATGGGGCTGTTCTGCGGGACCGTGCTGCGGGATACCCGTCTCGGAGGGACGGATCTGTACCGCGCGCACATGGAAGGGGCCGTGCTTGCGGGCGCCGACCTATCCCGCGCCTGCCTGACGAAGACGGTCCTCGACGAGGCCGACCTGAGGGGCGCCACTGCGGCGGAGGCGAATCTCGGCAGCGCGGAGCTCTACGGTGTCGACGCACGCGGCGCCTCCTTCCGCGGGGCCCGGCTCAACGGCGCCTCTTTCCTCGATGCCCGCCTCGAAGGCGCCGACCTCACCGGCGCCTCGGTGCGCGAGACGTCCCTGAAGGCGGCCCTCGACGGCCGGAACCGGGTCGAGGGCCTCACCGGCACGGTCTCCGGCCCCGCTCGGCTCGAAGGGAGCGGCTCGTCGCGTGAGTTGGCCGGCGACGCACTGGAACGCCGGCCGAACGAGCGGGGCGCGTCGGTGGAGGTACTCCACTCCGCACCGCGGTGCAGCCCTCCCCCGTCCACCACGCCGACCAGCACGTCTCCGGCCCGATGATAGGTTCGAACGCGTGATATCGACGGGGCCACTGAACCGTACGGCACTGAGCCGAGTCACCGTGGTGGGCGAGCGCGGGCGGGTCGATCTCGTCCTGCCGGGCGTACGGCGACCGCTCGACGGCCTGTACGCGTCGGTCGGTGTGGTGACGCCGCGTCTGTCGGTGATCGGCGTGTTCCGTGTGTACGGGCGGTTGCCCGGCATCTTCGCGTAAGGGCTCGGGAATGGCGCAGAGCGACTGGCAGAACGACGTACTGCGGGACCTGCTGAGGCGGACCCAGGCACAACTGGGCGGGGAGGTCACCGACATGGCACCGGCGGACGGGCTGGGTTCCGGGGTGCCTGGTCAAGGCGCGGAGGCGGCGAGTTCCGGGGTGCCGGGACGGGGTGCTGCCCCATCGGCGGACTCCGACGCCGCGGAGCGGGATCCGGCGACGGCCGGGGAAGCCGAGGCATCTGTGGCCCCTGTACCCGGACGCGCCCCGCTGCCGCGCCGGCGCCCCAACACGGCCCCGTCACCGGATGCGGGCCCCGGCCCGTCGCCCTCACCGCCGCTCGATCCGGACGACGACGCCGCGGATGCGCCGAAACCCCGCTCCGCCACCCCGGCCGCGCGCCGGACGGCGTCACTGGCGGCCCGCCTCGCGGCAGGCCGAGCGGAACGGCCGACACCGCCGACGGACGCGGTGACGTCCACCGCCCCGGAGCCGACCAAGCCCACGGACGAGGCGACCGACGCGACCGCGCCCACGCACACCCCGGCGCCTGACGCGCCGCCCATGTCTCTGCTCAAGGCCGACATCACGGACGCGAAGCCCACCCCCGAGGCATCGCCCGACGCACCCGCCGACGCCCTGCCGACCCCGAAGTCCCCAGCACCAAAGCCCCGGACCGACAACACGGGCACCTCGGCCATACCGAATGTGTCCATCAAGATCCGGACGAAGGCCTCGCCGAAACCCGTTGCTCCGGCCACCGTCACGGACACGGTGCTCGCCCCGGGGACAGCGCCCCAGGCACCGGCGCCGCACACACCAACACCCACCCGGGCCGCCATCACAGACACGACGCCCACCCCCGAGACAGCCACCCAGACACCGGCGCCGCCCGCACCAACACCCACAGCCCCGGCCGCCATCACGGACACGACGCCCACCCCGGGCGCACCCATCCACACCCCGGCGCCGCACACCCCGGAGCCATCCACCCACCTCCCGGCCCCGCACACCCCAACACCCGCATCCCCAGCCCCAGCCCACACCACGGACGCCACGCCCACCCCGGACGCACCCATCCACACCCCGGCGCCGCACACCCCGGAGCCATCCACCCACCTCCCGGCCCCGCACACCCCAACACCCGCATCCCCAGCCCACACCACGGACGCCACGCCCACCCCGGACGCACCCATCCACACCCCGGCGCCCACCCCGCCCCCGAACACCCCTGCCTCCCACCTCCCGGACGTCGGCCCGTCCACCTCCGGGCTTCCAGCCCCCTACACGCCCACTGCCGCGCCGCCCCACAATCCCGCCGCCACGCCGCCCCACACACCGGTCGCCGCGTCGCCCTCCGGCCCCGCGACGCCCCTCACTTCCGCACCCCAGAACCCCACCGCCCAGCCCCCCGGCCCCACCGGACTCCCCGCTCCCTACCACCCCGCTCCCGCGCCGGGCGCCCAGCCGTACCCGCCCGCACCCCACCCCGCACCCCACTCCCCTGCCACGCGCAATTCCGGGTCGCGGAACTCTCGGCTGCCCGCCTTCACCCCCGAGTCCGTGCCCACCGTCGACCCGCGGCTCGCGGGGGCGGCCGGGCGGGCCCAGCACGGGGACACCGTGGCGCGGCGTACCGGGCATTCGCTGCGCAGGCTCGCCTCGTCCGCCGCGCCGGGAGGGTCCGAAGAGGCGCGTCTCGCACGGGAGTTGCAGCAGCCGGTGGCCAACGGCCGGGTGATCGCCGTGACGTCCATCCGCGGCGGCGTGGGCAAGACCACCGTGTCCGCCCTCCTCGCCCGCACGCTCAACCACTACCGGCACGACCCGGTGCTCGCGCTGGAGGCGGACGCCGCACTCGGCACGCTGCCCGTGCGGCTCGGTGCCGAGTCGGTGCGCTGGTCGTGCCCGGACCTCGCGCAGATCCTCAAACCGTCGATGCAACTCATCGACGTCACCGGCTATCTCGTGCCGGTCACCGACGGCGGCTGGCTGCTCCCGGCGAGCCAGGGCCGCGTCGGCGCCCCGCTCGACGTACGCACGTACCGGACCGTGTCGCTCGCGCTGCGTCGCCACTTCGCCATGACGGTCGTGGACTGCGAGACGCTGCCGGGCGAGGTGGCGCGTACGGCGATGGACACGGCGCACGCGCGCGTGGTCGTCGCCCCGATGACGGTGGAGGGCGTGGGCGGCACGCGTGTGGTGCTCGACTGGCTGGCGCAGCTGCCGAAGGCGGCCCTGGCCAGTACCGTCGTCGCGCTCACGTCGAGCGCGCCCGACATGACGCTCGACCTGAAGGCGGCGACCGCGCATCTGCGTGAGACGGGGGTCGCGGTGGTGCACCTGCCGTACGACCGTCATCTGGCGGCGGGAGGTCCGATCCGGACGGCACTCCTGTCGGAGGCGACCCGCCGCGCGGCCACGGGTCTGGCGGCCGAGGCGGTGCAGCGGGCGGCAAGGTAGCGGCGCTGACGTTGCCCGTGTCACGCATCAACCACGGCTCGATTGCCCCACCCTCACCGGGCACGACCGGGCCGAACCACCGGCACCACCGGCACCGAAGCCGAGCCCGAAGTCGAAGCCCACGGCCGCACCAGCCCCAGCCCCAGCCCCAAGCACAGCCCAAAGCCCCGAACCCGTGGCCCGCTCCATATCACCGGAGAGCGCGACGGACTGACCGCGCGCCGACGAGGTGCTCAGCGCTCACTTGAACGTCACCTCCGCCGTCGCATGCCGCTCATCCCGGCGCGTGGCGATCCGCAGCCCTGCCGACCCTCCGTCGTCCGCCATGTCACCGAGGGCGCACACCTGCTCACCTGCGAACACGGGCTTGCGGAGCCGGTAGGACAGCGTGCGGATCTCCCGCTCCGGGGCCTCGCGGCGGGCGAGTTCCAGCAACAGCTGGACGAGGAGCGGCCCGTGGACGACGAGGCCCGGGTAGCCCTCGACGTCGCGCGCATACGGCTCGTCGTAGTGAATGCGATGGGCGTTCGCGGTCAGCGCGCTGTAGCGGAACAGCAGAGTCGGCGAGGGACGCAGGATCAACTGCCAGTCGGCGTCTGATAGTTCGGCCTCGGCGAGGTCGATGCCGAAGCCCCCACTCGGCCGCTCACCCGCGCCCACACCCCCGCCCACGCGGTAGACGAGATCCTGCTCCTCGACGACCCGGATCTCCCCCTCCTGCGCAATCCCATGACGGACCGTCACGAACACCATCTCCCCGGTGCGGCCGCGCTTGACCTCGACCTTGGCGACGGAGCTCGTACGCCGCGCGGGCACGCCCACCCGCAGCGGCGCGGTGAACTCCGCACGGCCGCCCGCGAACATGCGCCTGCGGTCCGGGAGGGGCGGCAGGAAGTGGCCGTGCGCGGGGTGCCCGTCGGCTCCCAGGTCCCGCTGCGCGGGCCATTCGAGGAAGTGCAGCCAGTGCCACAGCGGCGGCAGCGGATCCCCCTCACCGGCCACGGTCGCCTCCTGGTCGAGCACCTGGCTCAGCGCGGCGACAGGCGCGGCGGCGACGGGATCGTCCAGAGTCATGGGCGCCGGGGCCCAGCCGTCCAGGTAACGCGCGAGCCCGAACTCGCCCTGGGATGGGTCGGATTGGGGCATGGTCCTCAGTCTCCGATGTGCCGGTGGATCGATCGAGCCGATGTGGCCGCCTCCATGGGCATTGTGCCGTACAAATCGCGGCCCAGCCTCCGCCTCGCCGGGCGTCACGTCAACCCCGTCTGATTGAAGTTGCATGTGAAAGCCTTGAGTTGTCGCGATGTGGCTCCATTGACGCCCTCACTATTTGGCCGTACAAAATAACCACGCAGTGCAGGACATGTACGAAGGGAAGCCATGCCGGCCATCGCGCAATCCCTCGCCGAGTGGGCCTACGGATACGAACCCGACGCCGAGGACCTGGCGCTCGCCCGGCGCTCCCTGCTGGACACCGTCGCGGTCACGCTCGCCGCGCGTGACCACCCGGTGAGCGCGCTGGCCGCCGAGCTGCCGGACGCGGCGCGCTGGGCCACCGTCGGGCACGTCCTCGACTTCGACGACCTGCACATCGAGTCCACGACCCACATCAGCGCCGTGATCGTCCCCGCGGTCCTCGCGGCGGGCGGCGACGCGCGCGCCTATCTCGCCGGGGCCGGCGTGATGGCCCGGCTCGGCACGCTGCTCGGCTGGTCGCACTACGCGGCCGGCTGGCACGCCACCTGCACGGCGGGCGCCCCCGCCGCTGCCGTCGCGGCGGGCGTCGCCTGGGGCCTCACTCCCCGGCAGCTGGCGACGGCCATGGCGCTCGCGGTGCCCGGCGCGAGCGGGGTCCAGGCCGCGTTCGGGACCCACAGCAAGTCGCTCCAGGTCGGCTTCGCGGCAGAGGCGGGGGTGCGGGCGGCGCGCCTCGCGCGGGCGGGCGCGACGGCCGACCCGCGGGCGGTCGACGCGTGGCTGAAGCTGGTCGGGGCGGAGGGAGGGGCGCCGCAGGCCGGCGGCCCCGCCGTCCCCGGCGGCCTCGCCATCAAGATGTTCCCCTGCTGCTACGCGATGCAGCGCCCGATCGCGGCGCTGCGCGCCCTGCGCGCCGAGTGCGGCCCCGACGACGTCACGGCCGTCCGCGTCACCACCCCTGGGGCCACGATCCACCCCCTCATCCACGACGACCCGGACACCGGACTCGAAGGCAAGTTCAGCCTCCCGTACGCGGTGGCGACGGCCCTGCTCGACGACTTCCCCGGCTTCGAGGCCTTCACGGACGACGCGGTGGGCCGGCCCGAGGTGCGGCGTCTGATGGCGGCCGTCGAGACGGAGCGCACCGAGGGAGGCGGCGGGCTCCTCGACGGTGAGGCCGTCCTCGCGGTGACGCTCGCCGACGGGCGCGTCCTGCGGTCCGCCTTGTCCCATCCTCCGGGCTCGCCTCAACGCCCGCCCACAGAGGCGGAGTTGGTGGAGAAGTTCGCCGCGTGCGGCAGTGACGTACCGGCTCTGCTCAAGGACACGACCTGGGAGTCGGCCCGCGCGCTGCTCCTCGCCGAACTTCCCGGGAAGGCACCCGCATGACCGATCCGCTCCCCCTCGAAGGCATCACGGTCGTCAGCCTGGAACAGGCCGTCGCCGCACCCTTCGCCACCCGTCAGCTCGCCGACCTGGGCGCCCGGGTCATCAAGGTCGAGCGTCCCGGCGGCGGAGACTTCGCCCGTCGCTACGACACCACGGTGCACGGCCAGGCCAGCTATTTCGTGTGGCTCAACCGCTCCAAGGAGTCCCTCACCCTGGACCTCAAGTCGCAGGAGGGCCGGGACATCCTGGAGGAACTCCTCGCGGACGCCGACGTGTTCGTCCAGAACCTCGCCCCGGGCGCCGCCGACCGCCTGGACCTCGGCCCCGCCGCGCTCCAGGCCCGCCACCCCCGCCTCATCCCGTGCACGATCAGCGGGTACGGCACCAGCGGCTCCTGGTCGCAGCGCAAGGCGTACGACCTGCTCGTGCAGTGCCAGACGGGACTGCTCTCCATCACGGGCTCGCCCGACGAGCCCGCCCGCGTCGGCATCTCCGTCGCCGACATCTCGGCGGGCATGTACGCGTACAGCGGCGTCCTCACCGCCCTCTACACGCGGGCCACCACCGGACGCGCGCCCGCCGTCGAGGTATCCCTCTTCGAGGCGCTCGCCGAGTGGATGAGTCAGCCCGCCTACTACACGCGCTACGGCGGTACGCAGCCGCCGCGCATCGGCGCCCAGCACGCCACGATCGCGCCCTACGGCCCGTTCACCGCCTCCGACGGGAAGCAGGTGCTGCTCTCCATCCAGAACGAGCGCGAGTGGCAGGCCCTGTGCTCCACGGTCCTCGGGCGTCCCGAACTCACCGACGACCCCCGCATGGCCACCGGCGCCGACCGCGTCGCCCACCGCGACGAGGTCAACGCGGCCGTCTCCGCGCGCTTCGCCGAGCTCGGCAGCGAGGACGCCATGGCCCTCCTCGACAAGGCCGGCATCGCCAACGCGGGTGTGAACTCCATCGCCGAATTCCTCGCCCACCCTGCCCTCGTCGAACGCGACCGGTGGCGCGACATCGCGGTGCCGGGCACACAGGAACCCGTACAAGCTCTGCTCCCGCCCGCGGACCTCTCCGGCGTCACTCCCCGGATGGACCCCGTGCCCGCCGCGGGAGAGCACACCGAACAGATCCTCACCGCCCTGGGCCGCAGCGCCGCCGACATCGAGCGGCTGCGGGCGCAGGGCGTCATCGACACCACGCACGACCGCGAGCAAGGAGCGTCCGCGAAGTGAGCACCCTCGACACCCTCTCTTCCGACGAGCAGCTGATCATCGAGACCGTGCGCGATTTCGTGGATCGCGACGTCAGGCCAGTCGTAAGGGAGTTGGAGCACTCCGACACCTACCCCGGGGCGCTCATCGAGCAGATGAAGGACCTCGGGATCTTCGGCCTCGCGATCCCCGAGGAGTACGGCGGCACGCCCGTCTCCACGCCCTGCTACGTGCTGATCACCGAAGAGCTGGCGCGCGGCTGGATGAGCCTCGCGGGCGCCATGGGCGGCCACACCGTCGTGTCCAAGCTGCTGCTGCACTTCGGCACGGACGAGCAGAAAGACCGCTACCTGCCGAAGATGGCGACCGGCGAGATCCGCGCGACGATGGCGCTCACCGAGCCGGGCGGCGGCTCCGACCTCCAGGCGATGCGCACGGTCGCGCGGCGCGAGGGGGACGCGTACGTCGTCAACGGCGGCAAGACCTGGATCACCAACTCCCGCCGCTCGCAGCTGATCGCGCTGCTGTGCAAGACGGACCCGGCGGCCGAGCCGAAGCACCGCGGCATCTCCATCCTGCTCGCCGAACACGGCCCGGGGCTCACCGTCTCGCGCGACCTGCCGAAGCTCGGCTACAAGGGAGTCGAGAGCTGTGAGCTGACCTTCGACGACTACCGCGTCCCGGCCGGCGCGCTGCTCGGCGGCGTCGAGGGCAAGGGCTTCGGACAGATGATGAAGGGCCTGGAGACGGGCCGCCTCCAGGTCGCCTCGCGCGCGCTGGGCGTCGGCAGGGCCGCGTTCGAGGACGCGCTGCGCTACGCGCAGGAGCGCGAGACGTTCGGCGAGCCCATCTACAAGCACCAGTCGATCGGCAACTACCTCGCCGACATGGCGACTTCGCTCACCGCGGCGCGCCAGCTCACCCTGTACGCCGCCCGCGAGGCGGACGCGGGCCGCCGCGTCGACATGGAGGCGGGCATGGCCAAGCTCTTCGCGTCGGAGACCGCCATGCAGATCGCCCTGAACGCGGTCCGTGTCCACGGCGGCTACGGCTACTCGACCGAGTTCGACGTCGAGCGCTACTTCCGCGACGCGCCCCTGATGATCGTCGGCGAGGGCACCAACGAGATCCAGCGCAACGTCATCGTGCGCCAGCTGGTCTCCCGGGGCGGTCTGGACGTCTGACCTGCGCACCTTCTTGTACGGCCATTAGACTCACGGCACAGGCAGGGTGGGTGAACGGCAGACATGACGCGTACGACACGCACAGAGCGGACGAGGGGGACACAGATGGCGACCCCCGGGCGTGACAGCGCCTATGTACGCCTCGCGCGCGAGCTGCGCGAGGCGATCCTGCGGCACGACTATCCCGAGGGTGTGCGGCTGCCCACCGAAGCAGAGCTCGCCGCCTCGCACAGGCTCAGCCGGCAGACCGTGCGGCGCGCCTTCCAGGACCTGGTCACGGAGGGCCTCGTGCACCGGGTCCCGGGGCGCGGCACGTTCGCGGCACCGCGCGAGGAGCAGTATCTGCGGCAGTTCGGCTCGGTCGAGGACCTCATGGCGCTGTCCCTCGACACGACGATGCGCCTGGTGTCGCCACTGCGCCGCCGCGTCGACGTCGACGCGGCGGGCAGGCTGCGCGTCGGTTCCGACCGCGTGGACCACCTCTCGTTCCTGCGGCTGCACGAGGACACGCCGTTCTGCCTGACGACGGTGCACCTGCCGCCGGAGGTGGGCGCGCTCGTCGCGGACCGGCCCGAGCTGACGGAGGAGGGCGCGGACAGCCGCGTCACCGTCATCGGCCTCCTCGACAGCCGCCTGCCCGAGCCGATCGCGGAGGCGGAGCAGTCCGTCACGGTCGCCCTCGCCTCCGCCGAGGTGGCGGCTCATCTGGACTGCCCGCCGCAGCATCCGCTGCTCCGCATCGACCGCCTCTACCTGTCGGCGTCGGGCCGCCCGGTCGAACTGGCCGTGAGCCACTTCCTGCCGGAGCACTACTCGTACCGGGTGCGGCTGCGCCGCCATCCGCGCTGAGGCGGGCCGGTCGGGAGCCGGTCGGGCGCGCGTCAGAGGGACGACGCCACCGTCAGCCCTTCCAACACGGCCTCCTCCACGGTCCGCGGTGACACACAGTCCCCCGCCATCAGGACCTCACCCACCCGTCCGTCCGCCAGAGAGGCCAGCTCACCCACGGGGTCGTGCCCCTGGGCGAGGACGACGGCCGCGACGCCTTCGATGATCACCGGCTCCTCGGTGAGGGTGTGCTGGAAGTACGCCGTGTCGGCGTCGGCTCCGTAGGGGCGCACCGTCGGCACGGTCTCGACCCCGGCCCGCGCGGCCTGGGCGAGCATCGACGCACGCACGTACTGCTGCAGGTGTTCGCCCGCACCGAAGCCCGTCGTACAGAGCGTCACTTTCCTTCCCTGGCGGGCGAGTTGGACGGCCACACCGATCCCGATCCAGTCGCCGCGCCAGTCCGCGACGACGATCCGGCCCTTGGGGACGTCGGCGGTGCCGCGGACGACGTCCCAGGCGTCCAGGACAACGGGGTCGTCGAGGAGTTCGAGTGCGGGCCTGCGCGGCACCGCTCCCGTCGCGACGATGAGCGCGTCCGCCTCCTCACGGTCGAGCAGTTCGGCGTCGACCCGGGATCCGGTGACGATCCGCGCCCCGGCCCGCCGCGCCTCACCCTCCAGATTGGTGATCGCACCGCCGAACTCGGCTCGGCCCGGGAGAAGTTGGGCCAGCAGCACCTGTCCGCCGACGCGCCGTCCCGCCTCGTGCAGGGTGACGTCGTGCCCACGGGACGCGGCCACGGCGGCGGCCTTGAGTCCCGCCGGCCCGCCACCCGCGATGAGGACCTTCCGGCGCCTGGTGGGCAGCGGCAGCCGCGTGAACCGACGCTCCCTGCCGGTCTCGGGGTGCTGGATGCAGGAGACCGGGTAGCCGCGCTGGAAGTGGCCGATGCAGGCCTGGTTGCAGCCGATGCAGGCACGGATCTCCTCCGTGCGGCCCTCGCTCGCCTTGCCCGGCATGTCGGGGTCGCAGATCAGGGCGCGGGTCATGGCGCACGCGTCGGCCTGGCCCTCCTTGATGATCTGCTCGGCCTCCTGGGGCTGGTTGACGCGTCCGGCGACCATGACCGGCACGTCCACCGCCGCCCGCACGCGCGCCGCGAGCGGGGCGGTGTATCCGGCGGGCTGCGTCATCGGCGGCGCGATGTGCACGGCGCCGGAGACCGTCGCCGACGACCCGGCACAGACGCTCACATAGTCGACGAGCCCCTCGCGGTCGAGCCGTGCGGCCGCCTCCACGGCGAGTTCGGCGGTGAGGCCGTCGTGGCTCAACTCGTCGCCGGAGATGCGCAGTCCGGCGACGAAGTCCGGTCCGGTGTACGCCCGTACGGAGGCGAGGGCCTCACGCAGGAACCGCAGCCTGCCGTCCGCGTCGCCCCCGTACCCGTCGGTGCGCACATTGACCTGCGGGTTGAGGAACTGGGCGGGGAGGTACCCGTGGCTGGCGACCACCTCCACGCCGTCGAGCCCGGCGGCGCAGAGCCGGCGCGCGGCCTCTCCGTACCCGTCGACGACTTCGCGTATCTCGGTCTCGGTCATGGCGCGCGGCATCACGTGGAAGCGTTCGCTCGGCGTCGCGGACGCCGACCAGGCGACGGGCGCGGAGCCGTCGCGGGATTCGAGGATCTCGCGTCCGGGGTGGAAGAGCTGTCCGAAGACCTTGGCGCCGTGCCGGTGCGCGGCCTCGGCGAGCCGCCGGTACCCCTCGACACACGAGTCGTCCGTGGCCATCAGCACGTGCGTCGTGTACCGCGCGGTCTCGTGAACTCCCGCCACCTGTACGACGATGAGCCCGACGCCACCCTCTGCGCGCGCCTCGTGATAGGCGACGAGATCGTCGGTGACCTGCCCGCCTTCGACGAGAACGGTGTCGTGACCGGAGGACAGTACGCGGTTCTTCAGAGTCACGCCGCCGATGGCGAGCGGGCTGAACAGGTGCGGGAATGCGGTCGACGTCATGGCGCGGTGCCTCCTGTGAACTGCGGCTCGGATCAGTTGAGTTGAGGGAGAGAGGAGGGGATGGGGAGAGGCGGAGAGGAACAGCTCAGTCGCTTACGCCGAGGACGGACCGGGCGGTGGCGAGGATGACGGCGGCGTAGCCCTCCGCCCCCATCCCGCTGCCCGACGCGACAGCCATGTCGCAGCCGTCGACGGCGGCGAGCACGGACCGCACGGCGACGTCGGTGGGCACGACGGGTGCGAACTTCCCTGCCTGAACGCCCGATTCGACGATTCCGTGGACGAGCTCGCGCCAGTCCTCGTGGGCGCGGCGCACCCCGTCCCGCAGCTCGGGCCTGCGGGCGGCGCTCGCGCAGAACTCCGTCCAGGTCGCGCTCCGCCGCTGGAGGTCGGGGTCGTCGGCCAGCTCGCGTACGAGGAGTTCGAAGCGGCGCCACGGGTCGGGCTCGGCGGACGCGCCCGTGCGCCAGCGGGCGATGAGTTCACCGATCGACCACTCGAAGGCCTCGCGGAAGAGCAGGTCGCGTGTGTCGAAGTAGTGCTGGAGCAGCCCGATGGACACGCCGGCGCCGCGCGCCACGTCCCTCATGCGCGCCGCGTCGAAGCCGCGTTCGGCCATGACCAGGGCGGCCGCCCTCAGAATCCGCTCGCGCTGCACCTCGCCCGCGTCGCCGCTCTCGCGTTCCCCCATGCCCCGCTCCTCTTCCCGGAATTGGGCCCTGCCGGACCCCTATGCCAGCCAACAATAACGAATTATTGTGACCGCCGACACAGCACGGCGGCACCACTTTCCGCCGCCCATGACCTTCTCCCGTCAGTCCCCGGACCGAGACAGGTGACCCCCTTGAGCCAACAGCTGCACAAGTCCCTGACCTGGCGCGACGGCCTCGCCATCGCCATGGTGATCCCCAACGGCCTGCTCCTGACGGTGGGTTACACCGTGGGCGCGATCGGTGGCTGGACGGCGATCACCATCTGGTGCGTCGGCGCGCTCGTCGCGTTCGCGCAGAACATGCTGTTCGCCGAGACCGCCGCGATGTTCCCCGGCATGTCCGGCGGCATCAGCAGATACGCCACCGAGGGCTGGAAGCGCTACTTCGCCCCACTGGGCGCCGTCGCGTCGTACGGCTACTGGATCGGCTGGTCGTTCAGCATCGCGGTCAACGGCGCGGCGATCGGCCACCTCATCACCTCCCAGTGGTTCCCGCACGCCCCGTCGATCCCGTTCCCCGGCCACCGCGTCGGTCTCCCGGAAGCACTCGCGGTCCTCGCGATAGCCGGCGGCTGGGCCTGCAACTACTTCGGCGCGCGGCTGGCCGCCGGCGTCTCCAAGGCCGTCGCGGCCCTGGTGATGTGCGGCCTCGCGGTGGTCGTCGTAGCACCGTTCCTGCGCCCGGGCAGCTGGGACGCGTCACGTCTGACCTGGTACCACGGCGGCAGCTGGATGACGCTGATCGTGTGGTTCTACGTCACGGCCTGGACGACGTACGGCACGGAGATCTGCGCGTCGTTCGCCCCCGAGTACCGCGACACGGCGCGTGACACGGCGAAGGCGTTGCGGCTGACATCCCTCATCTCGCTCGGCGTCTTCTTCGTCGTGCCGCTCGCGACGGTCGGCAGCGTCGGCGAGGAGACGCTGCGCTCGGATCCGGTCGGCGCGTTCGCCACCGCGTTCACCCAGGCCCTCGGCGGTTTCTCCGACGTCGGCGTCCTCATCCTGATCGTCTCGATGTTCTTCGGGATGGTGTCGTGCACGGCGGACGGGGGCCGGGCCCTGTACGGCCTGGCGCGCGAGGGCATGACCGTACGGCAGCTCGACAAGGTGAACCGCTGGGGCGTGCCGGGCCGCGCCCTCACGCTGGACGCGCTCGTCAACGCCGCGATCGTGGTCCTGCTCGGCGAGCCCCTGAGCATCCTCATCGCCAGCAACTTCGGCTATCTGGTGGCCATGACACTCGCCGTAGCCGGCTTCCTGCTCCTGCGCAAGGACCGCCCCGACTGGCCCCGCCCGATCCGCCGCGCCCGCGCCTGGATCCCGGTGGCCTGGGTGCTGCTGGCCTTCAACGTCGTGATCGTCTCGGTGGGCGTCACACACCCGTCCCTCGCCGGCTACGGCGGCGCCACGGAGTCCTTCCTCGCGGTCGGCATCCTGCTGATCTCGGTGGTGCTGTACGCGTACCGAAGGGTGGTCCAGGACGGGCAGCGCATCGCCTGGCGCATCGAACCGCCCCTGGTACCGCAGGACGAGGCGGCGTCTCAGCCCCCGAACTCGTCGACCGCCCGCCCCACGATCCGCTCCAACCGTTCGTGATGGGCGCCCCGCCAGTACACGCGCTCGCACTCCTGGCACTGGGCGAACACGTCGTAGCTGCCACGCGTCCCGCCTTCCAGCAGGCCGGCGACGTCTTCCTTGCGGGCTTCCTTCAGCAGCCCGTTGCAGGCGGTGCACCGGGTCCAGGGGTTCAGCTCGGGCGTGAACCGGCCCAGTACGTCGCGTAGTTGCTCGTCGGGCCGGTCGCTGTAGACGTACGCGCCGGCCCACAGCTCACGCCGCCGCAGCAGCCCCCGGTCCCGGGTGAGCATGACGCGCCGCTCGGCGGCGGAGCGGGCCGCGAGCGCGGGGTCGCCGATGTCCGTGGACTCGTACGCGGAGTCGACGCCGAGCAGCCTCAACCGCCGTGCCAGCGTGCCGAGATGGACGTCCAGGAGAAACCGCAGCGGAGCCCCCTCGACGCGCTGCGGCCGGACGACGGCCCGCACCTCGACCCGCTCCCCGGCCACGGGAATGTGCCCGACCGCCACCTCGCGCCCGTCCACGACCAGCGCCCCGACCTCCGTCAGCGGCACGCCGAGCGACTCGATCACGTGCCCCAGCGTGGAGACGCCGTCGGTGACGAGCGGGACGGCCGCGCCCCCACGCCGCGCATGCGGAACGAACAGCTCCAACTCGGGCACAACGCTGATGACGATCTCCGGTCCGTTCATCGGCTCAGGATGCCATGGGCGCGGAGCCGGGGACCTGGGGTTTTCCCCTCGCACGCGGCGGAGGCCGCCGCGCGCCGAACCGCCTTACGGGTGACACTCGTTCGGCCCACCGACCGCCATCCGGAACCTATCCTTCCGCTCCTGAGCTGCGCGGATACAGCCGTGCGGCCACCACTGGGATTTCGATCGATCGAGATGCTCCGTTTATGAAGATCCTTTCTGTGCTTACAGTTCTCCCGGTTCGTACAGGAATCAACATGGTCGTACGGGGCGCGGCACGCTGCGCCCTGCGGCGGCATGCCTCACGAGCAGTGGCTTCGTGCGGGGATCGGCTTGCAGGATCGAGACGTAGAGCGAGGATCGGGTGACTTCGGCTGACGCGCACAGGCCCGCCGGCCGGTCCGGCGCAGTCCTGGAGGGGCTGGCGGGCTGGGTGCCACCGCGCCGGATCACCAACGACGAACTCCCCGCCGCGTGGGACGTCGACGACACGTGGGTGCGGCGGCGGAGCGGGATCACCGCCCGGCACTGGGCCGGCCCCGGCGTCCGTACCGGCGAACTCGCCCTGGAGGCGGCCGTCCGCGCACTGGCCGTCGCCGGGGACCCCGTTCCCGACACCGTGCTCGTCGCGACCTCCACCCCCGACGTGCCCATGCCCGCCATGGCCCCCCTCCTCGCCACCCGCCTCGGGCTCGACCGGGCCGCCGCCTGGGACATCTCGGCGGCGTGCAGCGGTTTCGGCTACGGACTCGCCACGGCCGTGGGCGTGATCGCCTCCGGCGCCGCCGAACGCGTCCTCCTCGTCGCCGCGGAGGTCTACTCGACCCTCGTCGACCCCGCCGACCGCAGCGCGGGCATCGTCTTCGCGGACGGCGCGGGCGCGGTGGTCCTGCGCCGTGGCACCCATGGCGAGCCGGGCAGCGTGCTCGCCTTCGACCTCGGCAGCGACGGCTCCGGCCACGAACTGATCCAGATCCCCGGCGGCGGCGCCGCCGAACGCGCGGACCCGGCCGCCCACACCCCGGCCGACCGCCACTTCCGCATGCGGGGGCGCGAGGTGTTCCGGCACGCGGTGACCCGCATGACCGAGTCGTCCCGCGCCGTGCTCGACCGCACCGCGTGGACCACCGGCGACGTGGACCGGTTCGTGGCCCACCAGGCCAACGCCCGGATCCTCAAGGAAGTCGCCGAGCGCCTCCAACTCCCGGCGCAGAGACAGGTGTCCAACATCGAGCACGTCGGCAATACGGGCGCCGCCTCCATCCCCCTGGCACTCGCCGACGCCGCCTCCCGCGGCCTGCTCACCCCCGGTCAGCGCGTCCTGCTGACCTCGTTCGGCGCCGGGCTCACCTGGGCCTCGGCCACGCTTCTGTGGCCTGAGCTGCCGGCGGTACCGCCGGTGCGTACGCCACCTCAGGCCTCGCTGCGTACGCCACCTCAAGCCTCGTAACGCTCCCCGTATGCCGGCACCGAGCACCACCGCACACGCACACACACGCACGACCTGAAAGGACCGCTCATGTCCTCGTCGTCCCCGACCGCCCCCGCCTCCCCCTCAGCCCGGATGGCCTCCGCATCCCGGGCCCGTGCCGCCGTCGCCTCCGTCCTCATGCAGAAGTTCGAGGTCAGCCCCGACAGCATCCGCCCCGATGCCACCCTCGCGAGCCTCGACCTCGATTCCCTCGCCCTCGCCGAACTCGCCCTCGCTCTCCAGGACCAACTCGGCGTGCGGGTCGACGAGTCGGAGGCCACCAAGCGCACGACCGTAGCCGAGCTGACCGCCACCCTCGCCACCCGGCTGATCACGGCAGGGGTCCGGTGACGACGACCTCCGACCGCACGATCTCCGTCACCGGCCTGGGCCTCGTCACCCCGGCCGGTGTCGGCCGCGAGGCGACGTGGGCGGGGGTGCTGCGCGGCCGGTCCACGGCCGCGCAGGACCCCGAACTCAAGGAACTCCCGGTCGACTTCTCCTGCCGTATCCCCCTCATGACCCCCGAGCAGGCGCGGATCGGCGGGGGCAAGTCCTGGCGGATGGGCCAGTTCACCCGCCTCGCGGTGCTCGCCGCCAGGGAGGCCGTCGCCGATGCGGGGTTCACCCCCGGCGGGGACTGGGGTGGCGCCCGGGTCGCCGTCGTCATCGGCTCGGGTCTCGCCGGCGCCGCGCATCTCGAGGAGCAGTCGGAGCGGTTCCTCAAGGGTGGCCCCGAGCTGGTCGCGCCCACCCTCATTCCCATGCTCATCTCCAACATGGCGGCGGGCGAGGTCGCGCTCGACCTGGGCGCGTACGGCCCGTCGCTCGCCACGGAGAGCGCCTGTGCCTCGGGCGCGAGCGCCCTCGCCGTCGCCCGCGATCTACTGCTGTCCGGGGCCTGCGACATCGCGGTCGCGGGCGGTACGGAAGCTGCTGTCTCGCCGGTCGTCACGACCGGCTTCCAGCGGATGGGCGCGCTGTCGGCCCGCACGGACGAACCCGCGGCCGCCTCAAGGCCGTTCGCCGTCGACCGCGACGGTTTCGTGATCGCCGAGGGGGCGGCCGTCTGCGTACTGGAGCGGTCGGCGGACGCACGGGCCCGCGGCCACCGCACGTACGCGTATCTCGCCGGGGCGGGCCAGTCCACCGACGCGCACCACCCGACCGCGCCCGCACCCGGGGGCGCGGTCGCCGAGAGCGCGCTGCACGCCGCCATCGCCGACGCGGGGCTCGCCCCGGGTGACATCGACCATGTCAACGCCCACGGCACCTCCACCCCCCTCAACGACCGGGCGGAGGCCGAGCTGATCGCCCGTGTCCTGCCGCACGCCCCGAGTGTCACCGCCCCCAAGGGCGTACTGGGCCACAGCCTGGGCGCGGCGGGGGCGATCGAGGCCGCGCTCACCGCGCTGACGATCCATCACGGCACGGTCCCACCGGTCGCGAACCTCACGCCCGGGAAGCTGGGCTTTCCGCTCGACTGCGTGACCGGCGCGCCGCGCCCTCAGCGCGTACGGGCCGCGGTCACGCATTCGTTCGGCTTCGGCGGGCACAACGTGGTGCTGACGCTGACGTCGACCACATGAACCTGCCTCCCACTCTCCGATTCCCGCGTAGCGCCCCCTGAGAGAGAAATACCCCTGTTGACTGTGTACAGCAGCATCATTCACGCGGCGGTCCATGTGCCGCCCGGCCGACAGTCCGTCGCCGAGGCAGAGGAACATTTCCGCTCGCACAATCCCCACCTCTCCCTGTCGCCGGGCGTCCTGGCGCACATGTACGGGCTGTCGGAGCGGACCGTCGCCCCCGCCGACGAACAGCCCTCCGACCTCGCGGCCCACGCGGCACGCCGCCTGTTCGGTGCGCGCGACATCACCGACCCGAGCGACATCGACCTGCTGATCTTCACCGGGATCCTCGCCGACATGGAGGAGCCCGCCACCGCACACGTGGTCGCCGACAAACTCGGCCTGGGCTGCCCGGTGTTCGACCTGAAGAACGCGTGCAACGGCGTGCTCAACGCCATCGAGGTGGCCGACGCCCTCATCAGGTCGGGCCAGTACCGCCGGATCCTCGTCACCACCGGCGAGGTGTCCACGCGCGAGAGCCGCTGGTCGGTCGACGACCCCGCCGACCTGCTGACCGCGCTGCCCAGCCTCAGTACGGGCGACATGGGATCGGCACTGCTCCTCGAAGCGTCCGAGAGACCCGGCGTCATCGGCTCCCGCTTCTTCGCCAACTCCTGGGGCTGGCGGGCTGCCACGTTGACCAACCCCTATGCCGATCATCGGGCCCTCGGTGAACTCCGCATCGATTCGGGGCAGTTGATGGAGTCCTTCGCCGGTATGCCGCAGAAGGTGAAGGGCGCGGTGGCCGACCTCGGGGTCAAGGTCGACGAACTGGATCTCGTGTGCGTGCACCAGCCGTCGGTCGCGTTCACGAGGGTGGCGTGCACATGGGTGGGCGTGGACCCGGACCGCGTTCTCGCCACGTTCCCCGCGCACGGCAACGTGGCCACCAACACGATCCCCCTGCAACTGGCCACCGCGCTGGACAGCGGACGCCTCCAACGAGGGGACCTGGTAGGCCTGTTCGGCTTTGCGAGCGGGGCGAGTGCGGGGGTGGTGGTGTGCGAGTGGTGACCCCTGACCTGGTGACCCCGCGCATGGTGACCCCCCGCATCCCTCCGCTGCCGGCCGAGGAGTGGCCGCCCGTGCTGCGCGACCTGCTCGGCGCGTCGAGCCAGGACGGGCCGGGACGCGTCAACCTCTTCGGCACCCTCGCCCACCACCCACCGCTGGCCGAGGCGTGGCTGCGTCTCGCCCACGTCCTCACCCATCAGGGCACGCTGGTGCCTCGGGATCGCGAGCTGGCCATTCTGCGCACGTCCTACCGGCTGGGCTGCGACTTCGTACGCGGGCGTCACGAGGAGCACGCCCGGCTGGCCGGACTCACCACGGCAGAAGTAGCCGCGACAGCCTCCCCCACTCTCGCCCCCGACCTCGCTCCTCACCACTGGCACCCGGCCGACCTGGCCGTCCTGCGTACGGCCGACCTTCTCGCCGACCACGCGCAGCTTCCCGAACCCTTGTGGCAGGAGCTCGCGGAACGGCTCCGCGCGGAGCAACTGGTCGAGCTGCTCCTGGTGATCGGCCAGTGCGCGATGGTCTGCACGACGCTGAACACGCTGGGCACTCCCCCTGACACAGCGGGCCCCGCCCCCTCCGCCCCCTCCCCCACCTCCCCGAAAGGGCGCCTCCCCGCATGACCGTCGCGCTCACGCAGCAACTCACGTACCAACTCGGGCACCCGCTCGGGCACCAGCCCACGCCGCTTCGCCTGCCCGCCCCCTACGGCACATGCCCGTTCACCCCGCCGCCCGCCTACGCGGAGGCGGCGCGCGGAGGCCCGGTCACGCGCGCCGTCCTGCCCGACGGCTCACCGTGCTGGCTGATCACGGGCTACCGGGAGGTGCGCTCGGTCCTGGCGGACGCCCGCTTCAGCGCTGACGCCCGTACGCCCGGCTTCCCTTTCCTCTCCCCTGCCCAGCGCCGACTGGCCACGGAGCGCCCGAGTTTCATCCGCCTGGACGACCCGGAACACGCGAGGCTGCGCCGCATGGTCACCAAGGACTTCCTGGTGAGACGGGTGGAGGAGCTGCGCCCAGGTATTCAGCGGATCGTGGACGAGGCAATCGACGCTCTCGACACCCCGAACAAGAACGGTCAACAAGTTCAACCGGGTCAACCAGCGGGCCTCGTAAGGGACTTCGTAACGGACTTCGCCCTCCCCGTCCCCTCCCTCGTGATCTGCCTGATGCTGGGCGTCCCGTACGAGGATCACGACGTGTTCCAGCGTCTCAGCCGCACGCTGCTGGACAACACCGCGACCGAGGCCGAGGTCGCGGGGGCGCACCGCGGCCTGACGGGCTACCTCGCCGGGCTGGCCGAGCGGAAGGCGCGCGAGCCGGGCGACGACATCCTGAGCCGGCTGGCCGCCCGCGACGACCTCACCCCCGAACAGGTCGCCTCGCTCGGCTTCATGCTCCTGGTCACGGGCCACGAGTCCACGGCGAACATGTCGGCCCTGTGTGTCCTGGCCCTGCTCAAGAACCCCACGCTGGCGAAACGACTCCGCGACGACCCCGGTCTGGTACCCGCAGCCGTGGAGGAGTTGCTGCGCCACCTGACGATCATCCACCTCGGCCTGGCGCGCGCCGCCAAGGAGGAGGCGGAGGTTGGCGGGGTCACGATCGCGGCGGGTGACGGCGTGATCTGCATGCTCTCCACCGCCAACCGCGACGAGGAGGCCTTCGGCAACACCGCGGCCCGGTTGGACCCGGCCCGCCCCGACGCGCGCCGCCACCTGGCGTTCGGCTTCGGCGTCCACCAGTGTCTGGGCCAGACACTGGCCAGGGTGGAACTCCAGATCATCCTGACGACACTGCTACGCCGCCTGCCGAACCTACGCCTGGCAGTGCCGGAGCCGGCCCTCACCTACACCACGCAGAACATCGTCTACGGGGTGAGGTCGCTCCCCGTCACCTGGTGATCCACTGAGCCGGCCCGCGTCAGCAACCGCGC
Organism: Streptomyces sp. NPDC090032; assembly: GCF_044748025.1. Classification (NCBI taxonomy): domain Bacteria; kingdom Bacillati; phylum Actinomycetota; class Actinomycetes; order Kitasatosporales; family Streptomycetaceae; genus Streptomyces; species Streptomyces sp. NPDC090032. The sequence goes on along the minus strand of NZ_JBIVFF010000001.1, from coordinate 527,814 downwards.
CCCCGCGGCTCGAACTTCACGCGCGCGTGAACGTCCTTGCCGTGGACCTCGCTGTACGTGGCGGGGCTGACCCGGAACCAGAGGTCGTCCTTGGCGGGCTTCCCGTTCACGTCGTCGAGCCGCACACACCACCGCTCGGTCCGCACGACGCGGGTGTACGTCTCGCTGCCCTTGCGGACCTTGTGGCACTGGCTGTAGCGCTCGGTGGTGTACCAGGTGCGGGTCTTCTTGCGCTTGCCGCTGCCGCTGCGCGAGGTGTGCTTGACCTTCCGGGTCGCCGGATCGCACTCCTTGACCATGTGGGCGCGGGTGCCCTTGGCGGTCTTGCGCGGGAGGTGCCGGACAGCGTCGTAGAGACCCCGCACCTGGTCGGAGTCAGGCCGCGAGTACGCACCGCCCTTGCCGCCACCGTGACCGCCCCCCTTGTCCGCACCGCCACCGCACGCACTCAGAACGGCCACGAGCATCAAGGTGAGGCCGGCGAGTACCGGGCGCTGCTTCACGGACATTTCTCCTCTTCAGGGGCTCGCACACCGGAGGTGTACACGTCATACATCGCGCCGCAGCGTATCCGATCACGAGTAAGGGGCGGGCGGGCGGCCACTCCGTGAATCCGAACCTATGCGGGGACTCGGGAGGCGACCACCTCGATCTCAATCATGAGCCCGGGAACGATCAGCTGGTTGACCTGGACTGTCGTGGAGGTCGGGAAGGGCCCGTCGGCGTACATCCTCTTCCGGTACGGCAATGCGCCGACCAGCGCATCCATGTCCGTCACGTACATGCTTTCGCGCACGACATGGCGGAGATCAAGGGAGTACCTGGCCAGGCTCTCCTTGATGCGCGCGTAGATGAAGGCCATCTGGGCGGGCAGGTCGCCGGGAGAAACGCAGTTGAAGTCCTTGTCGAGGGCCGCGGTGCCCGACAGCCAGACGGTGTTGTCCACGCGGACCCCCTGGGAGTACCCGAGGGATTTCTGCTGGGATTCCCAGTAGTAGACGAGATCGGTTCTGCTGGGGGCTGCGGATGCCTCGGGCACCGCGAGTTGGGCGCCGACGGCGGCCACTCCGGTGATGCCGACGCCGGCGAGGAGGCGCCGACGGACGACGTTGTTGTCGGGAGCCTCGTCCGGAATTGATTCACCTCGGGCACTCATCACTGTTTGCCTCCTGTAGTGAGCGGTGATGCCGTCGGCGCCGGAACGTCCGCAGGGCGGTGTCCGACGTCGGCGCGGGGACCGGGAGGTTCTGGCCGCGATCATCTTCATGGCCACGCCGGGATCTACGCGGACCGCGCTCCTCCGGTTCACCGAGCCCCCCCACTCGCCCCAAGAGGCGCGCTCAGCGGCCCGCGTGCCTGCTCCTGGTCGAGGCGCTGGCCACCCACTGGGGCACGAAGCCTCGCGCGCAGACGGGGAAGACGGTGCGGGCGGAACTCAGCCGCTCCGCGCCCGCCCGCTCGGGCGGCGAGAAGCGCAAACGCGAAGTGCCGGTCGAGAAGATCTCGACCGGCACTCTCACTGGTGTCCGAGGGGGGACTTGAACCCCCACGCCCGATAAAGGGCACTAGCACCTCAAGCTAGCGCGTCTGCCATTCCGCCACCCGGACTGGGTGTTTGTCGCCCGGCCGGGGCGTTCCCCGCGGCGACATGGATAACAATACCAAGGTTTCGGAGTGCCTTTCACCTGCATATCCGTCCCCTCGGCGGCACCTGCGAGGGGTCGGGAGCGGGGCCGCCTACAGTCTCACCATGAGTAGCCAATCGGTCACCGGGACGCATGGGCGCGTGCGGCGACCTCGGGCCCTGTCGCCGCTGCGGGAGCATCTTCGGGACACGTTCTGGTTCGCGCCGACCGGGGCCATGGTCGGGATCTTCGTCGTGTGGTTCCTGGCCAACGAGCTGGACGCCGCCATCGTCGGCGCGCTGCGCGATGCCGGTTCGTACGACAGCATCAGCGAGCTCCAGAGCGTCACCAACGACGCACAGACCGTCGTGAGCACCGTCAGTGCCGCGATGATGACCTTCATCGGTGTCGTCTTCAGCATCTCGCTCGTGGCGCTCCAGATGGCGAGCGGGCAGCTCAGCCCCCGGGTGGTGCGGATCTTCATCCGCAGCCGGATCACGAAGGCCACGTTCGCCGTCTTCCTCGCGACCTTCCTGCTGTCGCTGCTCGTGCTCACCTCGTACGACAGCGAGCCCGACCCGAAGCTCGTCAAGTCCGTGCCCGTCGTGCAGTCCGTGCTCACCGTCTTCATGGTCGGGCTGAGCCTGCTGCTGTTCGTGATGTACGTGAACTCGACGCTGCGGATGATGCGCGTGAGCTACGTGATCGAGCGGGTGTCCGCGGAGGCGTTCCAGCTGGTGGCCCGGATGCCGGTGGACGCCGGGGGTGCCGGTGAGGTGGGCGAACTGGGGCCGGAGACCGCCCGTGTCGTTCATGAGGGGCGGGCCGGTGTGATGCGTGACGTCAATTTCGCCCGGCTCCTCCGCGCCGTCCGGCACCGGCCCGGCGTCATCCTGCGGATCCTCCCCCGCACCGGCGACTTCGTGGTGCCCGGCACGCCCGTCCTCGCCGTGCACGGCGGGCCCCCGCCCTCCGCGCGGGCCCTGCGCTACACCGTCCACGTCGGCGTCGAGCGCACCTTCCACCAGGATCTCGGGTTCGGGCTGCGGCAGCTCGCCGACATCGCGCTGCGCGCCCTCTCCCCCGCCGTGAACGATCCGACGACCGCCGTGCAGGCCCTCGACCGCATCGTGCAGTTCCTGGCCGCGGTCGCGAACCGGCCGCTCGACTCGTTGCGGTATCCGGACCGCGGCGGCGTGGTGCGGCTGGTGCAGCCGCTGCCCGGGTGGGAGGAGCTCGTCGATCTGGGGTTCGCGGAGATCCGGGGGTGCGCCGTCGGCAGTCCCCAGGTGTCGCGGCGCATGCTGGCCGGGCTCGACGATCTGCTGCTGCTCGCTCCCGAGGATCGGCGCGGCCCACTGCTGCGGCACCGGGAGCTGCTGACCGCGGCCGTGGAGCGGGCCGTGCCCGAGCCCGCCGACCGCGACTTCGCACTCCGGCCGGACCGGCAGGGCATCGGGTAGGCATCAGGCAGGCAGGGGGTGGGGATCAGGGCAGCGGCACCGCCGTGACGGCGCCGCGCACCCGTCTCCCGGCCCCCCGAAGGGCTACGGCATCAGGTGATACTCCGGGAAGTTGCCCGGCAGGCGTTCTCCCTCCGGGCCCCTCGTCACCGCCCGCACCAGCAGGTCCCCGCCCACGAACGCGCCGCGCCAGGATGCGCCGAAGCCGCCGAACAGCTCGTCCCGGTCGCCGCGCGAACGCGGTTTGCCGCGGCCCGTCTTGAAGGCGCGGATCTGTGGGGCGAGGCGGTCGTACGTCGCGTCGTCGTCCGTGGAGAGGGTGGCGACCAGCGCACCGTTGGAGGCGTTCATCGCGGCGAGCAGCTCCGCCTCCGTGTCGACCAGGACGATCGTGTCGACGGGGCCGAACGGTTCGGCGTGGTGGAGAGGGGAGGAGGGGGGTGGGCTCAGGAGCGTGACCGGGTGGACGTACGCGCTCGTGTCCTGGCCGGGGAGGAAGCGGGCCGGGTCCGGGGCGCCTCGGTGCAGCGGCACGGCGCCCCGGTCGATGGCTTCGGCCACCTGGTCCGCGAGCTCCTTCGCCTTGGCCGCGTTGATCAATGGGCCGAAGTCGAGCTGCGGGTGAGGGTCTTGAGGGTTCGCTACGGCCAGCGGGTGGCCGACGTTCAGGGTGTTTACGGCCGGCAGGTACGCGGCGAGGAAGTCGTCGAAGAGGCTGCGCTGGACGACGAAGCGCGGGTACGCGGTGCAGCGCTGCTTTCCGTAGTCGAAGAGCTTGGGGATCACAGCGGAGAGCTTGTCCCAGTCGGTGTAGTTCCAGATGCCCCAGGTGTTCAGGCCCTCCTGTTCGAGGATGTGCCGCTTGCCGAGGTCGGCGACGGCCGTGGCGACGGCGGCGCCGGTGTCCCGGCCGCCGACGAACGAGACGCAGCCGATCTCGGGTGCCCGCACCAGCGCTTCGGAGAGTTCGCCCCCGCTGCCGCTGACCAGGGTGACCGGGACGCCCTCGCGGGCGGCGAGTGCACAGGCCAGGGTGAGGCAGGCGACGCCGCCGTCCGTGGGGGTCTTGGCGATGACCGCGTTGCCGGCGAGTGCCTGGATCAGGACCGCGTGCACGAGGACGCTCATCGGGTAGTTCCAGCTGGCGATGTTCGAGACGGGGCCGTCGAGCGGTGCGCGGCCCTCGACCATGGGCTCGATGCCGTCGACGTACCAGCGCACCCCGTCGATGGCGCGGTCGACGTCGGCCTGGGCGAGGCGCCAGGGCTTGCCGATCTCCCAGACGAGGAGGAGTGCGAGGAGTTCGCGGTGCTGGGTGAGGGCGTCGAGGGTGGCGCCGACGCGGGCGCGGCGCTCGTCGAGCGGGATGTGCCGCCAGGCGCGGTGCTGGTCGAGCGAGGCGCGCACGGCCTGGTGGGCGGTGGCGGCGTCGAGGCGGGGCGGCCCGGCGATGGGGCTGCCGTCGACGGGGGTGGTGGCGGGCAGGGCGCGGCCGTCGGCCTGCCAGGTGCCGTTCCACAGGTTGAGTACGCGGTCGTCGCGGAACGCCTCGGGGGCGGCGGTGAGACAGCGCTGCCAGGCGTCGTGCCAGGAGGTGCCGGCCTTGAGGGTGGTCGCCGCGGGGGCGTCGGGGCCTGGGGCGTCAGGGCGGGGGGTGCCGTTCGTGGGGTTGCTTGCCATTTCGGGTTCTCCGCTCACGGTGCACAGTCGGGGCGGGGGGTGCATGGCTCGTGCGGGGGGGGGTGCGGGGGTGATGCAGGGCTGGTGCCGGGGGGTGGAGTGGGGAGGTTGCCCGGTGGGCTCGCTCCCCACTCCCGCTGTGCGCGTCAGTCCGCCAAGCGGTCGAGTACCAGGCGGGCCGTCTCCGTCGGGGTGGAGCCGACGCGGACCCCGGCCGCTTCCAGGGCCTCCTTCTTGGCCTGGGCCGTGCCCGAGGAGCCGGAGACGATCGCTCCCGCGTGGCCCATGGTCTTGCCCTCGGGGGCGGTGAACCCGGCGATGTAGGCGACGACCGGCTTGGTGACGTGGTCGCGTACGTAGGCCGCGGCACGCTCCTCCGCGTCGCCGCCGATCTCCCCGATGAGGACGATCAGGTCGGTGTCCGGGTCGTCCTGGAACGCGGCGAGGCAGTCGATGTGCGTCGTGCCGATGACGGGGTCGCCGCCGATGCCGACGCAGGTGGAGAAGCCGATGTCGCGTAGCTCGTACATGAGTTGGTAGGTGAGTGTGCCCGACTTGGAGACGAGGCCGATGCGGCCGGGCTTGGTGATGTCGGCGGGGATGATGCCGGCGTTGGACTGGCCGGGGGTGATCAGGCCGGGGCAGTTGGGGCCGATGATGCGGGTGCCCTTCGCGGCGGCGTACGCGTGGAAGGTCACGGCGTCGTGGACGGGGATGCCCTCCGTGATGACGACGGCGAGCGGGATGCCCGCGTCGGCGGCTTCCGTGACGGCGGCCTTGGCGAAGACGGGCGGTACGAAGACGACGGTGACGTCGGCGCCGGTGGCCGCGATGCCCTCGGCGACGGAGCCGAACACCGGTACGGCAATGGGGGTGCCTCCCTGGCCCTTGAGGCCTTGGGGGACGTCGAAGTCGACGCTGCGGCCCGCCTTGCGCGGGTTGACGCCGCCCACGACGTTCGTGCCGGCGGCGAGCATGCGCCGGGTGTGCTTCATGCCCTCGGCGCCGGTCATGCCCTGGACGAGGACCTTGCTCTCCTTGGTCAGGTAGATCGCCATGTCCCGCTCTCCTTGGTGAGGTGGATCGCCATGTCCCGGCTCCTCAGCCCGCGTTGGCGAGATCGGCGGCCCGGCGCGCGGCGCCGTCCATGGTGGTGGCCTGTTCGACGAGGGGGTGGGCGCGGCCGTCGAGGATGGCGCGGCCCGCTGCGGCGCTGTTCCCGTCGAGGCGGACGACGAGCGGCTTGGTCAGCGTCACGGACTCCAGGGCCTGGACGATGCCGTCGGCGACGGCGTCGCAGGCGGTGATGCCGCCGAAGACGTTCACGAAGACGGACTTCACGGCCGGGTCGGAGAGGATGACGGAGAGACCGTCGGCCATGATCTGCGCGGAGGCGCCGCCGCCGATGTCGAGGAAGTTCGCGGGGCGGGCGCCGCAGCCCGCGACCACGTCGAGCGTCGACATGACGAGCCCGGCGCCGTTGCCGATGACGCCGACCTCGCCGTCGAGCTTCACGTAGTTGAGGCCCTTGCGGGCGGCGGCCGCTTCGAGGGCTTCGCCGTGGGAGTCCTCGGAGGACCCCGAGGACCCGGAGGACTCCGAGGGCTCCTGGGCGCCCCAACGCGCTTGGCGGAAGCGGGCGTTGTCGTCGAGGGTGACCTTGCCGTCGAGGGCCAGGATCTGGCCGTCACTCGTACGCACGAGGGGGTTCACCTCGACGAGTACGGCGTCCTCGCGGGTGAGGACGTCCCAGAGGCGGACCAGGACGTCGACGGTCCGGTCGGGGAGGCCGGCGGCCTCGGCGATCTGTGCGGCCTTCGCCGTGGTGACACCCTCGGTCGGGTCGATCGGGATGCGGGCCACGACCTCGGGCCGGGTCGCCGCGACCTCCTCGATGTCCATGCCGCCCTCGGCGGAAGCGATGGCGAGGAAGCGCCCGGCCGCTCGGTCGAGGACGTAGGAGACGTAGAACTCGCTCTCTATGGCGACGGGTTGGGCCAGCATCACCTTGCCGACGGTGTGGCCCTTGATGTCCATGCCGAGGATCTGGCGTGCCGTCAGTTCGGCGGCGGGCGGGTCGGCGGCGAGTTTGACGCCGCCCGCCTTGCCGCGGCCCCCGGTCTTCACCTGTGCCTTGACGACGACACGGCCGCCCAGCCTGCGCGCGATCTCGCGGGCCTCCTTGGGCGAGTCCGTGACCTCGGCTTTCGGCACCAAGATGCCGTGTTCTTCGAAGAGTTCCCTTGCCTGGTGCTCGTACAGGTCCATTTCTGGCTCCCGTCTTAAAAGTGCCGCACGCCCCCTGGACACCACCCACCGGATGCGGGATAACAAGCTTCATACAGTATTCGTCGACTGTATGCAATGTACTGCGACAGCGCACGACTCCCCTACGAAGGGACAGGACTTCGCCATGCCCGACGACAGCCAGGAACTCATCTCCGGTGGTCATCTGGTCGCCAAGGCGCTCAAGGCAGAAGGTGTGGAGGTCATCTACACCCTGTGCGGCGGCCACATCATCGACATCTACGACGGCTGCGTCGACGAAGGCATTGAAGTCGTCGACGTCCGTCATGAGCAGGTCGCCGCCCACGCGGCGGACGGGTACGCGCGCATCACCGGCAAGCCCGGCTGCGCCGTCGTCACCGCGGGCCCGGGCACCACCGACGCCGTCACCGGTGTCGCGAACGCGTTCCGCGCGGAGTCACCCATGCTCCTCATCGGCGGCCAGGGCGCGCACACCCAGCACAAGATGGGCTCGCTCCAGGACCTGCCGCACGTCGACATGATGACGCCCATCACCAAGTTCGCCGCGACCGTGCCGGACACCGCGCGCGCCGCCGACATGGTGTCGATGGCGTTCCGCGAGTGCTACCACGGCGCCCCCGGCCCGTCGTTCCTGGAGATCCCCCGCGATGTCCTCGACGCCAAGGTGCCGGTGGACAAGGCCCGCGTACCCCGGGCCGGCCAGTACCGGGCCTCGACCCGCTCGGCCGGTGACCCCGAGGCGATCGAGAAGCTCGCCGACCTCCTCGTGCACGCCGAGAAGCCGGCGATCCTGCTCGGCAGCCAGGTGTGGACGACCCGCGCGACCGAGGACGCCGTCGAACTCGTCCGCGCCCTCAACGTGCCCGCGTACATGAACGGCGCGGGCCGCGGCACCCTGCCGCCCGGCGACCCGCACCACTTCCAGCTCTCGCGCCGCTACGCCTTCTCCAACGCCGACCTCATCATCATCGTCGGCACGCCCTTCGACTTCCGCATGGGCTACGGCAAGCGGCTCTCCCCCGACGCGACCGTCGTGCAGATCGACCTCGACTACCGCACGGTCGGCAAGAACCGCGACATCGACCTCGGCATCGTCGGCGACGCGGGCCTCGTCCTGAAGTCGGTCACCGAGGCCGCCTCCGGACGGCTGAACGGCGGGGGCACCAAGCGCAAGGAGTGGCTCGACGAGCTGCGGGCCGCCGAGCAGACCGCCATCGAGAAGCGGCTGCCGAGCCTGCGCTCCGACGCCTCTCCCATCCACCCGTACCGGTTGGTCAGCGAGATCAACAACTTCCTCACCGAGGACTCGATCTACATCGGGGACGGCGGCGACATCGTCACCTTCTCCGGGCAGGTCGTGCAGCCGAAGTCGCCGGGCCACTGGATGGACCCGGGGCCGCTGGGCACCCTCGGCGTCGGCATCCCCTTCGTCCTCGCCGCCAAGCAGGCGCGGCCCGACAAGGAGGTCGTCGCGCTGTTCGGCGACGGGGCGTTCTCGCTGACGGGCTGGGACTTCGAGACCCTCGTCCGTTACAACCTGCCCTTCGTCGGGATCGTCGGCAACAACTCGTCGATGAACCAGATCCGTTACGGCCAGAAGGCCAAGTACGGCGACGAGCGCGAGCGCGTCGGCAACACCCTCGGCGACGTCCACTACGACAAGTTCGCCCAGATGCTGGGGGGTTACGGCGAAGAGGTCCGCGACCCCGCCGACATCGCGCCCGCGCTCCAGCGGGCGCGCGAGTCCGGGAAGCCCTCACTGATCAACGTGTGGGTCGATCCGGACGCGTATGCCCCCGGAACCATGAACCAGACGATGTACAAGTGAGGAGCCCTGCCATGACCACCAAGGCTCTTGAGGGCGTCCGTGTCCTCGACATGACCCATGTGCAGTCCGGGCCCTCCGCGACCCAGCTCCTCGCCTGGCTCGGCGCGGACGTGGTGAAGCTGGAGGCGCCGACCGGTGACATCACGCGCAAGCAGCTGCGTGACCTGCCGGACGTCGACTCGCTCTACTTCACGATGCTCAACTGCAACAAGCGGAGCATCACCCTCAACACGAAGACCGAGCGCGGAAAGGAGCTGCTCACCGAGCTGATCCGGCGCTCCGACGTCATGGTCGAGAACTTCGGCCCGGGCGCCGTCGACCGGATGGGCTTCACGTGGGAGCGCATCCAGGAGATCAACCCGCGCATCGTCTACGCCTCCATCAAGGGCTTCGGCGACGGCCCGTACACCAACTTCAAGGCGTACGAGGTCGTGGCGCAGGCCATGGGCGGCTCGATGGCGACGACCGGGTTCGAGGACGGTCCGCCGCTGGCCACCGGCGCGCAGATCGGCGACTCCGGCACCGGCATCCACGCCGTCGCCGGCATCCTCGCGGCGCTGTTCCAGCGCGAGAACACCGGGCGCGGCCAGCGCGTGAACGTCGCGATGCAGCACGCGGTCCTCAACCTGTGCCGGGTGAAGCTGCGCGACCAGCAGCGCCTGACGCACGGCCCGTTGGCGGAGTACCCCAACGAGGACTTCGGTGACGAGGTGCCGCGTTCGGGCAACGCGTCCGGCGGCGGACAGCCGGGCTGGGCGGTCAAGTGCGCGCCCGGCGGCCCGAACGACTACGTGTACGTCATCGTCCAGCCCGTCGGCTGGCAGCCGCTGAGCGAGCTGATCGGGCGGCCCGAGCTGGCCGGCGACCCCGAGTGGGCGACGCCCGAGGCGCGCCTGCCCAAACTCAACAAGATGTTCCAGCTCATCGAGGAGTGGTCCTCGACCCTGCCCAAGTGGGAGGTGCTGGAGCGGCTCAACGCGCACAACATCCCGTGCGGGCCGATCCTGTCCACCAAGGAGATCATCGAGGACGAGTCGCTCGTCACGAACGAGATGGTCGTCGAGGTGGCCCACCCGGAGCGCGGCACGTTCACCACGGTCGGTTCCCCCCTCAAACTCTCCGACTCCCCTGTGGAAGTGGTCAGTTCACCCCTGCTCGGCGAGCACAACGCCGAGGTGTTCGTCGGGGAGCTGGGGCTCGGGGACGAGGAACTGCGCCTGCTCAAGTCGAACGGAGTGATCTGATTGATGGCCGAGGACCGTGAGCTCACGGTACGGGCGCTGCTCGCATCCGTGCGCGCTGAGGGCCGCAGCGCTCTCACCGCCCCCGAGGGCAAGGTGATCGCCGACGCGTACGGGATCTCCGTGCCCGGCGAGGAGCTGGCGACGGACGTGGACGAGGCGGTCGCGTACGCGGCACGCTTCGGCGGACCCGTCGTGATGAAGATCGTCTCCCCTGACATCCTGCACAAGACCGACGCGGGCGGCGTGATCGTGGGGGTGGAGGGCGCGGCCGACGTGCGGGCCGCCTTCTGCAAGATCGTGGAGAACGCGCGGGCGTACGCGCCGGACGCCCGGATCGAGGGTGTCCAGGTACAGGAGCTGCTGCCGACGGGGCCCTCCTCGCAGGAGGTCATCGTCGGGGCCGTCACCGATCCGACGTTCGGGAAGGTCGTCGCGTTCGGGCTCGGCGGTGTGCTGGTCGAGGTGCTCAAGGACGTGACGTTCCGGCTCGCGCCGGTCGGCGCGGACGAGGCCGTGTCGATGCTGGACTCGATCCGGGCGGCCGAGGTGCTGCGCGGGGTGCGCGGCGCGCAGCCGGTCGACCGGTGGGCGCTCGCCGAGCAGATCCGCCGGGTGTCCCAACTGGTCACCGACTTCCCGGAGATCGCCGAGGTCGACCTCAACCCCGTGATCGCGACGCCGGAGGGCGCGGTCGCCGCCGACATTCGCGTGATCCTCGCCGACGGGGTGCCGAAGCAGCGGCGTACGTACTCACGCGAGGAGATCCTCCGGTCGATGCGCCGGCTGATGCAGCCGCGCTCGGTCGCGGTGATCGGCGCGTCCAACGAGCAGGGCAAGATCGGCAATTCGGTCATGCGCAACCTGATCGACGGGGGTTTCTCCGGGGAGATCCATCCGGTGAACCCCAAGGCCGATGACATCCTGGGCCGCAAGGCGTACAAGAGTGTCACGGACGTCCCGGGCGAGGTGGATGTGGCGGTCTTCGCGATCCCCGCCAAGTTCGTGGCCTCGGCCCTCGAAGAGGTGGGACGCAAGGGGATCCCCAATGCGGTCCTGATCCCGTCGGGGTTCGCGGAGACCGGTGAACAGGCCCTCCAGGACGAGATCGTGGCGATCGGCGAGCGGTACGGGGTACGCCTGCTCGGGCCGAACATCTACGGCTACTACTCGACGTGGCAGGACCTGTGCGCCACGTTCTGCACGCCGTACGACGTGAAGGGCGGGGTGGCGCTGACCTCGCAGTCCGGGGGCATCGGCATGGCGATCCTCGGCTTCGCGCGCACGACGAAGACCGGTGTCTCCGCGATCGTCGGGCTCGGCAACAAGTCGGACCTGGACGAGGACGACCTGCTCACGTGGTTCGGCGAGGACCCCAACACCCAGTGCATCGCCATGCACTTGGAGGACCTGAAGGACGGGCGGGCCTTCGTGGAGGCCGCGCGGGCGACGGTGCCGAAGAAGCCCGTCGTCGTCCTCAAGGCGGGGCGCACCAGCGCGGGCGCGAAGGCGGCCGGTTCGCACACGGGAGCCCTAGCGGGCGACGACGCCGTGTACGACGACATCCTCAGGCAGGCGGGAGTCATCAGGGCGCCGGGCCTCAACGAGATGCTGGAGTACGCGCGGGCGCTGCCCGTGCTTCCGACGCCGAAGGGTGACAACGTCGTCATCATCACCGGCGCGGGCGGCTCGGGGGTGCTGCTCTCGGACGCGATCGTCGACAACGGCCTGTCCCTGATGGAGATCCCGGAGGATCTGGACGCCGCGTTCAAGGCGTTCATCCCGCCCTTCGGCGCGGCGGGCAACCCGATCGACATCACGGGCGGTGAGCCGCCGTCGACGTACGAGGCGACCATCAGGCTCGGCCTGGAGGACCCGCGCATCCACTCCCTCGTGCTCGGCTACTGGCACACGATCGTCACCCCGCCGATGGTCTTCGCGGAGCTGACGGCACGGGTGGTCGAGGAGTTCCGGGCACGGGGCATCGAGAAGCCGGTGGTGGCGTCGCTCGCGGGCGACGTCGAGGTCGAGGAGGCCTGCCAGTACCTGTACGAGCGCGGGGTCGTGGCGTACCCGTACACGACCGAGAAGCCGGTGGCCGCACTGGGTGCGAAGTATCGGTGGGCCCGTGCAGCAGAAAGGCTGGGGGCCGAAGGCGCCTCCGGTAGGGCGGTGGTGGCAGACGGGCGGGATGTTGGGGGGCCGTTCATGAGGTGACCGGACTGGGGGCCGGCCGGCGGTGCGCGCAGGCCGGCCCCGGGACCCATGCGCACGCGAAAGGAATTTGGACAGGGGGCGCTGGCCAGATCTTTCGACGCAAGGGGTGCGACCGTCATGAAAACCACCGACGATCTACCAATACCCGTCCCCTACAGGGAGGTGACGGACCACAACGGGCGCCTGTACCGCATCGGTGAGACCGATCGGGACATCATGGGGCGACCACGCTGGACCATGGTGCTCTTCCCCTGGATGGGCATGCTCGGCATCAGCTCGTCCGAGTACGCGTTCACGTCCGCCGAGGACACCCTGCACGAGGCCCATCTGTGGAACAGCGGGCACATCTTCTGGCTGATGGGTGTCTGGGTGTTCTTCCAGGCCGCCGTCGCCTTCCCCGCGGGGCAGCTGCGCGAGAGCGGCAGGCTGCCCGCGCGCCACGCGATGTTCCTCGGCGCCTCGGGCACGGTCCTCGGCTATCTCTCGCTCGCGTACGCGCCGCACGTGATCGTCGCGTACATCGGTTTCGGCATGTTCAGCGGCATCGGCGCCGGCCTCGTCTACGCGACCTGCGTGAACATGGTCGGCAAGTGGTACCCGGAGCGCAAGGGCGGCAAGACCGGCCTGGTCAACGGCGGTTTCGCCTACGGCTCGGTGCCCTTCGTCTTCCTGTTCACGTCGTACATGGACCTGAGCAACTACGAGGGTGTCCTGGTGATGGTCGGCGTGATCTGCTGCGCCGTCGTCGCGTTCGCCGGCTGGTTCCTCAAGGACCCGCCGAAGGGCTGGTGGCCCGCGCACGCGGATCCGCTGAAGGTGTCGGACGACCCGAAGGTGCGGCGGGCGCTGGAGAAGAACCCGCCGGCCGTGAAGCAGTACACCCCCAAGGAGGCCGCCCGTACACCCGTCCTGTGGATGATGTGGTTCTGTCTGCTCTGCACCGCGGGGATCAACATCTTCGGCATCGCCTTCCAGGTGCCGTTCGGAAAGGACATGGGATTCGCCGGCGGCATCGTGGCCACGGCGATGTCGCTCAAGGCGATCGTCAACGGAACCGGCCGCGGCGTGATCGGCTGGATCTCCGACCGCTTCGGCCGCCGCAACACACTCATCATCGTCTGCCTCGTCCTCGGGTCCGCCCAGTTCGGCGTCCTGGTCTCCGGGTCGATGGGCAGCATGCCGTTCTTCCTGTTCTGCTCGATGGTCTCCGGGTTCGGCGGCGGCGCGATCTTCCCGCTGTTCGCGGCCATGACGGCGGACTACTTCGGTGAGAACAACAACGCCTCCAACTACGGGATGGTCTACAGCTCGAAGCTGGTCTCGGGCCTCGTGGGCTCCGGAATGGGCGCTGTCGTGGTCGGGGCGTGGGACTACGAGGGCGCCTTCGTCATCGCGGGCTCGATCGGGATCGCCTCCGCGGTCCTCGCACTGTTCCTCAAGGCGCCGGGCCGGCCGAGGCCGCAGCGCCGCATCGTTCCCAACCCGCAACCGCTCGGTGAGGAGATGGCTTGATATGACGGCGGAGCCCATCGCCGCAGGCAACTCAGCGACGACCACTGGCAGCACGTACCGAGAGATCACCGACGAGAACGGCCGCGTCTATCGCGTAGGCGAGACGGACCGCGACATCCTCGGCCATTCCCGTAAGTTCATGGTGTATCTGCCATGGGTCGCGATGATGGCCATCAGCGTTTCGGAGTACGCGTACGGTTCGGCGGAGGACACGCTGTCCAGCGCACACGGCTGGACGCAGTCGAACACCTTCTGGATCCTGAGCGTCTGGGTGTTCTTCCAGGCGGGCATCGCCTTCCCGGCGGGATGGATGCGGGAGAAGGGCATCCTGACCGCGAAGCGGGCCACCATGGTCGGCTCCTTCCTGTGCCTGTTCGGATTCCTCGCACTGTCCCATTTCAGCAACGTGTGGCTGGCCATTCTGGGATTCGGTGTCATCGGCGGACTGGGCTCCGGCCTCGTCTACTCGACCTGTATCAACATGGTCGGCAAATGGTTCCCGGAGCGGAAAGGCGGCAGGACCGGTTTCGTCAACGGCGGGTTCGCGTACGGGTCTCTTCCGTTCATCTTCATCTTCAACTACGCGTTCGACACGTCGAATTACCACCGTGTGCTCGACATGATCGGTGTCTATGTGCTGGTGGTCGTGCTCACCTGTGCGTTCTTCTTCCGGGACCCGCCGAAGAACTGGTGGCCGCACGAGGTCGACCCGCTCAAGAAGTCGGGATCGGACAAGGGCGCCAAGTCCCTCGCCAAGAACCCACCCGCCGTACGCCAGTTCACGCCCATGGAGGCCGTCAGGACCGGCATGCTGCCGCTCATGTGGTTCAGCCTCGTGCTGACGGCCGGTGTGTCGATCTTCGGCATCTCGTTCCAGGTGGACTTCGCCAAGGAGGTCGGCTTCGGACCGCTGGTCGCCGCGTCGTCGATGGGGGTGATGGCGGTCATCAACGGCGTCGGCCGTGCCGTCGTCGGCTGGCTCTCCGACATCTGGGGCCGCAAGGTGAGCCTGGTGTTCGTCATCGTCGTCCTCGGCCTCGCCCAGTTCGGGGTCATCTGGGCGGGTGACATCCACAGCGAGTGGCTGTTCCTGTTCTTCGCGTTCCTGTCGGGCTTCGGCGGCGGCGCGTTCTACCCGATGTTCGCGGCACTCACGCCGGACTACTTCGGTGAGAACTACAACGCCACCAACTACGGCCTCGTGTACAGCGGGAAGCTGGTCAGCGGCCTGTTCGGCGGCGGCCTCGGCTCGATGGTGGTCGCCGCGTGGGGCTACAACGGGGCGTACGCGCTCGCCGGCGGCATATCGCTGGTGGCGGCAGCCGTGGCCCTGCTGCTGCGGCAGCCCGGGAGCGAGAAGCCGGCAAAGGCGGTGGCCACCACATAGGGGCCACCTACGGGAAATGCACACGGGAGTGGGGCCCGGCCTGGTGGCCGGGCCCCACTCCCGTGTGTGTCGACGTCAGTGCTTCTTGCGCAGCCCGGCCAGGTTGTCGTAGCCGATCTTCGCGTACTTCAGGGACTGGCCGAGGTCGGTGTCGCTGGGCGCGTTGTCCTGCTCGACCATCGGGTTGTGGTAGTTCATCGCCCCGACGCGGGAGAAGAACTTCTCGTAGTCGATGACTCCGGTGCCGAACGGCACCATGTCGTAGCCCATGCCGTTCGTCTCGTTGACCGTGCCGTCCTTGGCGTGGAACAGCGGATAGCGCTTGTTGTTGCGGCTCACGAGCGCCGCCGGGTCGAAGACCTTCTCCCGCTGGGAGCCGTCGTGGGCGGTGTAGGTGTGGAACTTGTACTGGGCCACGTGCGCCCAGAAGATGTCCATCTCCAGCCAGACCGTCTTCGGGTCGGTCACCTTGAGGAAGTACTCCAGCTTGCGGATGCCGGAGCTGCGGGTCGGCCTGCCCTGCGCGTCGAGGGGGCCGCCGTCGAGCAGGAAGCCGTACGCCGCGTCGTGGTTGTGCGTGTACAGCTTGAGGCCCGCGCTGTGGGCGATCTTGCCGAGCGCGTTCCACTTGTCGGCGGCGGTGTCCCAGTCGGACCGGTATTCGCTGCCGGTGGGGTCGCCACCGGTGCCCATGTGGTCCATGCCGAGGATGTTGGCTATCTCCAGGTGCTTCTTGAACGTGTCGAGGTCGGGCTGGCTGAGCGGCCACGACCCCGGGATGAAGCCGTGGTTGCCCTGCGCGCGCAGGCCGTACTCGTCGAGCCAGGAGCGCAGCAGCTTGGCCCCCTCGACGGATTCGAGGTTGGCGCCGCCGGGCGCGTTGGCGTGCTGGCCGTAGCCGGCGAACTCGACCTGCTTGTAGCCGTAGCGGGCCAGCTCCTTGAAGACCTCGCGGAAGCCGGACGGGAGGCTGGAGGCGAGCGGGTCCCTGCCCGTGGCGTCGCGCACGGTGTAGAGGATGATGCCGCGCTTGGATTCCGGGACGAGGGCGTGGCCGTGGCCGCCGCCCCTGCCGCCGTTGTGCGCGGTCTGTGCGAGGGCAGGCGAGGCGCCGAAGACGGGTGCGGCGACGGCGACGGCCCCCGCGGCGGTGCAGGTGCTCAGAAAGCGGCGGCGGCTGACGCCGAGAGCGCGGCGCAGGGCGTCGCCGGGTCCGGATTCATCGTTGAACGCGGTCACGGTCTCTCTCTTTCTCGGATGGGTGCGGGGCGTGTGCGGGTGTGCACCGGGCTCATACGAGACCGGCCAGGCCGAGCAACAGCGATTTCACGTCGGTGGCCGCGACACGGCCGGTGACGGCGCGGGGGGTGGAACACAGGATGAGCGGACCGTCGGGGCTGTCGTCGCTCAAGGGGAGGCGGCCGTGGCTGCCGCGGATGGGTGAGGGATCGAGGGGCACGACCGCCATGCGGTAGCGCATGCCGAGCTTCTTGCGGGCCAGGGCGCCGGCGGCCTTCACCTTGACGTAGGGGTCCTGGGGGTCCATGAACAGCTCGACGGGGTCGTAGCCGGGCTTGCGGTGGATCTCGACGAGCTGCGCGAAGTCGGGCGCGCGGTCGTCGTCGAGCCAGTAGTAGTACGTGAACCAGGCGTCGGGTTCGGCAATGGCGACGAGTTCCCCGGAGCGGGGGTGGTCGAGGTGGTGGGCCTTCTTGCCTTCGTCGTCGAGGAGTTGCTCGATGCCGGGCACGTCTTCGAGCGCCTCGCGGACCGTGTCGAGGTCTTCGGGGCGGCGCACGTAGATGTGGGCGATCTGGTGGTCGGCGACCGCGAACGCCCGGGACGTCATCGGGTCGAGGTACTCCATGCCGTCCTGCGTGTGCACTTCGAGGAGTCCGGCGCGGCGCAGGGCGCGGTTGATGTCGACGGGCCGCTCGACGCGGGTGATGCCGTACTCGGAGAGGGCGACGACGGTGCGGCCCTCGGCCTTCGCGTCGTCGAGGAGCGGGGCGAGGGTGGCGTCGAGTTCGGCGGCGGCCTTGTGCGAGCGGGGGTCGTCGGGGCCGAAGCGCTGGAGGTCGTAGTCGAGGTGGGGGACGTAGGCCAGTGCCAGGTCGGGATGGCGGGTGGCGATGATGTGGCGGGTCGCGTCGACGATCCACCGGCTGGAGACGAGGTCGGCGCCCGGTCCCCAGAAGTGGAAGAGGGGGAACGTGCCGAGTTTCTCGGTGAGTTCGTCGTGCAGGGCCGGTGGCCTGGTGTAGCAGTCGGGTTCCTTGCGGCCGTCGGCGTAGTAGACGGGCCGGGGTGTGACGGTGATGTCGGTGTCGGCGCCCATGGCGTACCACCAGCAGATGTTGGCGACGGTGTACCCGGGGTGGCTGCGGCGGGCCGCGTCCCAGAGCTTGTCGCCGGCGACGAGTCCGTTGTGCTGGCGCCACAGCAGTACGTCGCCCAGCTCGCGGAAGTACCAGCCGTTGGCGACGATGCCGTGTTCGGACGGCATGGTCCCGGTGAGGAACGTCGACTGGGCGGCGCAGGTGACGGCGGGCAGGACCGTGCCGAGGTGGGCCTGGGAACCCGTCTGACCGAGGGCCTTGAGGTGGGGCATGTGGTCGAGGAGGCGCGGGGTGAGACCCACGACGTCCAGGACGAGCAGGGGGTTCGGGCTCGCATCCGGCCGCTCAACTGTGGTGTCTGCACTGGAAGTTGTCATGGGAGTTCCTTCAGGCCGAGGTCCGTCAGGAGGTCGCGGGCCAGGGTGAGTTCGGCGGCGATGCCGTCGGCGAGCTGGGTGCGGGCGCGGGGGCGCAGCTCGGGCGGGAGCGCCTGCCAGGTGTACGTCTCGACCTCCAGGTGCCGGGTGAGCGGATGCGCGCCGCCGACCAGCCGCGTGAGCGTGTTCTTCAGGACAGGGAGTGTGGAGGTGAGGGGGGCCGCGGGCGGGGCGTGCAGCGGTACGTGGAAGTGGGCGCGCCAGGGCGCGGTGTCGGGGAGCGCGCCGCCTGCGAGTGCCTCGCCCAGGTCGTCGGTGCCGCGCAGCCCTTCGGGGGTGAGGGTGCGGGTCTGGTGCAGGAAGCGGGGTTCGTCGAACGCGGCGAGCGCCTCGCGGACCTCGGCCCTTTCGGGGTGCTCGGCGTGCAGGGCCGCGGAGAGCTGGGACTTGACGACGGGGATACCGGCGGCGGCGAGCGCGTCGAGTGCGGTGGCCGGGTCCTCGAAGGAGGTGGCGAGGTGGCAGGTGTCGACGCAGATGCCGATGCGGTCGCGGGCCACGGCCGTGAGCGGGGCGATGGCGTCGCCGGTCGTCTCGACGGTGCAGCCCGGTTCGGGTTCGAGGCCGATGCGGATGGAGCGGCCGGTCAGCTCCTCCAGGGCGTCGAGCCGTTCGGCGAGCGTGGTGAGCGCGGCGAAGGCGATGTCCCGGCGCGCCGGGTCGTAGCCGGCGCGCCAGGCGAGAGGCAGCGTCGAGATGGTGCCCTCGGTGATGTCGGAGGGCAGCAGCGCGGCGAGGAGGCGGGCCAGGTCGCCGGTGTGGGCGAGACGCTCCGGGTCGGCCCAGTCGGGCTTGTACACGCGGTACTTGACCTCTTCGGCGCCGAACCCCTCGTAGGGGAAGCCGTTGAGGGTGACGACTTCGAGGCCGCGCCGGTCGAGTTCGGTGCGCAGGCCGCGCAGGGCCACGGGGTCGGTGCCGAGGGCGCGCGCGGCGTCCTTGGCGAGCCACAGGCCGATGCCGAGCCGGTCGCGGCCGAGGCGCTTGCGCACGGGTTCGCAGTGGTCGCGCAGCTGGGCGAGCACGCCGTCGAGGGTCTCTGCGGGGTGGACGTTGGTGCAGTACGCGAGGTGGACGGTGGACCCGTCCGGGTGGCGGAAGCGCATCGCTCACGCCCCGCCGCGCAGGATGGAGTTGCCCTCGTGGGTGGCGTCGGTCCCGGCGACGTCGAGGTCGAGCCGGCCGCTGAGGCCGTAGAACGCGACGGGGTTGCGCCACAGGACGCGGTCGGCGTCGTCCTCGGTGAAGCCGGCCTTGAGCATCGCGTCGGCGACCTTGCGGGTCTTGAGGGGGTCGCTCTTGCCCCAGTCGGCGGCCGAGTTGACGAGAACCTGCTCGGGTCCGTACTCGGTGAGGATCGCGACCATCCGCTCCTCGTCCATCTTGGTGTCGGGGTAGACGGAGAACCCGAGCCAGCAGCCCGCGTCCTTGGCCTCCTTCACCGTGGTCTCGTTGAGGTGGTCGATGAGCACCCGGTCGAGCGGCAGGTCCGACTCGCGTACGACGTCCAGGGTGCGGCGCAGTCCGGCGAGCTTGTCGCGGTGCGGGGTGTGCACGAGCGCGGGGAGTTCGTGGTCGGCGGCGAGCTGGAGCTGCGCGGCGAGCGCGCTGTCCTCTGCGGGGGTCATCGAGTCGTAGCCGATCTCGCCCACAGCGACGACGTTGTCCTTGACGAGGTAGCGGGGCAGCGCGTCGAGGACGGGTGTGCAGCGCGGGTCGTTCGCCTCTTTGGGGTTGAGGGCGAGCGTGCAGTGGTGGGCGATCCCGTACTGCGCGGCACGGAACGGCTCCCAGCCGAGGAGCGCGTCGAAGTAGTCGAAGAACGAGGCGGGCGAGGTGCGGGGCTGGCCGAGCCAGAAGGACGGCTCGACGATCGCCCGTACGCCCGCGGCGTACATGGCCTCGTAGTCGTCGGTGGTGCGCGACGTCATGTGGATGTGCGGGTCGAAGATGCGCATCAGGACTCCTCGGCCTTGGGGGGAGGGGGCACGACCAGGGGGGTCAGGGCCAGTACGCGGTGCAGGTCGTCGGGGACGGGGCGGCCTGCGGCGGTGCGTTCGTTCGCGTAGTCGCCGAGCATGCGGGCGAGTTCGGCGTCGCCGCGGGCGCGTTCGGCGAGATCGGCGACGGCGGACACCGGGACTCCGGTGAACAGGCACTTCAGGACGGCGTGCCGCCAGTGATGCGCGGTGAGGTGCTCGGCGGCGTAGGAGCCGACGGCGGCGGCGACGAGCCGGGTGTCGTTCGTGCGCAGCGCGTCCTCGACGAGGTGCAGCGCTTCGGGTCCTGTGACGAGGTGGGGCAGGGCCGCGAGGACGGCGCGGCGTTCGGCGGCGGCGCCCTGTTCGTAGAGACGGGTGAGGGTGGCGGTGTCGGCGCGCGCCGCGTGCAGGATGACGATGCGGGCGCTGTCGGCGTGCTCGGCGCCACAGCGGCGCCCCGCTTCGGCGAACCTCAACTCCCATGCCGCGTAAGCCTGTTGGTGGCCCTCGTCATCGGCGGCCGCCTCCGTCGTGGCCTGGTCGAGCCAGGTGCGGGCGGTTTCGCCCAGGGCGGCGTCGGTGCGGGCGCGGAGGGCCGCGATGCCGGGAAGTGCGCCGGTCATGGGGTGCCTCCTTCGGCGGCGGCGCGCAGGAACCGCAGGGATTCCTCGGCGAGTTGGGGTCCCGCGTGGGAGTGGCGGGGCAGTTCCACGACCGTCAGCCCCTGGTAGCGGGTGGCTTCGAGGGCTTCGAGCACCGGCGGGAAGTCGATCTCGCCGTCGCCGAACGGAAGGTGTTCGTGGACGCCGCGCCGCATGTCCTCGATCTGTACGTGCTTCAGCCAGGGAGCGGCCTCGCGCACGCAGTCGGCGGGCGGCAGCGGCTCCAGGCACTGGCAGTGGCCGATGTCCAGGGTCAGGCCGAGCGATGCGGGGCCGCCGAACTCCTCGCGGAGGTAGTGGAAGTCGGCGAGTGAGCCCAGGAGGTGGCCGGGCTCGGGCTCGATGGCGAGCGGGACGCCGGCGTCGTCGGCCGCGTCGAGGACGGGGGCGAGCGCGTCGGCGAGCCGCTTCCACGCGGTGCCGTCGTCCGTGCCGTCCGGGGTGATGCCGCTGAAGCAGTGCACGGCGTGGGCGCCGAGGTCGGCGGCCACCTGCACGGCCCTGATGAGGAGCCTGGTGCGGGCGGCCCTGGCGTCCGGGTCGGGGTCGAGCAGCGAGGGGCCGTGCTTGCGGCGCGGGTCGAGGACGTAGCGGGCGCCGGTCTCGACGGTGACGGTCAGGCCGTACCGGTCGAGGGCGCGGGCCACCTGCCGGGTGCGGGTGCGCAGGTCGGGGACCAGGGGGTCCAGGTGCATGTGGTCGAGGGTGAGGCCGACGCCGTCGTAGCCCAGGTCGGCGAGGACGGCGAGGGCGTCCTCCAGGCGCAGGTCGGTCAGGCCGTTGGTGCCGTATCCCCAGCGGATGGTCATGTGACGCTCACCTTCGGCACGAGGCGGGCCAGTTGGGTCAGGGACGCGGTGGCCAGGGCGGTCAGGGGGGCGCCCGCTCCGGCCGCGAGGGCGGCCTGGAGGGGGATCATGGCGCGGATGCCGCCGCCCACCGCCCGCTGGGTCAGGGGCGGCGAGGGGTTGAGGGCGGCGTGGAAGTAGGGGCGGGCAGCGGTGGCCGCGTAGGCGGCGGCCAGGGCGGCGGTGATGGTCCCCGACAGGCCGGGGGCGGCTGCTACCCGCCGGCCTGCCGGGAGTCGTGGGGCGCGCCCGGTGATCCGGGTCAGCGCGAGGGTCGCGGCGAGCGCGCCCAAGGGGGCTCTGACGTCGCCGCCCTGGGTTTCGTTGCGGGACACCGCGGTGACGGCGAGAGTGTGGGCGGCCAGCGTCGTGGCCGCGGGCACAGCCGCGCGATGCAGGCGGCCCGAGGTCGCCGCCGCTCCCAGCAGCACGTCGAGCCCTCTCGCCGCCGCCATCGCCACCGGTCCCGCCGGTGTCCTCTTCAGGCCCAGGTCGTACGCCCATACCGTCGCCGCGAGCGCTCCCGCGGCCAGGCCGGCGGGACGTCCCGCCCGGGTCGCCAGTGCCAGGCCACCCGCCGAGAAGGCGCCCGCTGCCGCGAGGGCCGCTGCGGGGCGGATTCGCCCTGACGGCAGCGGGCGGTGCGGGCGGTCCACGGCGTCCTCGGCGCGGTCCGCCCAGTCGTTGAGGGCCATGCCCGCCTCGTAGAGGCACAGGGACGACCCGATGGCCAGGAACGTGCCCCGGCCGGGGCGCAGGCCCACCGCCGACGCGCCCGCGAGGGCGTCGCCGGGGACGGTGAACAGGGCGGGCAGGCGCAGGAGTTCGGCCCAGGCCCGCAGGTGCTGTGCGCGGCCGGTCACCGCAGGCGTCCGGCGAAGCCGACCAGTGTCGCGTACTGCTCGGCGAGCGCGGGGGACGCGTCGCCGTCGGGGTCCTTGAAGTAGAAGCCGAGTTCCGGCAGGGGTCCCTCGACGCCCTTCTCGTGGGCGCGCAGGAGGAGGCGGGCCAGGTCGAGGACGAGGGGGGCGGCGAGCGCGGAGTCGCAGCCCTGCCAGATCGTCTGGAGGATCATGCGGGAGCCGAGGAACCCGTCGAAGGCGATGTGGTCCCAGGCGGTCTTCCAGTCCCCGAGGGCGGGCACGTCGTCGATGTGGACCTCGCCCTCGGGCGCGGCTCCGAGCGCGTCGGCGAGGACGCGTTCCTTGCCCGCGTTCTTCGCCGCGGCGGCGCCGGGGTCGGCGAGTGCGGCGCCGTCGCCGCCGCCGAGGAGGTTGGTGCCGGACCAGGCCCGCACGGTCAGGGAGCGCTGGAGGAACATCGGCGCGAGCACGGACCGCAGGAGGGTCTGGCCGGTCTTGCCGTCGCGGCCCGCGTGGGGCAGGCCGCTGGTGGCGGCGAGTTCGGCCAGCGCGGGGTGGTGCAGGCCGGTGGAGGGGGTGAAGTTGACGTACGGGCAGCCGGCGCGCAGGGCGGCCGCCGCGTAGAGGGAGCTGGCGGGCAGCCGGCTGCTGTCGGGGGCGGGTTCCGTGGACGCGACGTTCACGACGACGGCGCCCGCGAGGCCGCCGCGCTCGACGAAGCCGCTGATGTCGGCGGCGAAGGCGGCGATGAGTTCGTCGTCGGGGCGGGAGTCCCCCGGCTGGGGTCCTCCCGGGCGTATCTCCCGGTCGGCGGCGGCGAGTTCGGCGCCGACCGCGGCCGGCAGGCCGTGCGGCAGGACGCCTCCGGCGGCGAGGTGTTCGGCACGTTTGGGCAGCGGGCAGTCGACGGTGTCGTGCCCGCCGAAGACGAGCGAGGACAACGTTGGCAGAGCGGCGCCGGCGAAGGGTTCGGTCTCGGTGACCATGCCGGTCGGGGGGTGCAGGCCCGCGCCGACGGCGGCGCAGCCCGCGACCGCGGTGGTGGCGACGGAGCCACGGGCCCCGATGAGCCACACACCGTATCGGGGAGAGCGGGCGGTGGGGGACGTGGGTTCGGCGGACATGGGCAGCCTCCTTGTCGTACGCGAACCGGGAGCCGGAGTTGCGGGGGTGGTGCGAGGCGGCGGGCGGGGGTCCGGCGTCCCCCGCCCGCCGCCGTCCAGGGGGTGTCCGGCCGATCAGGGCCGGACAGGTCGCGGCGTCCGGTGCGGTGCATCGCAAGGCGCCGGAGCGTCCTGATAGCGGAGCTATTCGGGCGTTTCGGCAACCCCGCGAGGTGCCGTGCCAGGCGTCGCGGCCCCGGCCCTGATCGGCCGGACACCCCCAAGGCCGGACCCGGCGCCCGGCTTCGCGGGCAGGTCCTTGACCCGGATGTCCCGGAAGGACACCTGGTCGTCGTCGCCGTGGTTCTGGATCCCGACGTACCCGTCGCGCAGGCTCCGGGCGGGGTCGGTGTTGGTGAAGTCGTTGACCTTCACGCCGTTGAGCCAGATCCGCAGGTGTTCGCCCTCGACCCGGATCTCGTACGTGTTCCACTCCCCCGGCGGGTTCAGCGCACGGTCGCGCTTCTTCACGTCGGCGGACTGGAAGCTGTAGACGGACCCGGTGGTGCGGTCGGGTGCGTCGGTCGCGTCGATCTGGACCTCGTAGCCGTTGTTCACGGCCGACCAGGGGTCGTCGGACTCCGGGAAGCCCACGAAGACACCGGAGTTGTCGTCCCCGGCCATCTTCCAGTCGAGCTTGAGGGAGTACGAGCCGAGCGGGCGGCCCGCGTACCAGAGCATTCCCATGCCGCCGGACGAGGTGAGCGTGCCGTCGTCCGAGAGGTCGAAGGAGCCGGGTCCGGCCTGCTTCCAGTCCTTGAGCGACTCGGCGGTCCCGTCGAACAGGGACGTGTAGCCGCTCTCGGGCCGGCAGTCGGCCTGCGCGGCACCACTGGCCCAGCGGATCCCGCCGAGCAGGTGCTGCCGGAAGGCCGGGTCGGCGTAGGACTCCTTGGTGTGGCCGGCGCCGGTGTAGAAGGAGCGGCCGCCCCGGTAGTTCTGGCACCAGGAGATGGGGTGGTCGCCCGCCATGGTGCCGCCGGTGTACGACGACTCGTCGAGCGAGGCGAGAACGTGGGCGTGCTCGCGCGGGTTGGTGCGGTAGTTGTACCACTCGTCCGTGCGGTTCCACGTCGGGGCGAGGTGGGCGGTTGCCGGGTTGCCCCGGTCCTCGACCTTGACGGTGGCGGGCTGGATCGCCGGGTGGTTCTGGAAGTAGGCGCCGGCGAGGCCGCCGTAGAAGGGCCAGTCGTACTCGGTGTCGGCGGCCGCGTGGACGCCGACGTAGCCGCCGCCCTTCGCGATGTAGCGCTCGAAGGCCTTCTGCTCGCCGTCTGCGAGCACGTCACCGGTGGTGGAGAGGAAGACGACGGCGTCGTAGCGGCGCAGGTTGGCATCGGTGAAGGCGCCGGCGTCCTCGGTGGCGTCGACGGCGAAGCCGCCTGACGCGCCCAGTTCCTGCACGGCCGCGATCCCCTCGGGGATCGAGTCGTGGCGGAAGCCCGCGGTCTTGGAGAAGACCAGGACCCGGCCCCCCGCCCCCGCGTCCCCCGGTGAGGAGGACGCGGGAGCGGAGACGCAGCCGATGAGCAGGGCGGCCGCGGAGGCCGCGAGCGCGATACGGGTTGGGGTGCGCACAGTCCTGCTCCCTTCTCAGCTGGTGGTGAAGGTGAAGTCGTCCACGTCGAAGAGGGCGTCGGTGCCCGCACCCTTGAAGACCAGGAAGAGCGTCGTGGTCTTGGCGGGCGCCTTGCTGATGGTGCCGGTGACGTCCTTGTACGTCTCCCAGGACCCGGTGGGTTCGACCTTGGCGCTGCCCAGGAGCTTCCCGGTGGCGGAGCCGCTGCGGATCTCCAGCGTGCCGCCGCTGCCGGCGGAGGCGACGCTCGCGGTGAACGACTTGACGTTGCTCAGGACGTACGGCTTGAAGGAGATCCAGTCGCCGTTGTTGATGTCGCCGACCGTCTTGCCGCCCTCCGCCGGGGTGTGGGCGGTGATGCTGACGCCCTTGGAGTCGCCGTAGTGCTCGGCCTGGCGGTGCTTCTGCTGGGTGACGCTCTGGTCGTGGGTGGTCAGCGCGGGCTGGCCGTTGGCGCCCTGGTCGGTGTACTCGGCGTCGAAGACCCCGAAGATGTTGGCGTTCGGGTCGTGCTCGCTGTCCGCGGAGGTCTTGAGGGTGCCGGAGCAGCCGTTGGCCGAGGTGATCGGGTGGCCGTGGCTGTCGTGGCCGAGGACGTGCGTGACCTTGACCTTGGAGCAGTCGATCGTCCCGTCCTCGGGGTCGGTGACCGTCACCTTGAAGGGCACCTCGTCACCGAAGGTGAACAGCTGGCCGTCCGCGGGGAGTTCGAGAGTCACCTTGGGCGCGGTGTTGCCGACGACGATGTGGACGTCGGCGCTGCCGGTGCGGCCCGTCGTGTCCTTGGCGGTGACGGTCGCGGTGTAGGTGCCGTTCTTCTTGTACGTGTGGCTGGGGGCGGCGCCCGTGCCGGTGGTGCCGTCGCCGAAGTTCCAGGAGTACGTCAGCGCGTCGCTGTCGGCGTCGGTCGCGGTCGAGGTGAAGCGGGCCTTGAGCGGGGCCTGGCCCGAGGTCTTGTCGACCTTGGCGTCGACGACGGGCGAGTGTCCGTCGGTCGCGTTCTCGATGCGGTAGAGGCCGGAGTTCTCGTCGCCGCCGAACCAGGACAGGCCGTAGTCCAGGACGTACAGCGCGCCGTCCGGTCCGAAGGCCATGTCCATCACCTGCGTGCCGGTCCAGGGGAACGGGTTGATCTTCGAGACCTTGCCGTCGCCGTCCTGCTCGATCCGCTTGATCCACTGCCGGCCGAACTCACCGGCGAAGAAGTTGCCGTCGTAGGCCTCGGGGAACTTCACGGGCGAGGTGTTCGCCGCGTCGTAGCGGTAGACCGGGCCGCCCATCGGGGACTCGGAGCCGGTGCCGAACTCGGGTACGGAGGCACCGTCGTAGGGGATCCAGGCCGGCTGCGCGGGCGGCAGGTCGACGAGGCCCGTGTTGTGCGGCGAGGTGTTCTTCGGCGCGGCGCAGTCGAAGGCGGCGCCGGACGTCTTGGTGGCGAAGTCGTAGTCGATGTACGCGTCGTTGTTGCCGGTGCAGTACGGCCAGCCGAAGTTTCCGGCCTTCGTGACGCGGTTGAACTCGACCTGGCCCGCGGGGCCGCGCTTGGGGTCGGCGGTGCCGGCGTCGGGGCCGTAGTCACCGACGTAGACGATGCCGGTCGGCTTGTCGACGCTGATCCGGAACGGGTTGCGGAAGCCCATCGCGTAGATCTCGGGGCGGGTCTTGTCCGTGCCCGGGGCGAAGAGGTTGCCGTCGGGTATGGAGTACGTGGCGTCGTCGTTGACCTTGATGCGCAGGACCTTGCCGCGCAGGTCGTTGCTGTTACCGGCCGAACGCCGAGCGTCGTAGGCCGGGTTGCGGGTGGGCTGCTCGTCGATCGGTGTGTAGCCGTCGGAGGAGAAGGGGTTGGAGTCGTCGCCCGTCGACAGGTAGAGGTTGCCGTCCTTGTCGAAGTCGATGTCACCGCCCACGTGGCAGCAGATGCCGCGCGAGGTGGGGATCTCCAGGATCTTCTTCTCGCTGGCGTTGTCGAGCGTGCCGTCCGCGTTGAGCACGAAGCGCGAGAGCTGGTTGTGGCCGTCGAAGGGCTTGAAGTCCGCGGCGGTGCCGTCGTTCGGGGCGTCGCCCGCGGGGGTGTCGAGCGGCGGCGCGTAATAGAGGTAGATGAAGTGGTTGTCGCTGAACTTCGGGTCCACGCCGACGCCTTGGAGGCCCTCTTCGTCGTGGGAGTAGACGTCGAGCTTGCCGGCGACCTTGGTGGTGCCGTTCTCGTCGGTCAGGCGCAGGATGCCGTCGCGCGAGGTGTGCAGGACCTTGCGGTCCGGCAGGACGGCGAGCGACATGGGCTCGCCGACCTCTTCGGCGCCCTTGGCGAGGGTGACCTGCTGGAAGTCCTCGGCGGCGGCGACCGCGGCGTCGGGGGCGGGCGCCGCGCCGGCGTGCGGGGCGCCGATCGCGAGTGAGGCTCCGGCGAGAAGTGAGCCGGTGAGAAGTGCGAGTGCCTTACGGAATCTCGGGCGTTTCCTGTGCACGGAGTTCCTCCGGAAAAGTGCGTGCGTACGGACGGGGGCGTGTCGCGCATGCGCTCTGCGGGTGCGATCGGTACGCCGGGGTGCGCCGTCACCCCGGAACTGTGCGTGTCCTGTACAACATTGGACCGTAGCCACGTTTGTCCGGGACGGAAAGCCCTTGCACAGCAATGGAGTCGACTTTCTCTCCACGCAGGACAAACGTGGCCGACGGGCCGCTAGTCGGAGCCGCCGAAGGCCGCGTCGAAGGACGCCGTGGGCGGCTCGAAGTCGAAGGCCTTGAGGTGCTTGAGCGCCTCGGGGGCGCCCTGGAGCCGATCCATGCCGGCGTCCTCCCACTCGACCGAGACGGGGCCCTCGTAGTCGATGGAGCGCAGCATCCGGAAGACGTCCTCCCAGGGCACGTCGCCGTGGCCCGCGGAGACGAAGTCCCAGCCGCGGCGCGGGTCGCCCCAGGGCAGGTGGGAGCCGAGGCGGCCGTTGCGGCCGTCGAGGCGGCGCCGGGCCTCCTTGCAGTCGACGTGGTAGATCCGGTCGCGGAAGTCCCACAGGAAGCCGACCGGGTCGAGGTCCTGCCACACGAAGTGGCTGGGGTCGAAGTTCAGGCCGAAGGCGGCCCGGTGGTCGACGGCGTCGAGGGCGCGCTGCGTGGTCCAGTAGTCGTACGCGATCTCCGACGGGTGGACCTCGTGGGCGAACAGGACGCCGTTCTCGTCGAAGACGTCGAGGATGGGGTTCCAGCGGTCGGCGAAGTCCTGGTAGCCGCGCTCGATCATCGATTCGGGCGCGGGCGGGAACATGGCGACCAGGTGCCAGATGGACGAGCCGGTGAAGCCGATGACGGTGTCGACACCGAAGGCCGCCGCGGCCCGTGCGGTGTTCTCCATCTCGGTGGCGGCCCGCCGTCGTACGCCCTCGGCCTCGCCGTCGCCCCAGATGCGGGCCGGCAGGATCGCGCGGTGACGCTCGTCGATGATCGCGTCACACACCGCCTGCCCCACGAGGTGGTTGGAGATCGCCCAGCACTTGAGGCCGTACTTGTCGAGCAGGGCGCGGCGCGAGTCGAGGTAGCCGGGATCCGCGAGGGCCTTGTCGACCTCGAAGTGGTCGCCCCAGCAGGCGAGTTCGAGGCCGTCGTAGCCGAAGTCGCGGGCCAGCCTGCACACCTCTTCGAGCGGCAGGTCGGCCCACTGTCCGGTGAACAGGGTGAACTGGCGTGGCATGAGCCGTGCCTCCTCAGACCGGGATGGGGGTGTAGACGGAGTTCTTGAGCGCGCTCTCCTCCACGGCGGCGAGCACGCGCTGCACGCGCAGGCCCTCGGCGAAGGACGGCTCGGGCTGGCGGCCGGCCGCGATGGCGTGGACGAGATCGCGGGCCTGGTGCACGAAGGTGTGCTCGTAGCCGAGGCCGTGGCCGGGCGGCCACCAGGCCTCCAGATAGGGGTGGTCGGGCTCGGTGACGAGGATGCGGCGGAAGCCGGCGCTGACCCCGGGTTCGGTGTGGTCGTGGAACGACAGCTCGTTGAGGCGCTCCAGGTCGAAGGCCAACGAGCCTTTCTCGCCGTTGAGTTCGATGCGCAGCGCGTTCTTGCGACCGGACGCGAAGCGGGTCGCCTCGAA
This sequence comes from Streptomyces sp. NPDC090032, assembly GCF_044748025.1. Classification (NCBI taxonomy): domain Bacteria; kingdom Bacillati; phylum Actinomycetota; class Actinomycetes; order Kitasatosporales; family Streptomycetaceae; genus Streptomyces; species Streptomyces sp. NPDC090032. The sequence continues at coordinate 498,632 of NZ_JBIVFF010000001.1, read as the reverse complement.
GGAGCCGAGCGCCCCGGAGGCGAAGCGGGCCGTGAAGAGCGCCGCGTCGTCGACCGTCACCGGGCCGCGCTCACTCCCGCCGCCGCCCGCCGCGAGCCCCGCCGACGCGCCGTCCAGGATCGGCCGTTCCCTCACGAACGTCTCGGTGAGCGCCGAGACGCCGACGAGGGACTCCCCGGCCAGGAACTGCGCGAGGTCGACGGCGTGTGCCCCCAGGTCGCCCAGGGCGCCCGAGCCCGCGTACTCCTTCTTCAGCCGCCAGGTGAGCGGGAAGTCGGGGTCGACGAGCCAGTCCTGGAGGTAGGAGACGCGCACGTGGCGCAGGGTGCCGACGCGGCCCTCCTCGACCATGCGGCGGGCGAGCGCGGTGGCGGGGACGCGCCGGTAGTTGAAGCCGGTCATCGCCAACTGGCCGCGTTCACGGGCCCGTTCGGCCGCCTCCACCATCGCCTCGGCCTCGTCCACCGTGTTGGCGAGCGGTTTCTCGCACAGGACGTGTTTGCCCGCCTCCAGGGCGGCGACGGCGATCTCCGCATGGCTGTCGCCGGGGGTGCAGATGTCGACGACGTCGACATCCTCGCGGGCGATCAGCGCCCGCCAGTCCGTCTCGGCCGCGGCCCAGCCGAGCCGGTCGGCCGCGGCGCGCACGGCCTGCCCGTCCCGGCCGCAGACGGCCGCGAGGACCGGGCGCAGTGGCAGATCGAAGACCCGGCCCACGGTGCGCCAGCCCTGGGAGTGGGCGGCGCCCATGAAGGCGTATCCGACCATGCCGACACCCAGGGGGCGCGGCCTTGCCCCGGGCTCCTGAGTCGTGCCCATGCAGTAGTCCTCCTCGTCGACGCCGGTCCCGCTGGATGCGCTGTGGGGGCACCCATCACTTGAAGCCGGTGGGCATGTACTGGGCGACGTTGTCCTTGTCGACGACCGCGGAGAAGAGCGTCACGTGGGCCGGGATCTCGAACTCGGCCATGCCGCTGATGCCCTTGCCCTGGCCGAGGGCGCGCGCGAGGTCGATCGCGGAGGCGGCCATGGTCGGCGGGTAGAGGACGGTCGCCTTGAGGACGCTGTTGCCTGCCTCGATGGCCTGCATGGCGGAGAGCGCTCCGGCGCCGCCGACCATCAGGAAGTCGTCGCGTCCGGCCTGCTTGATGGCGCGCAGGGCGCCGACGCCCTGGTCGTCGTCGTGGTTCCACAGGGCGTCGAAGTTCTTCTGCGCCTGGAGGAGCTGCGACATCTTCGCCTGGCCCGACTCGACGGTGAACTCGGCGGCCTGGCGGGCGACCTTCTTGATGTTCGGGTAGTTCTTCAGGGCGTCGTCGAAGCCCTGGCTGCGCTGCTTGGTGAGCTCCAGGTTGTCGAGGCCCGCGAGCTCGACGACCTTGGCGTTCTTCTTGTCCTTGAGCTGCTCGCCGATGTAGTTGCCGGCGCTCAGGCCCATGCCGTAGTTGTCGCCGCCGACCCAGCAGCGGTACGCCTGCGGGGTGTTGAAGATCCGGTCGAGGTTGACGACGGGGATCCCGGCGCGCATCGCCTTCAGGCCGACCTGGGTGAGGGCCTTGCCGTCGGCCGGCAGGATCACCAGGACGTCGACCTTCTTGTTGATGAGGGTCTCGACCTGCCCGATCTGCGCGGCGGTGTCGTTCGAGCCCTCCGTCGCCTCCAGGGTGACGTCGGAGTACTTCTTGGCGCGCTCCGTGGCGTTGTCGTTGATCGCGTTCAGCCAGCCGTGGTCGGCCTGCGGTCCCGCGAACCCGATGGTCACGTGCTTGCCCGGCTTGTCGTCCGCGACGGGCTTGTCGTTCGCCGCGGGCTTGGTCTCCTTGGGCTCGTTGCTCGTGCACGCGGTGAGCAGTCCGCCCGTGGTGACGGCGGCTGCCGCCCCGAAGAGCAGTCCTCTGCGGCTCGTGGTCTCTGGCATGTCGGTGGCCCTTCCCGGGTCAAGAAGTGGTGGTGGAGGTGCGTCGCTGGACCAGGACCGCGGCGACGATGATCGCCCCCTTGGCGATCTCCTGGACGTCGCTCTGCAGATTGTTGAGCGCGAAGATATTGGTGATCGTGGTGAAGATCAGTACGCCGAGCACGGAGCCGGTGATGGTGCCCCGGCCGCCGGTGAGCAGGGTGCCGCCGATGATCGCGGCGGCGATGGCGTCGAGTTCGTAGAGGTTGCCGTTCGTGTTCTGGCCCGAACCGGCCAGGACGATCAGGAGGAAGGCCGCGATGCCGCAGCACAGGCCCGACAGGAGGTAGAGGTAGAGGCGCTGGCGGCGTACGTCGATGCCGGCGAGCCGCGCGGCCTCGGCGTTGCCGCCGACGGCGACGGAGCGGCGGCCGAACGTCGTACGGTTCAGGACCAGCCAGCCGACGACCGTGACGGCGGCGAAGACGAGGACGAGCGGCGGGATGCCGAGGATGTAGGCGTCGCGTTCGCCGAGCTTGAGGACGCTGTCCACGGACACGGTCTGGGTCTTGCCGTCGGTGATCTGGAGGGCGAGACCGCGGCCCGAGGCGAGCATCGCGAGGGTGGCGATGAACGGGACCATCCCGCCGTACGCGATGAGCAGTCCGTTGACCAGGCCGCAGCCCACGCCCACGACGACGGCGGTGAACAGGATTCCGGCGAAGCCGAAGTCCTGGGTCGCGACGGTGGTGGCCCAGACGCTCGCGAGGGCGACGATCGCGCCGACCGACAGGTCGATGCCGCCGGAGATGATCACGAAGGTCATGCCGACGGTGACGACACCGATGACGGACGCCTGCGTGAGGATCAGCTGCACGTTGTTCGTGTCGAGGAACGAGTCGGGCTGGGTGATGCCGCCGACCAGGACGAGGACGGCGAGGACACCCACCAGGGACAGGGTCCGCACGTCCAGGCGGAAGCCTTTGGGGCGGGGCCCGGCGGGCGCGGTCTTCGGGGTGGCGGGCCGGGCGGGGGATGTGGGCTGGGTCATGGTGCCGGGCTCCCTTCGTGTACGGGTTGGTCGTGGCGAGCGTTTGCGCAGTTCCCCGCGCCCCTTGAGGGGCGCCTCATGCCCCCGCCAGTACGAGGTCCAGGACCCTGTGTTCGTCCAGGGACGTCGCCGGGGCCTCGTGGACGACCCGTCCCTCTCTCAGCACCAGGACCCGGTCCGCGAGGCCGAGGACCTCTGGGACCTCGCTGGAGACCATGAGGACCGCGAGGCCGTCGTCGGCGAGGCGGCGGATGACGGCGTAGAGCTCGGCGCGGGCGCCGACGTCCACGCCGCGGGTCGGCTCGTCGAGGAGGAGGACGCGGCAGCCGCGCAGGAGCCAGCGGGCCAGGACGGCCTTTTGCTGATTGCCTCCGGAGAGGGTGCGCACCGGCGCGGACGGGTTGTCGGGGCGTAGGGACAGCTCCCGGGTCGCGGCCCGCGCGGCCTCGAGTTCCTTGCCCCGGTCCAGCCAGCCCCCGTACGAGAAGCGGGACATGGTGGAGACGGAGACGTTGTTGGTGACGGACTCCAGCATGAGGAGTGCCTGCGCCTTGCGTTCCTCGGGGGCGAGGCCGAGGCCGGCGCGGACGGCGGCGCGGACGCTGCCGGGGCGCAACACCTTCCCGTCGACGACGACTTGTCCGGTACTGGCCTTGCGGGCGCCGTAGATCGTCTCCAGGATCTCGGAGCGCCCCGAGCCGACGAGCCCCGCGAGGCCCACGATCTCGCCGGGCCGCAGTTCGAGGTCGAGCGGGGCGAACTCCCCCTGCCGGGAAAGGCCCTTGACCGTCAGTACGGGTTCGGCGAGTGGGGGGCCCGAGGGGCGATCGGGGAACACGTACTCGACGTTCCGGCCCGTCATGAGGGCGACCACGTCGCGGGTCGGCGTCTCCTTGGCGGGCAGTCCGCCGGCGACGGCCCGGCCGTCCTTGAGGACGGTGACGCGGTCGCCGATCCGGCGGATCTCCTCCAGGCGGTGCGAGATGTAGATGACGGCGACGCCGTCGGCGGTGAGGGAGTCGACGATGCGGAAGAGGTTGTCGACCTCGTCCGGGTCGAGGGCGGCCGAGGGTTCGTCCATGACGATGAGGCGCACGTCGTGGGAGAGCGCGCGGGCCATGGAGACGATTTGCTGCTGGGCCGCCGAGAGGTCACCGACGAGTCTGCCCGGGTCGATCTCGCTGTGCCCAAGTCGCTTGAGCAGGGCGGCAGTTGTGGCGCGGGCGTCGCGTCCGCGGACCACGAAGCCGGCGGTGGTCGGCTCATGTCCGAGGTAGACGTTCTCGGCGACGGAAAGCCCCTGCACCAGGTCGAGTTCCTGGTAGATGGTGGCGATGCCGAGACGCATCGCGGCGATGGGCGACTTGAGCACCGTGCGCTCGCCGCGCCAGGTGATCGTGCCGTCGTCGGGCTGGTGGGCGCCGGCGAGGACCTTGATGAGAGTGGACTTCCCCGCGCCGTTCTGGCCGAGGAGGCAGTGCACCTCACCGGCCAGGACCTCCAGGTCCACGCCGTCGAGGGCGCGGACGCCGGGGAACGACTTGGTGATGCCGGACATGGTGAGCAGGGGTGGTTCCGGTGCCATGAGAGATCCCCTCGGCGGATGCGGGCCGGTGTCAGGGCAGGGCGGAGCTGAGCGCCGTACTGGTGTGGTGATCGCGTGCGGTGTTACGCCCGGCGGTGTTACGCGGGTGAGAACAGGTGGTCGCTGATCAGGCGGGCCGCGCCGATGACTCCGGCGGTGGGGCCGAGCTCGCCCAGGACGATGGGGAGGTTGCCGGTCGCCAGGGGCAGCGACTGGCGGTAGACCTGGGTGCGCAGGGCGGCGAGCAGCGTGTGGCCGAGGCCGGTCACGCCACCCCCGATCACCACGAGGCCCGGATTGAAGAAGCTGACGAGTGAGGCGATGACCTGCCCGGTGCGGTTGCCGCCTTCGCGGATGAGATCGAGGGCGGTGGCGTCACCGGCGGCCGCCGCGACGGCCACATCGGCGGCGCTGAGCTTCCCGGCCGCCTCCAGCAGGGCGGCGAGTTCGTCGGAACGGCCCTCGCGGGCCGCCTCCTCGGCGTCGCGGGCGAGTGCCGCGCCGCTGAAGTAGGCCTCCAGGCAGCCCTTGTTGCCGCAGGCGCACTGGCGTCCGTCGGGCTCGACCTGGATGTGGCCGATGTCGCCGGCGCTGCCCGTCGTACCGCGGTAGACCTCTCCGCCGACGACGATGCCGCAGCCGATGCCCGTGCCGATCTTGACGCAGAGGAAGTCGCGCGCGGAGCGGGCGACGCCCGCGTGCTGCTCCCCCATCGCCATCAGGTTCACGTCGTTGTCGACCATGACCGGGCAGCCGAGTTCCTGGCTGAGGGCCTCGCGGACGGGGAAACCGTCCCAGCCCGGCATGATCGGCGGCGCGACCGGCACGCCCTCGGGGAACCTGACGGGTCCGGGGACGCCGATCCCGGCTCCGTCGAATCCCTCGGCGAGCCCGGACGCCCTCAACTTGGCGGCCATCGCGAGCACTTGCTCGAAGACGGCGACCGGACCCTCGCGGACGTCCAGGGGCTGGTTGATGTGCCCGAGGACTTCCAGTTCGGCGTTGGTGACGGCGACGTCGACCGAGGTCGCGCCGATGTCGACGCCGAGGAAGCGCAGTTCGGGGGCGAGCCGGATGTTGTGGGAGCGGCGCCCGCCGCGCGAGGCGGCGAGTCCGTCGGCCACGACGAGACCCGTCTCCAGGAGCCGGTCCACCTCGACGGCCAGCTTCGACCGCGAGAGGTCGATCTGATCGCCGAGCTGCGCCCGGGAGTTGGGTCCGCCGTCGCGCAGCAGACGCAGCAGGCGCGCCTGGTGCGCGTTCGCGGGTCGAGCCGTCATGCGTCTCACGTGCCCCTCCCCGCCTCACCGGGCCGCCTGTCGTCCCGTCTTCGGGCTTTCGAGGGGAACGTAGCAGTGCTTGCCGGGAGTGGGAAGAAGTTGCGCAGCAATTACCCATGACTTTCTCCAGTGACAGGACAAAGAGCCGGGAGGGAAGATCCGCGCACCCCGTCGCCCGCACAACTGATGGACGTCACAAGGGGGTTGGAAGGACGGAGAGCGCGCGCGGCCCGGAGGGGACGACCGTGGAGCGGCGGGCCGCCCCCGAACTGCGCGTCAGCACGCTGGAGCTCTTCTTCGACCTCGCCTTCGCCTTCACTCCGACGCAGATCACCGTGCTGCTCGCGCACGACCTGTCGTTCGCCACGACGGGGCGCGTCGTCCTCATCTTCGTCGTGCTGTTCTGGATGTACGGCGCCTACGCCTATCTCACCAGCCAGGTGCCGCCGGACCGGCCCTCACGCAGACTGCTGCTGACCGTCGGGATGGGCGCGTCCTCGCGGCGGGCGTGAAGAAGTCGCTCGGGCATCTCGGTGAGCATCTGCACACCGGGCCCGCGCTCACGCTCGCGGGCGGTGTCGCGCTCTTCCTCGCCGGCGATGTCGCGTTCAGGACCGCCAGGCGGCTCTCCCCGACGCCTTCCGGGCGGGGACGTGCCGGTGGTGCTCGCCACGGCGCTGCTCGGGATGCATGTGGCCGCCGTGGCGGAACTCGTCGCGCTCGTCGTGATCCTGGTGGCGATGCCGGCCGCGGAGGCGCGGGCCCGTCGGGGCGTTCCTTCGGGTGACGGGTTGCCCGTGGCTCGTCGCGCCCACGCGGCGGGGCCGCACATGTAGCGGTCCCGCGCCCCTTTCCGGCGCGCACCCCGACCGTGATCCATGGGCGGCGCGGCCGCTATGCCTGGTCGCGCCGGTGGTACGTCTCGCGGGTGTGCTCGGTGTGGGCCCGCATGACCGCCGTCGCCCGCGCCTCGTCCCGCTGCGCGATCGCCGCGATCAGCTCGCGGTGCTCGATCCAGGACTGCTTGCCGCGCTGGCGGGCCACCGGCTGGTAGTACCAGCGCACCCGGCGGTCCACCTGTCCGGCGAGCTCGCCGAGGACGACGTTCCCCGCGAGTTCCATGACCTTGGCGTGGAAGGCGGCGTTCGTCGCCACGACGAGTTCCACGTCGCCGTCGGCGACGGCCTGTTCGCCTCGGGCGCACAGCTCTTCGAGTGCGGTGATCCCGGCCTTGCCGGCGTTCGCTGCGGCAAGGCGGGCCGCCTCGGCCTCCAGAAGCGTACGGACCGTGAGGAGTTGGTCCGCCTCGTCCTCGGTCGGTTCGTGCACGAAGGCGCCCTGCGCCGGACGGAGATCGACCCAGCCCTCCGTGTTCAGCCGCTGGAGCGCCTCGCGCACGGGCTGCCTCGACACCCCGAGGTGCCCGGCGAGTTCGCTCTCGACCAGGTGCTGGCCCGGCTGAAGTGCGCGTGTCGTGATCAGTTCGAGCAGCGCCTCGTAGACCCGCTCGCGCAGCGGTCCGGGGCGCTCGAGCTTGGGCACCGCCCCCTGCGGCAGTCCTGTGGACAACATCGCGGTCCCCCTCCTGGGCAACGGAGAAGCCAGTATGAATTGGCTTTCGTCTACAGTCTACCGAGCACAATGGCCAGTAGGGGCGGGAGTCGGTCTCGTCACACCCGTGAACGCCGCGAAATCACGCCTGCTCAGGGGCAGCGGACGACCTGGCCCGCGTAGGACAGATTCCCGCCGAATCCGAAGAGCAGCACCGGCTGGCCGCTGCGGATCTCGCCGCGCTCGACGAGCTTGGAGAAGGCGAGCGGGATGCTCGCGGCGGACGTGTTGCCCGAGTCGACGACATCGCGCGCGACGACGGCGTTCACCGCGCCGATCTTCTCGGCGAGCGGCTCGATGATCCGCAGGTTCGCCTGGTGCAGGACGACGCCGGCCAGATCGGCGGGCGCGTACCCGGCCCGCTCGCAGGCCGCGCGGGCCAGCGGCGGCAGCTGCTGCGTCGCCCAGCGGTAGACGCTCTGGCCCTCCTGCGCGAAGCGCGCCGGCTCGCCCTCGATGCGGACGGCGTTACCCATCTCGGGCACGGAACCCCACAGGACTGGCCCGATGCCCGGCTCGTCGCCGGGCGGGCAGGCCTCGACCACGACGGCGCCCGCGCCGTCACCGACGAGGACGCAGGTCGTGCGGTCCGTCCAGTCGGTGACGGCGGACATCTTGTCGGCGCCGATCACCAGGGCGCGCGTCGCGGCGCCCGCCCGTACGGCGTGGTCGGCGGTGGCGAGGGCGTGCGTGAAGCCCGCGCACACCACGTTGACGTCCAGCGCGGCGGGCGAGGGCACACCGAGGCGGTGCGCGACGCGCGCGGCCATGTTGGGCGAGCGGTCGACGGCGGTGGAGGTGGCGACCACGACGAGGTCGATGTCGGCGGCCGTCAGTCCCGCCGCCGCGAGGGCCTTCGCCGCGGCGTGGGCGGCCAGCTCGTCGACCGGCTCGTCGGGCCCCGCGATGTGACGGGTGCGGATGCCCACACGGCTGCGGATCCACGCGTCGTCGGTGTCCACCATGGCCACCAGGTCGTCGTTGGTGAGGACCCTGGAGGGCTGGTAGTGGCCAACGGCAGCGATACGCGAACCGGTCATGGGTGGGTCCTCTCGGTGTTCGAGATACGGATCCACCAGTCTGGTGAGCGACTCACCAGTACGAGGACGGGTAAAGCAACAGGATTGGGGCGCCCTCGTTGGAGGGTGCCCCACATCGCCCTGCGGCGTCCGGGGTCCGTCACGCCTGCTACCCCGTGAAGAGCTGCCTCGCCTTTTGTACGAGTTCGTACAGGCCGTACGCCAGCGGCACCCCGACCCACAGCCAGGCGAACAGGGTGAGCGCGCGGCGGCTAGGCGGACTGCCGGCGCTCTGCGGCTGCGTCATCGGTGGCCTCCCTCGGGGCGGGGATGTGGTGGCGGGCGTGGACGGGACGGATCAGCTCGTTCGCGACGAAGCCGACGACGAGCAGGCCGATCATGATCGTGAAGGACAGGCCGTAGAGGTCCGGGCCGTGCTTGCCGGCCTCTTCCTGGCTGTCGGCGACCCGGTTGACGATCAGCGGGCCGAGCACTCCGGCGGTGGACCACGCGGTGAGCAGCCGGCCGTGGATCGCGCCGACCTGATAGGTGCCGAAGAGGTCCTTGAGGTACGCGGGGACGGTGGCGAAGCCGCCGCCGTAGAAGGAGAGGATCACCAGCGCGCAACCGATGAACAGGGGCTTGGAGGAATCGCCGAAACGGGCGATCAGGAGGTACATGACCGCACCCACGCCCAGGTAGAGGCGGTAGACGTTCTTGCGGCCGACCAGGTCGGAGGCGGAGGACCACCCGATGCGGCCCGCCATGTTCGCCGCCGACAGGAGCGCGACGAAGCCGGCGGCCGCGGAGACGCCGACGGGGGTGGTGCTGTCCTTGAAGAAGTCCGTGATCATCGGGGCGGCCTTCTCCAGGATGCCGATGCCCGCCGTCACGTTCATGCAGAGCACGAGCCACAGGCACCAGAACTGGGGGGTCCGCACGGCGCTGCGGGCCGAGACCTGCACCCCGTCGAGCGGCGCCGGCGCCCCTGCCTTGCGCGCCCCTTCCGTACGGGGCACGCGCACGAGCAGCACCCCGAGCGACATGAACACGGCGTACGCGAGTCCGTGCACGAGGAACGCGAGGGCGATGCCCGAGGAGTCGGTGCCGAAGGACTCCAGCATCTGCGCGGACCACGGGGAGGCGATCAGCGCACCGCCGCCGAAGCCCATGATCGCGATGCCGGTGGCCATGCCGGGCCGGTCGGGGAACCACTTGATCAGGGTCGACACAGGCGAGATGTAGCCGATGCCGAGCCCGATCCCGCCGACGAAGCCGTAGCCGAACACGATCAGCCAGAACTGTCCGGTGGCGGCGCCGAGCGCGGAGATCAGGAAGCCGGACGAGAAACAGACGAGGGCGACGGTCATCGCCCAGCGGGGGCCGTTGCGCTCGACGAGCGTGCCGCCGAAGGCCGCGGAGAGGCCGAGCATCACGATGCCGAGCTGGAAGGGGAGGGCGCTCTGGGTGCCGCTGAGGTGCAGCGAGGACTCGAGCGGGGGCTTGAAGACGCTCCAGGCGTAGGCCTGGCCGATGGAGAGGTGGACGGACAGAGCGGCGGGCGGAACGAGCCAGCGGCTCCAGCCGGTTGGCGCGACGGGGGGCCTCATGATCCCGAACGGTAGGGAGCTGTCCGGGAGTTGGGAAGAGCGCGCGCCGGAATCCGTACACGGTATGCGATGCGCGGGCCCTTGTCGGCCCATCTTCCATACTGTAGACAATATTCCATCGACAGTCCGACGGTCCTCCGCACTCTCCTCCCGTGAGAGCAGGAGCCCTCGACCGAACGGAGCTCGCCATCGTGAAAGTCGCAGTCCTCGGCGCCGGTGCGATCGGCGCCTACGTCGGAGCCGCGCTGCACCGCGCCGGCGCCGACGTGCATCTCGTAGCCCGTGGACCGCACCTCGCGGCCATGAGGCAGCACGGCGTCCAAGTACGCAGCCCCCGCGGTGACTTCACCGCCCGTGCCCACGCGACCGACGACCCCTCGGGGGTCGGCCCGGTCGACTATGTCTTCCTCGGCCTCAAGGCCAACTCGTACGCGGCGTGCGGGCCGCTCATCGAGCCACTGCTGCACAGCTCGACGGCCGTGATCGCGGCCCAGAACGGTATCCCCTGGTGGTACTTCCACCGGCACGGCGGCCCGCACGACGGGCAGCGCGTGGAGAGCGTGGACCCCGGCGGCGCGGTCAGTGCGGTGCTCGCGCCCGAGCGGGCCATCGGCTGTGTCGTCTACGCGGCGACGGAGCTCGAAGGGCCCGGCGTCGTACGCCATCTCGAAGGGACCAGGTTCTCCGTCGGGGAGCCCGACCGCTCGGTGTCGGACCGCTGCCTCGCGTTCAGTCGGGCGATGCAGGCCGGGGGCCTCAAGTGCCCCGTCGAGCCCGAGCTGCGCAGCGACATCTGGATCAAGCTGCTCGGCAACATCTCGTTCAACCCGATCAGCGCGCTGTCCCGCGCGACCATGCGGCAGATGTGCCTGCACGGCGGCACGCGCCGGGTCATCGAGATCATGATGACCGAGACGCTCGCCGTCGCCGGGGCGCTGGGCTGCCGTCCGGACATCTCCGTCGAGCGGCGTCTGGCCGGCGCCGAGCGCGTCGGCGACCACCGCACCTCCACACTCCAGGACCTGGAGCGCGGCAAACCGCTCGAACTCGACGTGCTGCTCGCGGCCGTCGTGGAACTGGCGGAGATCACCGGAGTCCCGGTCCCGACGCTCCGCACCGTCCACGCCATCTCGGATCTGCTCGCCGACCGCATGAGGAGCGCGGCATGAAGAAGCGGGACCGCACCCCGAAGACGTACACCCGCCTCACCCATCCTCTCGTCCGGGACTCCCGGGACGAGCCCTTCCGCCGCGCCACCTGGGACGAGGCGCTCGCCAGGGCCGCGGACGGGTTCCGGCGCACCAAGGAGGCGCACGGCCCGGACGCGTTCGCGATGCTCTCCTGCGCCCGCGCCACGAACGAGATGAACTACGTCGCGCAGAAGTTCACGCGCGTCGTGATGGGCACCAACAACGTCGACTCGTGCAACCGCACCTGCCACGCCCCGAGCGTCGCGGGCCTGTCCGCGGCCTTCGGCTCGGGCGGCGGCACCTCCTCGTACGAGGAGGTCGAGCACACCGACCTCATCGTGATGTGGGGCTCCAACGCCCGCTTCGCGCACCCGATCTTCTTCCAGCACGTCCTGAAGGGGATCAGGAACGGGGCACGGATGTACGCGGTCGATCCGCGCCGCACCTCGACCGCGGAGTGGGCGGAGAGCTGGCTCGGCATCAACGTCGGCACGGACATCCCGCTCGCCCACGCCGTCGGCCGCGAGATCATCCACGCGGGCCTGCACAACAAGGCGTTCATCGAGCGGGCCACGACCGGCTTCGACGCGTACGCCGAACTGGTCGAGCCGTGGACCCTCTCCCTCGCCGAGAAGGTCACGGGCGTCCCCGCCGCCGCCATCCGCGACCTCGCGTACGCCTACGCCACCGCCGAGCGCGCCCAGCTGTGCTGGACCCTCGGCATCACGGAACACCACAACGGCACCGACAACGTACGGGCGTTGATCAACCTGTCGCTGCTCACCGGGCACGTCGGCCGCTACGGCTCCGGCGTCCAGCCCCTGCGCGGGCAGAACAACGTCCAGGGCGGCGGCGACATGGGCGCCATCCCCAACCGCCTGCCCGGCTTCCAGGACATCCTCGACAGCGCGCACCGCGTCAAGTTCGAGCGCGCGTGGGGCGCGACCATCCAGCCGCGGTACGGGATGACGCTCACCGACATGTTCGAGGCGATGGAGCACGGCGAACTGCACGCCGTGTACTGCATCGGCGAGAACCCCGCCCAGTCCGAGGCCGACAGCGAGCAGGCCGTACGCCGACTCGCGGCCCTCGACCATCTGGTCGTGCAGGACATCTTCCTGACGAAGACCGCCGAGATGGCCGACGTGGTCCTGCCCGCGACCGCCGCCTGGGCGGAGACCGACGGCACAACGACCAACAGCGAGAGGCGAGTTCAGCGTGTACGCGCCGCTCTCACCCCGCCCGGCGAGGCCCGCGAGGACATCGACATCATCTGCGACGTCGCCGCGCGGCTCGGCCACGACTGGAAGTTCGCCGACTCCGAGGCCGTGTGGAACGAGCTGCGCGACCTGTCGCCGGACCACTTCGGCATGACGTACGACCGCCTTGAAGAGCACCAGGGCCTGCAGTGGCCGTGCCCGGACCTGGAGGTCCTGCCGTCGAGCTTCCTGCACGGCAGGCTGTGGGAGCAGGATCCGGCGCTGCGCGGCCGTGCGGCGCCCTTCGGGATCGTCGCGCACGACCCGCCGGTGGACCTGACGGACGAGGCGTTCCCCATCCGCCTGACGACGGGCCGGCGCCTCGACTCGTACAACACCGGTGTGCAGAGCGGGAGTTTCGCCTCTCCGCTGCGGCGCGGCGAGTACGTCGAGCTGTGCCCGGAGGACGCGGAGCGGTACGGCGTCGTGGTGGGCGAGGAGGTGCGGGTGTCGTCGCGGCGCGGCGTGGTGGTGGCTCCCGTGTGGGTCGACCCGGCGCTGCGGCCCGGCCTCGCGTTCATGACCATGCACTTTCCCGACGAGGTGGACACCAACCAGCTGACGATCGAGGCGAACTGCCCGATCGCGGGGACGGCGGAGTTCAAGGCGTCGGCGATCCGTATCGAGAAGCTGCCCGTCGCGGCCGTGAGGAGCTGAGACACGACATGGATCTGCACTTCGGCGACAGCAAGCCCACCGACGAGGAACGCGAGGCGGTCGACGCGCTGCTCGGGCCGCCGGGCTCGGCGTGGGAAGCGCCGTTCGGTGACTCGGCGGTCCGCTCCGACGCGGATCTGCGCTGGGCGCGCGGCGGCCGTGCCGCGCGGGAGCGGCGGGACCTGCTGTTGCCGGGGCTGCACGCGGTCAACGACCGGGTCGGCTGGATCAGCGAGGGCGCCCTCGACTATCTGTGCCGGCGGCTGACGGTGCCGCCGGCGGAGGCGTACGGGGTGGCGACGTTCTACTCGATGTTCTCCGTGAAGCCGCGCCCGGCGACCGTACTGCACGTGTGCACGGACGTGGCGTGCACGGCGGCCGGCTCCGCCGAGCTCTGCGCGGGGGTGGAGGGGCGGCTCGGACTCGGGAGCGGGGTTTCGGTCGAGCGCGGTCCTTGTCTGGGGCTGTGTGAGCGGGCGCCTGCCGCGCTGGTGGTGCGGGCGGGTGCGGGGGCGGGTTCGGCTGCGGAGGCCGGTTCGGGCGCGCCTCATGCACCCGGCGCCGAGAAGCCCTACGCAACAGCCGTCATAGCCCCCGCCACCCCCGAGTCCACCGTCCTGGCCGCCTCCGCCCCCGAGGCCGCCGAACCCGAACCGCCCGCCTCCCTCGCCGTCCCGCAGGCCGGGCAGCCCGGGCTCACCCTGCTGCGCCGCATCGGCGTCGTGGACCCGGCCTCGCTCGACGACTACCGGTCCCACGGCGGATATACCGCCCTGCGCCGGGCGTTCGCGCTCGGGCCCGCCGGGGTGATCCGGGAGGTGACCGACGCGGGCCTCGTCGGGCGCGGCGGGGCCGCCTTCCCCACCGGCGTGAAGTGGAAGGCCACCGCCTCGCAGCCGGACCGTCCGCACTACCTGGTGTGCAACGCCGACGAGTCCGAGCCCGGCACCTTCAAGGACCGGGTCCTGATGGAAGGGGACCCGTACTCCCTCATCGAGGCCATGACGATCGCCGGGTACGCGGTCGGCGCTCACCAGGGGTACCTGTATCTGCGCGGTGAATACCCGCGCGCGCTCAGGCTGTTGAGCAACGCGATCGAGCAGGCGCGCGCCCGCGGGCTCCTCGGGGACGACGTGCTCGGTCAGGGCTACGCCTTCGACATCGAGATCCGGCGGGGCGCGGGCGCGTACATCTGCGGCGAGGAGACCGCGCTCTTCAACTCCATCGAGGGCTACCGCGGCGAGCCGCGCTCCAAGCCGCCCTTCCCCGTGGAGAAGGGCCTGTTCGGGAAGCCGACGGCCGAGAACAACGTCGAGACCCTCGTGAACGTGCTGCCGATCCTGACCATGGGCGCCGAGGCGTACGCGGCGATCGGCACGGAGAAGTCGACCGGGCCGAAGCTGTTCTGCGTGTCCGGGAGCGTCGGGCGGCCCGGGATCTACGAGCTGCCGTTCGGCGCGACGCTCGGCGAACTGCTCGACCTGGCGGGCAAGCCGGACAACCTGCGGGCCGTGCTGCTCGGCGGCGCCGCGGGCGGCTTCGTGCGCGCCGACGAGATGGACATCCCGCTCACGTTCGAGGGGACGCGCGCGGCCGGCACGACACTCGGCTCGGGCGTCGTCCTCGCCGTCGACGACACCGTGCCGCTGCCGCGCGTCCTGCTGCGGATCGCCGAGTTCTTCCGCGACGAGTCGTGCGGGCAGTGCGTGCCGTGCCGGGTGGGCACGGTCCGGCAGGAGGAGGCGCTGCACCGGATCGCCGAGCGGACGGGCGCGGCGGCCGCCGGTGACATCGCGCTGCTCAGGGAGGTGGGGCGGGCCATGCGGGACGCCTCGATCTGCGGTCTGGGGCAGACCGCGTGGAACGCCGTGGAATCCGCCATCGACCGCCTGGGGGCGTACGAATGACCGCCATACCGCTGGGAGTGCCGCGCCGCCTCGTCGAGTTCACGCTGGACGGGCAGGAGGCGCGGGTGCCGGAGGGGTCGACGATCCTGGACGCCTGCCGGGCCGCGGGCAAGGACATCCCGACGCTGTGCCAGGGCGACACTCTCACCCCGAAGAACGCGTGCCGGGTGTGTGTCGTCGAGGTCGAGGGCGCCCGCACCCTCGCCCCGGCGTGCTCACGCAGGGCCGAGGCGGGGATGGAGGTGCGCACGGACACGGAGCGCGCCCGGCACAGCCGCAAGGTCGTCCTCGAACTGCTCGCCTCGTCCGTGAACCTGTCGACGACGCCGCGCGCCGCCGAATGGATCAAGGAGTACGAGGCGGAGCCCGACCGGTTCGGTCCGGACGCGGCACGCGTGGACGAGGAGCCGCGCGTCGACAACGACCTGTACGTCCGGGACTACGACAAGTGCATCCTCTGCTACAAGTGCGTCGACGCGTGCGGTGACCAGTGGCAGAACACGTTCGCCATCTCGGTCGTGGGGCGCGGCTTCGACGCCAGGATCGCCGTCGAGCACGACGCGCCGCTGACGGATTCGGCGTGCGTGTACTGCGGCAACTGCATCGAGGTGTGCCCGACGGGCGCGCTGTCCTTCAAGTCGGAGTTCGACATGCGGGCGGCGGGCACCTGGAACGAGGCGGAGCAGACGGAGACTACGACCGTATGCGCGTACTGCGGCGTGGGCTGCAACCTCACGCTCCATGTGCAGGACAATGAGATCGTCAAGGTCACCTCGCCCCACGACAACCCGGTGACCCACGGCAACCTCTGCATCAAGGGCCGCTTCGGCTATCAGCACGTACAGAACCGGGACTGATCGACACATGGGACGAGTCACGGAACGACGCAAGGTGCTCCGCATCCGCGACGGGCAGGTCTCCAGCAGGCCCGACACGCTCGTGGCGGAGGAGCCTTTGGAGATCCGGCTCAATGGCAAGCCCCTCGCCATCACGATGCGCACTCCGGGCGACGACTTCGCGCTCGCGGCGGGGTTCCTGGTCAGCGAGGGCGTCCTCGGCGCGAGCGACGAGCTGCAGAGCATCGTGTACTGCGCGGGGGCGCTGGAGGACGGGTCGAACACGTACAACGTCGTCGACGTGCGCACCGCTCCCGGTCTGGTGCTGCCCGACATCACGCTCGAACGCAATGTGTACACGACGTCGTCCTGCGGCCTGTGCGGGAAGGCGAGCCTGGACGCGGTCCGTACGACGACCCGGTTCGCGATCGACGACACTCCCCCGGTCCGGATCGAGCCCTCGCTCCTGGCGAGCCTCCCCGACCGGCTGCGCGAGGCCCAGCGGGTCTTCGACCGGACCGGGGGTCTGCACGCCGCGGCGCTGTTCTCGGAAGCCGGGGAACTGCTCGACATCCGCGAGGACGTGGGCCGGCACAACGCGGTGGACAAGATCGTCGGACGCGCCCTCCAGAACGGCACGCTTCCGCTGTCCCGCGCGATCCTGCTCGTCTCGGGCCGCGCCTCCTTCGAGCTCGCGCAGAAGGCGGTGATGGCGGGCATCCCGGTCCTCGCGGCCGTGTCCGCGCCGTCGTCGCTCGCGGTCGACCTGGCCACGGAGAGCGGCCTCACCCTGGTCGGTTTCCTGCGCGGGCCCAACATGAACGTGTACGCGGGCGAACACCGCATAGCCCTGCGGGCCGCCGCGGCCGCCCAGGGCTGAGCGGTTTCCCCGCGGCACGGCGACGGGGCCCGGATCCGGCGGGGAGCGCCCCCTGCGCCGGCCGGGCCCCACGCGCCGGAGTAATCCCGGCCAGGTCTTCCTGATCACCTGATCCCCTGATGCACGGTGCTTGTGGCGTGCCGCGCGTCCCAAGTAGCGTCTGTGGCCCGGACATTGGACGTGGGATGTCTGGATGTCCAGACGCATGAGCCGTGACATCA
Source organism: Streptomyces sp. NPDC090032 (assembly GCF_044748025.1). Lineage (NCBI taxonomy): Bacteria > Bacillati > Actinomycetota > Actinomycetes > Kitasatosporales > Streptomycetaceae > Streptomyces > Streptomyces sp. NPDC090032. The sequence continues at coordinate 481,629 of NZ_JBIVFF010000001.1, read as the reverse complement.
GCCTTGACATGAGCCGTTGAAGGGTGGCAGCACCATGCCGTCAAGTCTCCGCGTACGTCTGAGATCCCTGGGCACATCCGTCGTCGCGCTGCTCGCCGTGGCCGCGGGAGCCGCGCTGCCCGCGCAGGCCGCCGAACCGGCCGGCGCGACACAAGCGGCCCGAGCAGCCTCGGCGGTACCGCCGTTCGAGCAGCAGGTCCTCTTCAAGGCTTCCCAGGATCCCGGGTACGCCTGCTACCGAATTCCGGCCGTCGTGAAGACGAAGCAGGGGACGCTGCTCGCCTTCGCCGAGGGGCGCACGAACGACTGTTCCGACGCGGGCGACATAGACATCGTCGTCAAGCGGTCCGAGGACGGGGGCCGCACCTGGAGCCCGCTCCAGGTCGTCAACGAGGGCGCCGGTGACACGCACGGCAACCCCGCCCCGGTGGTCGACCTCAGGACGGGCCGCATCCTGCTCGCGGAGACGTACAACACCGGCCGCACGGACGGAAAGAACTGTGACGTGCCGTGCGACCGCACCCCGCACCTCCAGTACAGCGACGACGACGGCCGCACCTGGTCGGCGCCGCGCGACCTGAGCGACGAGATCCTGCCGAAGGACTGGAACTCCTGGTACGCGACCGGGCCCGTGCACGGCCTGCAGCTCACCCAGGGGCGCCACCGCGGCCGGCTCGTCTTCACCGTCAACGCCGAGTCCTGGGACGGCACTCGCGTCACCGCGAACCACGCCGCGCTCATGGTCAGCGACGACGGCGGCGAGCACTGGCGGGTCGGCGCGAAGGACTCGTGGCCGATCGCGGACGACGGCACCTTCCGGCAGAAGCCGTCCGAGATGACGCTGGCCGAACTGCCCGGCGGATACCTGTACGTGTCGGGGCGCGAGCAGGACGGCACCGACCTCGGTCACCGCACGCACACATGGAGTCGGGACGGCGGCGACTCGTTCACGCGGCGCTTCTCGGCGATCCCCGACCTCTACACCCCGCAGGTGCAGGGTTCGGTCCTGCGCACCGGGAACCGGCTGCTCCTTGCCTGCCCCGGCGACCCCGACCGGCGCCGGACGATGACCATCCGTTCCTCGTACGACGGCGGGCGGACCTGGGACAGCTTCGACCGCTCGACCGTGGTGACGACCGACTGGTCCGGCTACTCGGACCTCGTGCAGGCGACCCGCGACCAGGTGGGCCTCATGTACGAGGGCGGCGCGGTCGACGCGCGCGACGAGATCCGCTTCGCGCGCTTCACCCAGGACTGGCTGACGCCGCGCCGGGGCGCCGATCCGACGACACAGGACCGGGCCCGCGACGCGCGGGACGCGGCCGTGCTGGGCGGCGCCTCCCCGACCACCGGCCGCTTCGGCGGGGCGCTCTCCTTCGACGGGACGGACGACGCCGTACGGCTCCCGTACAGCGCCCGGCTGCCGCTCGGGGCGAAGGACTTCACCGCGTCGCTGTGGTTCCGCTACTCCGCCACGACCGGTGAGCAGCCCCTGCTGTGGATGGGCGGGATCGGCACCACGCAGCCGCAGGTGTGGCTGCGCGCCGAGCCCGCGAGCAACCGCATCACGGGCCTGATCACCACGCGGGACGGCGCCGCGGTCCCGCGGTCCGCGTCGGTGCGCACCACGAGCGCCTACAACGACGGCCAGTGGCACCACGCCGTACTGCGACGCGGTGGCGGACAGCTGACGCTCGTCGTCGACGGGACGTCGGTCAGTACGCCCGACGTGCCGGGCTCCGTCAGCCGTAACTCGCCGTTCGGCGTGCACGTGGGCGAACGGATGGACAGCCGGGCGCACTTCACCGGCGCGATCGATGAAGTCCGGGTCCAGGACCGGGCGTTGAACGACACAGGGCTCAACACCCCGGTCACCACTGTGACCCCGGACACCGTCCTGTGGCTGCCCATGGACCGGGTGCGCGGCGGTCGCTAACGTCCGAGCGTGCCTGCGGACAAGGAGGCGGTGCGCCGCGGGAGCCTGGGAGCGGGTCTCGGCCTGCTGCTCGCCCTGGTGTGCGCCGCCGCCCTGCTGACCGCCCTTCCGGACGACGACCGGGAGGGCGGTCGCCCGTGCGCGGCGCGCGGCGTCGCCTCGTGGTCCGCCGACCCCGGTCTCACGGGGGCGTTCGCCCGCTACGGCGACGACGCGTCGCGGGGCGACGACTGGACGGGCGGCGACGGCACGCACTCGGTGCGGCTCCCGGACGGGCGGGTCCTGTGGCTGTTCTCCGACACCTATCTCGGGCAGGTGCACGCACCGCCCAACCCGGCGGGCCAGCCCCACGCCTGGCGCGACCTCTCGGCGCCGTTCGTGCGCAACTCGGCCGTGGTGATGGGCCGTTCGGGCGCGCTGGAGCGCACGCTCCCCGCGCCCCTGTTCCCCGACCCGGCGCCGCAGCAGTGGCGCTGGCCCGTCGCGGCCCGCGTCGAGCCCCGCTCCCCCGGCTCCGCCGAGCGGGTCGTCCGCGTCCTGCTGTGGACCCGTACGACGGGGACGGGCCCCTGGATCTACGGCATGCCCGCCGCCACCGAGGTCGCCACTCTCTCCCTGCCCGGCCTGCGCGTCGAGAGCGTCACCACGGTCCTGGACCAGCGCGGCGTGCCTGACCCGGCGCGGCGCGTCCTGTTCGGCACGACGGCCGTCGACCGGGGCGGGTGGACGTACGTGTTCGGCGGCGACGACGGGCAGGGGGCCACGCGCCGCGCCCATGTCGCCCGCGTGCCGCGCGGCCGGCTCGCCGAGCCGGGGGCGTGGCGGTACTGGGACGGCTCGCGCTGGACGCGCACCGCCCGCCCACGTGCGATCCTCGGCGACGGTGAACGACGCGGGGTCGGCAGCGCGTTCACCGTGGTGCGCGACGGCGGTACGTACGTCCTGTTCACGATGGCCGCCGGGACCGCGGGCCTGACCCGCGTCACCTCTTACTGGGCGTGTGCGCCGACCGGGCCCTGGCACGGTCCCGCGAAGGGTTTCGAGGCGCCGCTGCCTCGGGACGGGGCGCTCGGGCAGGGCACGGCCGCGTACAACCCGCAGGCGCACCCCGCGCTCGGCGGCGGTGACGGGCACCTGCTGCTCAGCTACGACGTCAACTGGCTGGACGCCGCGCCCGCGACCGCGCAGGCGCAGGTCAGCCGGAACGTGTCGTTGTACCGGCCGCGGTTCGTGGCACTGCGGCTCGCTCGTCCGCGCTGACCTGCTCCAGGGGGTCACGCGCCCGGCGCTTGGCGATCACCGCGCACACCATGAGCTGCATCTGGTGGAACAGCATCAGCGGCAGCACGGCGAGGGACGCGTGCGCCCCGAACAGGACGCTCGCCATGGGCAGTCCGGCCGCCAGGGACTTCTTCGATCCGGCGAACTGGATCGCGATGCTGTCCGCGCGCCCGAAGCCGAGCGCCTTGCCGCCGTACCAGGTGGCCGCCAGCATCACGGCGAGCAGCACCGCCTCGACGGCGAGGAGCCCGCCCAGGCGCACGGCGCTGACCTGGTGCCAGATGCCCTGGACCATGCCCTCGCTGAACGCGGTGTAGACGACGAGGAGGATCGAGCCGCGGTCGACGTAGCCCAGGACCTTCTTGTGCCGCGTGATGAAGGAGCCGACCCAGCGGCGCAGGAACTGCCCGGCCAGGAACGGCACGAGCAGCTGGAGCACGATCTTGACAAGGGAGTCGGCGGAGAACCCGCCGCCGCTGTTGCCGAGCAGCCCGGCCGCGAGGAGCGGCGTGATGACGATGCCGGCCAGCGAGGAGAAGGAGCCCGCGCAGATCGCCGCGGGCACGTTGCCCCGGGCCATGGAGGTGAAGGCGATCGACGACTGGATCGTGGAGGGCACGAGGGTGAGGAAGAGCAGGCCGTCGTAGAGGGACGGTGTGAGGACCACGGGGACGAGACCGCGGGCCGCTAGGCCGAGGAGCGGGAAGACGACGAACGTGGCGGCGAGGACGGTCACGTGGAGCCGCCAGTGCCTGAGCCCGTCGAGCGCCTCGCGGGTCGACAGGCGCGCTCCGTAGAGGAAGAAGAGGAACGCGACGGCGGTGGTCGAGGCGCCGGACGCGACGTCGGCCGCACCGCCGCGCGCGGGCAGGAGCGCCGCGAGGCCCACCGTCCCTATGAGCGCCAGGATGTAGGGGTCGACCGGCATCCAGGACGGCCAAGTCAGGCGTTTCACGGGTTCCATGTTCCTTGCTGTCGGTTCAGGTCGTGCCCTCTCCATCGTCCTCTTGATCACCGCGATCGGGAATCCTGCATACCGCACTGACTGTCATCACGTTCGGCGATGAGCGCGGGTAGGGTCGAGGGCATGTACGACCCCTCGCAGCTGCGTACGTTCCTCGCGGTGGCCCAGACGCTGAGCTTCACGCAGGCCGCCCGCCGCCTCGGCCTGCGCCAGTCCACGGTGAGTCAGCACGTGCGGCGCCTGGAGGACGCCACGGGGCGGACACTGTTCACGCGGGACACGCACTCCGTGGAGCTCACGGAGGACGGCGAGGCGATGCTCGGCTTCGCGCACCGGATCCTGGAGGTGCACGAGCAGGCGTCGGCGTTCTTCACGGGCACGCGGCTGCGCGGACGGCTGCGGTTCGGGGCGTCGGAGGACTTCGTCCTGACCCGGCTGACCGAGATCCTGGAGGCGTTCCGGCACGACCACCCCGAGGTGGACCTGGAGCTGACGGTCGAGCTGTCCGGCACGCTGCACGAGCAGCTCGACGCGGGCAAGCTCGACCTGGTCCTCGCCAAGCGGCGGCCCGAGGACCCGCGCGGCGAGTCCGTGTGGCACGACCGGCTGGTGTGGATCGGCGCGGAGCGGCTGCGCCTGGACCTGGACCGTCCGGTGCCGCTCATCGTGTACCCGCCGCCGGGCATCTCGCGCGCCCTGGCCCTCGAAGCCCTGGAGCGGCACGGCCGCGCCTGGCGCGTGGCCTGCACCAGCGGCAGCCTCAACGGCCTGATCGCGGCGGCCAGGGCGGGCCTCGGCGTGATGGCGCACTCGCGCGGCCTGATCCCGCCCGGCCTGGTCCGCGTACCGGAGCGGGCGGGGCTGCCGGAGCTGGGCGAGGTGGACTTCGTGCTGCTGCACGGACCGCGGCACGGCAGCGGGCAGGGCGAGGCGGCGCAGGCGCTGGCCCAGGCGATCCTCGAAGGCGGCGACCGGCTGCACCGCAGCCGTTAGCAGGGGGACGCGCTGCAGAGGCGCTAGCGGATGGGCGGCTGGTACGTCAGCCGCTTGACCCGCCGGATGTACGGCGACGTCTCGACGTGCTGTACCCCTTCGAGCCGGCCGAGCTTGCCGCTGATGTACGCGTACAGGTCGGCGGTGTCCCGGGTCGCGACGGTGGCGACCAGGTTCGAGGGGCCGGCGGTCGCGGCGGCGTAGGTGATCTCCTCGTGCCCGGCGAGGGCGCGGCCGACGGTGTCCAGGGAGGCGGGGGCCGCGGTGATCCAGAGGACGGCGGCATGGGTGAAGCCGAGGCGCATGGTGTCGTACTCGATGTCGATGTAGAGGGAGCCCGCGGCGAGGAGCTGGTCGAGGCGGCGCTTCACGGCCGACTCCGAACGGCCCGTGGCGTGCTGGAGTTCGGGGTATCCGGCGCGGCCGTCGCGTTTGAGTACGGCGGTCAGCGCCGCGTCGTCGGGGGTGATGCGGACGGGGGCCCCGGGGTGGTGCGCGAGGGGGCCGAGCGCCGCGACCTGGTCCGCGGTGAGCGGCCCGTGCTTGACGAGCCAGCCGTCCGGGCCGCCGAAGAAGCGGTGCAGCATCTGCAGGGCGCGGATCTCGACGATGTGCGGGGTGCGCGGCAACTTGCCGAGCAGCAGGTCGTCGTGGTCGCCCTGGGTACGCGGGACGATCATGCACACGACTTCCGTGCCGCCCGAGGTGAGGCTGATCCAGGCGGTGTCGGGCCGGCGGGCCAGGGCGGCGGCGATGGCCTCGGCGCCTTCGGGGGCGCAGCGCAGGCGCAGCATCCAGTGGTCGTGGCCGAGCCGCAGGCTGTCCTGGAGTCCGACGACCCGCAGGCCGCCCTCGGCGACGAGCTTGCGGTAGCGGCGGGCGACGGTCTGGTCGGAGACGCCGAGGACGGCCGCGATCCGGCTGAAGGGGGCGCGGCCGTCGACGTCGAGGGCCTGGAGCAGTTTCAGATCCAGCTCGTCGAAAGGAGGGGATTCCATCGGACTGCGCGCTCCTGATGTCGGATTCCTTCGGTCCCTGGCCTCTGAGCACCGGGATCCGCCGTGCGCGGCCCATCGTACGAGCCTGACATCGGTAAGGCATCGGGCGAGGAGCTGTTGAGGATGCGTACATGGGGACCGCTGACCGCGGTCTGTCTGGGAACGTTCATGCTGCTGCTGGACGTGACGATCGTGGTCGTGGCGCTGCCCGACATGGCGCGCAGCCTGCACGCGTCACTGAGCGATCTGCAGTGGGTGATGGACGGCTATGCGCTGGCGCTCGCCGCGCTGCTGCTCGGCATGGGGGCCGCCGCCGACATACTCGGGCGGCGCCGGGTGCATGTGGCGGGCGTGGCGCTGTTCGCGGTGGCGTCGCTGGGCTGCGGTCTCGCGAGCGGGCCGGGGATGCTCGTGGCGGCGCGGATGGTGCAGGGGGTGGGCGCCGCGGCGATGTTCGCGACGACGCTTCCGCTGCTCGGCTCCGTCTACCAGGGCAAGCGGCGCTCGGCTGCGCTCGGGGTGTGGGGCGCGGTGAGCGGCGGCGCGGCCGCGATCGGCCCCGTGCTCGGCGGCGTGATGACCGAGGGGCCCGGCTGGCGGTGGATCTTCTGGATCAATCTGCCGGTGAGCGTGGTGTCGGTGTGGCTGACGCTGCGGGTGGTGCCCGAGTCGCGAGGGCCGCGCGGGCGGCGGGTCGACTGGGCGGGCACGGCGGCGTTCGCGAGCTTCGCGGGGGCGGCGACGTACGGGGTCGTACGGGCCGGATCGCAGGGGTGGGCGTCGGCCGGGACCACCGCCGCGTTCCTGGTGGCGGCGCTCGCGCTGGTCGCGTTCGTCGTGGTCGAGCGGCGCAGCGCGCATCCGCTGCTCGACCTGACCCTGCTGCGCAAGCCGGCGTTCGTCGGGGTGATGGCGGCGGCACTCGCGTTCAACGGCGCCGCGTTCGGCGTCGTCCCCTACACCTCGATCTGGCTGCAGACCCTGCTCGGCATGAGCCCCGTCCACGGCGGCCTGGTCTTCCTGACGATGTCGGGCGCCTCGGTCGCGGTGGCGGTCACCGGCGGGCGGCTGCTGCACGGGGTGCCGGCCCGGTTCACCATCGGTGGCGGCCTCGTCCTGATCGCGGCCGGCCTGTTCTGCCAGGCGGTCCTCGACCCGGGCTCGACGTGGACGGCGCTCGTGCCCGGCCTCGTACTGGTCGGCGTCGGGACCGGGTTCGTCTCGCCGGGGATCGCGGGCGCCGCGCTCGCGGCGGTGGAGCCGGAGCGTGCGGGCATGGCGGGCGGCGCGGTGAACACGTTCCGCCAGCTCGGCTACGCGCTCGCGGTGGCGGTCCTCGGCACCGTACTGACATCGACGATGCAGCACTCCCTGTCGCACGGCGCCGCGCACACGCTCGCGGGCGGCGGGGCGCGGGCCCTGGACGGGGTGGTTCCGGAACACGCGCTGCGGGTGGCCTTCGCGTCGGGGCTGAACGCGGCGTCCGTGGTCTCGGGCTGTGCGGCGCTCGTCGCCGGCGTGCTGGTCCTTGTGCTGGTGAGGGCGCCGCGGGCGTCCGGCCGTCCGCTCGAACCGGCCACCGCCGGAGCCACCGATGACGGTCGTGGACCCTCCGTGGAGAAATCGGAAGCGACCAGTCCGCCCAAAAAGCCCGCAGCAGACCCCCGGTAAGCGCTCCGTACAGATTCCGTGGAGATTACGCCACCGAAACTTACTGAACCGTAAGAATTCTGTCCCGCCCTTCCCCTTGTGGCCGTATTTCACCGGCTGACCAGTGCATATTCCGCGCGCTCCGGCGCATATGGGCCCCTCCCGCCGGGGCGCGCGGTGGGGTACCGTCACCGGCGCTGTGCGGAGCGCCACAAGGAGCAACATTGCGCGAGTTCACCAATCCCCCTCTGGCGTCGGCGCCGCCGGTGGGCGGCCTGGCCGACGCCGTGTTCGACCATGCCCTCGAAGATCCGCTGCGCGTCGCGCTCGGCCGCAAGGACGACGCGGGCCGCTGGTTCGACGTGAGCGCCGCCGAGTTCCGTGACGAGGTCCTCGGGCTCGCCAAGGGGCTGCTGGCCCAGGGCGTCCGCTTCGGCGACCGCGTCGCGATCATGTCGAGGACCCGCTACGAGTGGACCCTCTTCGACTTCGCGCTGTGGACGATCGGCGCCCAGGTCGTGCCGATCTACCCCACCGCCTCCGCCGAGCAGGTCTTCTGGACCCTGCACGACTCGCAGGTGTCGGCCGCGATGGTGGAGCACGAGGACCACGCGATGACGATCGCCACCGTCATCGACCGCCTTCCCACGCTCAACCGGATGTGGCAGCTGGACTCCGATCCCGTGCCCTACCTCATCGAGGCCGGCGCCCACATCGACGACGAGGTGGTGCACCGCCACCGGCGCGCCGTCACCCCCGACTCCATCGCCACCATCATCTACACCTCGGGCACCACCGGCCGCCCCAAGGGCTGCGTCATCAGCCACGCGAACTTCATGTTCGAGGCGGACACGATGGTCAGCCGCTGGGAGCCCGTCTTCCACTCCAAGCGCGGCGACGAGGCCTCGACCCTGCTGTTCCTGCCGCTCGCGCACGTCTTCGGGCGCATGGTGCAGATCGCCGCGGTCCGCGGCGGTGTGAAGCTCGGCCACCAGCCGCAGCTCAACGCGGCGGCGCTGCTGCCCGATCTGCAGGCGTTCAGACCGACCTTCATCCTCGCCGTGCCGTACATCTTCGAGAAGGTCTTCAACGCGGCCCGCCGCAAGGCCGAGAAGGACGGCAAGTCGGGGCCGTTCGACAAGGCCGTGGAGTGCGCCGTCAAGTACGCGGACGCACAGGAGGCCAAGGCGTTCGGCACCGGCCCCGGGCCGTCCGCGTCGCTGCGCATGCAGCACTCGATCTTCGACAAGCTCGTCTACTCCAAGGTCCGCGAGGCGATGGGCGGCCGCGTGCGGCACGCGATGTCGGGCGGCTCGGGGATGGACCGCCGCCTGGGTCTGTTCTTCGCGGGCGCCGGTGTCACGATCTACGAGGGCTACGGGCTCACCGAGTCCACGGCCGCGGCGACCGCGAACCCGCCGGAGCAGACCCGCTACGGCACGGTCGGCCAGGCCATCCCCGGCACGACGGTCCACATCGCCGACGACGGCGAGGTCTGGCTGTACGGCGGCAACGTGTTCCAGGGGTATCTCAACGACCCGAAGGCCACCGACGCCACCCTGCACGACGGCTGGCTGGCCACCGGCGACCTCGGCGCGCTCGACGACGACGGCTATCTGACGATCACCGGCCGCAAGAAGGAGATCCTGGTGACCTCCGGCGGCAAGAGCGTCTCGCCGCAGCAGCTGGAGGAGCGGGTGCGCGACCATCCGCTGGTCGCGCAGTGCATCGTCGTCGGCAACGACCGGCCGTACATCGCCGCGCTCGTCACGCTGGAGGCCGAGGCCGTCGAGCACTGGCTGAACATGCGGGGCAAGCCGCCGCTGAAGCCCGCCCAGCTCGTCCACGACCCGGACCTGGAGACCGAGGTGCGCAGGGCCGTCGTGGCGGCCAACACCCTGGTCTCGCAGGCCGAGTCGATCCGTACGTTCCGGATACTGGCCTACCAGTTCACCGAGGAGCACGGGCTGCTCACGCCGTCCCTGAAGCTGAAGCGGAAGGCGATCGAGACGGCGTACTCGGAGGAGGTCGAGGCGCTGTACCGGGGCTGATGCCGCGCCGGTACGTTCCCGACGGTAACCCCGCCACCAGGCCCTGACCCGGCCGCGAGCCGTTTCTGACGGTTCATCAATTACCGATGCGTCAGTTATTGACGGTTCATCAGGTCGCACACAGAATCACCCTCACCCGACGGAGGGGGCCCATCGTGTCGCGAACTGTCCGCACCATCACCGCCACTGTGGCGGCACTGCTGCTCGCCACCGCCTGCAACTCCGCGGCCACCAGCAACTCCCCCGACAGCAAGGGGAGTTCGGTGCGCGGAGTGAGTGACGACGCCATCAAGGTCGGTGGCATCGTCTCCATGACGACCGCCAGCGGCTACAGCAAGAAGGACACCGACCTCGGCGCGAAGGCCCGTTTCGCGCGCGCCAACGCGGAGGGCGGGATCAACGGCAGGAAGATCGACTACCTGGGCGCGGAGGACGACGGCCAGGACCCGGCCAAGAACCTCGCCGCGGCCCGCAAACTCGTCCAGCAGGACAAGGTGTTCGCGATCTCCCCGATGAGCTCGGTCACCTTCTCCGGCGCCGACTTCCTCCAGAAGCAGAAGGTCCCCACCTTCGGCTGGGGCACGCTCCCCTCGTTCTGCGGACCCACCTACGTCTACGGCTTCGGCGGCTGCATGGTCCCGATGCCGGGCGGCACCATCTCGCAGACCTGGCCCGAGGGCCTCAAGCAGGTCACGCACGGCGCGAAGGGCAAGACGGTCGCCATCCTCGCCAACGACAACGACGCGGGCACCTTCGCCATCCGCACCTACAAGCAGAGCTTCACGTCCGCCGGATACAAGGTCACCTACGCCAAGTCGTCCGTGCCCGCGACCTCGGTACCGAGCGACTGGTCCGCGTACACCAAGGAGATCCTGCGCAGTGACGGCGGCAAGGCGCCCGACATCGTCGTCTCCGTCATGCAGACCCCGTACAACATCGGCCTGTTCACCGCCGTCAAGCGCGGCGGGTACCACGGCGTCCTCACCGACCCGACCGACTACGACCCGGGCCTGCTCGCCAAGAGCGCGACGAAGGAGGCGCTCGACGGGGTGCACATCCTGCTGACCTTCGAGCCGTTCGAGTCGCGCACGGCGGCGATGAAGCAGTTCAAGGCCGACATCAGGAAAGCGTCGGGCGGGAAGGACGTGCCGCTCAACATGCACATGATGACCGGCTACATGTCCGCCGATCTGTTCCTCTCCATCGCGCAGAAGGCCGGCCGGGACCTGACCGTCGCCTCCTTCCAGAAGGCCGCGGACGGGTTCTCCGACACCGGCACCATGGTCGGCGACCGCGCCCTGCCCAAGGGACAGAAGGAGTCCTTCGGCTGCGGCGCCCTCGTCCAGCTCGAGAACGGCGCGTACCACGTCTCGTCACCCTTCAAGTGCTACGAGCCCATCCCGTTCAAGTAGGGGGCGCCCCGCATGTCCGACCTGCTGGCCTTCGTGCTGAGCGGGCTCGTGTCGGGTGCGCTGTACGCGCTCCTCGCCACCGGCCTCGTCCTGTCCTACTCGGCCTCCGGCCTCTTCAACTTCGCCCACGGCGCCACCGCCTATCTGTGCGCGCTCACCTTCTACGAACTCCACTCCGGCCTCGGCTGGCCCGCCGTACCGACCGCGCTCCTCCTCGTCTGCGTCGTATCTCCCCTGCTGGGATGGGGACTTGACCGGCTGATGTTCCGCAAGCTGGCGCGCGTCGGCGAGACCGCGCAGATCGTCGCGACCATCGGCCTGCTCGTCGCGCTGCCCGCGCTCGGCCTGTGGGTGGTGGAGCTGCTCGACGACGCGGGGGTGTCCGTGAAGCCCGCCGAGAACCAGTTCGGGCTGCCGGGCGTCGGCCCGAGCCCCGCGAAGAACTGGCAGCTGATGGACGGCGTCGGCATCGACTCCGACCAGCTGATCACGTGGGTGGCGACCGCCGCCGTCGCGCTCGGCCTGTGGATCCTGATGCGTCACACCACCCTCGGCCTGCGCCTGCGGGCCGCGGTCGACAACCGCTCGCTCGTCGAACTGCGCGGCATGAGCGCCGACCGGCTGTCCACCGTGGCCTGGATGCTGTCGTCCGGCCTCGCGGGCCTCGCCGGCGTCCTCGCGACACCCCTGCTCGGCCTGTCCGCCCACGACTTCACGCTGTTCCTGTTCGTGTCGGCGACCGCCGCGGTCCTCGGGCGCTTCGCCTCCGTACCCATCGCGTTCGCGGGCGGACTCGGCCTCGGCGTCCTGCAGAATCTCGTCGCCGGGTACGCCTCCTTCGCCGAACGCATCACGGGCTTTCGCACCGCGGTCCCGTTCCTGATCCTCTTCGCCGGACTCCTGCTGCTCACCCGGCGAGCGCGCACAGCGGGCACGGCCGCCGTCGACGCACCGCCCGTCGACTACCTCGCGGGCCGCCCTTGGGCGCGCACATGGGGGCCGTGGGCGGTGGCCGCCGTGCTGCTCGCGGCCTCCTTCTACACGGTGACGACCCCGTTCTGGAGCGGCATCCTCGCCCAGGGTCTCGCCCTCTCCCTCGTCTTCGTCTCCTTCACCGTCGTGACGGGCCTCGGCGCGATGGTGTCGCTCGCGCAGGCCACCTTCGTCACCGGCGCGGCACTCGTGGCCGGGCTCCTGATGAGCCACGGCTGGCCGTTCATCGCGGCGGCGCTCGTCGGCACCTGCGTCGCAGCCGTCCTGGGGGCACTCGTGGCACTGCCCGCGCTGCGCCTCGGCGGCCGCACCCTCGCCCTCGCCACGCTCGCCCTCGCCTTCCTCGCCGACCAAGTCCTCTTCCAGATCGGCTGGTTGAGGAACGGCGACACCGGCTGGGAGATCCCGCGCCCCGTCTTCGGACCCGTCGACCTGAGCGACGACCGGGCGATGGGGGTCGCGATGGTCGTCCTGTGCGCCGCCGCCGTGGCCGCCCTGGCCGCGCTGCGCAACTCCCCCTCGGGCCGCGCGATGCTCGCCGTACGCTCGGCACCCGCCGCCGCGATGGCCTCCGGCGTCTCCGTCATCCGCACCAAACTCCTCCTCTTCACCCTCTCGGCCGGGCTGGCGGGCTTCGGGGGCGTGATGTACGCGTCGTACAACACCCGTGTCACCGCCACCGACTTCACCGCGATGACGGGACTGATCTGGCTCGCGGTGGTCGTCGCGGCAGGGGTGCGGCGCCCGCAGTTCGCGGTCGTCGCCGGTCTCGTCTACGCGATCGTGCCGCACCTCGTCGCGGACTACGTCACGGACTCCGTCCACCTGCCGGTCGTCCTGTTCGGCCTGGCAGGCCTCGCACTCGCCAACGACCCGGACGGGTACTGCGCGGCGATCTCCGTACGACGGCACAGGCGCAGGAGTACGAAGCCGGGGGCGGCGGGCGTCGAAGTGTCCGAGTCGACGGGTCCGGCACCCACTCCCCCTCAGGAAGGCGGCACCCCGCCGGTCCTCGAACTGCGGGGCCTGCACGCCGGATACGACGGCGCTCCCGTCCTGCACGGCGTCGGCATCGCCGTCCACCCCGGCGAGATCGTCGCCCTCCTCGGCCCCAACGGCGCCGGGAAATCCACGACTTGCCGCACCGCGGCCGGACTCCTCACACCCCTTCGGGGTCAGGTCTACGTCTGCGGGCGGGACGTCACGCGCGAGGGCCCCGTCCGAAGGGCGCGGGCCGGCGTGCTCCTCGCCCCCGAAGGGCGCGGCATCTTCCCCGCCCTCACCATCGAGGAGAACCTCACCCTGCACCTCCCCGACCAGCACGCGCGCGACGCCGTGTACGAGCGCTTCGCCGGACTCGCCGCCCGCCGGGGCGTCGCCGCGGGCGCGCTCTCCGGCGGCGAACAGCAGCTGCTCGCCCTCGCCCCGCTCCTTCAGGAGCCGCCCCGCGTCCTCATCGCCGACGAACCGTCCCTCGGCCTCGCGCCGCGCATCGTCGAGGACGTGTTCCGGCTGCTGACCGAACTCCGCGACGCGGGAACGGGGTTGCTCCTCGTGGAGGAGAAGGCCACCGAGATCCTCGGCGTCGCGGACACCGTCGCCTATCTGGACCGGGGCCGCGTCTCGTGGTGCGGCCCGCGCTCCGAGGTGCGCGCCGACCGGCTCACCGAGGCCTACCTGGGCCTCGCCGCGAGCGGACCCGGCACGGCCCAGAACACGGAGGCGGAAGAGGAAGGGGCGGTGCGGCCATGAGCGGGACCACCGAGGGACCCGTACTCGAAGCGACCGGGGTCGGTGTCCGGTTCGGCGGCGTCCGCGCGCTCGACGGGGTCGGCCTGACGCTGCGCCCCGGCGAGGTGTGCGGACTCATCGGCCCGAACGGCGCGGGCAAGACCACGTTCTTCGACGTCGTCTCCGGGATCCGGCGCCCCGACGAGGGCCGTGTCCTCCTCGACGGAGAGGACATCACGCGCCGCTCCCCCGTATGGCGGGCCCGCCACGGGATGCGCCGCACGTTCCAGCGCCAGCAGCTCTTCGGCCAGCTCACGGTCGCGGACAACCTGCTGGTGGCGCAGGAGTGGCGGGGCGGCGGGGGCGGGCTCGCCGCCGACCTGGTGGCGGCGCCGACCAGACGGGCGTACGAGCGCCGGCGCCGCGAGCAGGCGGCGTCGATGCTGCGCGCGTGCGGCCTCGACGCGCTGGCCGGGGAGTACGCGGGCGCGCTCCCCGTGGGCCAGGCACGCATGGTGGAACTGGCCAGGGCGGGGGTGGAGGGGGCGCGGGTCGTGCTGCTCGACGAGCCCGCGTCAGGAATGACGGATGAGGAAATCCGTCAGCTGAAATCTGTCATCCGCCATCTGGCCGACGAACGCGGCTGCGCCGTGCTCCTCGTCGAGCACGACGTCACCTTCGTCATGGACCTCTGCTCCCGCATTGTCGTCCTCGACCTCGGCACCGTGCTGGCCGAGGGAACCCCGGCGGCCGTCCGCGCCGACCCGGCCGTGCGGGACGCCTATCTCGGTTCGGCCGGTTGAGCGTGCGCCGGGGCGGCGCTGTGAACACGCCGTGAACGGGAATGCGTCCTGGGCCGTGATCGTTGACGATGGGAGTACCAACCGACAACGCGAAGGATCGAGAGCTCGTGAGCAAGGTCCCCCCGATCATCCTGAACAACGGCGTCGAGATGCCCCAGCTCGGTTTCGGCGTCTGGCAGGTGCCGGACGCCGAGGCCGAGACGGCCGTCGCGACGGCCCTGGAGGCCGGGTACCGCAGCATCGACACCGCCGCGATCTACGGCAACGAGGAGGGCACCGGCAAGGCCATCGCCGCCTCCGGCATCGCCCGCGACCAGCTCTTCGTCACGACGAAGCTGTGGAACGCCGACCAGGGCTACGACGCGACGCTGCGCGCCTTCGACGCCTCCCTCGACAAGCTGGGCCTCGACTACCTCGATCTGTATCTGATCCACTGGCCGCTGCCCTCGAAGGACAGCTACGTCGACACGTACAAGGCCTTCGAGAAGATCTACGCCGACGGCCGGGCCAAGGCCATCGGTGTCTCCAACTTCCTTCCGGAGCACCTGGAGCGCCTCCTCGGCGAGACGTCGATCATCCCGGCGGTCAACCAGATCGAGCTGCACCCGCACCTCCAGCAGCGCGCCGCGCGTGAGTTCCACGCGGAGCAGGGCATCGCCACCGAGGCCTGGTCGCCGCTGGGCCAGGGCAAGGGCCTTCTGGAGGTCCCCGCGATCGTCGCCATCGCCCAGAAGCACGGGCGTACACCGGCTCAGGTCGTGCTGCGCTGGCACGTCCAGCTCGGCAATGTCGTGATCCCCAAGTCCGTGACGCCGTCGCGGATCGTGGAGAACATCGACGTGTTCGGCTTCGAGCTGGACGTCGAGGACATCGCCGCGATCAGCGCGCTGAACGAGGACCGTCGCCTGGGTCCCGACCCGGCGACCTTCGACATGGCCTGATAGCTCCACGCGTACGGCTTCGTGTGCCCCGCCTCCGTCCGGACGCGGGGCACACGTGTGTGAGGCCGGGGTTCACCGATAGAGGAGGGCGAGGCTTCGACCGTGGCCTGGACGCGGCGCCGCAGTTCGGCGGGTTCCAGTACCTGGATCGGCGCCGAGGCGCAGGGACTCGTCGTGGGCATGGTCGACGGACTCGATGGGGACGACCGCTCTGGCCCAGCCGTCGGGTTCCGGGCGGGCGTGGCGCGGGCCGCTTCGCGCTGGGCGGGGCCCGGCAGCGGGGTCAGCGGGCTCGTCTCGACGCGGCGCACCGATCTCGCGTCAGGCGTGTCGCGTGAAGGCGTGCACGGTGAACTCCGGCTCTGAGCGGGGGAGTTCGGGGTCGGGGAGCGCCGCGAGCCGGTCGGCGAGCGCGGCGCCGCCGCCCGCGTGGATCCTGCCGCGCCGCACGTCGTCGGCGAGGCGCCTCGGGGTGCGGCCCTGGCCGTGTCCGGGGAAGCGGGCCTCGCCGCTCGGCCGCAGTCCGTGGGCGGCGGCGTGGGCGGCGACGCCTGCGGCCGCGCCGGAGCGGAGGCGGCCGCGGCAGGGGGCCACGAGGGTGTCGATGTCGCTGCCCACGTCGTGGGCAGCGGCCTTGTCGACGGTGGTCACGAGGACGCCGCCGGGCCGCAGGACGCGGGCGGCCTCGGCTACGACGGGGCGCGCGTCGGGCAGCAGATGCAGCAGCCAGATCACGGTCACGACGTCCACGGAGGCGCTGCGGAACGGAAGTTGGCGGCCGTCGCCGCGGACGGCGGCACCGTCGAGGCGGGGGGCCGCGGCACGCAGCATGCCGGGCGCGATGTCGATGCCGACGGGGCGCAGGCCCGGCCGGGTGGGGCCCCAAGGCCGGTGCCGCAGGCCAGGTCGAGGAGGGTACGGGCGGTGGGCGGCACGAGGCCGAGCACGGCCTCGGCTGCCGACCGGGCGCGGGGTATGCCGCCGCGGGTCGCGTCGTAGACCACGGCTTCCCTGTCGTAGTCCAGCACCGGCGGTCAGCTCGCGCCGTGGGTGGGGGCGATCTCCTGGACGCGCTGGGCGAGGCCGAAGTCGAGGTGGGTGAGGGCGCCGCCCACGCTGTGGGTGTTCACGGACAGGTCGACCGTGTTGTAGCCGAGGGTGAGGTCGGAGTGGTGGTCGAGCTCGTCCTGGATCTGCGCGATGTGCACGACGAGGGCCGTGGCCGCGAAGTGGTTGGCCAGGCGGTAGGTGCGGGTGAGTCTGTCATCGGCCACGCTCCATCCGGGCAGCTCGGCGAGACGGTCCTCGATCTCCTTCTGGGACAGCGGCTCCAAGGGCATGACCAGGTCCTTTCCCTGTGATGTGCGAGGAGTTCCAGCGTCCCACAGGGGTGGCGCCGCGCGCCCCTCCGCTACGGTCGTGGCATGTCGACTGCCACGCGTTCTCGCCAGTCCGGAATCGGTCCTCTGCTGCGGGAGTGGCGGGAACGGCGGCGGGTGAGCCAGCTGGAGCTCGCCCTGCGCGCCGATTCGTCCGCCCGGCATCTCAGCTTCGTGGAGACGGGCAGGTCGCGGCCGAGCGAGGAGCTCGTCCTGCGGCTCGCGGAGCATCTTGAGGTACCGGTGCGGGAGCGCAACGCGCTGCTGCTGGCGGCGGGTTACGCGCCTCGGTTCGCGGAGACCCCGCTCGACGACCCGTCGATGGGCGCGCTGCGGGAGGGCCTGGACCGGCTGCTGCACGGCTACGAGCCGTATCCGGCCCTGGTGGTGGACGCGACGTACACGGTGGTCGCCGCCAATCGGGGCATCGCGATGCTGATGGAGGGGATTCCCGAGGCGCTGCTGGCTCCGCCGCTCAACGCGATGCGGCTCACCCTGCACCCGGAGGGCCTCGCGCCCAGGATCCGGAACCTGCGCGAGTGGCGCGGGCATCTCCTCGCGCAGATGGAGCGGCAGATCGCCCTGGACCGGTCGGAGGCGCTGCGCGCGGTGTACGACGAGGTCAAGGCGTATCCGGTGACAGACAGGGATGCCGGGGGCCACGAAAAGGACGGCGGGGAGGATGCCGGGGCGGTGCCGTACTTCGCGCTGCCGATGGTGATCGAGCACGACGGGCAGGTCCTGTCGTTCGTGTCGTCGATCTCGACGTTCAACACCCCGATGGACGTGACGGTGGCCGAGCTGGCGATCGAGACGTTCCTGCCGGCGGACCCGGCGACGGTGAAGTATCTGCGGTCGCTGGAGCCGTAGTCGGGGCCTCGTGGCCGGATCGCCGCGGTAGTGGGCAGGTCACTCATCACACTGGTACCGTTCACGCGGCTCGCGCACATGTTCAGTGCGCGCAGTGCCGCGGCCGGGAGCCAATCGGCTCCCGAATCCGCTCGCCGCCCGGCACGTGGGGAGACGTGACGTGAGTGAACGGCGGCCCGCGCCGACCGTGGGTCAGGTGGTCCTGGGCAGACGCCTTCGCGAGCTGCGGGAGTCGGCCGGACTCAACCGCGACGAGGCCGCCCGCGCGCTGCGCGTCACCGGCGCGACGATACGCCGCATGGAGACCGCGGAGGTCGCCCTCAAGATCCCGTACGTACAGATGCTCCTGGAACTGTACGGGGTGCCGGAGCAGGAGGCGGAGGCGTTCGTCGGGCTCGCCGAGGAAGCCAATCTTCCGGGCTGGTGGCAGCGGTTCCACGACATCCTGCCCGACTGGTTCAGCCTGTACGTGAGCCTGGAGAGCGCGGCCGGGATCATCAGGTCGTACGAGCCGCACTTCGTGCCGGGACTGCTGCAGACGGAGGAGTACGCGCGGGCCGTCCTGGACGCGGGCACCGTCGGTCGCACGCACCCCGACGACCTCGAACGCCATGTGACGCTCCGGATGGCCCGGCAGGCGCTGCTGACCCGGGAGGACGCGCCGCATCTGTGGGTCGTGATGGACGAGACGGTGCTGCGAAGGCCGCCGGGCGGTCCGAAGGTGCTGCGCAATCAGCTCGACCGGCTCATAGAGGCGACCGAACTGCCTCAAGTCACGCTCCAGATAGCCGAGTTCGCGGCGGGCCCGCACCCGGGGACGTTCGGCCCGTTCACGCTGTTCCGGTTCCCGGTGCGGGAGCTGCCGGACATGGTCTTCAGCGAGTACGTCACGGGCGCGCTCTATCTGGACGGCCGGGAAGAGGTGGGCACCCATCTGGAGGTGCTCGACCACATCGCGGCGCAGGCGGCGTCCGCGGAGCGCACGGTGGAACTGCTGCGGAAGACGCGCGCCTCGCTCTGACACGCGGCGCGTGGTGACAGCAGTGCCGCGTGGTGACAGCAGTGCCGCGGCCCCGTCGTCGCGGGACCGCGGCACGTGAAGGCTGGGCGTGCGCCGTCAGGCGAGCTTCGACGTGAGGGTGATCGTGGTGCCGGTGAGCGCCTGGCTCACCGGGCAGTTCTTCTTGGCGTCCTCGGCCGCCGCGGTGAATCCGGCCTCGTCGAGTCCGGGCACCGTGCCCTCGACCGTGAGGTGGATGCCGGTGATGCCCTCGCCCGGCTGGAACGTGACGTCCGCCGACGTGACGAGCTTGGTGGGCGGGTTGCCGCCGGTCGTCAGGCCGTTGGACAGGGCCATCGAGAAGCAGCTGGAGTGCGCGGCGGCGATCAGCTCCTCCGGGCTGGTCTTGCCGTTGGCCTGCTCGGCGCGGGAGGCCCAGGACACGGCCTGCTCGCCGATGCCGGAGGAGTCGAAGGTGACGACGCCGCTCCCCTTGAGCAGATCGCCTTCCCACACGGTGTGCGCGGAGCGCGTGGTAGCCACGGTGATTCCCTTCAGTCGGGTGCCCGTCGGGGCGTTGGGCACCATCCGACCACACCCGGACCGCTTATGGCCGCAATGCACACGGGGCACCGATCAGTCGGTGGCGTCCGCGGCGGTGCGCTTCTTGCGGGCCGCGATCCAGGCGTAGACGAGGACTCCGACGAAGAGGAACAGGACGCCCTGGTAGACGGCCGCGTATCCGGCGCCGCCGACCAGCCACAGGGAGAAGCCGAACGCGGCGAGGGCGAGCACCATGTCGCGGGCCAGGCGCGGGCCGCTGACACGGTGGCCCTGCCCGGACAGCAGGAAGTAGATCTGGGCGGCGGTCGCCAGGAGGTAGGGGACGGTCGCCGTGAACGTGGTGACGAGGACGAGCGTCTCGAAGACCCCGGCCGAGCCCGCCGTGTAGTTGTAGACGGTCAGGAGCGAGGCGAGGGTGACGGCGACGAGGACGCCGGCGGTCGGGGTGCCGCGCTTCTTCCTGGTGAACACCGCGGGGAACAGGCCGTCCTTGGCGGCGGCGTACGGCGTCTGGGCGCTCAGGAGTGTCCAGCCGTTCAGGGCGCCGAGCATGGAGACGAGGGCGGCGATGGCTACGGCGGTGCCACCCCAGGTGCCGCCGAACATGGCGTTGACGGCGTCGGAGAAGGGCGCGCTGGAGTCGACGAGCCGGTTGTGGGAGACCGTCCCGAAGACGGCGAGCGTGCACAGCAGGTAGAGGAGGGCGGCGAGGCCCGTGCCGAGGACGGTGGCGCGGCCCACGTTGCGCTCGGGGTCGCGGACCTCGCCGGCGCTGACCGAGGCGGACTCGACGCCGAGGTAGCTGAAGAGCAGGATCGCGGCGGACGCGGAGACGGCGCCGAGCGAGGAGTCGCCGCTCGCCCGGAACGGTCCGAGGTTGTCGGCGTCGAAGAAGAACAGGCCGCCGACGGCGACGAGGAGCAGCGGCGCGAACTTCAGGACGGTCGACACGAGCTGCACCGCGCCGACGTAGCGGGTGCCCGCGAGGTTGGCGAGGGCGGGCAGCCACTGGACGGTGAGCGCGGCGACGATGGTCCAGAACGTGGAGCCGTGGATGGGCAGGAGCACGTCGAGGTAGCCGACGGCGGCCACGGCGAGCGCCGCGTTCGACACCCAGGTGGTGATCCAGTACGACCAGGAGGCCAGGAACCCGGCGAAGTCGCCGAAGGCCTCGCGGGCGTAGACGTACGGTCCACCGGTTTGCGGATGGCGGCGGGCGAGGCGGCCGAAGACGAGTGCGAGGGTGATGGCCCCGACGGTCAGGACACCGAACGCGACGAGGCTGATGGTGCCGAAGGGGGCGACGGAGGCCGGGAGCAGGAAGATGCCGCCGCCGATGATGTTGCCCATCACGAGGGCGGTGGCGACGGGGAGGCCGAAGCGGCGGGCGTGCTTGCTGGGGAGCTCTTCGTGCTGCGGGGCCGGAGCCGGCTTCGTCACGGTTCCGGTGTGGGGCATGGGGTGGTGCGCCTCTCTCGTGCGGGCGCCGACCGGGATCGCCGGGCGACGTCCCATGGTCGGCCCCCGGCACACACCGTTCAAAATCAGGCGGATTCGTCCTGCGGAGTGACCGTCGCGGCCGTAAATGATGCGTCTGGGGCGGGTTCGTGCCGGAATTTGTCCAGCGGGACCTGGGGGCCGCAGCCCTCGCGCAGCCAGCGGCGGAGCACGTGGTGGACCTGCTGCGCGCCCACCAGCTCGGCGCCCTGTGCGACCGGCGGCGAGAACACCGCCGGGGCGAGCAGGAACGGGTGTCCCTGTGCGCCGCCGAGGCCTCCGTGGGAGCCGATCTGCTCCTCGAAGGCGAGCACTTCACCCTCGGCCGGGTCGTACCAGGAGTTCACCATGATGTCGGCGGTGTGCGGGAAGGAGTCGGTGCGGCGGACGGCGTCGGCGGCGTGCGTGCCGAAGTCGGCCAGGGGCCCGGGGCTCTCGTCGAGGTCGGCCAGGGGGATCTCGGCGCCCCGCGCGCCGAGGACGACGGCACCGTGCTCCTCGCTGCGCACCAGCAGGAAGCCGACGCCGGGATGGTTGGCGAGGGTGGTCAGGAGCGCCGGGTGGCGGGCGTCGATCTCCTCCTTGCTCATGCGGTGCGGCACGTCGGGGAAGGAGACCAGACCGAGGTTGCCGGAGGCGAGCACGATCGGCTCGGAGCGGCGCGACGCCAGGCGGTGCTTCTCGCCGCCCTCCTCGACCGGTCTGCGCAGCGCGGCCCTGACGGCGGCGCGGGCCTCGGCGCCGCTGTGCGTGCGCCGGGCCTTGCGCGGCACGGGCAGTCCGCAGCCCGCCCGGACGAGGTCCTGGAGACCGAGCCCGTAGCGGGCGCGGAACGTCTCGCCGGGGCTCTGCCCGTGATCGGACAGGACGACGATCCGGTACCGGCGCGGGGCGTGCTCGGCGACCTTCGCGATCAGCGCGAGCGAGCGGTCGAGACGTGCGAGGACCTTCTCGGCGTCGCGGCTGACGGGTCCGGAGTGGTGGGCGACCTCGTCGTACGCGACCAGGTCCGCGTAGACCGCGCTGCGGCCCGCGAGCATGTCGCCGACGACCGCGGCGACGACGACGTCCCGCTCCACGACGGTCGCGAAGGCGCGGATGAGCGGGTACAGCCCGCCGCGGCCGACGCGGGGGCGCTGCCGGGTCAGGCGGGCCCGGGTGGACTGGCCGATCTCGCGGGTGACCTCGGCGACGAAGGACAGGGCGGTGCGGACGGCGTTCGCCGGGTCGCTGAAGTACGCGAAGTAGCCCGCCCGCGAGCGGTTCTCCTTGCCGCGGCGGGCCGCGACGGACAGCACGAGGGCGACCTGTTCGGCGCCTCCGCTGAAGAGGTTGCCGCGGCTGGCGCCGTCCAGGGTGAGCAGGCCGCCGTCGCCGGTGTGCTCGATGGCGCGGCGCTGGAGTTCGGCGGCGCTGCTGGGCCGGTTGGAGACCTGGATCTCGCGGGTGTCCTTCTCGTACCAGCGGAACGCGGGCACGTCGTAGTTGCTGCCGTGCAGGATGCCGAGCTGGCTGGCGCCCGTCTGGCTGGACCAGTCGGTGCGCCAGGCGGTGAGGCGGTGGGTTCCGGCAGCGAGCCAGGCGCCGACGGTGGGCATCACGTCCTGGTTCACGGCGTCGCGCAGGACGTCGTGGCCGACGCCGTCGAGCTGGAGGAAGACCGTGCCGGGGGTGGACGGTCCCGCTCCGGTGCTCCCTCTGCGGCGGCGCCGGTCGGCGAGGCGGTACAGGCGGCGGCGGTAGGCGTCGTCGTCGCGTACGGCGAGGGCTCCCCCGGTGGCCGACGCGACCGCGGACATCACCGCGGCGACGACGACGGCGGTCTCGGGGGCGACCTCGCCCCGGCCGTCGGGAACGAGGGCCAGGGCGAAGAGCAGCAGGCCGCCGTTGAGGAAGAACACGACGAGGCCGAGGACGAGCGCGGGCACCAGGAGCAGGGCGCGTACGAGGAGGGGCCACACCAGCGCGGACAGGATGCCGAAGGCGCCCGCGCCGAGCGCGGCGGTGACGGCGATGCGGGTGGCGCTGTCGCCGTTGTCGGACTGGAGCTGGAAGTCCGGCAGGATCCCGGCGAGCACGAGCATCGTGACGGTGCTGACCGCCCACACGGCGATCGGCCGCCACCACATGCCGGCGAACCTCCGCCAACGCCCCTCGCCCACGCCTCGCTCACCCTCTCGTCGCCCGGTCGCCTCGCCGTCTCGTCGCCTCGTCGAGCCCGCACCAAGCGTGTCATATGAGCGTGATACGTCCGGGTTTTCCCCTGACCGCGAACGCAAGTGCCCGGAGCGGGGCGGGGCGGGACGACCGGGGTGCCGGCTCAGCAGCCGTCGTAACCGGCCGTCGGCATCGACATGCGGCGGTGGACGCGCTTCTTCATCTCCGCGTCGTACGAGGGCTCCGCGAGACCCGCGGTCTCCAGACGGACGCCGCGGCGCTCGCACTCGGCCGTGAACTCGTCGACGGAGCGCAGCGCGGCCCGCAGGACCCGGTCGCTCGGGGCGACGAACAGGTCGACGAGGCCCGCGTCGACGTCCGCCCACAGCACGTCGTGGTCGGAGCGCAGTGAGTGGACGAGGAGTTCTCTGGTCACCACGTAGCCCCGGTCGGCGGCCCAGCGGGCGCACATCGCGTGCTGGCTGCGCGAGTCCACGAGGAAGGGGTCGGCGTCCAGCTCCTCGAGCGGCGTCAGGCTGGCGATCGCCATGACGCGGACCGCGCCGGCCGCGCTCTCTTCCGCCGGTTCACCCATGGTGTCCCCCTCACCTCCGGTTTCCCCGACGACCATACTCCTGCCCGTAGGCTCGGGGGGAGTCGCACGGAGGAGGTCCTGGAGGTGCCGGTGGAGATCACCTGGTGGGGTCACGCCACCTGCACGGTCGAGGACTCGGGGATCCGCGTGCTGACCGACCCGCTCTTCACGCGCCGCCTCGCCCATCTGCGCCGGCGCCGCGGGGCTCCCCCGCCGCCCGAGGCCGCCATCGCCGACCTCGTCCTCGTCTCGCATCTGCACGCCGACCATCTGCACGTCCCGTCCCTGGCCCGGCTCGCCCCCGGCACCCGGGTCCTGCTCCCGCGAGGGGCCCGGCGAGCGGTGCCCGGCCTGCGCAAGCTCGCGCATCTGCGGCTCACCGAGGTCGAGCCGGGCACCAGCATGAAGGTGGGCGGCCTCGTCGTACGCGCCGTGCCCGCGTCGCACGACGGGCGGCGCATCCCGGTGGGACCGCACCGCTCCCCCGCGCTCGGGTTCGTGGTGAGCGGCGAGGCCCGTACGTATTTCGCCGGTGACACCGGGCTCTTCGACTCGATGGCGGAGGAGGTGGGCGACGTGGATGTGGCGCTGCTGCCCGTCGGGGGGTGGGGGCCCTATTTGGGGCCGCACCATCTGGACGCGGGCCGGGCCGCCGAGGCGCTCGCCCGGATCGCGCCGCGCAGCGCCGTGCCCGTGCACTTCGGGACGTACTGGCCGATCGGCATGGACGCGGTGCGACCGCATGAATTCCACACGCCGGGCGAGGAGTTCGTGCGGCGCTCCGCCCAGCTGGCGCCCGAGGTGGCGGTGCATCTGCTCGGTCACGGCGAGTGCGTGCGGCCTGAGGTCGCCAGGTGAATCCGGTCAGTGGCGCGGGCCACGAACTGCTCGCCGCCGCGGTGACGCACGCGCCGCCGGAGTCCACCCAGCAGGCCGTCGGATACCCGTCGCTGTTCCTGCTGATCGTGATCGGCGCGCTCGTGCCGGTCGTGCCCACGGGGGCGCTCGTCAGCTCGGCGGCCGTGGTCGCCTTCCATCAGACGGCGCCGTTCTCGCTGCTCCTCGTGTTCGGTGTCTCCGCGTTCGCGGCGTTCCTCGGCGATGTGGCGCTGTACTGGCTGGGGCAGCGCGGGATGGGGTCCAAGTTGGGGTCTCCCCTGCTCGAGCGCAGTCGAGGGCTTGGGGAAGGTTCCAAGTGGCTGGCCGCGATCCGTGAGCGGGCGCCCGAGGAGCGGCTCGCGCACGCGCAGGACAAGCTCGCCGATCACGGGGTGATGGTGCTCGTCCTGTCCCGGCTGGTGCCCGCCGGGCGCATCCCCGTGATGCTGGCGTGCCTGATGGCGAAGATGCCGCTGCGTCAGTTCGCGCGCGGCGACGTGCCGGCGTGCCTGGCCTGGGCCGCGACGTATCAGCTCATCGGCATCCTCGGCGGCTCCCTGTTCAGCGAGCCGTGGGAGGGCGTCGTGGCGGCGGTCGGCCTGACGCTGGTGATCAGCGCGGCGCCCGCCGCCTGGCGGCGGCTGCGCGGGGACAGGGCGGACGGCTCAGACGGTCAGCACGCGTGAGGCGCCCACCGGCAGGTCCCACAGGTCCTTGCGCGCAAGGCCCGCCTTCTGCCAGGCGGCCCGTACGCGCGTGAGAGGTTCGAGGACGGGCTCGGCCGAGAGCAGGAACGTGGCCCAGTGCATGGGCGCCATGCGGCGCGCGCCCACGTCCTGCGCGGCCTGCACCGCTTCCTCCGGGTCGCAGTGGACGTCCTTGAGCCACCAGCGCGGCTCGTAGGCGCCGATGGGCAGGAGCGCCAGGTCGATGCCGGGGTAGCGGCGGCCGATCTCCGAGAACCAGTGGCCGTATCCGGTGTCCCCCGCGAAGTAGACCCGCTGCCCTTCCAGGTCGGTGAGGACCCAGCCGCCCCACAGGGTGCGGCAGGTGTCGACGAGGCTGCGCTTGGACCAGTGGTGCGCCGGGACGAAGTCGAAGCGCACGCCGTCCAGTTCGGCCGCCTCCCACCAGTCGAGCTCCGTGACGCGGGTGAAGCGGCGGCGGGTGAACCAGCGGCCGAGTCCGGCGGGGACGAAGACGGGTGTGTCCCTCGGGAGCCTTTTGAGGGTGGGGGCGTCCAGGTGGTCGTAGTGGTTGTGGCTGATGACGACGGCGTCGACGCGCGGCAGGGCGCTCCAGGCGACGCCGGCCGGGGTGACGCGGGCCGGGGTGCCGAGGATCTTGCGGGACCAGACCGGGTCGGTGAGCACGGTGAGGCCGCCTATGCGCAGCACCCAACTGGCGTGCCCCGCCCAGCTGACGGCGACGGTGCGGGCGTCCACGGACGGCAGCGGACCCGGCTCGAACGGCAGGGCGGCGATCTCGGTCAGGACCTCGGGCGGCGGACGCAGCGCGCCCTCCCTGGCGAACCGGGCGAAGGCGCGCAGTCCGGGCAGCGGCGCCGTCAGGCGGTCGGCGAACGACTTGGGCCAGGTGCGTCCCCCGCCGAGCGGCCTCGGCTCGACGAGGGGCACGAAGGACGCGGGGGCATCAGCTCGCTGTGCCGTCGACTCGGACTGCTGCGTCATCGAGGACTCTCCCATCCCTTGACGTCGGCCCTGAGATCGTCGAGTGCCGACTCCAACATGCTCAACGCCCGCTGCACGTGCGGCAATTCCAGAGGTTCCGGTGTGGTGAGAGACGTCATGCGCTCCTGCGGGGTTGAGCCGAGGAAAGGGCCGGTGGACAGGCGTACCCGCAGCGCGGCGAGGCCGTCGCCGAAGCGGTGGCCGCCGGGGGTGGGCATGCCGAGCCGCTCGGAGAGGCGGTCCTCCAGGTCCTGGGCGTCGCCGACGCCGCGGGCCGCGAGCGCGGGGCGCAGGCGGCCCAGGTCCGCGTACAGCTGACGGCCGGCTTCGGGCGGCCGGGCGAGTCCGCCGGAGAGGAGCACCGCGCGGTGCACGGCGGCGGCCACGCGCGCGTGGAGGGCGGTCGTGGCGCGCAGGCGGGCGGTGATCCCGGCGGGCTCGCCGAGCGCGTACGTCGCGGCGGCCGCGGCGGGGGCCGAAAGGACGGCGCCGAGCGCGGTGAGGATGTCCAGGACGCGGGCGCGCAGCGCGGCTCCGCGCGCGGTGGCGGGGAGGCGGGCGACGGCCGCGGGCAGGCCGGGCGGCAGGTAGGCGCCGGTGAGGTCGGTGACGACGGTGACGTGCTCGGGCAGCATCTCGGCGGGGCCGATGAGGACGGTGGCGCGGGCCGGGTCGTGGTGCAGGGTGTCGCGCCAGGTCTCGTCGCTGACGATGTGCAGCCCCTCCTGCGCGGCGGCCTCGACCGCCTCGTGCAGGATCTCGGGCGGCGGCACGGTCCCCGTCGGGTCGTCGGCGACGGACAGGACGAGGAGCCGCGGGTCGCCGCCCTCGGCGCGGACCCGGCGCACGGTTTCGAGGAGGGCGTACGGATCGGGGACGCCGCCGCACTCGGCGGGCGTCGCCACGTGGAAGACGGACCGGCCGAGCAGCCGCGCCTGGGGCTCCCACCAGGCCGGGCAGGGCCGGGGCAGCAGGACGTCGCCGCCGATCGCGGCGGTCAGGGCGAGGAGCAGGGGGGCACCGCCCGGCGCGGCGGCGGTGTTGTCCGGCTCGGTGGGAAGACCGCGGCGCAGCCAGTATCCGCAGGCGGCGTCGAGGAGGGAGGGGGAGCCGCCGGGTGGTTCCGGGGCCGCCGGATCCGCGGCGGCGGCCGCGGCTGCCAGCTCGGGGAGCACGGGGAGGCCGTCGTCCGGCAGCGGCGGCCCGTACCGGAGGGGCCCGTGCCCCTCCAGGATCCCGTGGTCGTTCCGCCGCATGTGCCACCTCCACGCGCTGCCGGTCCGCACTCCCGGGACCTCACGGGCACCTCATACCCTCCACAGCCTCTCCCGAGCCGCACACTCCCGCGCGGCCTGTACGGGAGGGACGGCGCCCACTGCCCGGGAGCGGGCGCACGTGGGAATGCGGTGCGGGGAGGATGTCGCCGGGCTGCGCCGAGCGGGTGACGGGGCGGCAGCGGGGCGGCGCCGGGCCGTCCCGCGCGCGTCCGTCACCCCCGCGCCCGCTCCACCCTGCGTTCGTCCCAGACGGGTTCGTCGGACTCGCGCAGGCGGCCGTCGCTGCCGAAGACGAGGTAGCGGTCGAAGGAGCGGGCGAACCAGCGGTCGTGCGTGACGGCGAGGACCGTGCCGTCGAACGCCTCGAGGCCCTCCTGGAGCGCCTCGGCGGACTCCAGGTCGAGGTTGTCCGTCGGCTCGTCGAGGAGGAGCGCCGTCACTCCGGCCAGTTCGAGCAGCAGGATCTGGAAGCGGGCCTGCTGGCCACCCGACAGCCGCTCGAACTTCTGCTCGGCCTGGGCCGTCAGCTCGTAGCGCCGCAGCCGTCCCATCGCCGCGCCGCGGTCCTTGGCGTGGTCGAGCCAGAGGATGTCGAGCAGGGTGCGGCCCTGGAGCTCGGGGTGGGCGTGGGTCTGGGCGAAGTGGCCGGGCACGACGCGCGCGCCGAGCCTCCACTCCCCCGTGTGCGCGACCGTGTCGTCGGGGTTCCCGGCGAGCAGGCGCAGGAAGTGCGACTTGCCCGAGCCGTTCGAACCGAGGACCGCGACCCGCTCGCCGTAGAAGACCTCCAGGTCGAAGGGCTGCATCAGGCCGGTCAGCTCCAGGCCCTTGCAGGTGATGGCCCGCACCCCGGTGCGGCCGCCGTGCAGGCGCATGGTGATGTCCTGCTCGCGCGGCGGCTCGGGCGGGGGTCCCGCCTCCTCGAACTTGCGCAGGCGGGTCTGCGCCGCCGCGTAGCGGGACGCCATCTCGTGGCTGACCGCGGCCGCCTGCCGCAGGTTGAGGACGAGCTTCTTCAGCTGGGCGTGCTTCTCGTCCCAGCGCCTGCGCAGCTCCTCGAAGCGCGCGAACCGCTCGCGCCTGGCCTCGTGGTACGTCGCGAAGCCGGCGCCGTGCACCCACGCGTCGGCGCCGGCGGGACCCGGCTCGACGCTGACGATCTTCTCGGCGGAGCGGGCGAGCAGCTCCCGGTCGTGGGAGACGAACAGGACCGTCTTGCGGGTCTCGCGCAGCTTCTCCTCCAGCCAGCGCTTGCCGGGCACGTCGAGATAGTTGTCCGGCTCGTCGAGGAGGAGGACCTCGTCGGTGCCGCGCAGCAGCGCTTCGAGGACGAGTCGTTTCTGCTCGCCGCCGGACAGCGTGCGCACCTCGCGGAACTGGGCCGTGTCGTACGGGATGCCGAGGGCGGCCGTGGTGCACATGTCCCAGACCGTCTCGGCCTCGTAGCCGCGCGCCTCGGCCCAGTCGGACAGGGCCTGCGCGTATGCGAGCTGCGCCGCCTCGTCGTCGACGGTCATGATCAGGTGCTCGGCCTTGTCGACGGCCTTCGCCACTTCCCTGATCCTCGGGGTCGCGACGGATACGAGCAGGTCGCGCACGGTCGTCTCGTCGCGCACCGAGCCGACGAACTGCGACATCACGCCGAGTCCGCCGCCGACGGTGACGGTCCCGCCGTGCGGCTTCAGCTCGCCGGAGATCAGCTTGAGGAGGGTCGTCTTTCCCGCGCCGTTCGGCCCGACGAGGGCGACCACGGAGCCCTCCCCGACCCGGAAGGAGACATCACCGAGCAGCGCCCGCCCGTCCGGCAAGTAGTACTCGAGGTGCGCGGCTTCCAGATGTCCCATGGTCCGCATTGTGGGCGCCCGGCCGGGTGAGGAGCAAAACGATTTCGGCACGCCCTGTGGGTGCGGGCTCCCACGACGGGTACACGTGCGCAATGTGCGCTGATTTGGACCATCTGACGACCTGGCGGACCGCGCCCCCTGCCGGGCCCGGCCTGCGCGGCCGGCTCGCCGCCCTTGACCTGCGCGTTTTCGAGTACGCGGCGCGCCGGCACTGGCCGGGCGGCGATCGTGTCCTGCCCCGGCTGAGCCGCAGCGCGAACCATGGGGTGCTGTGGTTCGCGGTGGCGGGGGCGCTGGCGGTGGGCGGTTCGCCGAAGGCCCGCCGCGCGGCTGTGCGCGGGGTCGCCTCGCTCGCCGTGGCGTCCGCGACGATCAACACGCTCGGCAAGCGTTCGGTCCGCAGGCCCCGGCCCGCGCTCGACCCGGTGCCGCTGGTGCGGCGCCTGAAGCGGCAGCCGGTCACGACGTCGTTCCCGTCCGGGCACGCGGCTTCGGCGGCCGCGTTCGCCGCCGGAGTAGCGCTGGAGTCCCGCCCGCTGGGCGCGCTGGTGGCGCCCCTCGCGTTCTCCGTCGCCGCGTCCCGCGTCTATACGGGCGCGCACTTCCCCGGCGACGTCCTCGCGGGCGCCGCGCTCGGGGCGGGCGCCGCCTTCGCGGTACGGGGCCTCGTGCCGACCCGCGACCAGATGCCCTCGCCGGGCCGCCCCCTGGTGGACGACGTGCCGGCGCTGCCCGGCGGGGCGGGCCTGGTGATGGTGGTCAACAGCGGCGCGGGCAGTCCGGACCAGGCGCGGGCGCTGCGCGGTCTGCTGCCGCACGCCGAGATCGTCGAGGCCTCGGGGTCCGATCTGCCGGCCGCGCTGGAGAAGGCGGCGACCGGGGCCCGGGCGCTCGGGGTGTGCGGCGGGGACGGCACGGTGAACACCGCGGCGGGCGTCGCCCTGCGCCACGGTCTGCCGCTGGCCGTGCTCCCCGGCGGCACCCTGAACCACTTCGCGTACGACCTGGGGATCGAGGAGCCGGGCGATCTGTCGCGGGCCGTCGAGGCGGGCGAAGCCGTGGCCGTCGACGTCGGCCGCTTCCGGTCGTCCGCCACCTCCGGGATCTTCCTCAACACCTTCAGCCTGGGTGTGTACCCGGAGCTGGTGAAGGAACGCGAGCGCTGGTCGCGGCGGGTCGGCGGGCGGCTCGCCGACGTGGTGGCCGCCACACACGTGCTGCGCCGCGACCACCCCTTGCAGGCCGAACTGGACGGCAGGCAGCGGCCGTTGTGGATGGTCTTCGCCGGGAACTGCATGTACCGCCGCATGGGTTTCGCGGCGGGCCGGCGGGGGGATCTCGCGGACGGCCTGCTCGACGTACGCGTGGTGCACGGAGGCCGGCTGCCGGGCGTACGCCTCTTGGCCGCGGCGTTCGCGGGGCCGCTGTCCCGCTCCCCCTTCCATGCCGCGGTCCGGCGCACGCGGCTGCGCATGGACCGCATCAGCCCCGGCACCCAGCTGGCCTACGACGGTGAAGTGGGCCCTTGTGGACGGGAGTTGACCATCGACAAGCAGCACGAGGCGCTGCGCGTGTACCGGCCGCTGACCATGATGTGACGGCACGAGCCAGTCCACATCGCGAGATGGCCATCTCAATATTCGGCATGGCGGCGTACGGTGATCTCGCTGGGGTCGACCGTTCACGGTTCACCGTTCACCGTTTTCCTGCGAAGGGGTCCACCATGCCGAAGGAGACCGCTGTCTACACGCACGGCCATCACGAGTCCGTGCTGCGCTCCCACACCTGGCGCACCGCCGCCAACTCGGCGGCGTATCTGCTCGGTTCGCTGAAGCCGCACATGAAGATCCTGGACATCGGGTGCGGCCCGGGGACCATCACCGCCGACCTGGCGGCGCTGGTCCCCGAGGGGCATGTCACCGGCGTGGACCAGGCCGCGGGGATCCTCGACCAGGCCAGGGCGACGGCGGCCGAACGCGGCCTGACCAACGTCGACTTCGCGACGGCGGACGTCCACGCGCTGGACTACCCGGACGACACGTTCTGCGTCGTGCACGCCCACCAGGTGCTCCAGCACGTCGGCGACCCGGTGCAGGCCCTGCGCGAGATGCGCCGGGTCACCAAGCCCACCGGGTTCATCGCCGTCCGCGATTCGGACTACGCGGCCATGACCTGGTACCCGCCGTCGCCGGGCATGGACGACTGGCTGGACCTGTACCGGCGGGTCGCCCGCGCCAACGGCGGCGAGCCGGACGCGGGCCGGCGTCTCAAGTCCTGGGCGCTGGAGGCCGGTTTCGACGCGGCCGACATCAACTCGTCCTCCTCCACCTGGTGTTACTCCACACCCGAGGAGATCGGCTGGTGGAGCGGCCTGTGGGCCGACCGCACCCGCGCCTCCGCGTACGCCGAGCGCGCGACGGGGAGCGGCCACGCGAGGCCCGGACAGCTGGAGGAGATCTCCGAGGCGTGGCGGGGGTGGGGGAAGCAGCCGGACGCCTGGTTCTCGGTGCTGCACGGCGAAATCCTGTGCCGCAAGACGGATCGCGAGGACACCGCGAGCTGAGCGATGGGGGGCCTGCGCCCCGGCGCCCGCCGATCACTCGGTGACCCCGCCGGCCGGCCCGCCGGTGGCGCGGGCCCCGCCACCCGTTCCTGCCCGATCCCCGGAAACGATCACGCGTACGCGCGGGTCCAACTACCCTTCCCGCTATGGAGATCCTGGGAACCACGCTGCGTATCTGCGTCGAGGACCTGGAGTCCTCGGTCGCGTTCTACGAACGGCTCGCGGGCAGCCGGGCCCTGCGTTTCGAGCGCGGCGGGGTCTCCGTCGCGGCGGTCGGCTGCTTCCTCCTGATGAGCGGGCCGAAGGAGGAGATCGACGTCCTGCGCAAGGTCTCGGCGACGATCGCCGTCCCGGACGTCGACGAGGCCCACGCCGTCCTCAGCGCGTCCGGCGCCCACGTCCTCGCGGGGCCGGTCCCGACGCCCGCGGGCCGCAACCTGATCGCGATGCACCCGGACGGCTCGGTCTTCGAGTACGCCGACCGGCAGGGCCAGGCCCAGGCCTAGCGCGAGGCCGCGGGCCCGCCCCGTATCCTCGCCGGGGCACGCGGGAGCGAGGACGGTGGACATGGCGGGCAGCGACGGCGGCGCCGGGGAGACCCGGGAGGCCGGGGAATCCGCGAAGCGCGGCGGGGCCCGGCCACCGCTCGGCTCGCGCGCGCGGGACGCGATCCGCGAGCGCATCGTCGACCGGCGCTACCCGCAGGGCTCCCGGCTCGTGGAACGCGAGATCGCCGCGGAGCTCCAGATGTCACGCGTCCCCGTGCGGGAGGCGTTGCGCTCGCTCGTCACCGAGGGCCTGCTCGAACTCCTGCCGCACAGCGGGGTGCGCGTGCGGCGGCTGGAGCGGGCGGACGTGGAGCATCTCTACGAGGTGTGGGAACCGCTGGCCGTGCAGGCGTCCCGGCTCGCGGCCCGGCGGGTGGCGCGGGCGGCGCCGCGGGAGCCGGAGGGGCTCGGCGCGCTGCGCGGGACGCTGGACGTGGCGGAACGCGCGGCCGCGGCGGACGAGGGAGCCAGTGAAGTGGCCGCGCACACCGCGTTCCACGAGGGCATCGTGGCCCTGTCAGGGAACCCGCTTCTCGCGCGCACCATGGAGCAGCTCGGCTGGCAGCTCCAGCTCCTGTTCGGCCTGCGCGAGGAGCCCGCCCATATGCGGGCGCAGCACGCGGTGATCTTCCGGCACATCGTCGCGGGCGACGAGGAGACCGCCGCGGCGAGCACGCTGCTGCACGTGCGCGACAGCCGGTCGGTGGCACTGCGCTCGCTCTTCGGCGACGAGAGCGATCACGGTGGCGGTGGCGGTGGCGCCAACTTGTATACCAGCCTCGCGTAGGCCCCGCTCGACCGGCAATGGCCGACCGGACGCCCGTCGGATCTCCCGACAAATGCCCAGGTCATACGCGACCGGAACCATCCCCTCCTTGCCCGCTCCTCCTTCTTGGTATACAAAATGTCGGACCAACCGATCCCTCCCGCCGTCCGCCGAGGAGCCCCCGTATGTGCGTCGAGAACTGCCCCCCGCCGTCGAACCGGCTGACCCGCCGAGGCGTGCTCGCGGGTGCCGCCGCGCTGGCGGGCACCACGGCCGCCCTCGCCGCCGCGCCCGCCGCGTCCGCCGCCCCGATGACCCGCACGTCCGCCGCCCACTCCGGCAGCGCCCCCCGCGGCGGTGACCTCGTCATCGACGGCGGCACGCTCCTCGACCCCGCGACGGGCGAGGTCACCGAGGACGCGGTCGTCGTCATCCGCGACGGCGTCGTCCGCGCGGCCGGCCGCCGGTCCCGCGTCGACGTCCCCAAGGGCGCCGCCGTCCTCGACGCGCGCGGCCAGTGGGTCCTGCCCGGACTCGTCGACTCGCACATCCACCTGAACACCGCCGCCGAGGCGAAGACGGCCGTCCGGCTCGGCGCCACCAGCGCGCGCAGCGGCTCGACGAACTTCTACCAGGACATCGCCGTACGGGAGTTGGCCCGCCAGGCGCCGAACCTCGCCCCGCGGCTGCGGGCGGCCGGCATCTTCGTCACGCCCGACCTCGGCGACACGGTGCTCGGCGACCCGGACCTCACCCCGCTCGCCCGCCTCAGTGAGGGCGTGCGCTCGCCCGAGGCGCTGCGCCGGGTCGTCCAGGTCAACCTGGCCCGCGGCGCCGACGTCATCAAGACGCGCGTGAACGAGCGCGCCGGCCTGCCCGAGCAGGACCCGCTCGCCCAGGTCTACAGCCACGAGCAGCTGTCCGAGGTGGTCGCGGCCGCCAAGCGCGGCGGCAAGGGCGTGCTGTGCCACAGCTACAGCGAGAAGGGCTGCCACGACGCGGTGACGGCCGGCATCATGTCGCTGGAGCACGGCGCGTTCGTCGGTGAGCGCACCCTGCACGAAATGCGCCGCAGGGGCACGTACTTCACGCCGACGATGATCGCCATCGCGGGGATGATCGGGTCCAGCAACCCGGTGCTCGACGAGCGCGGCCGCACCTACCTGCCCAAGCTCAAGGCCGCCGCGCTCGCCGCGCACGAGCTGGGCGTGCCCCTCGTGTCCGGCACGGACTCGTCGGGCGGCGAGGTCGAGCCGATCGGCAGCGAGATCGAACTGATGCACTCGGCGGGCCTGTCCGCGCTCGACGCGATCCGCACGGCCACCGTCAACGCGGCCCGCCTCCTCGGCCTGGACGGCACGGTGGGGCGTCTCGCGCGCGGCTTCGCGGGCGACGCGATCCTCGTGTCCGGCGACCCGCTGGCCGACATCTCCGTGCTGAAGAAGCCGGTGCGCGTGGTGCGCGCGGGGGTCGCCGTATGAGCGCCGTCGTCTTCGGGAACGTACGCCCGCTCGGAGCGGCGGAAGCCGTGGACCTCACGGTCGTCGACGGGGTGATCGTCGACGGTCCGGCGCCCGAGGATGCCGAGGTCGTCGACTGCGGCGGCCGGATCGCGCTGCCCACCCTCGTGGACGCGCACATCCACCCGGACAAGACCGCGTGGGGCGAGCCCTGGGTGTCACGCAAGCCCGCGTCGGGGATCGCCGAATTCGCGGCCGCGGACGCCGAGTTGTACCGCTCGCAGACCACGCCGCTCAAGGACCGCGCGCAGCGTCTGATGGCGCACGCGGTCACCCGGGGCACGCGGGCGATGCGGGCCCACGTCGATGTCGCGCCCGCTTTCGGCCTCGCCGGGGTCGAGGGTGTCGGCGCCGCGCGGGAGGCGCTGCGGGACGCTCTGGACGTGCAGATCGTCGCGTTCCCGCAGCACGGGGTCCTGCGGGCGCCCGGCACCGCGGAGCTCCTCGAGGAGGCGGCCCGCACCGGTGGCATCGACATCGTGGGCGGCATCGACCCGATCGGCTTCGACGAGGCGCTCGACGCGCAGCTCGACCTGGTCTTCGGCATCGCCGACCGGCACGGCGTGGGTGTCGACATCCACCTCCACGACCAGGACGGGCCCGGCCTGACGGCGGTCCGCGCGATCGTCGACCGGACCAGGGCACTGTCCCTCCAGGGCAAGGTCAGCATCAGTCACGCGTTCTGCGTGCCGGGCCTCGAAGGGGCCGAACTCGACCGGATGGGCGCCGAGCTGGCGGACGCGGGGATCTCCCTGACGACCGTCGCGCCGTCCCGCCCGCTGGTCCTGCCGACGCGCCGGCTGCGCGAGCTCGGGGTGCGGGTCGGGCTCGGCTCGGACGGGGTGCGCGACTCGTGGAGCCCGTTCGGCAACGCGGACATGCTGCACCGGGCGCACCTGCTCGCGCAGGCCCAAGGGGCGCGCCTGGACGAGGAGTTGGCCGACGCCTTCCGTGTGGCCGCCGACGACGGCGCCCGCGTCGTCGGCCTCCCCCACCTGGATCTGTCCCCCGGCTCACCGGCCGACTTCTTCCTGGTGCGCGGCGAATGCCTGCCCCAGGTCGTGGTGGACCTGCCCGCGCGTGACCTGGTGGTCAGGGCGGGCCGGGTGGTGGCCAGGGACGGCGAGCTGCTGCCCTGACCGGCCGCTCCGTCGCGCCCCGGTCAGGATTCCCGGGGCCGCATGCTGAAGTCGTACTGGGCAGGCAGCCGTTCGCCCGGTGCGGCGAGGTGCGCCCACAGTTCGGCGATGGTCTCTGAGCCCTCGCGCAGGTCGGCGACCTCGAAGCCCTCGTCGAACACGGCCCGTGCCGCCTCCTTGTCGCCCTCGGCGATCAGGAGCCGGGCCTCGACGAGCCGGAAGCGGCCTCGGGCGCGGGTCGCGGCGTGCAGCCGGTCCCAGACGGCGCGGGCCGGTCCCGGGCGGCGGGCCGCGAGCAGCGCGTCGATGGCCTCGCGGCCCAGCGCCGCGGTGGCCGCCGTCCAGGCCTCGCCGTCGTCACGCCGCTCCTGGCACAGGTCGTCGAAGGCTTCGGCGTAGCGGTCGGCGGCGCGTTCACGATGGCCGGCCTCCTGGTCGGCGACGGCGAGGCAGCGCAGCAACGGCCAGAGGGACGGGGCGAGTTCGAGGCCCCGCTCCCAGCTGCGTACAGCCTGGGCCAGGTCGCCCGCGTGCCATTGGGCGACGCCGAGGTGGTACTCGGTGAGCGGCTGTGCGGGCGCCGTCTCCAGCATGTCCCGCCAGTGCGGCGCGACGAGCGTGGGGCCGGGCGGTCCGACACGGCGCGGCTCGGGGATGGAGCCGGTGCGCAGGAGGTCGAGCCACGGTGCCTGCGCGGGGCCGAGGGTCGACTCGGCGAAGGGGGTGCCCGGCAGCTTGAAGTCGCCGCGCAGCACTTCGAGGGCGCCCCAGCCGGAGCCCTCCGCGAGCGACTCCTCCGGTTCCGCGTCGGCGTGCCGTCGCCAGGCCTCGTACGCGGCGTCGACGTCCGCCCTCGGCAGCGCCGCTTCGAGGCACTCCTCGACCTCGCCGCGCGCGGCCGCCCAGTCCTCGGCGGAGTGCACGGCGTCGGGCGCCGCGGAAAGCGGTCCGTACGACTCCAGCCACGCGAACTCGCCCTCGGCGTCGAGGCGTACGTGCTCCAGCTGGGTGCGGGCGAGGCCCGCCTGGATCTCGGCGTAGCCGCCCGTGTCCGGCTCGGTCAGCCACTCCTGCCAGCGCCGTCCGCCCGCGCCGTGGCCCCACAGGAACAGCTTGCGGCCGCGCAACAGGTCGGTCGAGGTCTGTACGAGCCCGTGGCCGTCGTCGTCGAGGGCGGCGATCCAGCGGCGCTGCCCGTCGGGGACCTCGTAGAAGTAGTCGGCCGGGTATTCGCCGCTCAGGGGGTAGGTGCGGTCCACGCCGTCGGACTCCGGGACGGGGACGCGGCGCAGGGTGCGCTCGTAGCCGAAGTGCCAGGCCTCGTCGGCGGGGGCGAGGACGCGGTGTTCCTCGGGGACAGCGATGTTCGACCACCAGTAGACGGGCGCGGGCCGTTCGTGGGGGTTGCGTATCCGCACCCCTACGTGGAGGAAGTCGGATCCGGCGGGCAGCCACAGGTCCACCTGGAACGGCAGGTCGCGCAGCCGCTCCCACTCCCAAAGGCGCAGCATGTCGCCGCCGTCGGGCGCGGTGACGCGGGCGGCGTGCAGGGGTGCGCAGGACAGGGTGGTGTGCCCGGTCGCGCCGATGTTCCACTCGATGCCGCCGGAGAACCAGGCGCCGTTGAGCGCGAAGTCGGCGGGCTGGAACACCGGGTTGCGGTAGAGGAGTTCGCGCCCGGTGGGCTTGTGGAACATCGAGTGGATACGGCCGCCGAGCCCCGGCAGGACCGTGACGCGCAGCCGGTCGTTCTCGATCACGAGCGTGTCGAGGGTGACGGGGGCGCGCTCGCGCCCGTAGCCGTTCTTGAGCCGCTCCGGCAGGACGCTGCGCAGCTTCTCGTAGCCGATCTGGCGGGCCATGTCGCGCGGCATGCCCTGCTTGGAGCGGTCGTCGAGTTCGTGCAGTTCGTCGAGGGGCCGCAAGGGTGGCAACGGATCGGGGGATCCCACCACCACGCCGGGCAGGGTCAGTGCGTCGCGTCGAAGGGTCGTCCGCTCGGCCTGCGAGTCCGTCAAGTCCGCCTCCTGGTTCGCGGGGCCCGCCGTCCGCACGCGGTGTGCCCCGACGACCATGGAACAGGCTCGCCCATGAGCTGACCAGGGGTTCTCCAGGTCAGAATTAAGCAAAGGCGCGTTTCGGCCCGCCGGGATACTCTCCGCGGATGGGAACGCAGCACACCTATCGGGTCATCGTCCGCGGCACGTGGGACGGTCTGGCGGACGGAGCGCGCGAGCGGCTGCTCGCCGAGGTCGACGAGCACGGGCTCGCGTCGATGAAGTTCACGCCGGAGGGATCGCTCACGTACGACCGGGTGCTCAAGCACTTCTCGTACCGGTTCGTCGTGGAGTCGGACGCCGAGGACGGCGAGGAGATGGCTGAGGCGCTCGCCGAGGAGCGGGCCGAGGCGTCACTCAGGGCTCTGGGTGAGGGGTACGGCTTCGGTGCGCTGAAGTCGTCCGCGACGGACATGGACACGATGAAGGTCAATCGGAAGCACCGGGCATCTCGGGCGTGAGCGCCCAGCGCTCGTGGTCGCGCCAGGCGCCGTCAACGAAGATGAAGTCGGGCGAGTAGCCCTCCAGGCGGAACCCGGCGCGGCGGGCGAGCGCGATGGACGCCTCGTTGCCCGGCTGCGCGTTGATCTCCAGGCGGTGCAGTCCGAGGGGCCCGAAGGCGTACCGGACGACGAGGCCGAGGCCCTCGCTCATGAGGCCGCGGCCCGCCGCGTGCGCGAACGCGCCGTAGCCGAGGGCGCCGCAGCGGAAGCCGCCACGGACGACGTTGTTGATGTTGATGAAGCCGGCGATACCGCCACCGCCCTCGTCGCCCGTCCGCTCGCACACCAGGAATCCGAAACGGGTCGGGTCGTCGATGAGGGCGCCCGCGTAGGCGGCGTAGGTGTCGGCGGCGGTGGGCGGGAAGAGCCAGGGGTGGTGCAGGCGCGTGCTCTCCCGCGCCCTGGCCGTGAACTCTTCGCCGTCCTCGAGCGCGAAGGGTCGTATGCCCACGCGGGGACCTTCGACGAGGTGGCGGCCGGTGGTGGCAGACATCCGGCCGGCCTACGCGGCGGCCGTGGGGCGGCTGTGGGTCGATGTCACGTGCGCCTGCCGGTCATGTGCGCCTCCCGGTCGTGTGCGCCTGCCGCCGTCGGGGCTCATCGGTGGACCCTTCCGTCGGAGCGACGCGTGCCTTCCCCGCCCAGCATGTGCAGCCGGGCGGGGTTCGCGCACGGCGGCATGTCCCTGTGGGGTGGAGTCTGCGGGCCGTACGGGTGACGGCCCGCAGACCCCGGGCGGCCCTACTGTCCGACGACCGGCAGCTCCAGGACGCCGGTGTCCTCGGGCGAGCTGGTGACGGTGACGGGCTTGATCCCCTTGTTTCCGCCGTACGCGTCGTCGCTGGCCGCGATGACGAACTGGAGGCGGTGCCCCGCTTCGTAGCGGTGGACGATGCCGGGCAGTGACACCGTGAAGGAGCGGGTCACGTCGGGCACGCGGACCGGTGCGACCAGGCGGTGGACGAGCGTCTTGCTGCCGTCCGGCGCGATGTCGTACAGCTTCGCGAAGAGGACGAGTTTGTCGGCGGCGTCGTCCGAGTTCTGGACCCGTTCGGTCTTCGGTGAGACGACCTTGAGGGTGGCCTTCGGGGAGCCCACGACGTCGGTCGTGCGGGTCAGCGGCTCGCTGGTCCAGCCCAGGTAGGTGCCCGCGGTGTCGCGCGGGGCGGGGTCGGGGAGGCCGATCAGGCCGGCGAGGGAGGATTCGGAGTGGCTGGTGGGGATCAGCCAGTTCCGGTACTCGCGGCTGCCGCGCGCGACCTTCGACCGGTTGTCGACGAGCTTGCCGTCGCCGGACAGATACAGCTTCCGGCTCAGCGCCGGGACGCTCTGCGCGGTGGCGTAGGTCTGGTTCGGGTCCGTGATCCAGTCGCGGTAGTAGGCGAACGTGGGCCCGGTGTCGACGTCCTTCTTGTGCTGGAGGTAGCGGTCGAACCAGGCGAGGATCCGCTTGCCGACGTAGGAGGTCTCCAGGTTGCCCTGCGCGAGGTTGAGTTCGCCGCTGGCCGGATCGGTGAGGCCGCCACTGTGGCCCCAGGACTGCCAGATCATCTTGGTGGTCGTGCCCTGCGCCTTGAGGGTCCCGTACGTGGCCTGCGCCTCGTTCAGGTTGAAGAGGCTGTCGGACTGGCCCTGCACGAGCAGCGTCGGCGCCTTGACCTGCTTCAGGTACGAGACCGGGGAGACGCTGCGCGCGTAGTCCAGCATCGGTCCCGCCTTGCCGGACGGGTAGCGGCCGGAGTTCAGGGTGCTGATCGTCTCGCAGGCGTCGGTGACGAAGTGCAGGCAGGTCAGCTTGTTGATCCGGGACGGGTCGAGGGACGGTTCGAGGAGGGGCTGACCCTCACCGATCAGGTAGAAGCCGTTGGTCCACTGCCACTTGAAGGCGCCGGGGACGGAACGGTCGGCGGCGTTGTTCGGGTCGAGCGAGTACGCCA
The DNA here is from genome assembly GCF_044748025.1 of Streptomyces sp. NPDC090032. NCBI lineage: Bacteria > Bacillati > Actinomycetota > Actinomycetes > Kitasatosporales > Streptomycetaceae > Streptomyces > Streptomyces sp. NPDC090032. The sequence continues at coordinate 441,090 of NZ_JBIVFF010000001.1, read as the reverse complement.
GGTCGTTCCACGTGATCATCGGGACGAGGGCGTCGACCCGGTGGTCCACGGCCGCGGTGGCCAGCTGGATCGCGCCGCCGTACGAGCCGCCGATCATGCCGACGCGGGGGTCGCCCTTGCCGTCCTTGGTGACGTAGTCGGCCTTCGTTCCGTCGTCGGCCGCGCGGGTCCCGGCGAGGAAGTCGACGAGTCCGGAGGCCGCCGCGCCGTCGATGCGGGGGTCGTCGAGGGAGACGAGGCACCCCGACTTGCCGAAGCCGAGCCCGGAGTAGACGAGCCCGACGTAGCCGCGCGCGGCGAAGGCCTTGCCGATGGCGTCGGTCGAGCCGTCCGACTTGCTGCCGCCGAAGCCGTTGGTGGCGAGGACGGCGGGTGCGGTGTGGGTGGCGTCGACGGCGGCGGGCCGGTAGAGGTCGGCGTCGACGACGCAGCTGCGGCCGCCGGCCTGGACCGTGAACTTCAGTGCGGTGACGGTGTATTCGCCCGTCTGCTGCGTCTGCGGTGCGGCGTTCGCGGGGGCGGCGAGGGTGAGAGGCGCGGCGGTCATGGCGCCGAGAGCGAGGGCCAGCGGCAGTGGTGATCGCGGTCGGGATCGGGGCACGGCACGGGACACGGCTACCTCCACGCTGAGGAAGACCCACCGGCTACCGACCGGTAAGTCTGGGCGTGGTCATGTTGTGACACGTGTCATACGCGGGTCAATCACCGTGACGCGTGTTTCTTGACGAAGATTCAGCAAGCGAACGATTCAGGCCAGCGCGGGCACATCCAGGGTCAACGTCCCCGCATCCGCGTCGAGTTCACCGGGAATACCGAACGGGATCGTCAGCGCCCCCTCGCAGTGCCCGAACCCGAACTCCTCGGCGATCGGCACACCGAGCCCGCCGAGCCGGTCGGCCAGCAGCACCCGCAACCCGTCGTACGCGTCGCACTCCTCCCAGGACCCGAGCAGGATCCCCGAGACCCCGTCCAGCCATCCGGCGCGCAGGAGTTGGGTGAGATAACGGTCGATGCGGTACGTCTCCTCGCCGGTGTCCTCCAGGCACAACAGCCCGCCCGCGGCCGACGGACGGGCGTGCGGGGCGCCCAGGTCGGCGGCGAGCAGACAGAGGCAGCCGCCGAGCGTGACGCCGCGCGCGGTGCCGCCCACGAGCGGCCGTCCGCCGCCCACCGACGTGATGGTCTGTACGGTCTCCGGTGCGAAGAGCGTGGCCTTCAAGTGGTCCTGCGCGCGGGCGCTCTTGAGGAAGTCGGCCGCCGCGACCATCGGCCCGTGCAGGGTCGCGAGACCGAGCCGGGCGGCGAACGCCTCGTGCAGCGCCGTGATGTCGCTGTACCCGACGAACACCTTGGGCCCGGCGGCCCGCATCGCGTCCCAGTCGAGCAGGTCGGCCATGCGCTGTGCGCCGTAGCCGCCCCGGGCGCACAGGACAGCGTCGACGGACGGGTCGCACCAGGCCCGCTGAAGGCCGTCGGCCCGCTCGGCGTCACTGCCGGCGAGGTAGTCGAACTGCGCGTGCACAGAGCGGACTTGGGGCTCGACGACGGGCTCAAGACCCCAGCCGAGCAGGATGTCGAGACCTGCCTCGAGCCGGTCCTCGGGCACGGGTCCACTGGGCGCGACGACGGCGACGCGTGCTCCGGGGGCGAGGCGTGCGGGGCGGGTCAGCGGGGCGGGCGACGTCACTTGGACAGCTCCAGTATGGGGATGCCGGTCGGATGCAGGCCGAACACCTGGGCGTACAGGGAGAGTTCCGACTCCAGGACGCGGATCATGGTGTCTGCGCGCCGGAACCCGTGGCCCTCGCCCTCGAAGGCGATGTAGGCGTGCGGGACGCGCCGGCCCTCCAGGCGGGCGAGGAACCGCTCGCACTGCGCGGGCGGGCAGATCACGTCGTCGAGGCCCTGGAGCAGCAGGAACGGTGCGGTGAGCCGCTCCGCGTGCTCGGCCGGCGAGCGCTCTGCGTACCGCGCGGGCACCTCGGCGAGCGGCCCGACGAGCGACTCCAGGTACTGGGACTCGAAGTCGTGGGTCTCACCGGAGCCCCAGGCCGTGAGGTCGAGGATGGGGTAGAGGATCGTGCCGCAGGCGTAGACGTCGGTGCCGGTCAGGGACGCGGCCGTGGTCCAGCCTCCGGCGCTGCCGCCGCGGATCGCGAGCCGGTCGCGGTCGGCGGTGCCCTCGGCGGCGAGCGCGAGCGCCACGGCGGCGCAGTCCTCGACGTCGACGACGCCCCACTGTTCGCGCAGCCGGTTGCGGTAGGCGCGGCCGTAGCCGGTCGAGCCGCCGTAGTTGACCTCGGCGACGCCGATGCCGCGCGAGGTGAAGTAGGCGATCTCCAGGTCGAGTACGAGGGGCGAGTGTCCCGTCGGGCCGCCGTGGGCCCACACGACGTAGGGCGGCAGTTCGTCGTCGGGCGCGGCGTGGGTGGGGCTGTGCGGCGGATAGATGTGGGCATGGACGTCCCGGCCGTCGGGGCCCGCGAAGGTGCGGATCTGCGGCTCCGGGTAGTACGCGGGGTCGACGGCGTCGGTGTGCGCGGTACCGACGACGCGCGCCCGGCCCGTACGGGTGTCGAGCTCCACGACCTCGTGGCCGGTGCGCGGGCTGGCCGCGATGCCCACGACGCGGGTGCCGTGCACGGCGAGGGAGGGGCTCCACTCGGTCCAGGGTCCTGCCGTGTCCACGACCTCGCCGGTCGCCGGGTCGAGCACGCCGAGCGCGGTGGCGCCCGCGCCGTGGACGACGGCGATCAGGCCGCTCTCCAGCGGGGCGAACCAACCGTGGCCGATCTTCCAGAGCGGTCCGCCGAACTCCTCCTCACGCGGGCACAGGGGTCGCGCTTCGCCGTCCGGAGCGACGCGGTAGAGGTTCCACCAGCCGCTGCGGTCGCTGGAGTAGACGAGGGCGCCGTCCGGCGCCCACTCCACCTGCGCGACGGACTCGTCGGGCCCGCCGAACGCCGTCCTCGCCCCGCTGAACGTGCCGTCCCCGGCCACGTCGGCGACGACCAGCTCCGTGCCGTCCCACGGCATGCGCGGATGGTCCCAGCCGAGCCAGGCGGCACGCCGGCCGTCGGGTGACAGGCGCGGCCCGGTGACGAACCGGTGGCGCCCGTCGGAGAGTTCACGCAACGCGGCGCGGTCCTCGGCCGCGCCTCCGTCGAGCGGCACGGCGGCGATGACGCGGCGCACGTCGGTCGGCCCGTCCCCGGTGAACTCCTCCAGGACGCACCACACCTCGCCGCGGTCGAGGTGGATCCGCGGATCGGCCCAGCGCAGCCCGCCGCCGACCGGCGACACGGGCGTCAGGGGGCGGGGTGCGGCGCCGGGGGCGTCGGGCTCGTAGGCGTAGAGGCGCTGGTCGGCGAAGTCGACGAAGACCACAACCGGGCCGAGCGGATCCCCGGGGCGCGCGGCGCCCGCCCACGGCAGGCCGCCGTACTCGATGACGCGGCTGCGCACGTTCCACGGCGCGGGCAGCACGGCGTGCTCCGTGCCGTCGGCGCGCCGCCTGACCAGGGCCCGGCGGCCGGCCTCGGCGGGGCGGGGCTCGGTCCACCACGTCTCGTCGCCGACGAAGCCGACGTACTCCGGCTTCCCGTCGTGCGCGGCGGCGAGCGCGGCCGTGATCGGCGACGGCCACGAGCCGTACTCCTGGATCAGCACCAACTTGTCCACGTCCCCCATGACTTCAGAGGCCCCCATGTTCTCCACCTGCGTCGCCATTTCCTAGACCGTCTCCCGAACCGCTTGCCGAAACCTGCCCGGCGGCGTCTACGCGGACCGCAGGAAGCGGTCGAGGACGCGGACACCGAAGTGCAGCGCCTCGACCGGGACCCGCTCGTCCACGCCGTGGAACAGCGCCTGGTAGTCGAAGCCCTCGGGCAGCTTCAGCGGCGCGAAACCGTAGCCCGTGATGCCGAGCCGCGAGAACTGCTTGGCGTCGGTACCGCCCGACATGCAGTACGGCACGACGTGCCCCTCGGGCGCGAACTCCTCGACGGCCGCGCGCATCCCTGCGAACGTCGGCGAGTCGACCGGCGCCTGGAGCGCGACCTCGCGATGCTCGAACTCCCAGTCCACGCCGGGTCCGGTGAGCCGGTCGAGGGTCTCGCGGAACTCGTCCTCGCCACCCGGCAGATACCGGCCGTCGATGTACGCGGTCGCTTCGCCGGGGATCACGTTGATCTTGTATCCGGCGGACAGCATCGTCGGGTTGGCGCTGTTGCGGACGGTCGGCGCGACGAGAGACGCGGCCGGGCCGAGCTTGGCGAGGAGTTCGTCGGCCGAGAAGTCCGGGGACCCCACGCCCGCGTCGATCCCGTACAGGGCGGCGAGTTCGGTGAGCGCGGCGGCCACGGTCGGGGTGAGCCGAACCGGCCACGTGTGCGCGCCGATCCGGGCGACGGCGGCGGCGAGTTCGGTGACGGCGTTGGCGTGGTTCACCTTCGAGCCGTGGCCCGCCTTGCCGTGCGCGGTGAGCCGGAGCCAGCCCGTGCCGCGCTCGCCCGCCGCGATCGGGTAGATCTGCTTGCCGTAACCGTCGTGGAAGGTGAAGGCGCCCGATTCGCTGATGCCCTCGGTGCAGCCGTCGAAGAGGCCGGCGTGCTGGTCCGCGAGGAAGCCGGAGCCGTCCTCGGCGCTCGCCTCCTCGTCGGCGGTGAAGGCGACGACGATGTCCCGGCGCGGGCGCACACCGGCGCGGGCCCACTGCCGCACGACCGCGAGGATCATCGCGTCCATGTTCTTCATGTCGACCGCGCCCCGGCCCCACACGACCCCGTCGCGGACCTCGCCGGAGAACGGGTGCACGCTCCAGTCGGCGGCCTCCGCGGGGACGACGTCGAGGTGGCCGTGGACGAGCATCGCGTCGGCGGACGGATCCGTGCCGGCGATACGCGCGACGACGTTCGTGCGCCCCTTGGTGCGCTCCAGGAGGGTCGGCTCCAGGCCCGCCTCGGCGAGCTTCCAGGCCGCGTACTCGGCGGCCGGGCGCTCCTGGCAGTCACCGCCGCCCCGGTTCGTGGTGTCGATGCGGATGAGTTCGGACGTGAAGGTCACGACCTCGTCGAGCGCCTGGTCGTCTACCTGAAATGCCTGGTCAGCCATACTGTTCCTCTACCGCGGCCGAGACGATCGTGGTGACCGCCTTGAAGGTGCGGATGCCGTCGTACATGGTTTCGTTCGTGTAGGAGATCCTGCGCTCGCCGGTGCGCCGGACGCCGGGCACCACCGTCGCGGCCATCGACAGATGCTCGGCGTCGAATTCGAGCTCGATGGTGAACGGGCCGCCCTGGACGGGCTCGTGGCGCACGGCGAGTGCCGCCGCCTCCCGCGCCGCGTCCCTGATGTCGGCGGCGGTCCTCTTCGGCGTACGGCAGACCGCCGCATACCGGGACACATGATCCTTGACCGCGACCTTGCGGGCCTCGGGCGCATAGCCGAGCGCGTCGTCGCAGGCGAGGTCGTCGCCGGTGACGAGGACGACGGGGACGCCGTACTCGGCGACGACGTGCGCGTTGAGGAGGCCCTCGCTCGCCCGTACGCCGTTGATCCAGACGCCGGTGATGGAGTTGGCCAGATACGTGTGGGCGAGAACGCCCTCCATGCCGGCGCCCGCGTGGTAGCCGATGAAGGCGATGCCGTCGACGTCGCCGTGCTGGACGCCTTCGACCATGGAGAGCGACTTGTGGCGGCCCGTGAGCATCTCGGCGCGCTCGTCGAGCTGCTCCAGGAGCAGATTGCGCATCGACCAGTGCGCCTCGTTGATGAGCACCTCGTCGGCGCCCCCGTCGAAGAAGCCGAGCACCGCGGCGTTGACGTCCGAGGTGAACATGGACCGGCACCGCTCCCACTGCGCGGTCCCGGGCAGCACGTCGCCCGGCCAGGTCACGCCGGTGGCGCCCTCCATGTCGGCGCTGATGAGGATCTTCATGGCGCATCACCGTACGCGTCGAAGAACGCGCAGGCCAGAGCCGCTCGGAGAGCCAGAGGTCCAGTCCACCGAAAGGCGGCGGTCAATCCTTCGACCAGGGGGATTTCTTCCGTCAGGACGCGGCCGGGTCCCGGCGTTCCTCGGCCTCGTCCGACTTGATGGCCCGCGTCTCGCTCTTGAGGATCCGGAGCGACTTTCCGAGCGCACGCGCCGTGTCCGGCAGTTTCTTCGAACCGAACAGGACGATGACCACGATCGCCACGATGAGCAGGTGCCAGGGTTCCAGACCGTTGCGGAACATTTTCGCCCCACCCTTCGTCTCTTCGGATGAGGTGTGCGCCACGGAAGGCACCCACCAGGAAGATTGCTACATTGCGCAACTGTACAACCCCGGACCCGAGTGAGGGCGCACCCCATGGCAGGCACCCGTGAGCAGTCGGCACCCGCGCGCCGGGGCGGCAGCGCCAGGTCCGCGTCCGCCGCACGCGCGGCGCGACCGAGGCGCGGCCGCCTGCGGTTCACGCTCGCGATAGCCCTGTCCCTCCTCGTCCTGCTGACCGGGGGCGTGGGCTGGGTGTACCTGAAACTCGGCGGCGACATCAACACGTTCAGCGCGGACGGCATTTCCGGCGACCGCCCGGACGGCGACTCGCAGGGCGAGAACGTCCTCGTCATCGGCTCCGACGCCCGCACCGGCGGCAATGAGGCGCTCGGCGGTGGCGACAAGGGCGACATCGGCCGCTCGGACACCGCGTTCCTGCTGCACGTCTACGCCGACCATCGCAACGCCGTCGCGGTGTCCGTCCCGCGCGACACCCTGGTCACGATCCCGCCCTGCAAACTGCCCGACGGCAGCTGGACCAGGACGCGGCCCGACACGATGTTCAACGCCGCGTACTCGACCGGCGAGACCGCCCGCGGCAACCCCGCCTGCACGCAGAACACCGTGGAGAAGCTGACGGGCCTGCGCGTCGACCACACCGTCGTCGTGGACTTCAAGGGCTTCGCCGCCCTGACCGACGTCGTCGGCGGGGTGAAGGTGTGCCTTCCGCAGGCCATCTACCAGCGCGACCTCAACCCCCATCGCACGACCCCCGGCAAGCTCCTGTTCCCACGCGGCGAGCAGAGCGTCTCCGGGCAGAAGGCCCTCGACTACGTCCGCCTGCGGCACGGCATCGGCGACGGCTCCGACATCGGCCGCATCAAGCGCCAGCAGGCCTTCGTCGGCAGCCTGATCAAGGAGATCAGGAGCAACGGCCTGACGCCCACGAAGCTCCTGCCGCTCGCGAACGCGGCCACGCGGTCGATGACCGTCGACCCCGGCCTCGGCTCCGCCGACAAGCTCCTCTCCTTCGCGATGTCCCTCAAGAACGTCGACCTCCACAACACCAAGTTCGTCACCATCCCCTGGCGCTACGAGGGAAGCCGCGTCGCGGTCGTCGAACCGGACGCCGACGCCCTGTGGGCGTCACTCAGGCAGGACCGGACCCTCGACGGGAAGGACGCCAGCGGCAAGAAGGGCGCCGGCCCGGCCGCCTCCCCCAAGGCCTCCGCCGCGCCGAATCCGGGGGACGGCATCCGCGTCACCGTCTACAACGGAACGACCGTCATGGGGCTGGCCGCCCAGGCCGCGCGCGCCCTCACGGACGACGGGTTCACTGTCACGGGCACGGCGACCGCGAACACCCAGAACCAGGCGACCACACTCATCCAGTACGGCCCCGGCGAGAAGGCGCGAGCGGGCACGCTCGCCCAGCGGTTCCCGGGCGCGCGCGTCGAAGAGACGTCGACGGCGGGCATCAGGGCGATCCTCGGACAGGACTACGCGGCCCATCCGTCGGCCGCCGCCACGGCGTCACCGGAGCCCACCGCCGTACCGTCCGACGTCTCCGACCAGGCCCGTTCCGCCGACGACAGCCTGTGCTCGAACCTCTCCTACGGATGACGCGCCACGGCCGGATGCAACCGACCGGTCCCGTACGACGTCTTCACCTCTGTCTGTACAGTTGCGCAAATTCGCAACGCACAAGCACAAGCACCACTCATCACCGAGGGGAACGACGCACACGTGGGCATCATCAGCTGGATCATCCTCGGCCTCGTCGCCGGAGTCATCGCCAAGGTCCTGCTCCCCGGCCGCGACCCGGGCGGCCTGATAGGCACCACCCTCATCGGGGTCGCCGGCGCGTTCGTCGGCGGCTGGATCTCGTCACACTTCCTCGACCGCCCGATCGAGAACCAGTTCTTCGACGGCACCACCTGGATCGCGGCCATCGGCGGCTCGCTCGTGCTGCTCATCGGCTACCGCCTGCTCTTCGGCAACTCGCGCGACTGACGGGCCGGTCGATCCCCCATGGGCCCCGGCCCGCCGGCGTCCCCGTCCGGGCCGGTGTGCGTCACGAGCATCGCTCCCCGTACGGCGCGCGGCGCCGGTGAGGTGCTGCTCCACGACGAGCGCGGCACGCTCGTCGGCCAGGTCCGCTTCCGCCTGTGCGCACCGTGCCGCACGGGCCGGCTCCTCGGCATCTGGATCCTGGAGTCCCGCCGGCAGGAGGGGCTGGGGCGGCGCGCGGTGCGGGTCGCGCTGGCCCAGGGCCACGGCTACCGCTGGAACACCACCCTCCAGACCCGCCCAGGGCGCGGCTTCTTCCTCGCGGTGACCGCGCACGACGGCGTCCCGCTCCCGCGCGGCCGGCCGCTCTGCCCGCACCTGATGGGCCCGCTCGGCAAGGCCCTGCGCCGCCTGGGTCTGCGGCGGCCAGGGTCTTGCGCCGAAGCGCCGGACGAGAGGCCCTAGTGCGCCCGCCCCACGACGAGCCATCGTGACGGAAGCTCGATGCGAGTGCCGTCGGACGCGTACTCGGTGGTGGTGAGCGGGAGTTCGCCGCTCGCGAGCACATCGAGCCCCGCCGAGCGTACGTAGTCGAGGACCGCCGCGTCGGACACCTCACCGGGTGCGATGCCGTGTGCGAAGACCGGTGCCAGCTTCGCCGGCGGGCCCGTGGGGCTCTGCGCGAGAGACATCAGGACGGGCCGGGCGGCCTCGGCGAGCTCCACGACAAAGGCCCGGCCGCGCTCGCCGACGAGCGCCGCGATGCCGTCGATCACCGGCTGGCGGTCGTCGGGCTCGCACTGGTGCAGCACACCGCGCATGTACACGTTCGCGTCGCCGAGTTCGGCGTGCAGCTGCCCGGCCTCGGTCCGCTCGGTGGCGTCGAGCTGCCGGAAGTCGGCCTGGCCCGCTGGGTCGGCGCGGCGGGCATGGTCAAGGGCAGCGGCGGAGAGGTCGGCGCCGACCACGCGCGGGTAATGGCCGGCGAGGAAGCGGGTCTGCGTGCCGTTCCCGCAGCCGAGGTCCACGACGGGCAGCCCGGCCGCCAAGTGCGGCTCGAACAGGGCGAGATGGACACCCGCGACGAGGGCGGGCTCGGCGTCCCAGAAGACTCCGCCGGGTTCGCCGGGGGCCTCGCGCCAGAAGCTCTCCCAGGCGTCCTTGTACCGACTCGTCACGCTCATCTGCAACTCCCGGGGTGCGGTGGCACGGCAAGATCGGTCTACCGCGCCCCGGACCCGCCCACAAGCACCCGGCGCATCCCTTCACGCCGCATTCGATACGTGTACGGCCGCCGCGCCCGTACGCCCGACTACGGCTTCGGCAGGGCCAGTTCGAACCACACGGTCTTCCCGGAGCCGGTGCCGCTCGTGCCCCACTCCCTGGCGAGCGCGCTCACCACGTGCAGGCCGCGCCCGAACTCGTCGCCCGGACCCGCGTTGAGCAGCGTCGGCAGCCGCCGGTCGTCGTCCTCGACCTCGCACACGAGGGTCCCCGAGCGCACCAGACGTACCTCGACGCTGCGGGTACGGGCGTGCCGCACGGCGTTGGCGACCAGCTCCCCCGTCATCAGTTCCGCGGCCGTCGTGAGCGCGCCGAGGCCCCAGGCCGTCAGCTGGTCGCGGACGAGGGCGCGTGCGCGGGGCACTTCGGCGGGGTCGGGGGTGACGCTCCAGTGGGCGACGTCCTCGGGCGCGATGCCGTTGAGCCGGGCCATCAGGAGGGCGACGTCGTCCTTGCGTCCGCCGCGAGTGTTCAGGGATCTGATGATGGTGTCGCAGGCGGCGTCCATGGAGGCCGCGGGGTGGGCGGCGGACTCGCAGAGCGTGGCGAGGCCGACGCCGATGTCCTCGCCGCGCACCTCGACGAGGCCGTCGGTGCACATGACGAGCCGGTCGCCGGGCGCCATCGGGACGCGGACCGACTCGAAGGGGACTCCGCCGACGCCGATGGGGGCGCCGGTGGGCAGTTCGAGGAGTTCGCTGCGGCCGTCCTCGGCGCGGACGAGGACCGGCGGGATGTGCCCGGCGTTGGCCAGCTCCAGCTCGTTCCCGATCGGGTCGTAGACCGCGTAGAGGCAGGTCGCGAGGTAGTGCTCGCCGAGGCGCTGGGCGAGGTCGTCGAGGTTGCGCAGGAGCTGGGCGGGCGGCAGGTCGAGGGCGGCCATGGTCTGCACGGCGGTGCGCAACTGGCCCATCATCGCCGCCGAGTTGAGCCCGTGCCCCATGACGTCGCCGACGACGAGGGCGGTCCGCGAGCCCGGGAGCTTGATCGAGTCGAACCAGTCGCCGCCGACGCGGCCGAGGAGGGTGCCGGGCAGATAGCGGGTGGCGATGTCGCAGCCGGGCATGCGGGGCTCGATGCGCGGCAGCATGCTGTCCTGGAGGGTCTCGGCGACGCTCTCCTGGTACGTGTACATGCGGGCGTTGTCCAGGACGAGGCCCGCGCGGGCGGCGAGTTCGGCGCCGGTGACGCGGTCCATGTCGTTGAAGACCGGGCGTTCGCGGTGGCGCAGCAGGATCATGAACCCGAGGACGACGTTGCGCGCCTTCAGGGGCACCACCAGCATCGAGCGGTGGGTGATGAGCGGCCTGATGTCGCGCTTTTCGAACTGCGACGCGATCGCGTTGCCCATCTCCTCGGTGATGCGCGGGACGAGGACGGGCTGCCCGGAGGTCATGCACTGGAAGAACGGCGTGTGCGCGGGGAACGGCATGGACTCGCCGACGGGGACGACGTCGTCCCAGCGGCCGGGCTCGTCCGTGTGCTCCAGGGCGACGCGGTGCCACATCGTGGTCGCGTCGGGCGGGCCTTCGGGGAACCCCTCGCCCGCGACGACCTGTTCGCGCAGATAGGTGCCCGCGACATCCGTGAAGCGCGGTACGACGGCCCGGCTGACCTCGATGATCGTGCGGGACAGGTCGAGGGACGAACCGATGCGCCCGCTCACCTCGTTGAGGAACTCCAGGTGTTCGCGGACGGCCGCGTACTCCAGGTCCCCCGCGATGTCCGCCTCGTCGTCGGGTGCGCGGCGCGGCGCGGGCAGTCCGGCGGCGGCCGCGCGGGCCGCCTCCTCCCTGCGGGCCTTGCGCTCGGCGCGCCGGGGAACGCCCCAGTCGGCGGTGACCGGGACGCGGTCGTGCAGGCTGAACTCCAGGACGGGATAGCCCAGTTCGAGCACCTGGGAGACGATGCGGGCGCTCTCGCCGACGCTCATGCTGGGCAGGATGGCGGGGAGTCCACGGGCCAGCTGGTCGGCTCCGGGGAAGTCGGTGTGCAGGGCGAAGCCGGGCGCGATGCGCTCCATCGGGTGCCCGTCGGGCACGTCGTCGGCGTGCAGCCGGCCGACGTCGGCGGCGAGCACGAGCAGCCTCTCGGGGCCTGGGCCGACGAGCGGGTAGGCCCACCACAGGACGTCGATGCGCTCGCGGCGCGGGGCCTCGAGGCGGGCGCGGCCCGCGGCGGGGTAGGACGCCCGCCCGTCGAGCGAGGACTCCAGGTCGGGGCCGGTCCCCTCGTACGCGCCTTCGGGGTCCGGCCGCCCGTCGGGCAACGCGCCGGAGACGGGCAGCAGGTCGGTGGCGGGGCGGCCGACGGCTTCCTCGCGCGCGGGGCCGAAGAGGCGGCGCGCGCCGGTGCTCCAGTGCGAGACGAGTCCGTCGCCGTCGACCACGACGACCGCCAGGGGTACGCGGCCCGGCACGGGGCTCTGCGAGGCCGTCCCGGTGCCACTGTGCATGGCCTGCGCTCCCTTCCCCGCGCGGCGACCGAGCGTCATTGGTTCGGCCCTTTCCCGTTCCACCGTACGCGGTACAGGGGTACAGGGGGCTGCAACCACCGAATTGAACGGGCACGGCGCGCCGTTGGGGCCGGGCGCTCCGCCCGGCCCCAACGCTCAGTCCTCGTGCCCCAGTTGCAGGTCGCGTTCCGTGCGGCCGCCGCCCGCCATGTGCAGCACGGTGGCGACCGGCGGGTAGCCGGCGGCGATCACGGTGTACTCGCCCGACGACAGGTCGACGAAGCGGAAGGTGCCGTCGATACCGGTGGTCAGGGTGTCGACGACGTTGCCCGCCGCGTCGAGGAGGGTGACGCGCGCGTCCTCGACGGGGCGTCCGCCGCCGGCTCTGACCGTGCCGCGCAGCACGGCGCCGCCCGCGAGTTCGACGTCCTGGCGGGTCTCGCGCGCGGCCATCACGGTGACGGGGAGCGCGGCGGGACGGAATGCGGGCGCGCTCCCGGCGAGCGTGTACTCGCCGGCCACCAACTCCGTGATGACGTAAGTGCCTTCGCGCCCGCTGCGGGTCGTCGCGACGACCTCGCCGTGCACGTTGGTCAGGGTGACGGTGGCGTCGCGCACGGGCGCGCCGTCGGCGGTCAGCACGCTCCCGGCGAGCCGTCCGGCGCCGCCGAGGACGACGTCGAGGTCGACGGGCCGCTCCCCGACGGTGACGGTCACGGCCTGGGGCTGGTGTCCGCCGGCCGCCGCGATCAGGACGTAACTGCCGGAGCCGGGCGTCGACAGCGCGTACCGGCCGTCGTCGCCGCTCGCGCCGCGCCCGATCTGCTGGCCGCCGACGTCGATGAGGGTGAGCGCGGCGCGCGGCACCGCGGTTCCGTCGGCGTGCTGGACCATGCCGCAGACCGGCACTCCGGCGCCGTACGCGGTCCGGGCCTGGGTCGGGACGGAGGCGGTGTCTCCGCTCGGGGCGCTGTGGGGGGCGGCACTGGACAACAGGGGTGTCTCCTTGAGGAAGAAGGCGATCACGAGGCCGAGGACGAGCACCGGGACGAGGTAGAGGAAGATCCGGGGCATCGCGTCGGCGTACGCCTGGATGTAGCCGTCGCGCAGCGCGGGCGGCAGGGCGTGGACGAGCTGCGGGGTGATGGACTCCGGGTCGGGCAGGCCGGCCCCCTTGGGCAGCCGGTCCGCGAGGGCGTCGGCGAGCCGGTCGGCGAAGAGCGTGCCGAAGATCGCGGCGCCGACGCTGCCGCCGATCTGCCGGAAGTAGTTGTTGGCGCTGGTCGCGGTGCCGAGGTCGGCGGGGCGTACGGCGTTCTGCACGGCGAGGATCAGGACCGGCATGATCAGGCCGATGCCCGCGCCGAGTACAGCCATGTAGAGGCTGTAGTGGAGCCGCGGGGTGTCCACTTCGAGACGGGACAGGAACCACATGCCGACCGCCGCCAGGGCCCCGCCGAGGATCGGGTAGATCTTGTAGTGCCCGGTGCGGCTGATGAGTTGGCCGGAGACGATCGAGGCGATGACGATGCCGCCCATCATCGGGAGCATCAGCAGCCCGGACTCGGTGGCGCTCGCGCCGTCGACCATCTGGAGGAAGGTCGGCAGGTAACTGGCCGCTCCGAAGAGGGCGATGCCGATGACCATGCCGACGAGGCCGGTGATGTTGAAGACGGGGTCGCGGAACAGCCGCAGCGGGATGATGGGTTCGGCGGCGAAGTGCTCGGCGACGAGGAAGAGCACGGCCGTCACGGCCGCTCCGGCGGCGAGCCCGAGGATGACGCGGGAACCCCACGCGTATTCCGTGCCGCCCCAACTGGTCAGCAGGACGAGGCAGGTGGAGGCGGCCGCGAGCAGCAGGGCGCCGAGGACGTCGAGCTTGGCCTTGGCCTCGGGCCGGGGCAGTTTGAGTACGACGGTGACGACGGCGAGCGTGACCAGGCCGAAGGGCACGTTGATGTAGAAGCACCAACGCCAGGTGAGGTGGTCGGTGAAGTAGCCGCCGAGCAGCGGGCCTGCGACGGACGCGAGGCCGAAAGCGGCGCCGATGAGGCCCATGTAGCGGCCGCGTTCGCGCGGCGGCACGATGTCCGCGATGATCGCCTGTACGCCGATCATGAGTCCGCCCGCGCCGATGCCCTGGACGGCGCGGAACGCGATGAGTTCGTCCATGTTGCGCGACCAGCCGGCCAGTGCGGAGCCGACGACGAAGACGGCGATCGCGAACTGGAAGACGCCCTTGCGGCCGAAGAGGTCGCCGAGCTTTCCGTAGATCGGCAGGCCGATGGTGGCGGTCAGGAGATAGGCGGTGATCGCCCAGGACATCTTGTCGAGGCCGTGCAGCTCGCCGACGACCTTCGGGAGCGCGGTGGCGACGATCATCTGGTCGAGCGCGGCGAGCAGCAGCGCCAGCATGAGCCCGACGAAGACCATCCGCACCCGGCGGGGGCTCAGGCCGTGGTCGGGGAACTGCTGCTGCTCCGTGGCCGGTTGGGGCTCGGGGAGCGGGGGCGGTTCCGTCGCCGGCACCGCCCCCGGCTCGTTCGTCACCAGCGTCGTCGTGCCCACCTGTCGCTCCCCTCGTCGCGCCTGCGCCGCATATTTCTCGCATTACGCGACAACTGCGGGCAAGCGCGACGAGCGGCGGCTCCGGCGGGCTCCAGGCGCGAATGCGCCGGTGGGAGCCCTACGGCGTACAACCGCGCGCGAACGGAAAACCACTCGAAACGGTGAGCACTACATCGGGGTGCAACATCGTGATGCAGCACATCGGGTGCAGCATCGGGGCACTACATCGGGGTCACTTCTCCAGCTCGGCGGCGAGCTTCGCGAGGACTGCGTCGTAGATGCGGCCGAGACCCTTGGGGGCGAAGGTCTTCTCGAAGAAGCCGCCGATACCGCCCGCGCCGTTCCACACGGTGCTGACGACGACGCGGGAGGCGCCCTCGCCGGCGGGGGTCACACGCCAGGTGGTGACCATCGAGGAGTTGCGGTCCTTCTCGACGAGCTCGCCGTCGGTGGGCTCGCTGACCTCGAGGAGGCAGTCGCGGATCCGCTTGCTCGTGGCCTGGAGCTTCCAGTGGACGAGCGTGCCCTCGCCGTCGCCGCCTTCGCGGACCTCGTACTCGCTGAAGTGCTCGGACAGCAGCTTCGCGCGCGTGCCGCTGTAGTCGGCGAGCGCGTCGAATACGTCGTCCGGCTTGGCGGCGATGACCCGCTCCGTGATGGCCTCGACCTGCGCCATGGCACTTCCTCCAGCAGTCGGTGTTCGAGAGAGGGCCCAAGCCAACCACCCTCCGCATCGGCCGCCAAAATCGGGGTCGCACGATCAAGGGAACATGTGTTCTATTCTGTGCCCAGTGCTAGCTAGGAGGCGTCATGCGCTGGGAGAACCTCGCGGAGAATCCCGCCGAAATCCCGACAGGGAGGGTCAAGGACGCCGCGCTGTTCGGCGCGGACACCGTGACCACCCGCACCTTCGACACGCCTGAATTCGCCGGCGTGACCTTCCACGAGATCCGGGCCAGGTCGATCGTGAACCGCGTGCCCGGCGCCTCCCGCATGCCGTTCGAGTGGACGGTCAACCCCTACCGGGGCTGCACACACGCGTGTGTCTACTGCTTCGCCCGCAAGACGCACAGCTATCTGGACCTCGACACGGGCCTCGGCTTCGACAGCCAGATCGTCGTGAAGGTGAACGCGCCGGATCTGCTCCGCCGCCACCTGGCCTCGCGCCGCTGGCACGGCGAACACATCGCCATGGGCACGAACGTGGACTGCTACCAGCGTGCGGAAGGGCGCTACCGGCTGATGCCGGGAATCATCGAGGCGCTCAGGGACTACGCGAACCCGTTCTCGATCCTCACGAAGGGCACGCTGATCCTGCGCGACCTCGATCTGCTGCGGCAGGCCGCCGAGGTCACCGAGGTCGGCATCTCCGTGTCCGTCGGCTTCGTCGACCACGAGCTGTGGCGGACCGTCGAGCCGGGCACGCCCGCGCCACAGCGTCGCCTGGACGTCGTACGCGCACTCGGCGAGGCCGGCATCGGCTGCGGGGTCCTGATGGCGCCCGTCATCCCGTTCCTGGGTGACCATCCCGGGCAACTGCGGGAGACCGTGCGGGCCGTCGCGGCGGCCGGAGCGACCTCCGTGACCCCGCTCGTGCTGCATCTGCGGCCCGGGGCGCGCGAGTGGTTCATGTCCTGGCTCGGGCACCACCATCCGCACCTCGTGCGGCGCTACGAGCGGCTGTACGCGGAGGGCGCGTACGCCCCGAAGTGGTACCAGCGCCGGATCACCCGTCAGGTGCACGAGCTGGCGCAGGAGTTCGGCATCGGCCCCTCTCGGGGACAGGCCCCGCGCCGGCTGCGCGCACACCAGGAGCCGGAGCCCGCCCCCGCCGCCACCCAGCTCACGCTCCTCTGACCCAGCTCCCCCGGACACGTACACGCCAATCGGGTCAACTCTCCGCAGAACAGGACGTTTCCGGCATGGATTCGGGGACCATGCCGCGGGGGCCGCGCGCTCGCGGCCCCGAACCCTCCGTCCTGGGAGGCCCGATGAAGAAACACACAGTCGCCATGTGCGGTGCCGCCACCGCGGTGGCCGGCCTGCTCGCCGCGGCCCCGGCCGCCGCGGCCCCGACCCTTTCCGCCCACCGCGCAGCCCTCGCCTGGAGGGACTGCGCCACCGAGAAATACCCGAAGCTCCAGTGCTCCACGGTGCGGGTGCCCCTCGACCACGACCACCCCGGCGGCGAACAGATCACGCTCGCCCTGTCCCGCGTCCGGCACACCGCGAAGACGTCGCAGGGCCCGCTCCTGGTGAACCCCGGAGGACCCGGCGGCAGCGGCCTGACGCTGGCGGGCTTCGTGGCCCGCGAGCTGCCGAAGAGCGTCGCCGCCCAGTACGACGTCGTCGGCTTCGACCCGCGCGGCGTCGGCAAGAGCAAACCGGCCCTGAACTGCCGGCCCAAGCACTTCGCCGCCGTGCGCCCGCCCAGCGTGCCGTCCACCCCCGCGATCGAGCGCGCCAACCTCGCCCGCGCGCAGGCGTTCGCGAAGGCGTGCACCACGAAGTACGCGAACGTGCTCCCGTACTTCGACACGGGGAGCACCGTCAGGGACATGGACGCGATCCGCGCGGCGCTCGGTGCACCGAAGCTCAGCTACTTCGGCTACTCGTACGGCACCTACCTCGGCGCCGTCTACGCCAAGCTCTACCCGCAGCGCGTGCGGCGCCTGGTGCTCGACTCGATCGTCGACCCGGGCGGTGTCTGGTACGACGACAACATGGCGCAGGACCACGCGTTCAACGCCCGTCACCAGGCGTTCCTCGCCTGGGTCGCGCGGCACGACGCGACGTACAAGCTCGGCAAGGACCCGGCGAAGGTCGAGGCCGAGTGGTACGCGATGCGCGACGCGGTGCGGAAGAAGCCTGCGGGCAAGAAGGTCGGGGCCGCCGAGCTGGAGGACACCTTCCTGCCGGGGGGCTACTTCAACGGCTACTGGCCTTATCTGGCCAAGGCGTTCGCGGCGTACGTGAAGGACAAGGACCCGAAACCGCTCGTCAAGACGTACAAGGAGTTCGGCGCCGTCGACGCCTCGGGCGACAACGGCTACAGCGTCTACACGGCCGTACAGTGCCGCGACGCCGGATGGCCGCGCGGCTGGAACCAGTGGCGTGACGACAACTGGGGGGCGTTCGAGAAGGCGCCCTTCTCCACCTGGAACAACGCCTGGTACAACGCGCCGTGCGCGTTCTGGCCGACGAGCCGGCTGGCCCCGACGGACGTGTCCAACGACAAGCTGCCAGCGACGCTGCTCTTCCAGGCCACCGACGACGGCGCCACGCCCTACGAGGGCGGGGTCGCCGTCCACCGCGAGCTGCGCGGCTCCAGCCTGGTGGTCGAGCAAGGCGGCGAGAACCACGGCGTCAGCCTGAGCGGGAACGCCTGCCTGGACCGATACCTGGCCGACTACCTGCGGTCCGGGAAGGTACCGCGCGGCAACGGCGAGGCCGACGCGACGTGCAAGAAGCAGCCTGAGCCGAAGCCGCTCGCGAAGAAGGCCGCCGGTCCGCCCCCGTCGCGGGGCGTGCGTCTGCACGGGCTGCTGGGCTTCCGCGGCTGAGCGGTTCCTGTCTGCAACACCCTGGCAGGGGCGGTGTCCGCCGGGTCACGATGGGCGCATGAGCAACCTTCGGACCCACGGCACCGCCCCTGCTCCCGTCCCGGCACAGGAGATCCGCGTCCGGGACATGGCCGACGCCGACTGCGAGGCGGTGGCCGCGATCCGGATCCGCGGCTGGCGGACGGCGTACGCGGGTCTGATGCCGGCGTCCTACCTGGCCGCGCTGAGCATCGAGGAAGACGCGGCGCGCCGCCGCGAGCGTCTCGCGCAGGCCGGTTCGTCCGTGGTGAACGTGGTCGCCGAACGCGCCGGCGACATCGTCGGCTGGGCCTGCCACGGCCCGTCCCGCGACGACGATCTCCCGCCCGGGGAAGCCGAGTTGTACGCGATCTACGTGCACGACGGCCAGCTGTCCACGGGCGTGGGCCGCACCCTCCTGCACACCTGCCTGGACCGCTGCGCCGACGCCGGGTACGAGCGGATAAGCCTGTGGGTGCTCAAGGGCAACGCCCGCGCCCGCAGGTTCTACGAGCGCGCCGGGTTCACCCCGGACGGCGCCGAGGAACCGTACGAGGTGGACGGGGAACCCGTACCGGAAGTGCGCTACGTGCGCGCTGTCCGCCGCTGACGCCCGGACTTCGATGCTCGGACTTCGCTGCTCGGACTTCGCTGCTCGGACTTCAATGCCCGGACTTCAGCTCTCACGCTGCACGGGCAGTCGCGCGAGCGCGCGTACCGCGGCCTGCGCGAGGGCCGGGTGCGCGAGGGCCGCGGTCAGGGCCGGCCGGGCGCGGGCGTCCCCGAGGCCGCCGAGCCCCTCCACGCACGCGAGCGCGACCGCGCGGTACGGGTCGCGGGGGCCGAGGCGCCGCTCCAGGGTGGTGATGAGTGCGGGCGCGGACTCGGGAGCCCGCAGCGCGGCCAGGAGCCGCACCGGGTGCAGCGCATAGGCGACCCGCAACTCGTTCGTGGCGAGCGCCGCGGCCGCGCGCGCGGTGCGGGGGTCGCCGAGCGCGGCCAGGGCCTGCGCGGCGGTGGCACAGCGTGCCGGGTCGCGGTGGTTGAGGAGCAGGACGAGCGCCTCGAAGGCCCGGCGGTCCCCCGCCACTCCGAGGCGGTACGCGGCCAGCTCCCGCGCCCACAGCTGCTGCCCGGGCTCGGTCAGCACGGCCGCGAGCTCGTCGACGTCGCCGGTCGCCGCGAGGCGGTCGAGCAGCGGGGAGGCGCCCGACTCGGTTCGTAAGCGCTCCGTGACCGATCGCAACTCTTCGTCCATGCCGTCCAGCGTAGACAGGCGGCGGGCCCCGGCGACGTAGATCACAGAGACTGATGAACGCCGAGGGCTGGCGCGCTCATTACTCGCGGGTTAACCTCAAGTGAGCGGGGCACACTCCCCGCACCCCACTCCTGGCGGCCTGGTGACGCAGCCGCCGAGAGTGTCAGTCGGTTCGGTGCCTCAGGTACCGCAGTACGGCGCGGCTCCGGGACAGAGCCCCGCCGGATCTCCATCTCACCGATTCACCGGACGCCTGTGTGCGTCGCGTCCGGACTCGAACTCCCGCACTGCGTACGCCCGTCGGCGTATCCACGTGCGCCCCTCAGTCGTCACTCCTCCCTCCTGGAGTCCTCAGATGGACGCTCCTCTGTCCCCCGCATCCCCGGCCACCCTCCCGACCGTCGCGGTCGTCGGTCTCGGCACGATGGGCACCGGCATCGCCGAGGTCCTCGCCCGCGCCGGCCGTGAAGTCATCGGTATCGACGTCAGTGAGGCCGCCGCCGCACAGGCCGTCGCCGCACTCGAGGCCTCGACGGCGCGTGCGGTGCGCCGCGAGCGCCTCACCGAGGACGAGCGCCAGGGCATCCTCGCCCGGTTCCGCACCTTCACCGACCTCCAGGCCGCGGCCGACGCCGATCTCGTCATCGAGGTGGCCCCCGAGTCGTACGACATCAAGCAGCAGATCTTCCGGGATCTCGACGCCGTCGTGCGGCCCGAGACGATCCTCGCGACCGGCACGAACGCCCTGTCCGTGACGCGCCTCGCCGCCGACTCGGCCCGCCCGGAGCGCGTCCTCGGGCTGCACTTCTTCAATCCGGCGCCCGCGATGAAGCTCGTCGAGGTGGTCTCGTCGGTGCTCACCGCGCCCACGGCCGTCGCGGCGGTCACGGATCTCGCCATCGAACTGGGCAAGGAGCCCGTCGCGGTGGGCGACCGGCCCGGCTTCGTCGCCGACGGCCTGCTGTTCGGCTACCTCAACCAGGCCGCCGCGATGTACGAGGCGAAGTACGCCTCGCGCGAGGACATCGACGCCGCGATGAAGCTCGGCTGCGGCCTGCCGATGGGCCCTCTCGCGCTGCTCGACCTCATCGGGGTCGACACCGCGCGCAGGGTCCTCGACGCCATGTACGCCGAGTCCCACGACCGCCTCCACGCGCCGGCGCCCGTCCTCAAGCAGCTCAGCGAGGCGGGACTGACCGGCCGCAAGTCGGGGCGCGGCTTCTACACGTACGCGGAGCCGGGCAGCTCAGAGGTGGTGCGGGACGCGCTCACCCCGCTCGCGGGTGAGGTCGTGGACGGCGCGCGCACGATCCGCTCGGTCGGTGTCGCGGGCTCCGGGACCATGGCGTCCGGCATCGCGGAGGTCTTCGCGAAGGCGGGCTACGACGTGGTGCTCGCCGCCCGCAGCGAGGAGAAGGCCGAGAAGGCCAAGTCCCGTATCGGCAAGTCTCTTTCGCGCTCTGTCGACAAGGGCCGCATGACCGCGGAGGCGGCGGCGCAGGCCCTGGACCGGATCACTCCGGCTGGTACGTACGACGCCTTCTCGGATGTCGACCTGGCCCTCGAAGCCGTCGCCGAGGACCTGGAGATCAAGCGGGAGCTCTTCTCGACGTTCGACAAGGTGTGCAAGCCGGGCGCCGTCCTGGCCACCACGACCTCGTCACTGCCCGTCGTGGCCTGCGCCCGCGCGACCTCGCGCCCGCAGGACGTGATCGGCATGCACTTCTTCAACCCGGCCCCCGCGATGAAGCTCGTCGAGGTCGTGCGGACGGTGCTGACCGGCGACGACGTGCACGCCACCGTCCGCGAGGTGTGCACGAAGATCCGCAAGCACCCGGTGGACTGCGGCGACCGCGCCGGCTTCATCGTGAACGCGCTGCTGTTCCCGTACCTGAACAACGCGATCAAGATGGTGCAGGAGCACTACGCGACGCTCGACGACATCGACGCCGCGATGAGGCTCGGCGGCGGCTACCCGATGGGGCCCTTCGAGCTCCTCGACGTGGTCGGCCTCGATGTCTCGCTGGCCATCGAGAAGGTCCTGCACCGCGAGTTCCGCGACCCGGGCCTGGCCCCCGCGCCGCTGCTCGAGCACCTGGTGGCCGCGGGCTGCCTCGGCCGCAAGACCGGCCGCGGCTTCCGCGAATATGCCCGGCGCTGACCGGCCCACGGGCGGCGGCACCGGACGGCCCACGGACTGGGGCGGGCTGCTCCGGCCGCCCGCCCTCACTCCCCCCGCCCGGGACCCGGGCGGGGGGAACCCCGCTCGGGCGCACGCCACCGCCCGTATGCAGTACGTTCATGGCATGTCCAAGGCCGCCAAGTCCTCCCGTACGACGCCCACGCCCGACGCTCCGGAGAGCGCCGCGGGCTCCCGCGCCGCCGCCCAGCGGCTCAAGATGCGCCGGGAACTGGCGGCCGCGGCGATGGAGCTCTTCGCGACGAAGGGCTACGAGGCCACGACGGTCGACGAGATCGCGGCCGCGGCGGGCGTAGCCCGCCGGACCTTCTTCCGCCACTTCCGCTCCAAGGAAGAGGCGATCTTCCCGGACCACGACGACACCCTGATCCGGGTGGAGGCGGTCCTCAACGCGGCACCCGCGCACGAGCATCCCCTCGACACGGTGTGCCGCGGCATCAAGGAAGTCATGAAGATGTACGCGGCCTCGCCCGCCGTCGCCGTGGAGCGCTACCGCCTCACGCGCGAGGTCCCCACGCTGCGCGAGCGCGAGATCGCCTCGGTGGCCCGCTACGAGCGGCTGTTCACGCGATATCTCCTGGGCCACTTCGACGAGCACGCCCACCACCACGGCAATGACGACCCGCTGCTCGCCGAGGTCGCCGCGTCCGCCGTCGTCACCGCCCACAACCACGTGCTGCGGCGCTGGCTGCGGGCCGGCGGCCGGGGAGACGTGGAGAACCAGCTCGACCACGCCTTCGCGATCGTCCGCAAGACGTTCGGTACGGGCATCGGGGCGGGCCGGGACATCACCACCACCGCCGCCACCACGCCGGCGGCCTCGGTGAGCACCGGGGGTGACGTACTGGTCACCGTGGCGCGTACGGACGCGCCGCTGGACGAGATCATGGAAACGATCGAGAAGGCGCTCCGGGACCGCGGCTAGACCCTGGGGCGTTCCCGGCAGGGATTCCATGAACTGCGCCCCACTCAGAGGCTATTGACGCCTCATCAGGAAACCCGCACGTGCGGCGCTCCCCGGCAGCCCGACTGCCCGGCCACCCGGCTACCCGGACCCCCGCTCGGCGAGCACCGCCGCCCCAGCGAGCTGTCCGGCCGCGAGGCGCGCGATCCGCGCGTCACCCGCCCTCACCCCCTCCGAATCGCCCGCGCCGTGGGACCTCCCGGAGGCTCCGCGACCCCGCGTCGCGGCACCTCCCGGAGGCCGCCGTGGACCCCTCGTAGGTCTCAGCAGGTCTCCTGCAGGGCTCCTGAAGGGCCTCCACAGGGCCCCTGCGACGCATTCCCGAGCCGCCGATGGCCTCCGGTGCCACGAGCCGCACCACCCCTGACCTGCACTGATCGATCATCGCTCAAAAATTAGTGGCACCCAGTGTCTTGCCGACTGGCACGCGGTGCCATACGTTGAATGTGTCCGGGCGGCCGGCGTGCAGAGAACTTCCGTACGCCGGCTGTCCCCGCAAGCCACCACACGCCGTGGCGAGCGCGCCCGGGCGCCTGCGTCACAGGCAAACCTCTCGCGCCGACCAAGCGCTGCCGTAGCAAGCCCCCGCCGAACCGACGGCACTTCTTCACCCACACAGCAGCTCTCCAACCGACGTAACCCTCAACGTCCCCTCAGGGACGGATCGCCGGAGGCAACACCGTGAAGGAAATCCTGGACGCGATTCAGTCGTCGGAGTCGACCTCCGCCGACTTCGCCGCTCTGCCGCTCCCCGAGTCGTACCGCGCCATCACCGTGCACAAGGAAGACACGGAGATGTTCGCCGGCCTCGAAACCCGGGACAAGGACCCCCGCAAGTCCATCCACCTGGACGACGTGCCGGTCCCCGAACTCGGCCCGGGCGAGGCGCTCGTGGCCGTCATGGCCAGCTCCGTGAACTACAACTCAGTCTGGACCTCGATCTTCGAGCCGGTGTCCACCTTCAGCTTCCTGGAGCGCTACGGACGCCTGTCGGAGCTCAGCAAGCGCCACGACCTGCCGTACCACATCATCGGTTCCGACCTCGCGGGCGTCGTGCTGCGCACCGGCCCCGGCGTCAACGCCTGGAACCCCGGCGACGAGGTCGTCGCGCACTGCCTCTCCGTCGAGCTGGAGTCCTCGGACGGCCACAACGACACCATGCTCGACCCCGAGCAGCGCATCTGGGGCTTCGAGACGAACTTCGGCGGTCTCGCCGAGATCGCGCTCGTCAAGTCCAACCAGCTGATGCCGAAGCCGGACCACCTGAGCTGGGAGGAGGCGGCCGCCCCCGGGCTCGTCAACTCCACGGCGTACCGCCAGCTCGTCTCGCGCAACGGCGCCGGCATGAAGCAGGGCGACAACGTCCTGATCTGGGGCGCCAGCGGCGGACTCGGCTCGTACGCCACGCAGTTCGCGCTAGCCGGCGGCGCCAACCCGATCTGTGTCGTCTCCAGCCCGGAGAAGGCCGCCATCTGCGCGGCCATGGGCGCCGAGGCGGTCATCGACCGCAACGCCGAGGGCTACAAGTTCTGGAAGGACGAGCACACCCAGGACCCGAAGGAGTGGAAGCGCTTCGGCAAGCGCATCCGCGAGCTCACCGGCGGCGAGGACGTCGACATCGTCTTCGAGCACCCGGGCCGCGAGACCTTCGGCGCCTCCGTGTACGTCACCCGCAAGGGCGGCACGATCGTCACCTGCGCCTCGACCTCCGGGTACAACCACGAGTACGACAACCGCTACCTGTGGATGTCCCTCAAGAAGATCGTGGGCTCGCACTTCGCCAACTACCGCGAGGCGTGGGAGGCGAACCGCCTGGTCGCCAAGGGCAAGATCCACCCCACGCTCTCGAAGGTGTACTCCCTCGAGGACACCGGCCAGGCCGCCTACGACGTGCACCGCAACCTCCACCAGGGCAAGGTCGGCGTCCTCGCGCTGGCCCCGAAGGAGGGCCTGGGCGTCCGCGACCAGGAACTGCGCGCCAAGCACCTCGACGCCATCAACCGCTTCCGCAACATCTGAACCCCTGAGGAGCAGCGGGATATGACTGAGCGTCAGACAGCCCCTCCGGCACAGGGGCAAAGGGTCAAGGACCGGCCGTGGCTCATGCGTACCTACGCCGGTCACTCCACGGCCGAGGCGTCCAACGAGTTGTACCGGCGCAATCTCGCCAAGGGCCAGACGGGTCTGTCGGTCGCGTTCGACCTGCCGACGCAGACCGGCTACGACCCGGACCACATCCTCGCCCGCGGTGAGGTCGGCCGGGTCGGGGTGCCGGTCTCGCACCTCGGTGACATGCGCCGGCTGTTCCAGGACATCCCCCTGGAGCAGATGAACACCTCGATGACCATCAACGCCACCGCCATGTGGCTCCTGGCGCTCTACCAGGTCGTCGCCGAGGAGCAGGGCGCGGACATCACCCAGCTCCAGGGCACGACGCAGAACGACATCGTCAAGGAGTACCTGTCGCGGGGCACCCATGTGTTCCCGCCGGGTCCCTCCCTGCGGCTGACGACCGACATGATCGCGTACACGGTCCGGCACATGCCGAAGTGGAATCCGATCAACATCTGCAGCTACCACCTCCAGGAGGCCGGGGCCACCCCGGTCCAGGAGATCGCGTACGCGATGTCGACCGCGATCGCCGTCCTGGACGCCGTGCGCGACTCGGGACAGGTGCCGCCGGAGAAGTTCGGCGACGTGGTCGCGCGCATCTCCTTCTTCGTGAACGCGGGCGTCCGCTTCGTCGAGGAGATGTGCAAGATGCGGGCGTTCGGCCGCATCTGGGACCAGGTGACGCGCGAGCGGTACGGCATCGAGAACGACAAGCAGCGCCGCTTCCGCTACGGCGTCCAGGTCAACTCCCTGGGCCTGACCGAGGCGCAGCCGGAGAACAACGTCCAGCGCATCGTCCTGGAGATGCTGGCCGTGACGCTGTCCAAGGACGCCCGCGCCCGCGCCGTCCAGCTCCCGGCCTGGAACGAGGCGTTGGGCCTGCCCCGCCCCTGGGACCAGCAGTGGTCGCTGCGCATCCAGCAGGTCCTCGCGCACGAGAGCGACCTGCTGGAGTACGAGGACATCTTCGCGGGCTCGCACGTCATCGAGAAGAAGGTCGACGAGCTCGTCGCCGAATCCGTCGCCGAGATCGAGCGGATCCAGGAGATGGGCGGCGCGATGGCCGCCGTCGAGTCCGGTTACCTCAAGTCGCAGCTCGTCTCCTCGCACGCCGAACGGCGCGCCCGGATCGAGGGCGGCGAGGAGAAGATCGTAGGCGTCAACATCTACGAGTCGACCGAACCGAACCCGCTCACCGCCGACCTGGACACCGCGATCATGACGGTGGACCACGCCGTCGAGGAGAACGTCGTCCGGGCCATCGGCGAGTGGCGCACGACGCGTCAGGAGTCCTCGGACCGGCAGGGCATGGGCGACCCGTTCCACTACCCGACCACCCAGCAGGCCCTGGAGCGCCTCAAGGAGGCCGCGGCCGGCACGGGCAACCTCATGGAGGCCACCCTGGAGTGCGCCCGAGCGGGTGTCACCACCGGCGAGTGGTCGGGGGCGCTGCGCGAGGTGTTCGGCGAGTTCCGCGCCCCCACGGGCGTCTCGTCGGCGCCCGTCGCCGTCACCGCCGAGGAGGGCACGCCGCTCGCCCTCGTCCGCGAGAAGGTCCGGCGCACCGGCGACGAGCTCGGCGGCAAGCTGCGCCTCCTGGTCGGCAAGCCGGGCCTCGACGGGCACTCCAACGGCGCCGAGCAGATCGCCGTACGCGCCCGTGACGCGGGCTTCGAGGTGGTCTACCAGGGCATCAGGCTCACGCCCGAACAGATCGTGTCCGCCGCGCTCGCCGAGGACGTGCACTGCGTCGGCCTGTCGATCCTCTCCGGGTCGCACGCCGCGCTGGTGCCGGATGTCCTCGACCGGCTGCGCGAGGCGGGCGCCGCCGAGATCCCGGTGATCGTCGGCGGCATCATTCCCAACGGCGATGCCGAGGACCTGAAGCGCGCGGGCGTGGCCGCCGTTTTCACCCCCAAGGACTTCGGCATCACGGAGATCATCGGACGTATCGTCGACGAGATCCGGCAAGCGAACCAGCTCGACCCTCTGGAGGTCCCCGCATGACCGCGCCCATCAACCGTCTCCGTCCCCGTCGCTCGTGTCTGGCGGTCCCGGGGTCGAACCCGCGCTTCCTGGAGAAGGCCCAGGGCCTGCCCGCCGACCAGGTGTTCCTGGACCTGGAGGACGCCTGCGCGCCGCTCGCCAAGCCGGAGGCGCGGCACACCATCGTCAAGTTCCTCAACGAGGGTGACTGGACGGGCAAGACGCGTGTGGTGCGCGTGAACGACTGGACGACCGAGTGGACGTACCGCGACGTCGTCACGGTCGTCGAGGGCGCGGGCCAGAACCTCGACTGCATCATGCTGCCGAAGGTGCAGACCGCCCAGCAGGTCGTGGCCCTGGACCTGCTGCTGACCCAGATCGAGAAGACGATGGGCTTCGAGGTCGGCAAGATCGGCATCGAGGCGCAGATCGAGAACGCCCAGGGACTCAACAACGTCAACGAGATCGCCACGGCGTCCCAGCGCGTCGAGACGATCATCTTCGGCCCGGCCGACTTCATGGCCTCCATCAACATGAAGTCCCTGGTCGTCGGCGAGCAGCCGCCCGGCTACGACGCCGACGCCTACCACTACATCCTGATGAAGATCCTGATGGCCGCCCGCGCCAACAACCTCCAGGCGATCGACGGCCCCTACCTCCAGATCCGCAACCAGGAGGGCTACCAGGCGGTCGCGAAGCGCGCCGCGGCCCTCGGATTCGACGGCAAGTGGGTGCTGCACCCGGACCAGGTCGCCGCGGCGAACGAGATCTTCTCGCCCTCGCAGGAGGACTACGACCACGCCGAGCTGATCCTGGACGCGTACGACTTCTACACGTCCGAGGCCGGCGGCAAGAAGGGCTCGGCGATGCTGGGCGACGAGATGATCGACGAGGCCAGCCGCAAGATGGCCCTGGTCATCTCCGGCAAGGGACGCGCCGCGGGCATGCAGCGCACCTCCAAGTTCGAAGCCCCGGAGGCCTGAGCACCATGCAGTTCGGACGCACCTACGAAGAGTTCGAGGTCGGCGCGGTCTACAAGCACTGGCCCGGAAAGACCGTCACGGAGTACGACGACCACCTCTTCTGTCTCCTGACGATGAACCACCACCCCCTCCACATGGACACGAACTATGCGGAGAACACGACGGACTTCGGCAAGAACGTCGTCGTCGGGAACTACATCTACTCGCTGCTGCTGGGCATGTCCGTCCCGGACGTGTCGGGCAAGGCGATCGCGAACCTCGAGATCGAGTCGCTGCGCCATGTCGCGCCGACCTTCCACGGCGACACGATCTACGGCGAGACGACGGTCCTCGACAAGACGCCCTCCAAGTCGAAGAACGACCGCGGGATCGTCTACGTGGAGACCAAGGGCTACAAGCAGGACGGCACGCTGGTCTGCGTCTTCCGCCGCAAGGTCATGGTCCCCACCGAGACGTACATCAAGGAGCGCGGCGGCGAACAGCCCGGCCGCCCGCCCGTCTCCCACCACCACCCTCAGACGACGCCCCCGCGGGGCGACACCCCTGGTTCACAGCTCAAGGAGCAGGAGAAGTAGCCATGGCGCGACTCGCCCAGACCGCCGGTCTCACCGACGTCCAGCAGGAGATCCTCTCCACCGTCCGCGACTTCGTGGACAAGGAGATCATCCCGGTCGCGACCGAGCTGGAGCACCGCGACGAGTACCCCCAGCAGATCGTCGACGGCCTCAAGGAGTTGGGCCTGTTCGGCCTGATGATCCCGGAGGAGTACGGGGGTCTGGGCGAGTCCCTCCTCACGTACGCCCTGTGTGTCGAGGAGATCGCCCGCGGCTGGATGTCGGTCTCCGGCATCATCAACACGCACTTCATCGTGGCGTACATGCTCAAGCAGCACGGCACGCAGGAGCAGAAGGACCACTTCCTGCCGCGCATGGCGCTGGGCGAGACGCGGGGCGCGTTCTCGATGTCGGAGCCGGCGCTCGGCTCGGACGTGTCGGCGATCTCGTCGAAGGCGGTGAAGGACGGCGAGGAGTACGTCCTGAACGGCCAGAAGATGTGGCTGACGAACGGCGGCTCGTCGAATCTGGTGGCTGTTCTCGTCAAGAGTGACGAAGGACACCCGGAGGGAACGGCTCCCCACAAGTCGATGACGACCTTCCTCGTCGAGAAGGAGCCCGGCTTCGGAGAGGTCCGTCCGGGCCTCACCATTCCGGGGAAGATCGACAAGATGGGTTACAAGGGCGTCGACACGACCGAACTCATCATGGACGGACTGCGCATTCCGGCCAATCGGGTACTCGGCGGCGAGACCGGCCGAGGGTTTTACCAAATGATGGACGGAGTGGAAGTCGGCCGCGTGAATGTCGCGGCACGTGGCTGCGGTGTCGCGCAGCGTGCGTTTGAACTGGGGGTTTCCTATGCCCAGCAGCGCCATACGTTCGGCAAGCCCATCGCCCAGCACCAGGCCATCCAGTTCAAGCTCGCGGAGATGGCTACCAAGGTCGAGGCCGCCCATGCGATGATGGTCAATGCAGCACGCAAAAAGGACTCTGGGGAACGAAACGACCTGGAAGCGGGAATGGCGAAGTACCTCGCCTCCGAATACTGCAAGGAAGTGGTCGAGGACGCCTTCCGGATCCACGGCGGCTACGGCTTCTCCAAGGAGTACGAGATCGAGCGCCTCTACCGCGAGGCACCGATGCTTCTGATCGGTGAAGGCACCGCCGAGATCCAGAAAATGATCATTGGCCGCCGCCTGCTCGAGGAGTATCGATTCCAGGGCTGAATGTCCGCTACAGGATGTTTTGTTCGAGAAGAAGATCACACCCTGTCAGCACTCTTCAGCCGCCGACTCAGCTTCCTGGCTTGCCCAGTTGTGGCCCGCAACCGATAGCATCCCGGAAAAGCCGCCGTCCCCCCGTACAAAGCGCGGCATCATCCGCTACGAAGGTCATCCATGCCCCACAGCCAAACCTCTGCACCACGCGACGGCGTCCTCGGCGGACGCATTGCGCGCGGAGCATCGCCGTGGCTCCTGCCGACCGTCGCCACAGCCGCCCTGAGCCTGGCCCGTTCACGCCGCTCCAAGAAGGCCGCCGCAGTAGCCGTACCCGCCACCGCTCTGGCGGCCGGCATGCTGTGGTTCTTCCGCGACCCCGAGCGTGAGATCGCCCGCGGCCGGGTCATCTCCCCGGCCGACGGCGTGGTGCAGAGCATCATGCCGTGGAAGGACGGGCGGACCCGGGTCGCGATCTTCATGAGCCCGCTGAACGTCCACGTCAACCGCGCGCCGCTGGCGGGCACGGTGACGTCCGTGGAGCACATCCCCGGCGGGTTCGTCCCGGCGTTCAACAAGGAGAGCGAGAACAACGAGCGCGTTGTCTGGCACTTCGACACCGAGCTCGGCGACATCGAGATGATCCAGATCGCCGGCGCCGTGGCCCGGCGCATCGTCCCCTACATCCCGCAGGGCACGAAGGTCGAGCAGGGCGAGCGCATCGGTCTGATCCGCTTCGGGTCGCGCGTCGACATCTACCTCCCCGAGGGTGTCGAGGTCGCGGTCGAGGTCGGTCAGAAGACCGTGGCTGGGGTGACTCGCATTGACCGTGACTGATCCAGAGACGCAGGCCGGGTGGGTGCCCGAGGCCGAGGAGGCGGACGAAGCGGAGGAAATGCCGCTTTCACTGCGCCTGTCGATAGCGGACACCCTCACGCTCGGTAACGCCACGTGCGGCTTCATGGCGGTGTACTTCACCACCACCGGCATCCTGATCCCGCACCTCCAGGGCAGCCAGGAGTCGGGCATGGCCCGGCACAGCGCGGCCACGGCCGTGATCCTGATGCTGGCCGCGGCGATCTTCGACCTGTTCGACGGTCTG
This sequence comes from Streptomyces sp. NPDC090032, assembly GCF_044748025.1. Lineage (NCBI taxonomy): Bacteria > Bacillati > Actinomycetota > Actinomycetes > Kitasatosporales > Streptomycetaceae > Streptomyces > Streptomyces sp. NPDC090032. The sequence goes on along the minus strand of NZ_JBIVFF010000001.1, from coordinate 410,553 downwards.
GTGGCGCGCAAGCTCCGCTCGTCGCCGATGGGCGCCGAGCTGGACAACCTCTCGGACCTCATCAGCTTCGGCCTGGCACCCGCGTACTTCGTCCTCGTGTACGGCATGGTCGCGGACGACGCACATCAGCGGGTGGCGGCGGTGGGCGCCATCGTGGTGCTCCTGGCCGTCGTGCTCAGACTCGCGCGATTCTCGTGCGTGACCGTGAAGGACGGCACCTTCCAGGGCATGCCGAGCCCCTTCGGGGCGCTCACGGTCGTGTCGATCGTGCTCCTCGAGCTGCCGTTCGTGGCCACGGTCCTCGCGATCATCGGGACGGCCTGGCTGATGGTGAGCCGCGTCGAGTACCCGAAGCCGCGCGGTCCGCTCGCGGTCGCGATGCTGGGGTGGATCGTGGCGGCGATGGGGCTCCTGGCGGCCTGGGCGTTCGACGCCCCCGGCGGCCAGCTGCTGCTCCAGACCGGCTGTGCACTGCAGCTGGTTCTCGGCGCCGTGATCCCGCTGTTCGCGACGGCCCGGAGGGTGAACAACTTCCGGGACAACCGCCGCGAGGCACGCGCCGCACAGCTGCCGTAACCCAGTACGCGTACATCCGAAGGGCCCCGAACCGCTTGGTTCGGGGCCCTTCGGCTTGTCTCACGGAGCAGGGTGCAGGCCGGCGCCGGACAGGCCTGGGCATACCAGGACCTTCACGTGGTCGTCCGGCTGCCGCGGCGTGTCCAGGGCCGCGGACACCCCGCCGAGACCCACCTGGCCCGTCACGAGGGCCGCCGCGTCGATCGTGCCGTCCGCGATGCGCTCCAGGGTCCAGCCGAACTCCTCCGGCGGGTAAGCCATGCACATGTCACGGTGATGTCCTTTTAGAGGCCGCGACGGGCTTGAAGACGTCCTCCGTCATGCAGGCCCCGATCCTGGCGCGGCCTCACCGGGGATCAGGCCGCGGACGGCGGGTAGCCCTCGGCGACCTCCCGCGGCGCGGTCACCCGCGGGCGGCCCTCGCCGGGGTGAGGGCATCCCCTCCCCCGGCGCGCTCACACGTCACATGTCACGTCACAAGTGACTTCACATGTCACGCCACACGTCACGTCACACCAGGAAATCCCGGGCGATCCGCTCCGCGACCGTCTCCAGGATCGGGCCCGCCTCGGCGATGCAGCGGGCCACGTCCGGCTCCACGTCCGTGAGGGCGTAGGCGCGGCGGATGCCCGCGCGGCCCAGCGCCTCCGGGGGAAGAGTGAGCCGGCCGCAGACCGCCACGACCTCGACGCCCGCCGCACGGGCCGCCGCGGCGACGCCCGCAGGGGCCTTGCCGTGGAGCGTCTGCTCGTCGAGGGAGCCCTCGCCGGTGATGACGAGGGTGGCGCGGGCGAGCGCCGGCGCGAAGCCGAGGACGTCGAGCATGACCTCGATGCCGGCCCGGAAGCCCGCTCCGAGGCCCACGAGGGCGCCGTAGCCGATGCCGCCGGCCGCTCCGGCGCCGGGCGAGTCGGCGTATTCGAGTGCCTTCGGGCCGATCGACTTGGCGAGGACCCGCGCGAAGTGGGCCAGCGCCGCGTCCAGGGTGGCGACGTCGTCCGTCGTCGCGCCCTTCTGCGGGCCGTACACCGCGGGTGCGCCCTTCGGGCCGGTCAGCGGGTTGTCGACATCGCTGGCGAGGACGATCTCCACCTCGGCCAGGCGCGTGTCGAGCCCCGAGAGGTCGGCCGTGGCCAGGTCCGCGAGGGGCCCGCCGCCGGGGCCGACGGGCTTGCCGTCCGCGTCCAGGAAGCGCGCGCCGAGCGCGGCCAGCATCCCGGCGCCGCCGTCCGTCGTGGCGCTGCCGCCGACGCCGAAGACGATGGAACGGGCGCCCGCGTCGAGCGCCGCGGCGAGCAGTTCGCCGGACCCGTACGTGGTCGAGGTCAGCGGCGCGAAGACGCCCTCGGGCAGCAGCTGGAGCCCGGACGCCTCGGCCATCTCGACGACGGCCGTGCCGTCCCGCAGGGCGTACGCCGCCGTGACCTCGTCACCGAGCGGCCCCGTGACCCGTACCTCGCGGCGCTCGAAACCGGCCGCCACGGCGGCGGCCACCGTGCCGTCGCCGCCGTCCGCGACGGGCACGGACTCGACCGTCACCCCCGGCGCGATCCGCCGCAGACCGGCCGTGACCCGCTCCGCGACCTGCACGGCCGTGAGCGAGCCCTTGAACTTGTCCGCGGCGATGAGCACGTGCTCCGCCGTCACTCCAGCGTCCGCCACCTTGCATTCCCCTTGCTTTCGCGCCTTGCTCACACAAGGCAGTCGCGCCGCTGCGACCTTAACCGGAGGTGGGGGCCGCTGCCCATGGCCGTCCGGTCCGCGAAACGGCCCGCCTGGACGATAAGTCCTGCTATACCCGTTCAAACCCGGGCGTCACGAGCACGGAAATGATCGATCAGCCGGGCGCGGTGCGGACGGTCCGGCACGATCCGGCAGTGGGTACACCGCGGTGCGGCAGTGGGTACACCAAAGGCATGACTCCAGTGGGCGGCGACCTCCAGGACCGCGTGCTCGGCGGCTGGCTCGGCCGGATCGCGGGCAACATGCTCGGCAAGCCGGTCGAAGCGGGCGAGCTCTGGACCCGGGCGCGCATCGACGGCTATCTGCGGCGGGCCGCCGCCCTGCCGCTCACCGACTATCTGCCCGAGCCCGCCGACGAGTCCGACGGCCTCGCGCTGCGCCCCGAGTGGCGCCGGTGCGTGCGCGGGCGGATCCACGGCAGTTGCCGGGACGACGACGTGGACTACGCGATCCTCGGCCTGCACCTCCTGGAGACGCACGGCTTCACCTTCTCCACGGAGCAGGTGGGCGATCTGTGGCTCCTGAGGCTCCCGTATCTCCAGACGTTCACCGCCGAGCGGGCGGCGTACCGCAACCTCGCGAACGGGCTGAAGCCGCCGCTCACGGCGACGTACGACAACCCGTACCAGGAGTGGATCGGCGCGCTGATCCGTGCCGACATCTTCGGGTGGACGTGTCCGGGCGACCCCCGCCGCGCCGCCTCCCTGGCGCGCCGCGACGCGGTCCTGTCCCATACGGGCAACGGCGTGTACGGGGCGATGTGGGCGGCGGCGCTCGTCGCGGCGGCGTTCACGGCGCCCGGCCCGCGCGCCGCGCTCGACACGGCGCTCACCGTGATCCCGGCGAGCAGCCGCCTGGCCCGCACGGTGCGCCGCACGGCGTCCCTCCACGAGTCGCGGCTCAGCTGGGAGGAGACGCTGGCCGCGCTGGAGGAGGAGACGGCCGGGCTCGGCTGGATCCACACGGTCCCGAACGCGGCCGTCATCACGGCCGGGCTCCTGTACGGCGACGGGGACTTCACCCGCACCCTCGCCCTCACGGTGCGCGGCGGCCTGGACACGGACTCGAACGGCGCGACGGCGGGGTCCGTGGCCGGTGTGCTGTGCGGGGCGGCGGCCGTCCCTGCGCAGTGGAAGGAGCCGCTGGAGGACCGGGTGCGCAGCGCGGTGTTCGGGTTCGACGGCGCGCGGATCAGTGAACTCGCCGCGCGTACGGTCGAGTTGGCCGGAGGATAGTCCGGCGGACGCGGTCCCCGGCGCACCCTCGTTACGCTTCCCCCCATGACCACCACTCCCGAGTTCGCCGCGTACATCGCGGGTCTCCCCCGTGTCCTGTGCGGCGCCGCCGCGCTCTTCCGTGACGCCGAGGGGCGTGTGCTGCTCGTCGAGCCGAACTACCGCGACGGGTGGGCGCTGCCCGGCGGCACCGTCGAGTCCGACACCGGGGAGACTCCGCGTCAGGGCGCCCGGCGCGAGACCCTGGAGGAGATCGGCCTCGATGTGGAACCCGGCCGGCTGCTCGCGGTCGACTGGGTGCCGGGCACGGCCGCGCAGCCGCCGCTCGTGGCCTATCTGTACGACGGCGGGGTCCTGGACGAGGACCGCTTCAAGGCGATCAGGCTCCAGGAGGAGGAACTGCTCTCCTGGCGTCTGGTGGAGCCGGCGGACCTGCCGGAGCATCTGCCGGCCTCGCTCGGCCGGCGCGTCCTGACGGCGCTCGACGTGCTCACACAGGGCGAGGGAACGGCCGAACTGGAGGACGGCAACCGCGTGACCTGACCCGGCCGCGTACCGCGGGCGCCCATATCGCCTCGCGGTTCCCCCGGCCGGGCGCCTACCCTCGGCGGCATGAGCAGCCAGCCTCTCGTCGCGATTCTCAGTGGTGCAGGCATCTCCACGGACTCCGGGATCCCGGACTACCGCGGGCCCAACGGCCTGTGGCGGCGTGATCCGGAGGCGGAGAAGCTCGTCACGTACGAGCACTACATGGGTGATCCGGAGATCCGGCGCCGGTCGTGGCAGATGCGGCGGAAGAACCGGACCCTCGCCGCCGAGCCGAACGACGCGCACCGGGCCGTCGCCGATCTGGAGCAGGCCGGTGTCCCGGTGCGGGTGATCACGCAGAACGTGGACGGGCTGCACCAGCTCGCCGGGATGCCCGCCCGCAAGGTCCTCGAACTGCACGGATCCGCACGGAGTTTCGTGTGTACGGACTGTCAGGCGCGTGGGCCCATGGAGGACGCCCTCGCCCGGGTCGAGGCCGGGGAGGACGATCCGCCGTGCCTGGTGTGCGGGGGGATCCTCAAGTCGGCGACCGTGATGTTCGGGGAGCGGCTCGACCCGGTGGTGCTGGGTGAGGCCGTCGCGATCACCAAGGCGTGTCAGGTGTTCGTCGCCGTGGGGAGCAGCCTTCAGGTGCAGCCCGCCGCCGGGCTCGCCGGTGTTGCCGCGGAGCATGGGGCGCGGCTCGTCATCGTCAACGCCGAGGCGACGCCGTACGACGCATTGGCCGACGAACTCATCCGCGAACCCATCGGCACCGCGCTGCCGAAGCTACTGCGACAACTCGGCAGGGCGCACCCCTAGGGGCAGGTCCTGAGGCCAGGCCCCATGGGCAAGCCCTAAGGGCGGATCCCGTCGCAGGAGATGTTCAGATGCCGCGGCCCGCGCAGCACCGCGTTCTGCCGGTACGGCGGCGGGTCCTCCAGCAGCCGTGGGTTTTCCAGCCTCCGGGCCAGTTCCGACAGGGCGAACTGGGCCTCCAGCCGGGCGAGAGGCGCGCCGAAACAGCTGTGGATGCCGCTGCCCAGGCCGAGATGCTGGTTGTCCCTTCGGTCCGGGTCGAAGCGGTCCGGGTCCTCGAAGCGCTGAGGGTCGCGGTTGCCGGACGCCAGGACCAGCCAGAGGGAGGCGCCCTTGGGGATGGTGACGCCCCGGACCTCGACGTCGGCGAGGGTGGTGCGCTGCGGCACCAGTTGTACGGGCGGCTCGAAGCGCAACAGTTCCTCGACGATGGGCACGGCCAGCCCTGGATCCGTACGCAGCCGCTCGAGGACATCGGGGTTGCGCAGCAGGGTCAGCATTCCGTTGGTGACCAGGTTGACGGTCGTCTCGTGGCCCGCGATCAGCAACAGCGCCGCGGTGCTGAGGAGTTCCATCGTGGTCATCGAGCCGTCTTCGCCCTTGGCCGTCGCCAGCTCGGAGAGCAAGTCGTTCCCGGGCTTCTTGCGGCGCTCCTCGATCAGGCCGGCCAAGTACATGCCCAGTTGCGTCCGGGCGTCGTTCGACTTCTTGCCCCGCTCGGTGGCATCCGCGTCCGGGTCGGGATCCAGGCTCGCGGCGATCGCGTCCGCCCAGACGTGGAAGCGCGCCTCGTCCTCGCGCGGGATCCCGAGCAGCCGGCAGATCACTGTCACGGGGAACGGGTAGGAGACCTGGTCCACCAGGTCGATCCGGCTCGGATCGCCGATGTTGTCGATGAGGCCGGAGACGATGCCGTGGAGTTCTCCGCGCATCCCGTCGATCATGAGGGGGGAGTGCGGCGGGCCGAAGGGCCGGTTCGTCATGCGACGCAGCCGGTCGTGTTCCGGAGGGTCGAGCCGCAGGAAGCTGGGCGGCAGGGCGCTGCCCTCCTCCTGGGCCGACTCGCTCAGCGGGTCGAGGGCGGTCGAGGCCAGATTGCGGGCGTCGGAACTGATCCGAGGATCGTGCAGGAGGCTGCGGATCTCGTAGTAGGTGCTGACGACGTACGGCCCGTCCTCTTCGTGGTGGACCGGCGTCTTGCGCAGCTCTTCGTAGATCGGGTACGGATTGGCGCGGTTGGCGTAGTCCAGGATCTGGTGCAGGGGGGATTGCGTCATGGCGAGTCCTCGTGGCCGTTCGGGTCAGTGCGCAGGGATGAACGTGATCCGGCGGTCGGCCGGGGAGTATCCGCTGAGGGTCACGGTGGGCCCGTGCGTGGGAACCGAGGGGTCGGGGTAGTCCGCGTCCATCGGCTGCTGCCCCTCCGAGCGCCGGTCGACCGTGGGGAACGGCGGCGGGAACGGTGCGGTGGTCTCGATCAACTGCTGGTAGAACGGCATCCACTTGGCCTGGTCGAAGCCGACCGCGCCGATGACGCGCCCCTGGTACCCGTAGACGCCGACGAACCGGCGCTCCTCGAGCGAACCCTGCGCGATGAGGATCTCCGTCCCCAGTGACGGCACCCCGACCGACTTGATGTTGACTCCGAACTGCGAGGACCAGAAGGCCGGCATCCACATGTGAGGGACACGGTCGGTGCTTTTGCTCAGCATGTTGTGCGCCGCGATCTCGGCCTGGGCGACGGCATTGCCCCAGTGCTCCAGGGACAGGAACTGGTAGCCGAACAAGGCGTGCGGGGAGCGGGCGACGTCGCCCGCCACATAGATGTCGTCGGTCACGATTCCCCGGATGTCGAACGCGCGGCAGCCGGCATCGCACGCGATCCCGCGTGGGCCCGCCCCGAGTCCGGATCCGGCGAGCCAATCGGTGTTGCGGGTGGCGCCGAGCGAAACAACCACCACGTCGGTCTCCACGGTGGAGCCGTCGGACAGATGCGCGGCGCGCACACGTCCCGTGGCGTCGCCCTCCAGAGCGGTCACCATGACTCCGCACCGCAGGTCCACGCCGTGCCGGTGTTGGAGTTCGGCGGCGACCGCGCCGACCACCCCGCCTAGTGCGCCGACCAGGGGCGCCGCGCCGCGCTCGGCGACGGTGACCGGCAGGCCGCGTTCGCGGCAGGCGGAGGCGATCTCCGAGCCGGTGAACCCGGCGCCGATGACGAAGACCCGCTTGGGTCCCTCGTCGAGCCGCCGTGCGAGCGCGGCCGCGTCGTCGCGGGTCCGCAGTACGAAGACGCCGTCGAGTTCCGCCTCGGCCTCGCGAGGCCACGGTCGCGCCCGCACCCCGGTGGCGATCAGCAGCCGGTCGTACGGCACTTCGTCGCCGTCGGCCAGCCGCACCCGCTTGGCGGCCATGTCCAGGCCGGTGGCCGGGACCCCCAGCCGCCAGGTCGCGTCGACGGACCGGCGCCTGGGCAGCGAGGTGCCGTCGGCGGTCGCCCTGCCCAGCAGCACCTGCTTGGACAGCGGGGGGCGGTCGTACGGCGCGTGGGGCTCGTCACCGATGATGGTCAGGGAGCCCTCGAAGCCCTCGTCACGCAGGGTTTCCGCGGCCCGCAGGCCCGCCAGCGAGGCGCCGACGACGACGATGCGGCCTTCGTGCTTGAGCTGTTCCAGGCATCCGTCACCGTTCACCGGACACCGCCTCGGCCGGGACGTCCACCGCATCGACCAGGATGGCCTGAACGGGGCATGCGGCGGCGGCCTGAGCCAGCTTCTCGCGCAGTGCCTCGTCGGCCTCCGGGGTGTACAGCAGGGCCTCCTCGCCGTGCATGGCGAAGATCTCGGGCGCGAGGAACGCGCACTGCGCATACCCCTGACAGCGGTTCAGGTCGACGACAACGCTCACCACGGGATCGGTCCTCTCCAACGGCCCGCTCAGCCCCCTGCGACCACCCTCGGTGTCCGGACGTGGTGCGGCGACGGGAAGGCAGCCGTTCGAGTGAGCGGTGTGGTCGGGCTCAGGCCGGTGTGACCGGCTGTGACCGGGCGGAACGGCGGCCCCGCAGGATGTTCAGGCTGAGGATCAACGCCCAGGCGGGGAAGACCAGTTCGGACCAGGGCACGTTGGCTCCCGCCGCGAGCAGCACGAGGCCCGCCAGGTAGCCGAGGACGATGAGCGGGCGCGGGAGGGCGCCTGCTCGGCGGCCGATGGTCGAGGTCGTGATGATGAACACGGCCGCCATCCGCATGGCGTACGTGGTCAGCAGCGCGTAGGCGAACTGCCGGCCGAAAGGAGGGTGCTGCTGACTCTCGGCGAGCACGGTTCCGGCCGCCGCGGCGGCGCCGAACAGGGTGGCGACGAAGATCAGGCCGCTGCCCAGGAACACGGTGGAGAAGAACTGGTCCTCGCCCTCTCCTGCCTGCTCGCGCAAGGCGCCCATGAACCACAGGAAGGCGATCCCGGCGAACGGGATCAGAGCCAGTGCCGTCCGCACGGCGCTGCGCTGCGCGGCATCGGCGGTGACGTCGTCCCCGCCGTTGCCGCCGGGCAGAGCGATGCGCATCAGGACGATCGCCGCGGCCATCAGGATCGCGAACACCACCCCGGCCACCCCGGCGGCCCAGGGTGTCGCGAGGCGCTCGTGCTGTCGCTCCATGGTCTCCCGCTTTCTGCCTGGTCCTCCTTCGTACAGACACCAGCGATCCAGCCGCTCGCGCCACCGGAGTCACTCGGGAGAAAGACCGCGGTGCGCCATACGGGCTATGGGTGCTGGTCGGATTCGCCCCGTAAGGACCGCGCGGGCATGACCTAGAACAGCGCCGCGCCCTGTTCGAAGTCGAGGAGGCGCTGCTTGCGTTCCAGGCCGCCGCCGTAGCCGGTCAGGCTGCCGCTCGCGCCGATGACGCGGTGGCAGGGGACGATGACACCGACGGGGTTCTTGCCGTTGGCGAGGCCCACGGCACGGGACGCGTTCGCGTTGCCGAGGGCCTCGGCTAGCTCCCCGTAAGTGCGGGTCTCCCCGTACGGGATGCGCCGGAGCTGCTCCCAGACGCTGCGCTGGAACGGGGTGCCTTCGAGGCGCAGCGGCAGGTCGAACTCTTTCAACTCGCCCTGGAAGTAAGCCTCCAGTTGGTCGATGACGACCCCGAAGGGCCGGCCGTCGCGCTCCCCGAAGGTCTCCTCGGCGGGGCGGTGGCGCTGGTCGGTCATGTAGAGGCCGCTGAGTGTGCCGTCGGTGGCGACGAGCGTGAGCGGCCCGTAGGGGCTGTCGATGACATGGTGCTGCTTGCCGGTCATGGTGGTACGTCCCTTACGCGGGAAGGAAGTTGATCGGGTGGTCGTCCGTGGCCCACAGGTACTGGACGGCGTACGCGCGCCAGGGGCGCCAGGACGCGGCGCGCGCGGTGAGCGCGGCCGGGGTGTGGGGCAGCCCCAACTCCTGTGCGGCGCGCCGCATTCCGAGGTCGGAGGGCAGGAAGGCGTCCGGGTCGCCGAGGGCGCGCATCGCGATGACCTCGACCGTCCAGGGCCCGAACCCGGGCAGCGCCATGAGCCGGGCGCGGGCCTCGTCCCAGTCGCTCTCGGGGCCGAGGACGAGGGTGCCCTCCGCGAGCTCGCGCACCAGCGTGGTCAGGGTGGTGCGGCGGCTGCGCGGCAGGGCGAGCGCCTCGGGGTCGAGGGCCGCCAGGGACGCCGGTGACGGGAAGAGATGGGTGAGGCCGCCCTCAGGGTCGTCCACGGGCTCGCCGTGCGCGGTGACGAGCCGCGCCGCGTGGGTGCGGGCTGCGGCCGTGGACACCTGCTGGCCGAGCACGGCGCGTACCGCGAACTCGGACTCGTCGACGGTGCGCGGCACCCGGCGGCCGGGCGCCTTGTCGACGAGCGGCGCCAGCAGCGGGTCCGCGCGCAGCTGCTCGTCGACGGCGACGGGGTCGGCGTCCAGGTCGAGCATGCGGCGGCAGCGGCTGATCGCGACGGTCAGATCGCGCTGGTCGGTGAGGAGGAGGCGGCAGCCGATGTGGTCGGGGGCGGGGGTGAGGGTGACCATGCCGTGCCCGTAGGGGAGGCGCAGCGTGCGCCGGTACGCGCCGTCGCGCCACTCCTCGACGCCCGGTACGGCGGTCGCGGCGAGGTGGCCGAAGAGGTTGTCGGGGTTGAGCGGGGCGCGGAACGGGAGGCGCAGAGTGATCGCGCCGGGCGCCGTCGCGCCGTTCCTGGGCGCGCGGGTGCGCAGCTCGCTCGGGGAGAGCGCGAAGACCTCGCGGACCGTGTCGTTGAAGGTGCGGATCGACGAGAAGCCCGCGGCGAACGCGATGTCGGCCATCGGCAGCCCGGTCGTCTCGACGAGGATCCGCGCGGTCTGGGCGCGCTGGGCGCGGGCCAGGGCGAGGGGGCCCGCGCCCAGCTCGGCGAGGAGCTGGCGCTCGACCTGGCGGGCGCTGTAGCCGAGGCGTCCGGCGAGGCCGGGGACGCCCTCGCGGTCGACGACGCCGTCGCCGATGAGGCGCATGGCGCGGGCGACCAGGTCGGTTCGCTGGTTCCACTGCGGGGAACCGGGGCTCGTGTCGGGGCGGCAGCGCTTACAGGCCCGGAATCCGGCCTGCTGGCAGGCGGCGGCGCTGGGCAGGAAGGTCATGTTCTCGGGCTTCGGAGGCACGACCGGGCAGCTGGGCCTGCAGTAGATCCGGGTCGTCAGGACGGCGGTGAAGAACCAGCCGTCGAAGCGGGCGTCCTTGGACTGGACGGCCCTGACGCATCGGTCGGTGTCGGTGTGCATGCAGCAAGCATGGCCGATGGCCGCCTTGCTCGGCTGGCGAGAATCCGACATCAAGGTGCGGGGTGCGCGGCCTCTCGGCGGAGAGCCGTCAGTCGGCGAGGGCGTCGGCGAAGGCCGCGTACGCCCGGTCGTCGAAGAGGACGAACCGCACCTCTTCGACCGGCGGCCCGGCGGTCTCCCGCACCGTGCGGACCGCGATGCGCGCCCCGTCGTCCAGCGGCCAGCCGTAGATCCCGGTCGAGATCGCGGGGAAGGCCACGGTCCGCGCGCCGAGGCCGGCCGCCACGCGCAGCGACTCGCGGTAGCAGGAGGCGAGCTGCTCGGACCGGTCGAGGGACGCGGACCAGACGGGGCCGACGGTGTGGATCACATGGCCGGCGTCCAGGTTCCCGGCCGTCGTGGCGACCGCCTGTCCCGTGGCCAGACCTTTGCCGTAGTGCGAGGCGCGGAGTCTGCGGCACTCGGCGAGGATCTCGGGGCCGCCGCGCCGGTGGATCGCGCCGTCGACCCCGCCGCCGCCGAGCAGCGAGGAGTTCGCCGCGTTCACGATCGCGTCGGCGGTCTCGGCGGTGATGTCGCCCTTGACCAGCGTGATTCGGGTCATGTGGCGCGGATCCTCCTCCACACGGCCTTGGCCGCGTTGTGCCCGGACATGCCGTGGACGCCCGGCCCCGGCGGGCTCGCGGACGAGCAGATGAAGACGGCGGGGTGCGGGGTCGTGTACGGCGACAGGGACAGCTTCGGCCTCAGCAGCAGCTGGAGCCCGCTCACCGCGCCGCAGGCGATGTCACCGCCCACATAGTTCGCGTTGCGCGCGGCCAGCTCGGGCGGTCCCGCCGTGGCCCGGGCCAGGATCCGGTCGCGGAACCCGGGCGCGAAGCGCTCCAGCTGCCGCTCGACGGCGTCGGTGAGGTCGCCGTCCCAGCCGCTCGGGACGTGTCCGTACGCCCAGAAGACGTGCCGGCCCGCGGGGGCCCTGGTGGGGTCCACGACGCTGGGCTGGACGGTGATGAGGAAGGGCTTGTCCGGGGCGCGGCCCTCGCGGGACGCGGCGTGCAGGGCCGCCGCGATGTCGCGGCTGCCGGGCCCGACCTGGACCGTGCCCGCGCTTCTGGCCTCCTCGGCGGTCCACGGCACGGGCCCGTCGAGGGCGTAGTCGAGCTTGAAGACGCTCGGGCCGTACCGGAAGCGCTCGTAGTAGCTGCCGAGCCCGGCGATGCGGGCGAGGGCCGTGGGCGAGGTGTCGAAGATGTAGGCGCGGGCGGGCGGCAGGTCGTCGAGGCGCTTGACCTCGTAGCTGGTGTGGACGGCTCCGCCGAGGTCCTTCAGGTACGCGGTCAGCGCGTCGGAGATCGACTGCGAGCCGCCACGCGCGACGGGCCAGCCGCGCGCGTGGCCGGCGAGTGCGAAGACGAGGCCGACGGCTGTGGTGGCGAGGCCGCCGAGCGGCGCGATGGCGTGGGCGACGAGCCCGGAGAACAGGGCGCGCGCCCGGTCGTCGCGGAAGCGGCGCATCAGCCACGTCGACGGCGGGAGGCCCACGAGCCCGAAGCGGGCCAGGGTGACCGGGTCGCGTGGCAGGGCCGTCAGCGGCAGCGCCATGAAGTCCCGTACGAGCGCGTCCCACTTGGGCAGGAGGGGCTCGACGAGCCGGCGGTACGTACCCGCGTCGTGCGGCCCGAACGAGGCGGCCGTCTCGGCGACGGAGCGTGACAGGACGGCCGCGCTGCCGTCCGGGAAGGGATGGGCCATGGGGAGGTCGGCGTGCAGCCACTCCAGGCCGTACCGGTCGAGCGGCATGTCCCTGAACGCGGGCGAGTTGATCCCCAGGGGGTGGGCGGCCGAGCAGGGGTCGTGACGGAATCCGGGGAGGGTGAGCTCCTCGGTGCGCGCGCCGCCGCCGACGGTGTCCTTGGCCTCGAAGACGGCCACGGAGAGCCCTCGGCGGGCCAGCTCCACGGCAGCGGTCAGGCCGTTCGGTCCCGCACCCACGACGACGGCATCGAGCATCGACGGCACCTTCGGACTCCTTTGTCAGCCGAGGCCTCTGGCGGACAGGATATGCCGCAGGACTGACAGACCCGGGGCGCGGGGCGGACCGGGACGGAGGGGCACGCAGGGGTACGGGCGTGCGCCGGCGGTCGTCGCTGGTCAGCCCTGGTGGGCGCGGGCGGGAGGGCTCGACGGACCGTGGCCCGCACCGGCGGGAACGCCGGCCGGACCGTGGCCGGCGCCGGTCATGCGCGCCGGCACCGGCGCGGGGTGCCCGGTCGTCGTCGCCCTACTCGCCGCCGACCAGGTCCATCACGCGCCGGGCCGTGGCCGCGTCCCTGGCCGCCGTGAACGGCAGTGCGTTCCCCCCGGTGATCCGGAAGGGCTCGCCCGCCTTCGTCAGGTGCGTGCCGCCCGCCTCCTCGACGAGCAGCAGGCCCGCGGCGTGGTCCCAGGCCGCCTCCCAGGAGAAGGCCGTGGCGTCCAACTCGCCGCGTGCGACGGCCAGATACTCCAGACCGGCCGACCCGCACGGGCGCGGGCGCACCCCGTCGGTCCACAGGCCAAGGAGGGCGCGCTTCTGCGCGTCCGTCGTGTAGTCGGGGTGCGAGGTCGCCACGTCGATGACCTCGTCCTGACCGGGTGAACCGGCGTGCAGCGCCTCGCCGTCGAGCCAGGCGCCCTTGCCGCGGACCGCGACGGCGAACTCGCCGAGCGCGGGTGCGAACGTCCAGGAGGCGAAGACCGTGCCGTGCTGGGCGAGCGCCACGAGCATGCAGAACCCGGGGTCCCCGTGGACGAACTGGCGGGTGCCGTCGACCGGGTCGACGATCCACACCGGGGCGTCCTCGCCTATCGCGTCGTAGACCGCGTAGTCGGCGTGCACCGCCTCCTCGCCGACCACGACGGAGCCGGGCAGCAGGGCGCCCAGCTCACGGGTCAGATACTCCTCGGCCAGCCGGTCGGCGGTGGTCACGAGGTCGTGCGGGCCGCTCTTCTGGGCGACGTCACCCTCGGCGAGCTGCCGGAAGCGGGGCATCACCTCTGCGGCGGCAGCGGCGCGCACGGCGCGCTCCACCTCGGTGACCCCGTGTACGAGAAAGTCGTCGATGCTTTCCGTCGTTTCCTGTGCTTCGATCATGCGTCCATCAGAGCACGCTCCACTGACAATCCGTACCCGCCCGGTGTACGAGGGGTGGAATCGCCATGAATTCGGCCCTCCGCCCGGTCCGGGTGATCACTTCGGCCCGACGGCTCCCGAGGCGCCGACGTGGACGCCGAGGAGCCGGACGCCCCGGGCGACGCCGCATACGAATTCCGCTGCGCACACGGCGAGCCCATGGCCGGCCCGGCCCCCGACGACGACCGGTGGTTCCGGAAATAGCTCCGGTGGTAGTGCCGGCTCAGCGGCCGACGGCGTACCCCTGCATTCCGCGCGGGTTCGCCGCGGCCGACAGGACGCCGCTCTCCGGGTCGCGGGCCACTGCGCACAGGCGGCCCTCCGACCAGGGCTCGCCGACCGTCACGTCGTGGCCGCGGCGGCGCAGCTCCTCGATGACGTCCTCGCCGATGCGGGACTCGACGGTGACGCTGCCGGGCCGCATGCCGCGCGGGAAGAAGGAGCCGGGGAAGGAGTCGTTGTGCCAGTTCGGGGCGTCGACGGCGCCCTGGAGGTCGAGCCCGCCGCGCACGGCCGCGCGCAGGGCGACGGCGAGGAAGAAGTGGACCTGCCACTGGTCCTGCTGGTCGCCTCCGGGCGTGCCGAACGCGAGGACCGGCACACCGTCCTTCAGGGCGAGCGACGGCGTCAGCGTCGTACGGGGACGGCGTCCCGGCGCGAGTGAGTTCGCCAGGCCCTCGTCCAGCCAGGCCATCTGGAGGCGGGTGCCGAGCGGGAAGCCGAGCTCGGGCACGACGGGGTTCGACTGGAGCCAGCCGCCGGAGGGCGTCGCGGCGACCATGTTGCCCCAGCGGTCGACGATGTCGAGGTGGCAGGTGTCGCCGCGGGTCGCGCCGTCCGCCGCGACCTCCTGATCACCGCTCTTGGCGACGGTGGGCTCACCGGCTCCGGCGCCCGCGATCCCCATGGCGTCGAACCCGTCCTCCCCGGCCGCCACGGCGTGCGCGTGCGCGGAGATGCGGGGCTCGGTGCCGAGGGGCCTGCCCGGCCGCAGCTCGTGCGACGCCTTGTCACCGATGAGGGCGCGGCGCGCGGCGTTGTACTCGTCGGACAGGAGCGCGGCGACGGGCACGTCCTCGGGACCGGCGTCCCCGTACCAGGCCTCGCGGTCGGCCATGGCGAGCTTGCAGCCCTCGATGAGCAGGTGGACGTACTCGGCGGAGCCGTAGGCGGGCAGCTCGTCGGGGAGCAGGGCGAGCTGCTGGAGGAAGACGGGGCCCTGGCTCCAGCCGCCGGCCTTGCACAGGGTCCAGCCGTTCCAGTCGTACGTGGCGGGCGCCTCGTAGGTCGCGGACCAGCCGGCCAGGTCGGCGGCCGTGAGCGTGCCGGTGTGGCGGGTGCCGCTGGTGTCCATGGTGGGCCGGTTGGCCTGCCGGACGAGGGCCTCGGCGATGAAGCCCTCGCGCCAGATCGCGCGGGCGGCCTCGATCTGCGCGACGCGATCGTCGCCCGCGCTCTCCTCGGCCTCCTCGATGACGCGCCGCCACGTGGCGGCGAGCTGCGGGTTGCGGAAGAGCTCGCCGGGCTTCGGGGACGCGCCGTCCTTGAGGTAGACCTCGGCCGAGGAGGGCCACTCGGTCTCGAAGAGGGCGCGCACGGTCTCGACGGTCTCGCCGACGCGCTCCACCGGCGCGTGCCCGTCCTCGGCGTATCCGATCGCGTAACTCAGCACCTCCGCGAGGGACTTGGTGCCGCGGTCCTTCAGGAGGAGCATCCAGGCGTCGAAGGCGCCGGGCACGGCGGCGGCCAGGGGGCCGGTGCCGGGGACGAGGTCCAGGCCGAGGGAGCGGTAGTGGGCGACGGTGGCCCCGGCGGGCGCGACGCCCTGCCCGCACAGGACGCTGACGTCCCCGCCGGCGGGCGCGAGGATGATCGGGACCTCGCCGGCGGGGCCGTTCAGGTGCGGTTCGACGACGTGCAGGACGAAGCCCGCGGCGACGGCGGCGTCATAGGCGTTGCCGCCGCTCTCCAGGACGGCCATGGCCGACTGGGAGGCGAGCCAGTGGGTGGACGAGACCATGCCGAAGGTGCCTTGCAAGGTCGGCCGGGTGGTGAACAAGGGTGGTGCTCCTCGGGCGTCAGGCGGATGCGGGGCGGCTGTGAGGGATCGTACGAAGTGACTCGTCGGCGTCCGCGGTTCGGGGTGCCGCGGCGTCGGGGGCGGTGCCGTCGTCGGCCACGAGGTGGCAGGACACCTCGCGGGCGCCGGCCGTGCCTTCGAGGGCGCGCAGGGCCGGGATCTCGGTGCGGCAGCGGTCGACGGCGAGCGGGCAGCGCGTGTGGAAGCGGCAGCCGGACGGTGGCGCCAGCGGGCTCGGCAGTTCGCCGCTGAGGACGATGCGTTCGCGGGTGCGCTGGGTGACCGGGTCGGGGACGGGCGCCGCGGACAGGAGGGCTTGGGTGTAAGGGTGCTTGGGGTCGGCGAACAGCTCGGCGGTGGGGGCCTGTTCGACGATCTGGCCGAGGTACATGACCGCGATCCGGTCGGCGAGGTACTCGACGGCGGCGAGGTCGTGGGTGATGAACAGACAGCCGAAACCGCGGTCGCGCTGGAGGTCGGCGAGCAGGTTGAGGACGGAGGCCTGGACGGACACGTCGAGGGCGGAGGTCGGCTCGTCGGCGACGAGGAGCGCGGGGTCGACGGAGAGGGCGCGGGCGATGGAGATGCGCTGGCGCTGGCCGCCGGACAGCTCGTGCGGGTGCCGGTCGGCGTGCTCGGGGCGCAAGCCCACCTGGGCGAGGAGTTCCGCCACGCGCGCGCGTGCCGCCTCGCCCTTCGCGATGCCGTGCAGCCGCAGCGGCTCGCCGACGATCTGCCCGACGGTCATGCGCGGGTCGAGGGACGAGGAAGGGTCCTGGAAGACGAGGTGGAAGTCCTTGCGCAGGGGGCGCAGGGCGCGCCGGGACATGGTCGTCACGTCGGTGCCGTTGATGCGTACGGTGCCGCCGGTGGGGTCGTCGAGGCGTACGGCGCAGCGGCCGACGGTGGACTTGCCGCTGCCCGACTCGCCTACGAGGCCGACGACTTCGCCGCGGCCGACGGTGAGGGTGACGCCGTCGGCGGCGCGTACGGTGCCGCCGGAGGCGGTGAAGTGCCGTTCCAGGGCGTCGAGTTGCAGGACCGGGGTGCTCACTGTGCGGCCTCCTGGAGGGTGTGCGGGTGCCAGCAGGCGGTCAGGTGGGGGGCGTCGGTTCCGGCGTCGGCGGTGACGGATTCGAGGCCGGGCCTCGCGGTGCTGCACCGCTCGTCGGCGCGGGCGCAGCGCGGGGCGAAGGTGCAGGCGTCGGGCTGGGAGTCGAGGCTCGGCACGAGGCCGGGGATCTCGGGCAGGCGCCGCTTGCCGCCACCGTCCGCGGCGGCCGAGGCGCCGGGCCGCAGGACCGCCGAGAGGAGCCCGCGGGTGTACGGGTGGCTGGGCGCCGCGAACAGCTCGTCCACCGGGGCCTGTTCGACGGGCCGGCCCGCGTACATGACGAGGACGCGGTCGGCGATGTCGGCGACGACGCCGAGGTCGTGCGTGATGAGCACGATGGCCGTGCCGAGGCGCTCGCGCAGCGACTGGAGGACCTCAAGGATGCCCGCCTGCACGGTGACGTCGAGGGCGGTGGTCGGTTCGTCGGCGATGAGGACGGCCGGGTCGCAGGCGACCGCGATGGCGATCATCACGCGCTGGCGCATACCGCCGGAGAGCTGGTGCGGGTACTCGTCGACGCGCTGGGCCGGGGCGGGGATGCCGACCAGGTCGAGGAGTTCGACGGCACGCGCGCGTGCCTCCTTCTTGTTCAGCCCCTGGTGGCGGCGGAGCACTTCACCGATCTGCCGGCCGATGGTGAGGACCGGGTTCAGGGAGGTCATCGGCTCCTGGAAGATCATCGCGATGTCCTTGCCGCGGATCTTCCCGTACGTCTTGTCGTCGCCGCCCGCGAGTTCGCGTGTCCCGAGCCTGATCGACCCGGTGATGTGCGCGGTCGGCGGGAGCAGGCCCATGACGGCCATCGAGGTGACGGACTTGCCACAGCCCGACTCGCCCACGACGGCGAGGACTTCACCCGCCGCCAGGTCGTACGAGACGTGGTCGACGGCGTGGACGGTGCGGGTGTCCGAGCGGAAGGACACCGAGAGGTCGCGGACGCTCAGCACGGGGTCGGGGCTCATCGGGTCGCTCCACGGGGGTCGAGTACGTCGCGCAGGCCGTCGCCGAGCAGGTTGAACGCCAGGGTCGCGGCGACGACGGCGAGGCCGGGGAAGACCGCCATCCAGGGCGCGGGGGCGAGGAAGGACTGGGCGGAGGACAGCATCACGCCGAGGGACGGCTCGGGCGGCTGGACGCCGAGGCCGAGGAAGCTGAGCAGAGCCTCGCCGATGATGGCGGCGGGGATGCCGACGGTGGCCTGGACGACGAGCGCCGAGCTCGCGTTGGGGAGGATGTGGCGGAACAGGACGGTGGCGTCCCCTCCCCCGTTGGCGACGGCGGCGACGACGTAGTCGACGTGCTTGAGCCGCAGGGTCTCGGCGCGGGTGATGCGGATGACGGCCGGGATCTGCGAGATGCCGATCGCGATGGTCGCGTTGGTGAGGGACGGGCCGAGCACCGCGGCGAGCCCGACGGCGAGGACCAGGAACGGGAACGCCAGCATGGTGTCGGTCACGCGGGACACGACGCTGTCGGCGACCTTGCCGAAGTATCCGGCGAGCAGTCCGAGGGGGACGCCGACGACGAACGCGAGGATCACGGCGAGGACGCCGACCTGCATGGACGCGCGGGCGCCGAAGACGACGCGGGACAGCTGGTCGCGTCCGAGGTCGTCGGTGCCGAGCCAGTGCGACCAGTCGGGCGCGGCCAGCACGTTGCCGAAGTCGGGCTGCGCGGGGTCGTACGGGGCGACCAGCGGCGCGAAGAGCGCGGCCAGGACGAAGACTCCGGCGATGACACCGCCGGTCATCGCGAGCCGGTTCCTGCGCAGGGCGCGCAGCTTGGCGCTGCCCGCGGCGCGCGAACGTACAGCTGTCAGGGAAAGGGCCGTGGTCACTTGGCGCCTCCGAGCCGGATGCGCGGGTCGATGACCGAGTACGCGACGTCGACCAGCAGGTTGATGAGGATGTAGGCGGCGGAGGTGCACAGCACCACGCCCTGGAGGGTCGCGTAGTCGCGGGTGAAGACGGCGTCGATGGTGAGCTTGCCGAAGCCGGGCAGGACGAAGATCTGCTCGGTGACGACGGCGCCGGAGATGAGGTGGCCGAGCTGGAGTCCGAGCACGGTCACCACGGTGACCAGGGAGTTCCGCAGCGCGTGGCCGCCGATGACCTCGCGGCGCGTCAGGCCCTTGGCGCGGGCGGTGCGCACGTAGTCGGCGGAGAGGGAGTCGAGCATCGCGGCCCTGGTCTGCCGCATGACGACGGCGGCGAGCCCGGACCCGAGGACGATCGCGGGCAGCACCATGCGGCGCAGGTTGTCGAGCGGGTCGGTGCCGAAGGGGACGTACCCGGAGGCGGCGAAGACCGGGACGGCGATGGCGAACGCGAGGACCAGGACCATGCCGAGCCAGAAGGTGGGGACCGAGAGGCCGAGCAGGGCGAGGCCGTTGGCGATCCACTCGGCGGGCCTGCCGCGGCGGACGGCGGCGACGATGCCGGCGCCGATCCCGAGGACGACGGCCAACAGGAGGGAGAGCGCGGCGAGTTCGAGGGTGACGGGCAGGGCCTGGCCGATGGCGTCGGAGACCGGCAGGCCGGTGCGCGACGAGGTGCCGAGGTCGCCGGTGAGGGCGTGCCCGATGAACCGGCCGTACTGGATCACGATGTTGTCGTCGAGCCCGTACTCGGCGCGGATCGCGGCGAGCGCGGCGGGGCTGCGCTCCTCGCCCGCGAGCGCGAGGGCCGGGTCGCCCGGCAGGGCGCGGATGCCCGCGAAGACGACGATCGAGACGAGGAAGAGGGTGATGACGGACTGGCGTACGCGGGTCAGCACGTACGCGGCCATGGGGTGCCCTGCGAGGAGTCCGGGCCGCGCCTTCGGCAGGGCTATTTCACTGGTCGTCACTTGGTGTACCCCGCATCCTTCACGCGGACCAGGCCGTCGCCGTAGACGCGGATGCCCGCGACGTCCTTCCCTGCGACGACGTAGTTCTTCTGGCGGTAGAGGTAGACGAGCGCGTGGGCGTCGTTCGCGCGGCGGGTCAACTCCCCGTATATCTTGGCGCGTTCGGCGGGGTCGGCCTCGGTGCGGCCGCGCTCGATCAGAGCGTCGGTCTCGTCGTCCGAGAACCCGTAGGCGTTCATGGCACCCTTCGTCTGCAGGAAGCTGGCGATGTTGCCGTCCGGGTCGAGGCGGCCGGACCAGCCGCTGGTGAAGGCGTCGTAGTGGCCGGAGTCGGTCTCTTCGAGCATCGTCGCGTACTCGGTGGGGCGCAGGGAGACGGCGAAGCCGGCCTCCTTGGCCATGGCCTGGACGACCTGGCCGAGGCGGCTGTTCTCGGGTGTGGTGGACGTCTTGAGTTCGATCCTGAGCGGTGTCTTCACGCCCGCCGCCTTGAGCAGCCGCTTCGCCTTGGCGACGTCGCGCTTGGGGCAGGCGGAGGCCGCGACGCCGGGCGCGATGGCGGATTCGGGCGAGACGGGCCCGCAGGCGGGCTCGTACATGCCCTGGAAGACGACCTTGTTGATCAGGTCGCGGTCGATGGACAGCTCGAAGGCCTCCCGGACGCGCACGTCGCGGGCGAGGGGGGTGTCGATCTTGCCGGGCTTCTCGCCGAGGCCCTTGACGTTGCCGACGTTGAGCCCGATGCCCTGGTAGCCGAGCGAGGGCGAATTGAACAGCTGGAGCTTGGGTTCGGTGAGCGCGCTCTTCACGTCGACGGGGGCCATCTGGTCGCCGACCTGGATGTCTCCGGAGCGGAGGTTGGCGAGGCGGACGCTGCCGTCGGGGATCGGCTTGTAGATCACCTTGTCGAGGTGGACGTCGCGGGCGTCGTAGTAGTTCGGGTCCTTGGCGAGCACGATGCGGTCGCCGCCGACGCGCTCGACGAACTTGAACGGGCCGACACAGGACGGGTGATTCGTGAAGTTCTTGCCGTACTTCTTGAGCGCGGCCGGGGACATCACCATGCCGGAGCGGTCGGCGAGCACGGCGGTGAGCGGGACGTAGGCCTGCTTGAGGGTGAGCTTCACGGTGTACGCGCCGGTGGCCTCGGCCCCCTTGAGCGGGGCGAGCTCGGTGGCGCGGGCCGATCCCGGCAGGTCGCGGTGGCGCAGCAGCGAGGTGACGACGGCGGCCGCGTCGAGGGAGGTGCCGTCGCTGAACTTCAGGCCCTTGCGGACGGTGAAGGTGACGGTGCGGCCGTCCGCCGAGGTCTTCGGCAGCGACGTGGCGAGCTGCGGGACGACCTTGCCCGCCTCGTCGACGTCGTAGAGCTTCTCGCACATCCCGGCGAAGACCGTGCGGCCGACGAGGGTCTGGGCGAGCGAGGGGTCGAGTTTGTCCGGGTCCGCATTGAGGGCGACGGTGAGGGTGCCGCCGTCCCGTACGGGCCGGTCGTCGGTCATGCGCTCCCCGCCGACCTCGGTGGCCGAGGACTGGAGGGAGCCGCAGCCCGCCGTTGTGGACAACACCAGGGCAACTGCCGTGCAGGCAACCGCTGTTCGGCGCACGAGGAGATACCTCCGCCAGGGGACGAGTGTGCGGGACATCCTGTGGGTGATCCGTGTGTGATCAAGGAA
This sequence comes from Streptomyces sp. NPDC090032, assembly GCF_044748025.1. Taxonomy (NCBI): domain Bacteria; kingdom Bacillati; phylum Actinomycetota; class Actinomycetes; order Kitasatosporales; family Streptomycetaceae; genus Streptomyces; species Streptomyces sp. NPDC090032. The sequence continues at coordinate 388,984 of NZ_JBIVFF010000001.1, read as the reverse complement.
TACCGCAGAACGTATTTCGCATACAGTCCACAGGCAAGGGGGTTGTCCGCATGGCGGAACACATTTGATGAAGATTGAATAACCGGCCCCGACAAAGAAGGTCACAAGTCCCCAACCGGCCGGAACGGGCACGTCCGGTCGGAACGGGCACGTCCGACCGCAACGGCCACGTCCGACCGCAACGGGCACAGGATGTCGGGTCCGCGACCATGGGTCGTCCCTAGCGTGAGTGAGGTCAACAGGAAGGAGCCCGGGGTGCTTGACCGGCTCAACGAGGCCATGGACCACATCGAGCGCCACCTCGACCGGCGGATCGACATCGCCGACCTGGCCCGGATCGCGGCGACATCGGAGTACCACTTCCGGCGGATGTTCTCCGCGCTCGCGGGACTGCCGCTCTCCGAGTACATCCGGCGCAGGCGGCTGACCGTCGCGGGCGCGGAGGTGCTCGCCGGGGAGCCGACGCTCCTCGAGATCGCGGTGCGCTACGGCTACGGCTCGGGCGAGGCGTTCGCGCGGGCCTTCCGGGGCCTGCACGGCGTGGGCCCCGGCGAGGCCAGGCGGACCGGTGCGGCCCTGCGGTCCCAGCCCCGGATGTCCTTCCGGCTCATCGTCGAAGGGAGCAGCACCATGCGATACCGAGTGATGGAGAAGCCCGAGTTCCACGTGGTCGGCAGGAAGGCGCGGGTCCCCCTCGTCCACGAGGGCATGAATCCGGCGATCGCCGACTTCATCCGGGGCATCGACAAGGAGACGGTGCAGCGGATCCACGCGCTGTCCGACCAGGAGCCCGAGGGGATCGTCTCGGTGAGCGACGACCTCGACCCGAGCCGTGCGGAGGGCACCGAACTCGACTACTACCACGCGGTGGTGGCGTCCACCGCCGGGCCCGACGACCTGGACACGCTCACCGTCCCGGCGGGCACGTGGGCCGTCTTCGACAGCTCGGGCCCGTTCCCGCAGACGCTCCAGCACCTGTGGCGGGACGTGTTCACGCAGTGGTTCCCGTCCAATCCGTACCGGAGCCGGCCGGGCCCCGAAATCCTCAGCACGCGCCTGTCACCCGACGCGGCGCAGGCGGACGCGCAGCTGTGGATCCCGGTCGAGCGGGAGTGACGCGAGGGCCCGTCCGCCCTCATGGAGAGGCCCGTCCGCCCTTATCGAGAGTCCCTGACCGCGCTCATCCGGAGGCCTCTTTGGGGTGAAAGCCAGGCGGTGCGGCCGTGCTGAACTGCGCCTGTGACGCATGAGGGAGGAGGGGGCGGTGTTGTCCCGGGGTAACTCGTGTGAGACTGGCGTCCCCTCCCCCTCGCACAAGGGGCGTACGCCGTGCGTTCTCTCCCTTTCCCCCTCGCGCTGACCGTGCGCGTCCTGCCGGTCGCGGTGCTCGCGTGCGCCGGCTGGGCCTGGACCTCGGGCCCGATGGCGGACCCGTCCGGGCAGCCCGCCGCTGCCCCGCAGCCCTCGTCGAAGCGCTCCGCGCAGCCGGCGGGGTCCGCGGCGAGCCGCGCGTACGAGAAGCCACCCGAGCCGTGCTCCGCCGTCACGGCGCGGACGGTCGCGGACCTGGTGCCGAAGGCCGACCCGGCGGGCAAGGAACTCGCCGCCGCCGACCGTTCGTTGCGCCGCGGTTGCTCGTGGAGCGCGCTCAAGGACTTCGACTACCGCTGGCTCGACGTCTCCTTCGAGATCAAGGAGTCGGCCGCCGCGGCGCACACCGCCTTCGCCGCGCGTGGCAAGGGCGAGAGCGCGCCCGGCCTCGGTGACGAGGCCAGGATCGCCGTCGCCCTCACCACGCACGACAAGCAGAACACCCGGGAGGCGGTGGTGACGGTCAGGTCCGGCAACGCCCTGGTGACCGTCACCTACAACGGCAGCGACTTCGAGTCCCACGGCGCGCCCGCCGCGGACAGCATCTCCGGGGGCGCCCTGAAGGCGTCCGGAGACGCAGTGGCGAAGCTGACCGGCAAAACGGGCAGCCCGACCGGTTAGATCCGCACCCCACGCGCCTTGGTCAGGGCGACGTACAGGATCAGTGAGGATCCGAGCCCGACCGCCCAGCCGTAGTCCGCGAGCGGCTTGAGGAACGGGATCAGGCCGTCCACCGGGAACGGGCCCGCCTTCACGCCTTTGGCGTCGACCGTCGAGTACGAGCCGCCCACCGCGAGAATCCCGCCCACGGCGAAGGCGATCACCGCGTTCCAGTTCCAGCCGCCCGAGTACCAGTAGCGGCCGCTGGGGAGGTACAGGTCGGCGAGGTGGAGCACGGTGCGGCGGATGATCCAGTAGTCGGCGATGAGGATGCCGGCCACGGTGCCGAGCAGTCCGCCGACGACGCCGAGCCAGGTGAAGATGTACAGCTCGGGCGTCGAGGTCAGCTTCCACGGCATGACGAGGACGCCGATGACACCGGTGATCAGCGCGCCGGTGCGGAAGTTGATGAGCTTGGGCGCGAGGTTCGCGAGGTCGTAGGCGGGCGACACGACGTTCGCCGCGATATTGACCGAGATCGTCGCGACGAAGACCGTGATGAGCGCGAACAGCAGGCCGAAGACGTTGTCGGTCTTGCCGGCGAGCGCGACCGGGTCCCAGATCGCGGCGCCGTAGACCTTCTCGGACCCGGACGTCACCAGGACGGACATCAGGGCGAACAGCGTCATGGTCGTGGGCAGGCCGAGAGTCTGACCCCATACCTGGGCGCGCTGTCCTTTGCCGAAGCGGGTGAAGTCCGGGATGTTGAGGCTGAGCGTGCTCCAGAAACCGATCATGCCCATCAGGCCAGGGAAGAAGATCTTCCAGAAGTCGGACCCCCAGCCGACCTTGGACGGCTCGTCGAGGAGCGGGCCGAAGCCGCCGGCCTTGTTCGCGATCCACACGAGCAGGACGACCGCGCCGACGAGGACGAACGGCGCCGCCCAGTTCTCGAAGCGGCGCAGGGTGTCCATGCCCCGGTAGATGATGGCGAGTTCGAGGACCCAGAAGAGGACGAAACAGAGCCACAGGGTCCACGGGTAGCCGCCGACCTGCGGCACGTCGGCCCAGCCGCCGAAGACCTTCCCGAGCAGGACGAACACGCCCTGCCCGCCGATCCAGGTCTGGATGCCGAACCAGCAGCATGCCACCGCCGCCCGGATCAGCGCCGGCAGATTGGCGCCGCGCAGGCCGAACGAGGCGCGGGCGAGGACGGGGAAGGGTATGCCGTACTTGGGTCCCGCGTGCCCGGTGAGCAGCATCGGCAGGAGCACGATGACATTGGCGAGGGCGATGGTGAGGACGGCCTGCTTCCAGTCCATGCCGAGTGCGACGAGGCCCGAGGCGAGGGTCCAGGACGGGATGCAGTGGGCCATGCCGATCCACAGGGCCACGAAGTTGTAGGTGGTCCAGCGGCGTTCGGCGAGGGGGACGGGGCGCAGGTCGTCGTTGGCGTAGCGGCTGTCGGAGGGGTAGGCGTCGGCGCTGAGGTCGATGCCGCCACCCGCGGGCAGCGTGGGTGGCGCGGTGTCGGTCATGAGCAGGCCATTCGTTCGGGAGCCGGAGGAGCCGCGGCTCAGTCAGCGGGGAGGTGCGAACGGGCCGTGCGGGTGCGGGCGGTGGGGACCCTGGCTGAGGGGTACGGAGGGGCGGTCAGGCGTTGACCATGGGGATGATCCGCTCCCCGTACGCGTCGATCACCTCCTCCTTCGCGTCGTGCATGGCGTAGAGGGCGAACTGGTCGACGCCGAGGTCCCGCAGGGCGCGCAGCTTCTCGACGTGGTCCTGTGCGGTGCCGATGACGCAGAACCGGTCGACGATCTCGTCCGGTACGAATGCCGTGTCGGGGTTCCCGGTCCTGCCGTGGTGGGCGTAGTCGTAGCCCTGGCGGGACTTGATGTAGTCGGTGAGTTCCTCGGGGACCATCGACGAGTGCTCGCCGTACTTGGTGACGAGGTCGGCGACGTGGTTGCCGACCATGCCGCCGAACCAGCGGCACTCCTCGCGCGCGTGGGCGAGGGCCTCGGGCGAGTCGTCCGCGGTGACGTATGCGGGCGCCGCCACACAGATCTTCACCTCGGACGGGTCGCGGCCCACGGCGGCGGCCGCGTCCCGCACGGCCTTGATCATGTACTGGGTGAGATACGGGTCGGCGAGCTGGAGGATGAACCCGTCGGCCTCCTCACCCGCCATCTTCAGGGCCTTGGGCCCGTACGCGGCCATCCAGACCGGCAGTTGGGCGCCGTCGCGCACCCACGGGAAGCGGATCACCGTCCCGCCGAGGTCGGCCTCCTCGCCCCGGGCGAGCGCCCTGATGACCTTCATCGCATCGCTGATGCGCGCGAGGGTGTTGGGCTTGCGTCCGGCGACGCGCATCGCGGAGTCGCCGCGGCCGATGCCGCAGATGGTGCGGTTGCCGTACATGTCGTTGAGGGTGGCGAAGGTCGAGGCGGTGACCTCCCAGGTGCGGGTGCCCGGGTTGGTGACCATCGGGCCGACGGTCAGGTGCGACGTCTCGGCCAGGATCCGGCTGTAGATGACGAAGGGTTCCTGCCACAGCACGGCCGAGTCGAAGGTCCACCCGTGGGTGAAGCCCTCGCGTTCGGCGCGCTGCATGAGGGAGACGACGCCGGAGGCCGGGGGGTCGGTCTGGAGGACGAGTCCGAAGTCCATGTGATCCGCCAATTTTTCTAGTTCAGGTACTGGCAGGTGGAGCGCGGGGGGTACCCGCCGTGCCCGGCGCGCCTCGTGAACTCCCGCTCGACGACGGCGAGTTCACCTCCGGAGCGCGGTCTCGGGGGCGTCGGCGCACGTGCGGAATGCTTCTCTGCTCGCCAAGTGCGCATACCGCGTGCCCCCAAGCCTCGATCCGAGGGGGCCCAATCCTGGACGCTCTCCCCGGGCTTGGCAAGAGCGACTCTACGCGCGCCCACCACTGTTTCCTGGGGAAGCGGAGGGCTCTGACGATCGGTGTCACGGAGACGCACCTCGAAGGGGCAGACCTTGCCCGCGGGCGGGCGCGCGGCCGGGCCCTTCCGGCTCAAGTCAGCTTCGAGTCGCGGACTCTACTGTCACCCACATGCGGATCTTTGTTACCGGCGGTGCGGGATTCATCGGGTCACAGTACGTAAGGGCGCTGCTGTCCGGCGAGCTTCCGGGGGCGGACCTGAATGACGCCCGGGTGACCGTCATCGACACGCTCGGCCACGGCAGCGACCTGCGGAACCTCGCGCCGGTAGCGGAGAATCCTCGTTTCCGGTTCGTCCGCGGCGACATCTGCGACGCGGAACTGGTCGACGAGGTCGTGCGCGGGCACGACGCCATCGTTCACTTCGCCGCCGAGTCGCATGTCGACCGGTCCATCGAAGACGCCCGTGCCTTCGTGACGACGAACGTGCTCGGCACGCAGGTCCTGCTGGACGCGGCCCGGCGGCACGGGGTCGGGCGTTTCATGCACGTGTCGACGGACGAGGTCTACGGTTCCATTTCGGCCGGGTCATGGACCGAGTCCCAGCCACTGGCGCCGAATTCACCCTATGCGGCGTCCAAGGCAAGCTCCGATCTGCTGGTGCTGTCCGCGCACCGGACCCACGGCCTCGACGTCGTGATCACCCGTTGCTCGAACAATTACGGCCCCTACCAGAACCCGGAGAAGGTCATTCCGCGGTTCGTGACGAACCTTCTGCGGGGACGGCGGGTTCCGCTGTACGGGGAAGGCGACAACGTGCGTGAATGGCTGCATGTCGCGGACCACTGCCTGGCCATTCAACTGGTTCTGCGCGGGGGCAGGCCCGGCCATGTCTACAACGTGGGCGGCGGCACGGAGTTGACCAACAAGGAACTGACCTCGCGCCTGCTGGAAAGCTGCGGAACGGGATGGGACATGGTCGAACGGGTCGCCGACCGGCTCGGCCACGACCAGCGGTACTCGCTGGACATGACCAAGATCCGAAATGAGCTGGGTTTCACCCCGCGGCAATCATTCGAAACGGGCCTCAAGGACACCGTCGAGTGGTACAGGGAAAACACTTCCTGGTGGAACCAGTAGAAAGCCCGCCGACGTTCGAGCACCGTTCAGGCGATTTTCGACTGCCGCGATGTAGACACTGAATCGCTCGGACCTCGGTCATATCGAAATGAACCAAAGGGGATAACCAATGACTGCCCAGACTCTCCCGTCCACCGGCAAGGAAGTACGGCTGGCGCGCTATGTCGTGAACCAGCCCGCGAAGGACGACTTCGAGGTCGTGGAGGTGGATGTCACCGCGCCCACGTCCGGCAACGTGCTGGTGCGCAACCTGTACCTCCAGGTGACCGCCGTCATGCGCGACCTGATGACCGAGGACCCCGGGCTGCCCATGATGCCGGCCTACAAGGTCGGCGAGCGGCCGTGGGGCGGCGCGGTCGGTGTCGTCGTGGCCTCGGAGAGCCCCGACCTCGCCGTGGGCGACACCGTCCAGCACATGGACGGCTGGACCGAGTACTCCACCGGTCCCGCCGCCTCGTACTTCAAGGTCGACCCCTCGTGGTACCCCGGTCCGGAGTACTTCCTGAACCAGGGCATCACGGCCTACCACGGCATGGCCGACGTCGCCGAAGTCGGCGAGGACGACGTCGTGTTCGTGTCGAACGCGGCCGGCGGTGTCGGCTCGCTCGCCGGCCAGATCGCCAAGGCCCGCGGCGCCAAGCGCGTCATCGGCTCGGCCGGCAGCGCCGAGAAGGTGGAGTACCTCACCAAGGAACTGGGCTACGACGCCGCGTTCAACTACAAGGACGGGCCCGTCGTCGACCAGCTCCGGGAGCTCGCCCCCGACGGGATCAACGTGTTCTTCGACCTGGTCGGCGGGGAGCAGTTCGAGGCCGCCGTGCAGGCCTCCGCGCAGGGAGCCCGGCTCGTGCTGGGCGGGGCCGTGTCCGCGCAGACCGGCAACGCCGAGGGCGCCTTCCCCAAGCTGGACATCATGGCCGGCATCATCCGGCAGATCGTCATCAAGCCGTTCTCGACGTACCACACGCCGGAGCAGATCCAGGCGTGGAACCAGCACTTCGCCCAGTGGCTGCAGGAAGGAAAGATCGTCCTGCCCTACACCGTGGTGGAAGGCGGCGTCGACGCCGCGCCCGAGGCGCTCACCGAACTGCTCGGCGGCGCCTACAAGGGCAACGTGCTCGTCAAGATCTCGTGATGGCTGACGCAGGACGGGTGCGGCCCGCGCGCCGGGACCCGGGTGCGGCGCAGTCATCCGTCCGAACGAGGAGTCCCCTCCGATGATCGATCAGGTTGCACTGGACGCCCCGGCCCAGCCGCGCCGGGCCGGATTCGTCCTCGCGGTGTGCTGCCTCGCGCAGCTGACCGTGATCCTCGACGCGTCGATCGTGAACGTCGCCATCCCGTCCATCCAGAGCGCGCTGCACTTCACACCGGGCAGCCTGACCTGGGTGTACGACGGGTACCTGATTCCGTTCGCCGGCTTCCTGCTGCTGGCGGGGCGGATGGTGGACCTGTTCGGCGGGCGGCGTCTGCTGCTCATAGGCCTCGCCGTGTTCACGGCGTTCAGCCTCGTCGGCGGCATCGCGGCCAACTCGGCGACGCTGGTACTCGGTCGCGCCGGGCAGGGCTTCGGCGGCGCGATCATGGCGTCTGCCTCGCTGGCCGTGCTGACCTCCACGTTCACCGAGCCGATGGCGCGGGCCAAGGCGCTCGCCCTGTGGGGCGCGGCGTCGGGCAGCGGCGGAGCGATCGGCGTACTCAGCGGCGGAGCGATCGTCGAGTGGATGTCGTGGCGCTGGGTCTTCCTCATCAACGTGCCGCTGTGCCTGTTGATCGTGGGAATGGCCGTCTCGTCGGTCGCCACCACCCCCCGTGGTGACACCCGCAAGGGCGTGAAGCTCGATGTGCTGGGCTCCGTGTCGGTCACTCTGGGGATCGCCGCGCTCGTCTACGGGCTCGCCGAGGGACAGCGTTACGGGTGGGGGTCGGCGCGCATCGTCGGGTCGCTGACCGTCGGTGTGGTGCTGCTCGCGGTGTTCGTGCTCGACCAGGCCAAGCTGGCCAAGCAGCCGTTGATGGAGCTGAGCCTGTTCCGTAACCGCTCGGTGTGGGCGGCCAATGTCACGATGCTGGCGTTCGGGGCGGCGCTGCCCACGACGTTCTACTTCCTGACGTTGCTGTACCAGTCGGTGCTCCATTACAGCGCCATGCGTACGGGGCTGGTGTTCCTGCCCCTGACGGTCTTCGCGTTCATCGGTGCCGCCGCCTCCTCGGTGGTCGGACCGCGGACCGGTCCCCGGCCGATGATGCTGATCGGTCTCCTGCCGATGATCGGCGGACTGCTGTGGCAGTCGGCGGCGAACGAGCACGCCACCTACGTCGCCGACCTCATGGGCCCGAGCCTGCTGTTCGGCCTGGGCCTCGGCATCGTGGTGACCTCGGTGGCGGGCGCGGCGACCGCGGGTGTGCCGGAGGACAAGCAGGGCCTGGCCTCCGGGGTGCTGAACACCTCGCAGTCGCTGGGCGGTGCGGCCGGCCTCGCGGTCATGGTCGCGCTGGCTCAGGTCCGTACCGCGGACCTCGCCGGTGACGGTCCTCCCGACGCCCACGCGTTCGCGTCCGGGTACGGGGTCGCGTTCCTGGCGACCGCTGTGCTGCTCGCCCTCAGCCTCGCGGCCGCGGCCGCGGTGCCGCGCGGGGCGCAGCAGTAGGCCTCACGGCAGACAGGCACACAGGCACACGCCACAAGCCCGCCCGGTTCTCACCGGGTGGGCTTGTGGCGCGCGCCGCCGCCGCGAGGCGCGCCGGTACCGGCCGCTCACGGTGCCTGGCCGCTCACGGCGCCCGGCTGCCGGGCCAACCCGGCCTCGATCGTCCCTATAGCCGCCGTCATTAGCTTCCGGGACATGCGAGGAATAATTCTGGCCGGCGGTACCGGCTCCCGCCTGTGGCCGATCACTCAAGCCATGTCGAAGCAACTCATGCCGGTGTTCGACAAGCCGATGATCTACTACCCGCTGTCCACTCTGGTGCTGGCGGGCGTGCGGGACATCCTCGTCATCACCACGCCATCCGACCGGGACTCCTTCGAGCGGCTGCTGGGCGACGGCTCGCACCTGGGGCTGCAGATCCAGTACGCGACGCAGCCCAGGCCCGGGGGCATCGCCCAGGCGTTCCTGATCGGCGCGGACTTCATCGGGGACGAGCCGGTGGCGCTCATCCTCGGCGACAACATCTTCCACGGAGCCGGCCTCGGGGATCAGCTGAAGGCGCACGCCGACCCGGAAGGCGGCCACATCTTCGCCTACCCGGTGGCGAACCCGGGCGACTTCGGCGTCCTGGACTTCGACCTCGAAGGGCGCGTCGTCTCCATCGAGGAGAAGCCGGCACACCCGAAATCGCGATACGTGGTTCCCGGCCTGTACTTCTACGACAACCGCGTGGTCGACATCGCCAGGTCCCTGCGGCCCAGCGCGCGCGGCGAGCTGGAGGTCACCGAGGTGAACCAGACGTATCTGCGCCGCGGTGAGCTCGGCGTCACCGTGCTCGACCGCGGCACGGCGTGGCTCGACACCGGGACCTTCGCCTCGCTGGTGCAGGCGTCGGAGTTCGTCCGGGTGATCGAGGAGCGTCAGGGACAGAAGATCGGCTGCGTCGAGGAGGCGGCCTGGCGCAACGGGCTCATCGACAGCGACCGGCTCAGGGAGCTCGCGCAGCCGCTCCTGTCCAGCGGCTACGGCGAGTACCTCATGGGGCTGCCCGACGCCGCCGGCCAGGACATCCAGCGACTGGTCCCGGTCGGCGCCGGCGCCACCGTGTGACGAGGAGGCCTGATGAACTTCGAAGAACTCGGCATCGAGGGCGTCCACCTCGTCGAGCCGCAGGTGTTCGGCGACTCGCGCGGTGCGTTCCTGGAACTGTTCGTCGGCCACCGGCTGTCCGCGGCGACCGGCCGTGCGATGGACGTGGCGCAGGTCAACTGCTCGGTCTCGCGGCGCGGGACGATCCGCGGCATCCACCTCACGGCCGCCCCGCCGGGTGAGGCGAAGTACGTGACGTGCGTGAGCGGTTCGATCGTCGACGTCGTCGTCGACGTCCGTCTCGGCTCGCCCACGTACGGCGCGTCCATCGCGATCCCGCTCGACGACGAGCGGCGCCGCGCCGTGTACATCCCCGAGGGGCTCGGCCACGGGTTCGCGGCCGTCAGTGACACCGCCGTGGTCACGTACCTGTGCGACAACGTCTACACCCCCGGCAAGGCGATCTCGATCAACCCGCTGGACCCGCAACTCGCCCTGCCGTGGCCCGACCTGGGCGGCGTCGGCGCGGTCCTGTCGGACAAGGACAGGACCGCGCCGACGCTGGCGGAGACGGAGGCCCTGGGCGTCCTCCCGAAGTACGCGGACCTTCGCGTCAAGACACCGATCCGGCCGCTGGGATGACGCGGCCGGCGTCCCCGAGCGAGTCGACGACACCAGGAACAGGACTACTCATGAAGAAGCACATCGCCTTCCTGAACATCCCCGCGGCGGGTCACGTCACACCGACGCTGGCCGTGGTCGAGGAGTTGGTCAGGCGCGGTCACAAGGTCAGCTACCTGGCCGCCGACGGCTTCGCCGAGAAGATCGCCTCGACGGGCGCCGACATCATTCCCTACGCCACGACGCTCGACCCGCGCACGATCGCCCCGACCGGCGCGGACGACTGGCTGGCCCGTGTCCTGCTGGGCGCGGTCCGGGAGGCGGCCGCCACGGCGCCGACGCTGGAGGCCCACTTCGGTGACGACCTGCCGGACTGCCTCGTCTACGACATCTCGATGCAGTTCCTCGGCCGGGTGATGTCGCGCAAGCTCGGCGTGCCGGGGATCCAGCTCTACCCGGTCCTCGCGTCCCACCAGTACTTCTCCGAGGCGGAGGGCGCCGCCGAAGGGATGTTCGGCCAACTGACGCGCGAACTGCGGGCGTTCGCCGACGCGCACGGGCTGCAGGACGTCACGCTGGACGAGCTGATGTCGGACGCGCCCCGCAACATCTCCTTCATGCCGCGCGAGTTCCAGTCCGACGCCGACTCCTTCCCCGAGGACCAGTACACGTTCGTCGGGATCCCGCTGCGGGAGAGCGACCTGCAGGGCACGTGGCGGCCGTCCAGCGACAAGCCCGTGGTGCTGATCTCCCTGGGCACGACGTTCAACACCCAGCCCGAGTTCTTCGCGATGTGCGCGAAGGCCTTCGAGGGGCTGCCGTGGCACGTGGTGATCGCGGCGGGCCCCGGCGTGGACCTGGAGGCGGTGGGCGAACTGCCCCCCAACGCCGAGATCCACACGTGGCTGACGCTGCAGGCGGTCCTCGAGCACGCCGGCGCGTTCGTGTGCCACGGCGGCGCCGGCAACACCATGAACGCCCTGTACGCGGGGGTGCCCCTCGTCTCCGTACCGCACAACGGCGACTCGGAGATGATCGCCGCGCGGACGGGCGAACTGCGCCTCGGCAGGGTCCTGCCCCCCGAGGAGGTCACCGCCGAGACCCTCCGGGAGGCCGTCCTGGAGGTCGCCGCCGACGAGACCGTGCAGGCGAACCTGCGTGACATGCGCAAGTACATGAAGGACGCGGGCGGCGCACCGCGCGCGGCCGACGCGATCCTCGGCCACCTCCACACCGTGGCGAAGCAGCCGTCCGAGTAGCCACCCGAGCAACCACCGACGTAGCCACCGAATCAACCGCAGAAGCAGCCACCGAATCAGCTACCGAAGTCGACTGGAGAAACTGATGAATTCGCATGATTTCAGCACCAAGCTCGTCCCGAACGACCTGTACCTGGAGATCCAGCAGTTCTACGCGCTGCAGCTCAAGGTTCTCGACCGTGGTGACGGCGAACAGTGGGCGCAGACCTTCACGCCGGACGGCGTGTTCCAGGCCGCCGACATGCCCGAGCCCCTGGTCGGCCGCGACATCCTCGTCAAGGCGATCGAGATGCAGACCGCCAAGCACGAGGGGCTCGTCCTGCGCCACTGGGTCGGGCAGCTGACCGTCGAGCAGATCGACGACGACACCGTCCGCGCGCAGAGCTACGTCATGGTCTACGTGACCCCCGACCGCACGCTCCTGAGCGGGGAGGTGCACTTCCGCCACCACACCCTCTGCGACGACGAGCTCGTCCGTTCGAACGGGTCGTGGCTCGTGCGGAACCGCTTCGTCGAGACCGACGGCGAGTACAAGTGAGCACCGCGCGAGCCGGAAGGTCGTCCGACATGAAGAAGATCCTCGCCACCGTGGTGTCCGCCGGTGTCCTGTCCGCCCTGGCCGCAGGCACCGCGCACCCGGCGCCCTACGCGGGCGCCGGCTCCACCGATTCCTCCCGCCGGCTCGTGGGCAAGTGGGCCGGTACGGTCAGCCATGGGGGCGACACCGGTGACATCCAGCTCATATTCACCACGAGCGGCAAGGCGTGCCTCATCACGTCCGCCGGCGTCAGCAAGGGCAGCTGGAAGTCCACCGGCGGTGCCGGCGACTTCAACTACAAGATCGCTGAAGCGATGACCGACGGGTCCGGCACACAGCAGGGCTGGATCTACATAGACCAGACCACCCATGCGGTGAGCAACTCCTTCACCAGCACCGGCGTCTCACACGTCTACGACATGGCCGGGAACCCCCAGTTCACCCAGGTCGCCGACGTCAGCGTCCACCGCATCGCCGGCAACCCCAGCTGCTGAGGACACGACACATGATCCCTCTCTTCAAGGTGGCGATGTCCGAGAAGGCGTCGGCGCTGGTCGGTGAGGTGCTGGACAGCGGCTACATCGGTCAGGGCGCGAAGGTCGACGAGTTCGAACGCGCCCTGGCCGAGCGGCTGGACAACCCCCGGATCCTGACCGTCAACAGCGCCACGTCCGGGCTGCACCTGGCCCTGCACCTGGTCGCGACGGAGTCCGGGCGGGACGGCGAGGTCCTGGCGACCGCGCTGACCTGCACGGCGACGAACTGGCCGATCCTGGCGAACGGGATGCGGATCCGCTGGGTGGACACCGACCCGGCGACCCTGAACGTGGACCTCGACGACCTGGCCCGGAAGATCACGCCCGCGACCCGGGCGATCGTCCTCGTGCACTGGGGCGGCTACCCCGTCGATCTCGACCGCCTGAACCGCCTTCTCGACCAGGCCGAACGCGTCCATGGGGTCCGGCCCCGGGTCATCGAGGACTGCGCCGACGCGTGGGGCGCCACGTACCAGGGCGTCCCGCTCGGCGGGCACGGCAACATCAGCGTCTACAGCTTCCAGGCGATCAAGCACCTCACGACCGGTGACGGCGGCCTGATCGTGCTGCCCGACGACGAACTGCTGCACCGCGCCAGGATGCTTCGCTGGTACGGCATCGACCGCGACGGCGGCGGGGCCCGGTTCAAGAACGACATCCCCGAGTACGGCTTCAAGTTCAACATGAACGACATCAACGCGGCCATCGGTCTCGCGAACCTGGAGACCGTGGACGGCATCGTCGCCCGGCACCGCGAGAACGCCGCGTTCTACGACGGCGAGCTGGCCGGGGTGGGCGGGATCGAGCTGACGGAGCGGGCCACCGACCGGAATCCATCGTTTTGGTACTACTCCCTCAAGGTGGACGACCGCGACGCGTTCGTCCGGCGCATGAAGGAGGCCGGAATCGCCACGAGCGAGGTCCACGAGCGCAACGACGTCTACGGCGCCACCAAGGGCTGCAAAGCGGTCCTGCCGGGCCTCGACAGCGTTGCCGGGCGGCACATCGCCATACCGGTCGGCTGGTGGGTGTCGGACGACGACCGGACCCACATCGCGCAGACCATCAAGGGCGGTTGGTGACTGTCGCCGGACAGGGCGGGGTCGAGGAGGCGGGTCGAAAACTCCGCATGCGACCCATGAGAACCGATGCGAACCGAAACCGCCGTATGTCGGACGGT